>NZ_JBFAKB010000009.1:0-423968 GCF_040655495.1 Nonomuraea sp. NPDC050404
CAGCAGCCCTACCTGCAGGGCTTCCTGCCGGTGCTCTACCTCTACCTGTACAAACTGTCCGGCGGCCTGCTCTTCCCCTCCGAGACCAACACTGGTCTGCTGTTCGTGACCAAGGACAACGTGGACCCGTACCAGACGACCAAGACCCGCTTCGAGGGCTCAGACACCGCGCAGAAGCTGGTCGAACGTTCAGGGGCCATCGGTCACGCCTCCTGAACGGGATCGGGCGGTGCGCGTCGCACCGCCCGAGACCACTCAGGACAGGAAGCTGCCGTAGGGGCCGTTGAGCATGCCGTTCTTCTGCGCCTGGCTGAAGGTGCAGTTCGGATAGCTGTAGAAGGACGCCGACATGCAGGTGCCGTCGGTGGAGGTGGAGTCGGGCAGCCCGAACGCGTGCCCCAGTTCGTGCACCATGCCGCCGTACCAGCGGTTCATCGGGCCGTTGATGCCCGCGGCGCCGTCGGCGTCGTGGCCGCTGAGGATCACCCACCCGTTGCCGCCGCCACCGCCGGCGCCCTCGCCTTCGGCGCTGATCTCGCCCACGTTGACCCAGCGGCGGTCCGGTGCGCCGAGCCCGAACTTACGGCGCAGCTCGGCCTGCATGTTGCACACCGACCACCAGTACTTGTCGCCGCAGTTCGGCGTGTTCTCATACCAGCTTCGGGGCTGGTCGCCGTTGACGACCTCGACGACCGGGTTGTTCAACGTGAACGTCCTGCCCAGTTGCTGCTTGAAGAAGCGCTGCGCCTCCAGCATGACCTTGGCTATGCCGTCCGGGTACCGCTGGTCGTAGGCCACGTCCGACGGCTTGAGCCAGTAGACCCGCACCGTGCCCGTGGGCGGGATGCCCGGCGTCGGCGTGGTGGTGGGGGTCACGGTCGGCGTGGGGACCACGCTGCCCGTGCAGGTGACGCCGTTGAGCGTGAAGCTGCCCGGCACGGGATTGCTGGAGTTGTTCCAGGTGCCGTTGAATCCGAACGAGGTGCCACCGTTCGTGGCCAGGGAGCCGTTCCAGCCCGCGTTGACGGCGGTCACCGTACTGCCGCTCTGTGTCACGCCGGCGTTCCAGGACTGGCTGATCGTCTGGCCGGCGCCGAAGGTCCAGCGCAGGGTCCAGCCGGTGAGTGGTTCGCCGAGGTTCTTGATCGCGACGTTGGCGCCGAAGCCGCCGGCCCACTGGTTGCCCACGGTGTAGGTGACCTGACAACCGGCCGCGGCGGCATGCGCCGTGACCGTGGTCGCCACCGCCACGCCGACCAGGCAGACGGCCAAGATCCACGCGACAAAGCCCCTGCGTAATCCTCGTTGACGCATCCGTCCTCCCGCCCGGCCGAAAATGGTAGCGTTAACATTGCGTAGGGTGCCCAACCGTCCGGTCGCTGTCAATAAGCGCGGGCAGAAGCCGCCACCGGCGTGGGAAAACGCTCCTGAGTCTCCGAAACTTTCATTGAACGCCCAGCTGGTCGCGGCGGCGGGTCAGGTAGGCGATCTCGGCGGTGTTGCCCGCCAGTTCGATGGCTTCGTCGTACGCCGCCCGCGACTCCCGCCCCCGGCCCAGCCGGCGCAGCAGGTCGGCGCGCGTCGCATGGTAGGCGTGGTAGCCGGCCAGCCTGTCCGCGAGGCGGTCCACGGTCGCCAGCGCCACTTCCGGGCCGTCGAGCTCGGCGACCGCGATGGCCCGGTTGAGTGCCACGATCGGCGAGGGGTCGAGGCGGATGAGCTGGTCGTAGAGGGCGACGACCTGCGACCAGGCGGTGTCGCGTACATCCCGGGCGGAGGTGTGCACGGCGTTGATCGCGGCGAGGATCTGGTAGCGACCCGGAGCCACCCCCGCGGCCAGGCGCTCGCGCACCAGCCGGTGCCCCTCGGCGACCAGCGCCGCGTCCCAGGCCCCACGGTCCTGCTCGGCGAGGGCGACCAGTTCGCCGCTCGCCGAGACCCGGGCGGTGCGGCGCGCCTCGGTGAGCAGCATCAGCGCCAGCAGCCCGGCCACCTCCCCGTCCTGCGGCATGAGGGCGCGGAGCAGGCGGCCGAGCCGGATCGCCTCGCCGGTCAGGTCGGGACGTACGGGATCGGTATCGGGGCCGGTCGCCAGGTAACCCTCGTTGAAGACGAGGAAGAGCACGGCGAGCACGCCGGAGACGCGCGCCGGGAGATCCTCCGCGGACGGCACCCGGTAAGGGATGCGAGCCGCCTTGATCTTGGCCTTCGCCCGGGTGATCCGCTGCCCCATGGCGGTCTCCTGCACCAGGAAGGCGCGGGCGATCTCGGCGACGGTCAGGCCGCCGACCAGGCGCAGCGTCAGCGCCACGCGGGTCTCCATGGCCAGCGCCGGGTGACAGCAGGTGAAGATCAGCCGGAGCCGGTCGTCGTCGATGGCGCCGGGAGGCTCGGGCGGATCGCCGTCGTACAACATCTGGGCCTCCTTCTGTTTGTCGCCGCGCCTGCTCTCGCGCCGGATCCGGTCGATGGCCTTGCGGTTGGCCGTGGTGGTCAGCCACGCGCCCGGGTTGGGTGGCACGCCGTCGGCGGGCCACCGTTCGACGGCGGTCGCGAACGCCTCGGCCGCCGCCTCCTCGGCGAGGTCGAGGTCGCCGAAACGCCTGCTCAGGGCGGCGACCACCCGCGCCCACTCCTGACGATGGATCTGGACGATCGCCTGCCGCACGTCTGCCACACTCACCCCTCCAGGAACGGCCGTACCTCGACCCGGCGATTGCAGGCCCTCGATCCCTCGGCCGCGAGCCTGAGCGCCACGTCGAGGTCGGGCGCCTCGATGACCCAGAAACCGGCGAGGTGCTCCTTGGACTCCAGGAAGGGCCCGTCGGTGAAGATCGCCTCCCCACCCCGGTTGTCGATGACGGTGGCCGAACTGGGCGAGGCGAGGCCGCCCGCGAACACCCAGTGCCCATCGGCCCGGAGCCGTTCGTTGTACGCGTGGATGTCGGCCATCTCGTCCGGGGTGCCGGAGGCGGTCCTGTCGTCGATCACAGATACCAGATACTGCATCTCGAATCATCTCCTGTATGTTCGGGGCGGCCCGGCCGTTTATGCGGCGTACTGCGGGCGCCCGGCCGGCCGGTAGACCTGGACCGTGATGCCGCCCGCGAAGGCTCGCGAGTCGACCAGGTCGAGCGCCAGGTCCGGGCCGGAGCCGGGGAACAGCCGGGTGCCCTGGCCGACGACCACGGGGTAGGTGAACAGGGTGATCTCATCGACCAGGTCGTGGTCGAGCAGCCAGCGGACCAGGTTGCCGCTGCCGTGCACCTGCAGCTCACCGGCCGGCGCGGCCTTCAGCTCCCGGACGGACGCCGCGACGTCGCCGTTCAACACCGTCGTGTCCGCCCATCGGGGTTCGGTGAGCGTGGTCGACGCCACGTACTTGGGCCGCCGATTCAAAGGTCCCGCGATGGGGCTGTCGTCGGGATCCGGCATCACTCCCCAGGAGCCGGCGAAGATCTCATAGGTGCGCCGGCCGAACAGGAACGCGTCGGCACGCTGGTAGATCTGGCCGAGGAACGTCTCGGCCTCGCCCTCGAACAGCGGCAGCGCCCAGCCGCCGCGCTCGAATCCACCCCTTCGGTCCTCGCCGTGCCCGCCGAGTCCCTGCATCACTCCGTCCACGGAGAGGTTCGTGACGGTCGTCAGTTTCATGATCGTGGTGCCCTTTCCGGCCTTGGGACGCCCCTCGTGGGCGCCGCTCACCCCTGCAACGAACACCGCTGTCCCGATCCGACACAACCTCGCGAAATTATTTGCTGCTACCGGTCCCGCGCCCCGAGGCTGGCTTCATCGGCCGCGGTACGGCCGGCCGCCCAGCCCTCTCGGTCCCAGGACGTGCGGACCGAGTGCGAGACCAGGTTCGGGAACATGCGCTCGACCGCCTGCTCCACCTCCTGTTCGCGGGCCGCCAGCACCGGCACCAGGTCGGTGCCCCGGCCGGCGCTCTCCTGCGCGACCGCGTCCGCCGTGGCCTCGGCCAGCCGTTCCCCGATCCTGGAGGCGAACGCCGACAGGAACGACTGGCGGAACGCCTTGTTCCTCGACCGGCCGGCGCCGTGCTTCTTGGTGCCCGAGTTCACCAGCGCGGTCTGCGCCTGCACCAGCAGCGAGGTGAACAGCACCTCCACCCAGGACAGGTCCGCCCAGAACCCCAGCACGGTGGCGAACCCCAGCTCCTTCGACCAGATCACCCGGCATCTGTTGGCCTCGGCGATGAGGTTGAGCAGCACGGCCTTGGGCTGCTCGTACGGCGCGTCGATGCCGACCCGGATACCCGCCGGGACCTCGGCTCCGCCCGGTCGCTCCGCCAGCATCGCCGCATCGATGCTGTACTTCGCCATCAGGCTCTGCGCCGCCGACGTGAACGTCTCCGCCTCCGCCTCGTACGGCGTGGACTCCGCCTTGGCCAGCAGCGCCCGCACCCGCGTGAACGTCTTCTCGCTCACCGCGTGCGGCCGTGCCCGGACCGCTGGGCGAGCGGCCCCTGGCCTCGGGCTCAACGACTCCAAACGGGGCAACCCGGTCAGCAACCCCAGCAGCTCCAGCGCACCGGAGACGGTCACCAGCCGGCCGGCCCCGTCACGTTCCTGCCGCGCCGCCAGGTAGCCGCCCTTCCACCACACCGCGGCCTCCAGGCCGGCGAGCTGGTCGCGCCAGCGATCGTCCACCGTGGCCGGCGCGTAGGCCCGCAACTCCCAGGCGATGAGGTCGGCCGCCGCCCGCCCGTGCCAGTCGGTCAGCCGCCTGGCCGCGATCCTGACCACGTCGGCCGGCTGCCAGCCGTCGCGCCACAACCCCGAGATCGCCCGGGTCACGGCCTCCACCAGCGCGTGGTCGGCGTCGTCCCGGTCGGCCAGGAAGGCGGCGGCGGAGTCGAAGGCCGCCTCATCCTCGCGGGTGAGGGCCTCCAGCGCCGTGCCGATCAGCTCGTTGGCCTTACTCATCCGTGCCGTCCGTCTCCATGGTTGGTAACAGTACGTACAGGGGGGCCGCCCTTCATCGTTCGCCCCCGGAAGGCTGGTTCAGCAGCACGCGGGCGGTCGCGACGTCAGTGATCAGGACGTTGACCCAGCCGCCGCTGATCGCCGCGCGGATGGCCGCGTGCTTGCGTTCGCCGCCGGCCATGCCGATGCGGCGCGGGATCGTACGCAGCACCTCCGCGTCGATGCCGACGACTCGGCTGTTCAGGTCGCTGTGGATCAGCTCGCCGGTGGCGTCGAAGTACCGCTGGCAGACGTCGCCGACGGCGTGGGCGGCGATCAGGTGGTCCTGGTCGGCGGCGGCGATCGCGTTGCCGCTGTCGCGCAACAACGGCGAGGGCTGCACGCTGCCGATGCCGACCAGCGCCATCGTCAGGCGCCGCCACTCCTCGGCCACCGACTGCATGGCCGCGTCCGTGACCAGGCTCTCACGGATCTCGGCGGAGCCCACCAGGCCCGGCGCCTGCACGTAGAGCGGTTCCGCGCCCACCAGTTCGGCGAGATGACTCAGCAGGCGATTGGCCTTGGCCTGCACCGCGCCCTCGCCGACGCCGCCGAGAAGCTGCACGACGCGGTCGGCGCCGGCCACCCGCAGCGGATGCAGCCGGTCCACGACGGACAGCAGCGTCTGGCTCCATGGGGAGATGCCGATCCGCTCGCCGCCGGCCAGGGTCGATTCGAGGTAGGCCGCCCCGGCTGAGCCGATGCCGGCGATGATCTCGGACTCGTCGCCCTCGACATCGACCACGACCGCCTCCCGCACCCCGTACCGGTCCTCCAGGGCCTGTTCCAGTGCCAGGTGCACGCCCTGGGAGACGACCACCACCGTTCTGACGATGCCGATCTCACCCGCCCGCTTCAGCAGCCTGGACACCTTCGTCTGGGAGATGTGCAGCGCGTCGGCGATGTCGGCCTGGCGGATGCCCTGTTCGTGGTACATGTGCGCGACCTTGGTGATCAGTCGCACCCGGCCGTCGGAGGCGGACCGGCCGGCTCCGCTCGCGTGCACAGCCATCAGTATCCGTCCCCTTCGCCGCCGCGGACTCCTGTCGCCCCAAATTGTCCATCCGGAAGGTGACTCCTCGCCCACGCCGGGCCCGAGTCACAGTGCACGCCGTGGTGCGCATAAAGCAGGCCGCGACTGCGTGTTTCGCACGGAACATGCAGTTCTCACCATTGACACACCTGCGGAGATCGGCCACTGTACGGGCAAGGCATTTATTCGCTACCGCATAAATATGCAATGGCGAGAGGCGGTCATGCGCCCATGCAAAGTGATCATCGACCCGGAGGCGCCCGTCCCGACCAAGGGAGATCCGACATGACTCACACGTCATACACCCGCCGGGGGTTCCTCGCCCTCTCGTCCGTCGCGGCCACCGGGCTCGCGGTCGGCGCCTGCACCGGCGCCTCGGTCGGCGGCGGCGCCACGACGGCCGCGCCGTCGAACAAGCTGCGCCTTTTCACCTACGAGGACGACGTGACCATCGGCACGCTGAAGGCCCAGATCCAGAAGTTCGACCAGCAAAATGGCACCACCACCACGGTCGACAGCCTGCCCGGCTCGGGCGCGGCCCAGTATCCCGACAAGTTGCGGACCGAGTTGCTGGGCGGCAGCGGTCCCGACATCTGGCGGATCTGGGGCGGGCAGATCGGCGCGCCGTTCGCGAAGGCGAAGCAGGCTGCCGACCTCGCGCCGTACTACCAGAAGTACGGCTGGGACTCCTCGATCAACACCGCGGCCATCCAGGGCATGACGTTCGACGGCGTCAAGGCGGGAGTGCCGTTCACGGCGCGCGGGATAGGTGCTTGGTACAACAAGAAACTGCTGGCCAAGGCCGGGATCGATGCGCCGCCCGGCACGTACGCCGAGCTTGAGAGGATGAACGAGCGGCTCGTCGCCGCCGGCATCACCCCGTGCGGGCTGGGCGGCAAGTACGGCTGGCACATCATGCGCCTGTTCGAGTACCTCCTGGAGCACACCGCCGGGCCGCAACTCCACGACCGGCTGCTGCTGGGGCAGGAGAGCTGGGACCGGCCCGAGGTCGTCGAGGCGTTCACCCTGTTCAAGAGGTGGCAGGACAACAAGTGGCTGCCCGAGGGCGCCCTGGGCCTGGATCCCGCGGACGTCGGCAACTGGTACGTACAGGGCAAGGTCGCCTACGACCTGGAGGGGCAGTGGTCGGAGACGGCCGCCATCCTCGCCGCGCGGAAGGATCCCAAGGACTTCGGGGTCTTCCAGCTTCCCACCGAGCAGTCCCCGGCCCGGCACTCCGGGTTCGTCGAGGGCTACATGATCAACGCCAGGTCGGGCAACAAGGACAAGGCCGCGGCCCTGCTCGACTTCCTGATGAAACCGGACAGCCAGCGGGCCATGCAGATCACCTCGTCCACCGTGAAGGGCGCCGAGGCCGATCCCGCCGAGTTGCCGCTGTCGGCGGCGTGGGACGAGAAGTACGGCGCGAGCCCCTTCTACACGATCCAGGACCAGGCCTTCCCCAAACAGCAGTCCGATCAGTACTTCAGCGTGCAGAGCGACCTGCTCCAGGGCAAGGTGACGCCGGCCGATGCGGCCGGGCGGATGCGGGAGATCGTCTCCGCCTGGGCCCGCAACTGACATGGGACGGCACCTGGCAACCGCCGCCCACAAGGGGAGATGGCGTCCCTGGACGTTCGCCCTTCCCGCGCTCGCGGTCTACCTGATCTTTCTCGTCTACCCGGCCGCGTCGTCCCTGTGGTTCAGCTTCACCGACTGGGACGGCCTCAGCCCGGCCTACAACGTCGTCGGCCTGGACAACTACGCGCGCATGCTCGGCGATCCCGTGGTGCTGACGGCGGCCGGGAACAACCTCCTGTGGTCGGTGGTCACGATCGTCGTGCCGGTGGCGCTCGGCCTGGCACTGGCGCTGCTGCTGAACGGCAAGGTGCGCGGCAAGCCCGTGCTGCGCCTGATCTTCTACGCACCCGGTGTGCTGCCGCTCGTGTCGATCGCCTCGATCTGGGGCTGGCTCTACAACCCCGAGCACGGCGCCATCAACTCCTTCCTGCAGCTCATCGGCCTGGACGGGCTGGCCCAGCCGTGGCTCGGGCAGGACTCGACCGCGCTGTGGGCCGTGATGGTGCCGGCGGTGTGGCTGCGGACGGGCTTCCCGATGTTGCTCTACCTCGCCGCCCTGCAGGGGATCCCCGGACAGTTGTACGAGGCGGCGCGGGTCGACGGGGCCAGCCGCTGGGAACAGTTCCGGCACGTCACCATGCCGGGACTGCGCTCGGCGCACTACATCGTGCTGGCGCTGTCCCTCATCGACTCCTTCAAGGTCTTCGACCTGGTCTACGCCATGACCTACGGCGGCCCCGGCACGGCCACCCAGGTGATGGGCACCTGGATGTACGCCAACGTCTTCCAGTACTACCAAACCGGATACGGCACGGCCATCGCCGTCGTGATCACGCTGGTGGCGGTCGCGGTCGGCATCCCGTACGTGCGCTCCCAGACCAGGCAGCGTGCGACATGACCTCGACCACCTCCGCCACCTCCGCACCGGCGACGCGGGCCGCCGCCCCGGCACGACCACCGGCCAAGAAGAAGAGCAGGGGCGGCCTCGCCCTGACCGTCGTGCTGGCCGCGGCGGCCGTCTTCTGGATCTCCCCTCTGGCGCTGCTCGTCGTGACCGCGCTCCGGCCGCTCGCCGACTTCGTCGGCAACGGGCCGCTGTCCTGGCCGGCCGCGTTCACCTGGGAGAACTTCGCCGACGCCTGGGACATCGGCAACTTCGCCACCACGTACGGCAACAGCGCCCTGCTGCTGATACTCAAGGTGCCGCTCGGCGTGCTGATCTCGGCGATGCTCGGATTCGCCCTGGCGAAGTTGCGGATGAAGTTCAGCCGGACCGTGATGTTCACGGTCTTCCTCGGGCTGACGATCCCCATCTACATCACGATCGTGCCGGTGTTCGTCATGATGAAGACCGCCGGCGC
The DNA here is from genome assembly GCF_040655495.1 of Nonomuraea sp. NPDC050404. Classification (NCBI taxonomy): domain Bacteria; kingdom Bacillati; phylum Actinomycetota; class Actinomycetes; order Streptosporangiales; family Streptosporangiaceae; genus Nonomuraea; species Nonomuraea sp. NPDC050404. Next base: position 8,961 of record NZ_JBFAKB010000009.1, read on the forward strand.
GACCGACAGCGTCCTCGGCCTGATCGGCCCGTACCTCGCCTTCGGCATCCCGTTCGAGGTGCTCGTCCTGCAGTCGTTCTTCCGGCAACTCCCGGACGAGATCGTCGAGGCGGCCCGGGTGGACGGGGCCGGCGACTGGCGGATCTTCTGGCGGATCGTGCTGCCGCTGTCCGCGCCCGCTCTGGTCACGGTGCTGATCCTGGACGCCGTCGCGACGTGGAACGAGTTCCTGTTCGCCTTGATCCTGTTGAACTCCGACGCCAACAAGACCCTGCCCGTCGGGCTGCTCAACTTCCAGGGCCAGTTCTCCAACAACAACACCGGGCTGGCCGCGGGGATCCTCATCGCGGTCGTGCCGATCCTCATCGCGTACACGCTGCTGCAACGGTGGATCGTCGCCGGCCTGACCGCCGGCGCCACCAAGGGGTAAGGAGTGATGACCATGCCTGCCTTCGGCACCGGGAGACGGACCGCGACGTTACTGAGCCGCCTGCTGATCTACACGCTCACCGTCGCTGTCACCATCACCGCCGCGCCGCCCGCCTTGGCCGACGACCTCCGCCATGGCGAGCACAAGCCGCGCGTCATCCTCATGCACGATCCCGAACTGGACGACCAGAACACCCTCATCCGCTACCTGCTCTACAGCAACGAGTTCGACACCGAAGCGCTCATGTACACGAGCAGCGGCGTCCATTGGGCGGGCGACGGCAAGGGCACCACCTGGTTCGTCCCCGGCCGCGAGTACGACCGGATCGGCCGCGACATCTGCCCGTGCACCTCCTGGCGGTGGAAGCCCGGCGAACGTTTCATCCACGAGGCCGTCGATCTGTACGCGCGGGCGTACCCGAACCTGCGGGCGCACGCCAAGGGGTACCCGAGCCCCGGCGAGCTGAAGGCGAAGATCCTCAACGGCAACATCGAGTTCGACGGCGACATCTCCAAGGACTCGCCCGGCTCCGACCTCATCAGAGGCAAGCTCCTCGACAACGAGCCCGGCCCCCTGTACCTGCTCACCGGCGCGGGTCAGAGCACCATCGCCCGCGCTCTGAAATCCATCAAGGACCGATACGAGAACACGTCGCAATGGCCGGCGATCCAGCGGAAGGTGTCGCGGAAGGCGATCATCCAGTCCTGGGGCGACCAGGACGACACCTACGCCAAGTACATCGCACCCAACTGGCCGGACATCGAGTTCCGTCAGATGGCCACCACCATCTGGGGCTACGGCGCCCGCCGGGCCGTCCTGCCTCAGGACGCCGAACTGCTGTCCGCCGCCTGGACCAGGGCGAACGTGTCCGATACCGGCCCGTTCGGGCCCTTCTACCGGGTGTGGGGCGACGGCAAGCAGATGGTGCCCGGCGACATCTTCGACTTCTTCGGCTTCTCCGGCCTGACTGTCGAACAACTCGAAGAGAGGGGTTATGTCGTGTGGACGTCCCTTCAGGAGAAGGGATCGTGGATCTCGGAAGGCGACACCTCGATCTTCATGAACCTCATCGGGAACGGCCTGCGCGCCGGCACCGACGCGAGCTGGGGCGGCTGGGGCGGCCGCGCCGGAACCGACATCGCCCCCGACGGCACCGCGTCCACCGACTATCCGTCCACCCGCTGGTTCCGCTCCGCCCAGCACGACTTCGCCGCCCGGCTGAAGTGGACCACCACCTCCCGGTACGCGGCGGCCGGCCACGCGCCGGACGTCAGCGTCTCCGGACGGCTCGACCGTGACGTCCGCCCGGGCCAGACGGTGACACTCAACGGACACGTCACCGACCCCGACCGCGACGCCGTCACCTCCAGGTGGTGGCAGTACACCGACGCCGACACCTACCCGGGCACCGTCGAACCGACCCGGAGCGGCCCCGCCCGGGTGCGGCTCCGGATCCCGCACGACGCGGCGACCGGCCAGACCATCCACCTCATCCTGCAAGCGACCGACGACGGCACCCCGGCCCTCACCTCCTACCAGCGCGCGGTGCTGACCGTACGCCGCTGACCACGCCGCTGCCGTGGCGGCGGATCCTCCGGTGATGTTTCTGCCGCCCTTGACTTTGTCGCAACCTATGTCGCACCATGCTGATACATAGGTTGCGACAAAGGAGGCGCTGACACCATGGCCCGTGAACCGTTACCGGACGCCGACCCGCCGCCCCACGCCCCCGATCTGCGGCCGGCAAGCGCCTGGCTGGCCCGGCACGACCTCGCCGGCGCCCGCCCGACCCCGTTGCTGGCCGGTCGGTTGGTGGCCCGGGAGCGTGCCCGCATCGTCGCCGCGCTCATCGCGGCGGCGCTGATCATCGCGGCCTCGCTCGCCGCCGCATCCACCTTCGGTGGCTTCCGGCCGTATCGCACGTTGTCGCTGCTTGTCCTGACCGTGCTGGTCGCCGGGTTGGTGACGGCGCAGTTGCTGCTCGACCGATGGGTGCGACGCGTTGACCAGCGGGCGGGCGCGGAGTTGTCCCGCAGGGCCGCCCACCCGATCCAGCCCGGCTGGCGAGCCGTGCTCGGCCCGGCGTACGCCGTCTACGCGTTCGCCACGTTCGCCGGCGCGATGGCGCTGGTCGGAAGCGCCCTGGCCGTTCCCGATCCCACCGTGCGGCAGTTGGCCGTCGTCCTGCTGATCGGTCTGCTCGGCGCGACCGCCATCAACGTCGTTCAGCTGCGCCACCTGCTGCGGCGCCCGGTCGTCGCGGAGGACGAGGAATCGCTGACCGTCGACGTCATCATGCGCGTCGAGGACGCCCGTGACCTGACCATGCCGAACGTGCAGTTGTCGCTGCCCATGGTGCTGGTGTTCGGCGCGGCGCCCGTCTGGTGGGGAGCGGCCGCGGTCGCCTACCTGCTTCTGTGCCTGTTCGCGTACATCCTGCTCCGGGTCAGGACGCCGCCGAGCGTTACGGTGGCCCGGCGGGCCATGAGCCTGCGATGATCATCATCGACGCGGCGTCGCCGGTGCCGCCGTTCGAGCAGTTGCGAGCCCAGCTCGCCCGGCAGATCCAGGACCGCACGCTGGCCGTGGGCGCCCGGCTGCCGACCATCCGCCACCTCGCGGCCGACCTCGGCCTGGCCGTCAACACGGTGGGCCGGGCCTACCGTGAGCTGGAGGAGGCGGGGCTGATCGAGACGCGCGGGCGGGCGGGCTCGTTCGTGTCGGCCGCCGGAGAAGTGGGCCGGGAGCGGGCCCGCCGGGCCGCGGCCGACTACGCGGCCGTGATCGCCAGCGTCGGCATCGACGCGGGCGAGGCGATCCGGATCGTACAGGCGGCCCTGGCGTCCGGCCCGGCCTCGTCATGATCACGCGGGTGTGGCTGAGGCCGGACGGGGGAGGCGGGGACCGGTTCCGCTCTGCGCGAAGCAGGCAGAACTCGACCGTGCTGTCTACCTATGGTGTGGAGCATGGCCTCCTCTCTGTCGCCCTCGTCCCTCCCTCCGCTGCGTCCGGCGATCGATCGGACCACCCTCAAGCCCTCGCCCTCCCCGGCTCGTGAGCCGCTGTGGCGGCAGGTGCTCGGTGAGTGCCTGAGGGACCTGCGTCACGAGCGGGGCGAGAAGTTGAGTGAGACGGCGAGCCGCGCCGGAGTCTCGCCGCAATACCTCTCCGAGATGGAACGAGGCGTCAAGGAGCCGTCGAGCGAGATGATCGCCGCGGTCGCCGGCGCGCTGGACGTGACCCTGGTCGATCTGACCCTTGCCGTCGCGGAGAACCTGCGCTCCGCTCAGTCCGGCCTGGCCAGGGGTGCTACCTGCTCGGCGGCGTACGCCCTGGCCGCGTAGCGCGGCCTGCCGGGGTTGTATGCGGGTCTATGAGTGCTCCTCGATGATCTGGTCGAGGAGCCCGTACTCCAGGGCCGCGGCCGCGGTGAACACCCGGTCGTGATCGGTGTCGGCGCGCAGGGTCTCGATGCTCTGGCCGGTGTGCCGTGACAGGATGCGCTCGATGTCCGCCCGGACGCGTACGACCTCGTCGGCCTGCAGGATGAGGTCGGGGATCGTGCCGCGCCCCTGAGCGGCCGGCTGGTGCAGGATCACGCGTGCGTGGGGGAGAGCGGCACGCTTTCCCTCGGCGCCCGCGGCGAGCAGGACGGCGCCCACCGCGACGGCCTGTCCCACGCAGGTCGTCGAAACCCGCGGGCGGATGTGGCGCATGGTGTCGTAGATCGCGAGCATCGCGCTCGGGTCGCCGCCCTCGCAGTTGATATAGAACTGAATTTCCGCGTCGGGGTTGTCCGACTCCAGAAAAATCAGCTGCGCGATGAGCGCGTTGGCGACGCCCGCGTCGATCGCGGTGCCCAGATAGACGATTCGCTCGGTGAGCAGGTGCGAGTAGACATCCATGATCCGCTCGCCACGGGGATTCTGCGCGATGACGTTCGGGATTGTATAGGTGCTCACAGTCCGACTCCTTGGGTGACGCCGAATCCGGGGCGCGGGCGATGGTGTGGCGCGATGTCGCCGAAGTTCTGCACGATGGCGTCAATGAAGCCGTAGTCGAGTGCCTCCTGCGCGGTGTACCAACGGTCGTGCAGGGAATCCTCGAATATGCGCTCGACGGTCTGGCCCGTGTCCTCGGCGATGAGGCCGAGCACCGTGTCGCGGGTGTGCCGGAGGTCGCCGGCCTGCAGTTCGATGTCGACCGCGGTGCCACCGATTCCCGCCGAGCCCTGGTGCATCAGGACGCGTGAGTGCGGCAGTGCGCGACGCTTGCCTTTGGTTCCCGACGACAGCAGGAATTGCCCGGCGCTGTAGGCGATGCCCAGCACGAGGGTCGATACGTCACAGGGAATGAGGCGAATGACGTCGCGGATCGCCAGCATCGAGGGAACCGAGCCGCCCGGGGAGTGAATCCACAAGGCGATGTCGGTCGACGCGTCCAGGGTGGCGAGCGCCATCAGTTGCGTCGCCAGCAGCGTGCCATTGTCGTCGTCGAGAGGGCCGTCGAGAACGAGAACGCGCTGCTCGTAAAGCTCTCTTCTCGCCCGCTCGTTGAACAGCGGAAGTTTCGATTCTTCGCTCATGCGTCCATCATGTGAGGCCGTTCGGACCGGAGTCGACACGATCCGCCTGCGGCAGATCTGCTCTGAGCAGCGTGGCCTTCTGCGCAGGGGTGACTCGGATTCCGTCCGAGGCCCCTCGGCCGTGGCGGACGGAAGCGATCTGCGGCGTCCCGCGGAGGTCAGGTGGCGATGGCGTTGGACTCCATGTCGGCGACCGTCCACTCCTCGACCTCATCCAGGTGCACGGCCGCGGCGTGCTGGGCCGACGCCACGTCGCGGGCGGCCATGGCGTCGAGGATCTCCAGGTGGCGGTGGGAGGATCCCTTGGTCCTGTGCGGCCCGGTGGCGCCGAGCACGCGCAGCCAGGCCACGAACGGCTCGACCGAGCCGCGCGCCTTGATCAGCCGGCTGTTGCCGGTCGCGGCCACGATCTCCCGGTGGATGCGCATGTCACTGATGAAGAAGGGGTCGTAGTCGCCCTTGTCGATGGCGGCGAGCGCCTCGACCGCCTCGGCGCGCAGGTCGGCGATCTGCGCCTCGGACATCAGGGTCGCGGCGATGCCGGTGGCCACCCACTCGATCCCCTTGCGCAGCTGGCAGACCTCGCGCACATCGGTGACGCCCGGCCGGGCGACGAAGGTGCCGGAGCGCGGCCGGGTCTCGATGAGCTGGTCGTGTTCGAGGCGGGCCAGCGCGTCCCGCACCGGGGTACGGGACACGCCGAATTCCTCGGCAACCGCCTGGGGGTCCAGCCGTGAGCCCGGCTCGAAGACGCCGGTCGTGATGCGCTCGCTGAGTATCCGGTAGAGCTGGTCGGCGATGGAGTCGACGACCAGGGACGACCTGCCGGACGGACGCGCGGGCATGGTCATACTGGTTTCTCCCTGCGGATGTGCGACATCTAGTCGATCAGGTTAGCCGCACGCAGCGCTACGGCGATCCGCTCACGCTCGGCCTCCGTGGCGGGGCCGAACGGCTTGCGCGGCAGCCCACCGTCGCGGCCCTGAAGCTGGAGGGCGGCCTTGAGTGTGGCGGGCAGGTTGGGGCCGTCGATGGCGCGCCACACCGTGAGGATGCGCTCATGCAGTTCGAGGGCGGTCGCGTGGTCGCCCGCCTGCACCGCGTCCCACAACTCCACCGACAGTTTGGGGGTGACGGTCGGGATGGCCGCGAGCGCGCCGTGCGCACCCAGGACGAACGCCGGGTAGTGCAGGTCGTCCAGGGCAGCCAGGATGGTGAACCGGTCGCGGACCCGGTGCAGCAGGTCCGCGAGCAGGTGCATGTCGCCGCCGCTCTGCTTGACCGCGACCAGCTGGGGTACGGCGGCGAGCCGCTCGATGGTGTCCACGGGAACCAGCGCCCACGGCACCACGTTGTAGAGCACGATCGGCAGGCCGGTGGCCTCGCCCAGGAGCCGGTAGTGCTCAACGGTCTCCTCCGCCGACGGCGCGAAGACGTAGTGCACGGGGGTGACCTGGAGGGCGTCCACACCGGCTTCCTTCAGCGCCAGCGAGTACCTGATCGCCTGGGCGGTGGAGTTCTGGATCACGCCGCCGATGACCGGCACCCGGCCGCCGACCTCGTCCACCACGACCTCGCAGATCGCCCTGCTCTCCTCCAGCGACAAGGTCTGCCCCTCGCCGGTGCTGCCGCACGCGCAGATGGCGGTCACCCCGGCGTCCAGCAGGTACTTGACCTCGGCACGCAGCAGTTCGAGGTCCACCTGGTCGTTCTCGTCGAACGGGGTGACGACCGTGGAGATCATCCCGTGCAGGTCCAGGTCCTTCATGTACGTCCTCCTCGGATCGGGTAAGCGCCCTTGTCTAAAATCTAGTGTCTGATACATTAGCCGACCAGATGCGGGGGTACCACCCCGGCCCTGAGGAGAACGCGATGAACAAGCAATCGAACGCATCCCCGGGCGGCACCTCGTCGGTCCGGAGAGTCACCGTCGCCAGTGCCCTCGGCACCACGGTGGAGTACTACGACTTCACCCTGTACGCCACCACCGCGGCGCTCGTCTTCAACGACGTCTTCTTCCCGGCCGACAACGCGATGGTCGGCACGCTCGCCGCGTTCGCCACGTTCTTCGTCGGCTACCTGGCCCGCCCGCTCGGCGGGATTATCTTCGGCCACTACGGTGACCGGCTCGGCCGCAAGACCATCCTGGTCATCACCATGGTCCTGATGGGCGGCGGCACCTTCGCCGTCGGCCTGCTGCCCTCCTACGACAGCATCGGCATCTGGGCGCCCATCCTGCTCACCCTCATCCGGCTGCTGCAGGGGCTGGGCATGGGCGGCGAGTACGGCGGCGGCGTCCTCATGGCCCTGGAATACAGCCCCCGCGAACGCCAGGGCTTCTACACCTCCCTGGTGCACATCGGCACCCCCGCCGGCGTGCTGCTGCCGGTCGGCATCGTCACCGCGCTCGGCGCCTGGCTGCCCGAAGGCGCCTACGAGTCGTGGGCCTGGCGGCTGCCGTTCCTGGCGAGCATCGTGCTCATCGGGCTCGGCGTCTACATCCGTACCCACATCAGTGAGAGCCCGGAATTCGTCAAGGCCCGCGAGGACCGGCAGTCACACCGCCTGCCGGTCAAGGAGCTGTTCGCCGGCTACACCGGCCGCGTCGTCACCTCCGTCATCGCGAAGATCGCCGAAAGCGGCCTGTTCAACGTCTACTACGTGGTCGCCATCGCCTACGTCACCACCGAACTCGGCCAGCCGCGCGAACCCGTGCTCCTCGCCGTCCTGGTGGCCTGCGCGATCGAGTGCCTCACCCTGCCGATGTTCGGCGCGCTGTCGGACCGGGTCGGCCGCCGGGCCGTCTACATCGGCGGCGCGATCTTCCAGCTCGTCCTCGCCGTACCGTTCTTCCTGCTGGTCTCCACCGGCAGCCTGCCGCTGATGATCCTGGGCATGACGCTCGGCCTGGCCGTCGGGCACGGCGCCATGTACGGCGCGCAGGCCGCCCTGTTCGGCAACCTCTATCCGGTCGGCGTCCGCTACACCGGCCTGTCGGTCACCCAGCAGATCGGCGCCACCCTCGGCGGCGGCCTCGCCCCGCTGCTCGGCACCGCGCTGATCACCGCCGGCGACGGCCACTGGACCTGGGTGGCCGTCTATGCCATCGCCATCGCGGTGCTCTCCAGCCTGGCCGCCACCCGCCTCAAGGCCGGCGAAGCAGAGCGTGAGCCGGTCGGCGCGCCCGTGGTGAAAACACCGTACTGAAACTGTCATGCTGAAACGTCCGCTGACATCCGGGAGGCCAGCACCGTGACATCCGCGCACAACCCGTTCCTGCCCGCCGACGGCGATCCCGTCCCGCCGGCCCTGCGCGGCTTCGCCCGCGCGCACGCCGGGCTGGTCGAGCTGCACGAGAATCCCACCTACCTCACCGCCAGGCACCGCAACCCCGGCCGCACGGTCGGCCTGGTCTCCGGCGGCGGCTCCGGGCACGAGCCCCTGCACGCGGGATTCCTCGGCCGGGGCATGCTGGACGCGGTCGCGCCGGGCAAGGTGTTCGCCTCGCCGCACAACCGGCAGGTGTTCGAGGCCGGCAGGAAGGTCGCCGGCCCCGACGGGGTGATCCACATCGTCAAGAACTACACCGGCGACCGGATCAACTTCGGCATCGCCGCGGAACGGCTCCGACACGACGGCATCGAGGTGCGCCGCGTACTGGTCGACGACGACCTGGCCACCGAGTCCGACCAGACCGCCACCGGCCGCCGCGGCACCGGCGCCACCATCGTCGTGGAGAAACTGCTCGGCGCCGCCGCCGACTCCGGCCTCGGCCTGGACGAGCTCGCCGGCCTCGGCGCCCGCTTCGCCGGCGCCTCACGCAGCCTCGCCGTCGCCGCCCGCGCGCACACCTCGCTGCACACCGGCCGGCCCTCCTTCGACCTGGAGCCGGGACAGATCGAGTACGGCGTCGGCATCCACGGCGAACGCGCCGCGCAGTCGATCGCCAGGCCGCCCACCGAGAAGCTGGTCGAGACGATGCTCGACCGGCTCATGGAGGGCCTGCCGGACGGCCCCGACGAGGTCGTCGCCGTCGTCAACGGCCTCGGCGGCACCACCCAGCTCGAACTGTACGGCCTGTACGACCTCGTGGCCGCCGGGCTGGAACACCGTGGCCTCGCCCTGGTCGACGCCCTGGTCGGTACGTTCGTGCCCGCGCTCGACATGGCCGGCTTCTCCCTGACGATCACCCGCCTGCGGCCGGAGTGGAGGGCCTGGTGGGCCGCTCCCACGATCACCCCGGCCTTCCCCGCGCGCAGCACACAGGAGGACGTTCACTGATGGCTCTCAACGAGGAGGACATCCTGCGCCGGTACGCGGCAGCCGCCGAAGCCGCGCACGCCGAGCTCACCGAACTCGATCAGCTCAGCGGCGACGGCGACTTCGGCGACAACCTCAGGAACGGCCTGCGCGACGCCGTGTCGGCGTACGAGAAATCGGGCGGTTCGGCGCTGCGCGTGCTCGGCGAGGTCTTCCTGGACGAGGTGGGCGGCACCAGCGGCCCCCTGCTCGGCCTGCTGTTCACCGAGATCGCCCGCGCACACGAGGAGCCGGCGACCGCCCGCGCGCAGGGGGAGCAGGCGACCACCCGCGAGCACGAAGAGCAGGTGACCGCCCACGCGCAGGAGGAGCCGGCGACCGACCCGGCCGCCGCGTGGGCCGCGGGCACCGCCGCCGGCCTGGCCGCCATCCAGCGGGTCGGTGAGGCCGCGGTCGGTGACCGTACCCTCGTCGATGCCCTGGCACCCGCGGTCGAGGCGCTGCGGCGAGGGGGCGAGAACGTGTTCTCAGCCGCCGCGGAGGCGGCGGGGGACGGTGCCGCGCGTACCGCGGAGATGCGCGCCCGGATGGGCCGGGCCAGCTACGTCGGCGACCGGGCCAAGGGCGCGCCCGACCCCGGCGCCATGGGCGTCGCGCTGCTGTTCTGGGTGGTCGCGACCGTCGCGGACCCGCGGGCGGACCTGCGGCCGCCACTCGCCTCCGTGTAGCTGCCCTCCTTGTCACGCTTCACCGCGAAGCTGACCGATATTCAGGAAGTCAGTAGAGCATTACTTTCCCGGCGCGCGTTGCCGGAAGAGGCTGGAGGGGCACGCTACGACGCAGGTGAGCATCCCGCAGGGAGGATGGCGTGGCGACACCCGCAGCCCAGAACGTACCGTTCCTCGATGTCCTGGACCCCGCGTTCGACTTCGAGGCCCCGGAGGTCTACGCAGCGCAGGCGGAGAGCTGGTACGCCAACAGCCCCTTCGGCCTGCTCGTGCTCCGCTACGAAGAGGCCAACGACCTACTGCGCGACCGCAGGCTGAACCACAACGGCCGGCGCTACCTGGAGACGAACGGCATCACCGGCGGCCCGATCTACGACTGGTTCGTGCCGATGATCGTCAACCATGACGGCGAGGAGCACCGCCGTCTGCGCGGCCTGTCGAACAAGGCGTTCACCGCCCGCCGGATGGCCCTGCTGCGGCCGTTCATCCGCGAGCAGGCCGAGCGGCTCACCGCCCGCCTGGACGACGGCGGCATGCACGACTTCGTCACCGAGTTCGGCATCCGGCTGCCGCTCGCGGTCATGTGCAAGCTGCTCGGCGTGCGGCCCGAGGACTACGACCACTTCGGCACCTGGACCGCCGACCTCGGCCTGGTCTTCGGCCTGTCGGGCGGCGACGACGTCACGGCCCGGCTGGAGAACGCGGTCAACGGCCTGAACGACTACGCCGACCGGCTGATCGACGACAAGATCGCCCGGCCGGCCGACGACCTCAGCTCCGACCTGGTCGCGGCCCACCAGGCCGGCGACGATCAGGTCAGCCGGGACGAACTACGCAACCTCCTGGTCACCCTCGTGTTCGCCGCCCACGACACGACCCGCCACCAGCTCGCCAACGCCATGATCGCCTTCTCGCGGCACCCCGAACAGTGGACGCTGCTCAGCCGGCAGCCGGAGCTCACGCCGCAGGCCGTCGAAGAGGTGATGCGCTGGCAACCCTCGACGGGCAGCGTCTACCGCTTCGCCGCCGAGGACTTCGACTACAAGGGGCTCGCGGTCGAGAAGGGGACGTACCTCACCATGTGCGTGAAGGCCGCGCAACGGGATCCCCGGGCGTACAAGAACGCCGATCTTTTCGACATCACCGCAGTCAGGGACGTGCCCCCGCTGCAGTTCGGCGCGGGCCCCCACCACTGCCTGGGCGCCGCCCTGGCCCGCGTCGAGGTCGGCGAGGCCCTGTCCGTCCTGACCACCCGCCTGGGCCCGCCCTCCGTGACGGGACCGATAACCGGGCCAGGCCCACTCGGAATCCAGGGCCCCGACGCACTCCAACTGCACTTCGGCTGATCCCACGGCCTGCGCCGCCCCGTGCCGTTCAACCGGCTTGTTTCTCGGCTCGCCGAGCCAACAGCAGGCCGATGGCCATGCCTACCCCACAGAGCACGAACGGCCACCCGTACGGGCGGCGCGGGGCCCATTGATCGAAAGAGATCGCGATGCCGGACAACAGAACGGCTGCGGCGAGAACCCAACTCGCGACACGAACGACCCGGCGAGACAGGCGCGCGGACGGCCGCCAGGCAAGCACGAGCGCCATGAGCAGGCCGGGCCAGGCGAAGACGACGTAACTCCAGCCGGAGACCTCATCACCGGCGGCCTCACCGATGAGGGCATGCCTGAGCGGGCCGTCGAGAACCAGGCTGAGCAGCGAGACCGGGAAGGCCAGAATCATCATCAGGACCCAGCCGTACATATAGCCGCCCAACTGCCCACCGACCGTTGCCCAAGTCAGGGCTACGACGGCGGCCACATACGACAGGATCGTGAGCGTCACCGGGCCGCGAGTAGATTTCGGGCTGTGTTTCAGGAGGTGGGTCATGTGCCCCCTTCATGACGTGGTACGCATTCGCCGAAGCGAAGCCCAGTGAAAGGTGCGGTGTGGTTGGCGGTTCTGATGGTAATGCTAATTTGGTGGGCCTGATCGGCTGAGTCCCGCGATCGGACTTGCCATTTGCTACTGTCGCTCGCGGTCGCGAACCTCGATATCGAGCTTTCTGCTGCGGTTCGCGAAGCCTGTCAAACTATCACTCGGCAAGGGAGAACGGTCTCCGTGTACACAATTCTTGACCCCTATTGGGCCGGCCTCGTCGTGCGGTCGGTGTAGGCATGTCGCATTTTCCGACGCCGCCGTGTCTTCCTGGCCGGGCGGGCATTGTCGTGGTGGGTGGCGGCATGGCCGGGCTTGAACTGGCTGGTCAGCTGCAGCGGTCAGGGGCCGGTGAGGTGCTTGTGATCGAGTCCGGGTCGGGCCTTGAGTCTCGCCACGTGTCGCAGTCTTACCCGGAGCGGCGCGCCGGCGAAGTGGTCTTACGGCCGGAACGTGATCGGTACTTCTTTCGTGGCTGGGAACCTGTGGGGTCGCCGCACTTCGCCGGTGGGTCCGGGCTTCGGCGTCGGTTGGGCGGGCGGTCGCTCTACTGGTGGGGGATCGTGTTGCCGATGGATCCCTGGGCGCTGAGTGAGCCGTGGTGGCCGGCGGCCGTCATCGCGGACCTCACGGGGAGTTGGCGCGGTGGGGCGTCGCTTTACGCCCAGGTCGCGGAGGATCTGGGCACCCCGGGCGCGGCACGTTCGCCCGGTGATGCCGGTGCGGTCGCTCCCGCGTTCCGGCTGGCTGGCCTGGACTTTTACCCGGTGCCGAGGGCGGTTCGGGACAGCGGGAGGCGCTGGAGTGCCTATTCGCCGTTGGACTATTGGCGCGATCCTGTCACGGCGAGCCCGATTCGTGCCTTGGACGGGGTCACCATCGCCTGTCAGCACACGGTTGAGCGGGTGCTACTGCGTGACGGGCGGGCCGCTGGTGTCCGGGTTGTCCGGGCCGGGGAGACCGATCCCGTCGACATTCGGGCGGATGCGGTGGTGCTCGCCGCGGGCACGATCGAGAACAGCCGGCTCGTCCTGCGGTCGCGCGTTAACGGCGGGACCGAGCGGCGGCGGCTGAGCGGTCTCAGCGACCACATCGTGCAGGGGTTCACCCTGACCCTGCCGGCCGGCGCGGTGGATCCCGCCGCGGCGCTGCCCACCGGTCACTTCGTCGCCCCCGGCGACGACGAGCACCGCTCGAACCTGTTCCTCAGCATCGGGGAACTCGCGGCCGGCTCGGTGCGCATCGAGGTCAGCACGATGGGCGAGCAACTGCCGAACGAGCGCAGCTTCGTCGAACACCGGAGTGCGCCGGACGGCACGACCAGCGTACATGTGGGAGCGGCCCTGGCGGAGGCCGACGAAGCGCTGGTCACGGAGCAGCAGCGGCGGCTCGGCGACCTCTGGCGCTCCCTCGGCCCCCGGTACGGGACACCGGCCACGCCGCTGGTCTTCGGCGGGCTGGGCACCTGGCGACCGCTGTCAGGCGACCTGGTCACCTATGCGTCCGCGCTGGGGACCGTCAATCACGAGGGCTGCACCATCCGCCTGGGCGACGGGCTGACCGAGCGACACGAGGTCGTTGATCTGCCCGGTTTGTACGTGCTCGGGCCCGCGACCTTCCCGCGCCTGGGTGCGGCCAACCCCTCGCTGACCACCCTGGCGCTGTCCAGGCGGCTCGCCGGCATTCTGGCCGGCCCGCCCTGGGAGGGCATCGGGATCGCCTGACCGACCTCGGACGATCAGGGGTGAGTACGCCGGAAGAAGCATTTCGGTGGCCATCCACCTGGGAATTCTGTTGGCCGTTCGGCGGGACATACTCCGGATATACCGGCTGTCGCTATCTTCGAGTGTGAATCGCGCAACGGAAGGGCGCGAGTAAAACAGGCTGCGCTGCTCGCTTTGTCGGCGGGCAGGTGGACAACGCAGGCCACAATTCTTGGCCGGTTTTATTGCAACGTGCTCTTGTTGCGCGCTCATGAGAGGTGTCGTGGACGTTTCCGTTGTAACGGCGATACACAATCGCGGTGTCGCCGCACGAAATGTTCTCCGCAGTTTGGCGGGTCAGACTCTTCCCCCGGAATCGTTCGAGGTGGTGTTCGTCGACGACGGTTCGGAACGGCCGCTGGCGGAGGAGCTCGCCGAAGAGCTGGCGGCCCTGGCGCCGACGTTCAAGCTCCGTTTCCTCCGGCACGACACGGCGAAAGGCGTGCAGGAGGCGAGAAACGCCGGAGCCGCGCAGGCCGAGGGCGACGTGCTCGTCTTCCTCGACGCCGACTGCCTGGCGCACCCCGGGTTGCTGCGCGCCCACCTGGACGCGCACGCCGGGCGCCAGGTGGCGGTGTGCGGTTACACGAGCGTGCGTGAACTCACTCCAGCCGGTTGGCGGCTGCAGCTGGGCGACGACTGGGACTTCGGCGATCCGGCCGGCGTCGCCGACCGGATGGACCGTACGCCGCTGCTTCACGATCCGTTGTGCGAACTGCTGGCCGATCCGCGGCCGAGCGACTGGGCCTTCTTCTGGACCCACAACGTGAGCATGCCCCGCTGGGCTTTCGAGCAGGTGGGCGGGTTCAGCAGCGAGTTCCCCGCCAAGGGCGTCGAGGACATCGAGATGGGGTACCGGCTCGCACGCGCGGGTCTTCCGACCGTCTTCGCGGCGGCGGCGAAGGCGGTGCATCAGCCCCATGACCGGCTTCGCGGGCGAGACATCGTCCAGGACCGGCACAACGAGCAGATCCTGGTGCGGATGTATCCGACGCTGGAGGTCGAAGCGGTCTGCAGCTATGACATCGTGCGCTCGCGCGAACTCGTACCGGCGATCGAGCGGTTCGCCCGGACGCTGGATCCCGCCACGTCGGACTGCGCGCGGCTCGATGAGCTTCCCGGGGTGCGCGCGCAGGTCGCCACTACCGCCGGGAACGTCCTGGTATTGGGAGATCCGGCGGGCTGGCCGGCCGGTCTCAGGCCGCCGGACGTGGTCTGTTTTCCTGGGGACGCACGGAAACTGCCCGGGGCTGGCCGGGGAACCTCATGGTTGCCGCTTCTCGGCACGCGCGTTCCGTACCCGGATGATCATTTCGAGCTCGGGCTGGTGACCGACTACTGGCGCAACTTCCCCGAGCGCACGCTCAGCCGGATCCTGTCGGAGTTGTGCCGCACCTGCCGCGACGTGGTGCTGCTGTCCGGCGTCAGCGCCGCGCCGCCGCGGCGGCCCGATCCCGCGCTGGCGGCGGCACTCGACGCGCACGACCACCCCTACTGGGAGTTCACGGTACGGCTCCGGCGCGAACTGCACGAGTTCGAGATCGTCGAGCGGGAGCGTACGGGCGCCACGGCGGCCTTCGACCTGCGTGAACGGCCCTGGGAGGTCTCGGACCTGCGCACGGCGATCAGCGCTCCGCCGGCACGAGGCCCCGCGCACGGGGGTGCGTGACGTGGAGCCCGCACGTGACCCCCGATTCGATGAGCTCAAGTTCGCCAACCGCGACCGCAACATCGCGGAGTTCGAGGAACGTGCCACCGTACTGAGCAGCCTGCCGCGGGTGTTGTTCCTCGAACTGACCGAGAACTGCAACCTGTCGTGCGCGATGTGCCGCTCGGGCGGCCCGTTCGACCGTTCGCGCAACATGTCCATGGAGCTGTTCGACCAGGTCGCCGAGAAGTTGTTCCCCACCGCGGAGATCGTGGACCTGCGGGGATGGGGCGAGAGCACCGTACTGAAGCGCTTCCCGGAATTCGTGGACCGGGCGATCGGGTACGGCTGCCGGGTCCGGCTGGTGACGAACCTGTCGGTGACGAACGAGCGGATGTGGCGCCGGCTGGTGCGGCAGGGCGTGAGCATCACCGTCTCGCTGGACGCGGCGAGCGCCGAGACGTTCGCCGCGCTGCGCGGCGGCGCCCGGCTGGAGGCGGTCCTGCGCAACCTGGAGGCGATCGTCGACGAGTCGGCCCGGCTGGGGACCGGCACGGACGCCATTGTGCTGAACGTCGTGGTGCAGAGCCAGGCCCTCGCGGAGCTGGCGGACATCGTGGCCCTGGGTGAACGATTCGGGGTGCGGGTCAACCTGAATGTGGTGAGCCTGGAGGCGGACGATCCCGGGAATCTCCGGTTCCACCGCGCGGCGCTGGCCGACGCCCTGCACGACACGGCGGCGGCCGCGGCGGCCGGCGGCGTCGAGGTGCAGCTGAACACCGCGCTCGACCCGGACTGGGCGGACCCGTTACACGCCGACAAGACCTGCACGCACCCGTGGATGTACTTCTACGTCAACTACCGCGGACAGACCGGCTTCTGCGACCACCTGATCGGCGCGCCCGGCACCCGTTACCTGATCGGGGACCTGCGCCGATCCGGCTTCGAGGAGATCTGGAACGGGCCGCGTTACCAGCGGCTCCGGGCCGAGCACGCCGCCGGCGCGGGGCGGATCTCGGACGACTTCGAGGAATGCCGATGGTGCTACCGCAACAGGTACACCGACTTCGACGAGGAGACCTATCCGCCCTACGCCCGGCACCGGGTGCTGCTGAGCCCCGCCCACTGTGCCGCGTTCGTGCCGGCCAGGTCCGGCGAGGCGCCCGTCCCGAGCAGGCGGCGACTACCCCTGGCAGGTGAATAGATGAGCACGCAGCCGCTTCCTGAGCCGATCCCGCACCGGCCCGTCTGGCCGGAGATCGACGATCTCAGCGTGCAGGCGATCCAGGCCGCGTTGCTGAGCGGACGACTGGCGGTCAGCGGGCCTCCGAGCCGCTGGCCGTCGCGGAACGTGATGGCGGCCGAAGCGCTGGCCGGGCTGGCCCGTCGCCGCCACGCCACCCTTACGGCCAGCGGTTCCAGTGCGATCGTGATCGCGTTGCAGGCGGCGGACGTCGGTCCTGGCGACGTGGTGCTGCTGCCCGCCACGACGTGGGTGGCGTGTGCCACCGCCGTGTTGCGGGTCGGCGCGGTTCCCGCGTTCTTCGACGGCACCGCCGAGTCTCCCTGCCTGGTCGGTCACAGCCCGGTGGACTCGCCCCGGGCGGTGCTCGGTGTTCATCTCTACGCGCAGCAGTGTGACGTCGCGGCGCTTCGCCGCCGTTTTCCCGACGCCGTCCTGATCGAGGACGCCTCCCATGCCCAGCTTGCCGAGACCGCCGGGGGGAGGGTGGCGGGCTCGCTTGGCGACATCAGCATCATGAGCACCCAGGCGACCAAGATCCTCGCGGCCGGGGAGGGCGGTGTGGTGCTGACCGATGACGACGAGCTGGCCGCACGGATCGAGTCGCTGATGATGGATTCGCGCCGGAGGCTGCCCGGGTCGGCGCCGGGCCTGCTCAATGAGCCCGAGCGGGAGTTGGGCTTGCTCAACGAGCTCGAACCCGCGGGGCGGCAGCATGGAGCCAACCACGCCATGTCCGAGGTGTCGGCGGCGTTGTTGCTGGACCAGCTTGCCCGGTTACCTGACCAGGCGCGGCGTCGCGCCACAGGGCTGGCGTGCCTGCTCGAACGGCTGGCCGGCACCGACTGGCAGGCGTTCGCGGATGAGGGCGCGCGACGTTCCGGCAATTTCTACGGAGTCGCGGTGCGGTTGCCCGAGCATGAGACCGACGCGGGCGATCTCGTCGCGAAGGTGGGCCGCGAGACCGGGATCGTGCTCGACCGCGTCTATCCGCCGATGCCGGAAGGGCCGCTGTATCGGCCGGCGACGGTGAAGCAGTACGCCGGGCTCGGGGAGCTGGCCGGTCCGCTGGAGCGGGCCCGGCACTGGCACGACCGGCACGTCGTGATCCCGCACCACCTCTTCCTGGCCGGCGAACCCACCCTGGACGCCCTGGCCACGGTGATGACAGGGGAGACACGTAGGACCAGGACCGTGCCGCGGCGACGTCCGCTCGTCGAGGTGGTGGTCGTGACCCGGGGGGAGCGCCCGCGGTTGCTCGCGGCGGCGCTGGAGAGCGTGGCGGCCCAGCGCGACCTGGACGCCGACATCTCGGTGACCGTGTGGCACGACAAGGGGGCCGGCGCTCCGGGCGCGGTCCTGCTGCCGTCCGAGCGCGACGAGGGAGCCGGTGCTACGGGCACCCTTGAGCTCGATGGCGTTCGCCTCACGACGGTCGGTCACTCGGGTGCTGTCCCCGCCGAACCGTGGACGCGGGTGGCCACGTTGCGGCAGTTCGCCGTCGATCGCCGGATCGGCGACTACCTCACCTTTCTCGACGACGACAACACCTGGGCGCCCGACCATCTGGCCGCTCTGCTGGCGCTGGCCAGGCGTGGCTATCCGGCGGTCCACTCCTGGCGCCGCATGATCGACGCGGACGGGAACCCGGTCCTGGTCGATCGTTTCCCGTGGTTGCCACCGGGGGACAAGGCCATCCAGCGGCTCGCCGAGCTCGCCTCGGCGGGCATGATGTCCGCGGACAGCAGCGTGATCAGGGACGCCGTCCGCCGCCCGGACGGTGGCGTGGGCATGGTCGACATGGGCGAGTGGCTCTTCGACTCCAAGGTCCTGCCGTTGCTGCGCATCGCCACACCGCGCTCGGCCGCCGAGGTGGAGGAGCGCATCGGCGAGGACGACCTCCTCCTGCGGCAGATCGTCCGGCTCGGCATCCCGACCGCGTCCACCCAGCGGGAGACGCTCCGCTACCGCCTCGGCGGCATGTCCAACCCGGAGATGGTGACGAGATGAGCGCCGAGCGAGCAGGCGGCCCAATCTTGCCCGAGATGAGCGTCGAGCGGCCAGACGGGCCGATCACGTACGAGATGAGCGTCGAGCGGCCAGACGGGCCGATCACGTACGAGATGAGCGTCGAGCGGCCAGACGGGCAAATCGAGTACGACGTCGATTTCTTCCGTACCCACGGCTTCTGCGTGTGGCGTGGGCTGCTGGGGCCGGCCGAGGCCGAGGGCCTGCGCCGGGAGGTGGATGACGCGCTGGCCGCGAACCACGACCTCCCGGCCACCCCGGTCCCCCATGCCACCGGCACGGAGGGCTTCTACGTGCCGATGATGGGCGATCGCTCACCCCTGAGCAGGGAACTGCTGGCCGAGCGGCTGCTGCCCGCCGCCGTCAGACTCCTCGGCGGGCCGGTGCTGCCGAAACCCGCCAAAGGGATCCTCTACCGCGACTCCTCGCCATGGCATCAGGACTCGGCGGACGCCGCGTTGACGGCGGTCAAGATGGTGGCCTACCTGGAGCCGCTGACGGCCGCCGACGGCGCACTGCAGGTGCTGCCGGGCAGCCATCGGGGCGGGTACGGTCGCGCCCTGGCCGAATACCGGCACCGATGGCCGGCGGCCGAGCCGCTGTTCGACGAGCGCGCAGAAGCGGAGATGTGGCCCGGCGTCCCGATCGTGACGCGTCCCGGCGATGTGATCGCGTTCGACGTGCATCTGTGGCACGCCAGCATCGGCGGCCGGGACAGGCGGCAGTGGAGCGTCTCCTACGCGGCGGATCCGGCCGACGAGGCCGGACGGTCGGCCGTACGTGATTATCTGCTGTCGTTCCTGAGCGTCGGGCACCCCCACGACCCCGACGCATACCCGTACTTCGACCCGGAATGGGCGCATCCGCCCAGGCCGGCGTTCGCGGATCGTATGGCGGAACTGCTTTCGTCCAGCCCGGTACCTGGGAGGCCAAGCGTTCGATGAGCATATTGCTGGATTTCTACGACCCCCTTCTCTACGAGTTGAACGTCGGCCACGCCCCGCGGGTCGGCGAGGTGTACCGCAAGGAGTTGTCGTCGTTGCCGGACCGTCCCCGGGTGCTGGAGCTGGGATGTGGGACCGGCGACATCCTGGTGCCGCTGGCGATGGACGGCGCCGAGGTGGTCGGCGTCGACAGTTCGGCGCGCATGCTGAAGCATCTGGACAGCCGGCTGGCCACGTTGCCGCGTGAGGTGGCCGCCCGCGTGCGCCTGGTGCGGGAGACGGCTCCGGCGATGCCGGCGATGGATCAGGTGGACGCGGCCATCCTGCCGAACGACATGGTCTCCCACCTGATCGGCGAGGCCGTGCTGGACGAGCTGTTCGCCAACGTGCGCCGCGTTCTCCGGCCGGGTGGGGTGCTGCTGCTGGACGTCGAGCGGTTCGACATCGCCTTCCTCGCCTCGATCATGGGGTCCGCCGGCGGGCTCTCCCGTACGCACGGCTTCTTCGACTTTCCGGACGGGCGGCTGCTCCGGGTCGATGAGCAGTCGGAGTACGACGAACCCTCCGGGATCCTCACCAGCACGTTCGGATACCAGATCCTGGACGCGGACGCCACGGTCGAGTCCACCTGGTACCGGGCCCTCCGCCTCTATCCCCGGCGCATTCACGAGATCACCGCGGCGCTGCGGCTGGCCGGATTCGACATTACCGAGGTGCGGGAGAACGCGTTCCCGCCGGGGCTCGACCACATCCTGATCTCGGCACGGACGGCGGAGCCCGCGCATGACTGAACGATCGCCCGCGGAACTGGCCGCCGCGCTGTGCGACCTCTTCGGGCTGGAACCGGCCGGCGCGGACATCACCCCGGTCGGCCGCGGGGCGATGGGCAGGGTCTGGCGTCTGACGGCCGGCGGCGCGGCGTACGCCGTCAAGGAGCATCTCTGGGGGGTGGACGAGCGCGCCGTGGCGCGCGGCGCGGCGCTCCAGCAGGCGGCGGCAGCGGCCGGCGTGCGTTCCCCGCGCAACGTCCCCACCCCGGGCGGCGGGCTGGTCGGACATCTGCCGGCGGCCCTGGGCGGCAGCGGCGTCCGCCTCTATGACTGGCAGGAGGGCCCGGCCGCGCGCCCGGACGAGGCGGAAACGCCCGAACGCCTGGGTGAGCTGCTGGCTCGCCTGCACGGACTGGCCATGGCGGCGCCCGACCCGCCGCATCCCTGGTACGAGACGCTCGACGAGGTGGACTGGGAACGCCTGGCGGGTGCCGCGGCGGCGCGCCGGCCGTGGCAGGAGCGGCTGGCGGCCTCGCTGCCCGATCTGCGGAGGCTGGCGTCGCTGGTGACGCCGTCGGAACCGGATGACCGGATCATGTGCCACCTGGATGTCCAGGGCCCCAATGTGGTGCGTACGGATCGCGGCTGGGTCCTGCTGGACTGGGACGACACCGGCGCCGGGTGCGCCGATCGGGAGCTGGCCATGGTCCTGCTGCGCTGGTTCACCGCCGACGGCGTCGATGGGGCCGCGATCGGCAGGACGATGGCCGCCTACCGCGCGGCGGGCGGAACCGCGGTG
Organism: Nonomuraea sp. NPDC050404; assembly: GCF_040655495.1. Lineage (NCBI taxonomy): Bacteria > Bacillati > Actinomycetota > Actinomycetes > Streptosporangiales > Streptosporangiaceae > Nonomuraea > Nonomuraea sp. NPDC050404. The sequence goes on from NZ_JBFAKB010000009.1 coordinate 30,085, forward strand.
CTGGAGCCGGAGCGCTCGTTCGCCATGCAGGCCGCGAGCTGCGTCAACTTCGTCGCCGCACAGGCGCGGCTCGCGCTGGACGACGAGCACGCCGAGCATCACGCCGACGCCGAGGAACGCCTCATGAAGGTGCTGGCCACCCTGCCGGAGGTCGCGACCTACCGCGAGGTGGCGCGCTTCGCGGCGGCCGGCTGCGGTGGCGGCAGGGACGGAGGCGCTGCGGCATGACCGGCTACTACCAGGGCCGCTTCCGCGACCAGTGGGAGGCGCTGGCGGCCGAGATCTTCGCCGACGAGCTGGGCCTGCCCACGGTGACCCCGCGTACCAGCCTGCGCGGCGACGCCGGCCCGGCCGAGTTCGGCGCCGGTCCTGCCGACCGGATCCCGGCTGGGCTCGGCGCTGGTCCTGCCGAGCGGATCGCCGCCAGGCTCGGCGCCGCGACCGGCCTGGAACTGACGGCGGAGCTCGTACGCCGCCACGACACGGTCCACGCGCTGGGCGGCTACCTGCGCACGCACGCCCGCAGAGACCTCTGCGTACAGTTGCCGCCGGACGACAGGGGCCCGCGGCCCAAGCTCTTCTACGTCCACTCGGCTTCCGGCAACGCGTTCGCGATCTGGGCGCTGCGGAGTCTGCTGCCCGTCCCGCTGTCGGGTGTGCGGGCGGCGGGCCTGTACGGCGAACGCGAGATCCCGCGCACCGTCGCGGAGTTCGCCGACGTCTACCTCGACGAGATTCGTGACGCGCAACCCGAGGGCCCGTACCTGCTGTGCGGATTCTCCGGCGGCGGCGCCATCGCCTTCGAGCTGGCCGGCAGGCTGCACGAGCGAGGCGCGCGGGTCGGGCTCCTGGCGTTGATCGACGCGCCCGCCCCGGTGTTCGGATCCGTGACGGTCCAGGACGAGAGCACGTTGATGGAGGATCGCCTGCGCGAATTGCTGCGCCGGGTCGAAGGCCGGGTGCGCGACCACGCCGACGCCGGCGACCCCGAGGTGATCGACGTGCTGCGGGCCGGGGACGCGCTGGCCAAGGACATGGGGAGCGACGCGCTGCGCCGGCAGCTGACGGTGTACGCGCGGCTGATCCGCGCGTGCGCAGCGTACCGGCCCGCCCGCTACCCCGGCGAGGTGCACTACTTCGCGGCCGAGGCCACACCGGAGCACGTGGAACGGTGGAAACCGTACGCGGGCGCCCTGCACACCTACCGGCTGGACGCCGAGCACTACGAGTACGAGATCTTCGCCGACCCGGGATTCCGCGAGGTGTTCGCCGGTCTCGTCGATGACGCGCTGCGGCGGGCGCGGACTGGCTCTCCCGCCGCTTCCGGAAGCGGCGAGCGGTGCTGAGGCCCACGCTCTTACGCCAGGCCAGGACCGCCTACCGAAGCCTGCCCAAACCGGCCAGGCACTTTCTCAGGGAGGTCACCACCGGCAGGCCCTTCGTCACGCTGTCCCCTCATCTGCCGATCGCCATCCACGGCGCCTTCCAGCGGATGAGCGAGCGCGAGCGCGATCCGTTCGCGGGCGGCGCGTACTACGAGTTCGGCGTCTACCGCGGCTACAGCCTGTGGTTCGCCGAGCAGATCTCCCGCGAGTACGCGGGTGCGGACTTCACATGCCTCGGCTTCGACTCCTTCCTGGGCCTGCCCGCCTCGGCGGTGGACGGCTCCTTCTACGACACCGGGGACTTCGCCGCCGGTCACGACGAGGTCGTCGCGAATCTGCGTGCGCACGGCGCCGACTTCGGGCGGTTGCGGCTCTTTCAGGGCTTCTACGGCCGGGAGTTGTTCGAGGACCTCGCCCGTGACTACGACTTCCCGCCGGCGGCCATCTGCACCATCGACGTGGACGTCTACGAGTCCTGCCTGGAGGTGCTGCGCTTCCTGCACGGCCGGCTGCGGGTCGGATCGATCATCATCTTCGACGACTACAACGACATGGGGGCCAGCGATGAGCACGGTGAGAGACGTGCGCTGGAGACGTTCAGGCGCGCGCATCCGACCTTCTCGCTCCGTCATCTCCGTGATGTCGGTCCCGAGGCCGCGGTGTTCGAAGTGACGGCGATCTGAGGGGCATCGTGGACAAGTCGTACGAGATCCCGTTCGCCGGGCTCACCGGCGAAACCGGCCCGCTGACCTGGGGCCAGCGCCACATCTGGACGATACAGAACGCGCATCCGCACAACCGCGCGCAGTTCCACCTCTCCCAGCAGTGGCGCGTTCCACCCGGCACCGCGGAACGCGACGTGCTGGCCGCTCTGGGGCGGCTCGTGGAGCGTCATCAGGCGCTGCGCACGCGCCTGCCGGACTCGCCCGGCGGCCTCATCCAGCAGGTGCACGGTGACGGCGCGTTCGCCGTACGGGCGCAGGAGGTCGCGAGCGGTGAACTGAGCGAGCACGACCTTCACCGGCTGGCGGGGGAGCTGATGGGTGGTGACTTCGTATGGGATGAGGAGTTCCTGGCGAGGTTCACGATCCTGACCGTGCGCGGGGCGCCCGTCTGGGTCCTCGTGGCCGCGTCCCACATGATCGCGGACGGGGCCGCCTGCTCGATTCTGGCGCGCGAGTTCCTGGTGCTGCTGGAGGAGCCGTCCGCGCTGCCCCCGCCCACGGGCCAGCCCGTCGGGTGGGCGGCGGGGGAGCGGAGCAGGCGCGGCGCCGAGACCAGCGCCCGCAGCGCCGCGTACATGCGGGACGTGCTGCGGAAACATCCGCGCCGGCTGTTCGGCGCGTCCGGCGGGGGTGGGGCCGTGCCGCCCGTCGGCGCGCCCGGCGGCTTTCCCGTCGTCCTGGGGCACGGCCCGAACCTGGGCGAGCACGTACGGGGGCTCGCCGCGCGCTGGAGAACGTCGGAGGCCGCGGTCGTCCTGACGGCGCTGGCGAGATCGTGCGCCGCGCACACGGGAGTCGATTCGTTCCCGCTGGGAGTGACCTGCTCCAACCGGCAGTTGCCCGGGGCCGCCGGATACGTGGGCATGCTCGCCCAGAACAGCGTGATCGGGGTGGACGTCTCCAGCGGGACGCCGGCCCGAACGGCCGCCCAGCTGCGCAGATCCCTGCTGGCCGCCTCCGCGCACGCCGTCTTCGACCAGGACGAGCTGGGCGAGGTCCTGGCGGAGGCCGGCGTCGACGACGACTATCTGGGATTCGGCGCAGTCGGTCATTTCGTGAACTACATGCCCCTAGATCGCGATCCGGAGGCGGAGCGACGGATCGGGTCCGCGTCGATCCGGATCGAGGAGGGCGATCCCGCCGATTACCGGATCCCCAGGTTCGGCGTGGTGTTCCATGCGACGGCGGACCACCTGGGGGTGCGCATGTTCGCGGATCCGGCCGTCATCCCGGCGGATCTGGCCCGGTCTGTCACCCGGTCCTGTCTCGAAGCGTTGCAGTCCTTTGATTAGGAGGTCACATGGGTGAGGTTGTCATCACCGGGGGGCTCGGCTTCATCGGTTCCCACGTCGCCGACGCCTATCTGACGGCGGGACACCGGGTCCGGGTGATCGATTCGACCGTCGGGGCGGTGATCGACGGCTCGGAGCACGCGTCGGACGAGCGCTACGAGCTGGTCAGGGAGCCCGTTGAGGACTATCTGGCGAACGGCGGCACGTTCAGCGGTGTGGACCGGGTGATCCATGCCGCCTCGCATGTGGGCCCCGCCGGGATCCTGTCCAGGGCGGGCACGCTGGGACACGACATCGTGGCCAGTTCCAGCGCCGTCGTCGAGGCGTGCCTGGCCGCCGACGTGCCGCTGTGCGTCTTCAGCTCGGCGGAGGTCTACGGCCGCAGCGGGCTCCTGGACGAACGGGACTCCCTCCGGGTGCCCACGGGCTACAACGCCCGGATCGAGTACGCGGTCGCCAAGGCCGTGGTCGAGGCGATGACGGTCAACAGCATGACGCGCGGGCTGCGGGCGGTGGTGATCCGCCCGTTCAACGTCGCCGGGCCGCGGCAGTCGCGCGCCGGGGGTTTCGTGATGCCCACCTTCGTGCAGCAGGCGCTCGCCGGGCGGCCACTGACCGTCTTCGGCGACGGGAAGCAGGTACGGGCGTTCACGGCCGCCGACGACCTCACCCATTTCGTACTCGACCACATGGACGCCGCGATCGGCGCCGGCGAGCCGATCGTCAACATCGGCAACCCGGCCAATCGCACGACGATCGGCACGCTCGCCGAACGGGTACGCGACCTGCTCGGCAGCGATTCGCCCATCCTGTACACCGACGGACGCCGCCGGCACGGCGAGGGCTACGCCGAGGCGGAGTCGTTCGAGAAGATGCCGGCGTTGCGCGCGGCGATCACCCTGGGCTGGAAGCCCTCGGTCGATCTGGACGATCTCATCAGGACCACGGCGGACTACTACGAGAGCCGCGAGGACGTAAGGGGCCGCTATGCGCCGCTTTGACCGTGTTCTGCTGGTGTCGCCGCACGCCGATGACGAGGTGCTCGGCTGCGGCGGGCTCCTCGCCAGGCTGGCGGACGACGGCTGCGAGGTTCACGTGCTCTACCTCGCCGTCGATGGCATGAGCCACTACGGCCTCGCGGAGCCGACGACGTTCAAGCAGCGCACGGCCGAGATCGAGCGGGTGAGCGAGTTGCTGGGGTTCCGCTACGAGATCGCCTACGGGGACCGGCAGCTCACCGAGCGCCTGGACACCGTCGGTCTGCGCGAGCTGGTGGACCTGTTGCAGGAGCGGATGGATTGGTTGCGTCCCGACCTGCTGCTGCTGCCCAGCGGCGACGACTACGACCAGGACCACGTGGCCACCTTCCGTGCCGGGTTCGCCGCGGCCCGCCCGATCGGCGGCCAGTTCGGCAAGTGGCTGGTCCCGCACGTCATGGCGTACGAGATGACCAAGCTGCAGTGGGCCGCCGACCCGATGGGCAGGTCCACCGCCTTCGTGGACATCTCCGCCCACCTCGATCGCAAGCTGGAGGCGCTCGCGGCCTACGCGACGCAGGCCAGGCACAGCCCGCACATCCGCAGCGGCGAGGTCGTCTCCGCGCTCGCCCGCCTGCGCGGGGCGGAGATCGGCGTGCGCGGCGCCGAAGCGTTCGAGGTGCACCGGACGGTCATGTAGACCGGCCCGTTTCCGCAACATGTCAGCCAACACGTGTGAGGTTCGCGAATGTCCAGCTCCGGCGTTGTGGACGCCATCGAGGTACTCAGGCAACACCCGGACGTCGTCGACGCGGTCCTGGTGGAGGTGGAGGTTGACGGCAGAACCGCGTCGATCGCCGCCGTCCGCGTCAACGACTACTGCAGCCCGCAACTGCTGCGCGAGCACGTGCACGACCTGCTCGGCGGGACGGGCAAGGCGGTGGACGGCGTCTGGGTGGAGGAGGCGCCGGACCATCCGGTGCCCGGCGGCGGCGCGATCGACCTGGCGGCGATCCGGGCGACGCTCCGCGAGCGCGCCGATGAAGTGATCTTCGTCGCTCCCCGGGGGGACATGGAGGAGCAGCTCGCCACGCTCTACGCGGAGGTCCTGGAGTTGTCACGCGTCGGCGCCACCGACGACTTCATGGATCTCGGCGGCGACTCGCTGAGCGCCGCCAGGCTGCTGGCCGCCCTCCAGGAGCGGTGGGCCGCCGAGATCGACGTCTTCGATCTGCTGGAGACCTCGACCGTACGCGGGCTCGCACGGCTCCTGCGCGAGCGGGAACGCGGATGATCACCATTGACGCGCGGCTGAAGCAGCTGGGCCAGACGCTGGGCGAGCGGCCGGCGATCATCACGGCCGCGCCGGACGGCGGTTGCGAGGAGCTGAGCTGGGCCGGCCTGTCCGACCGGGTTCTCGCCCTCGCCGGGCGCATGCGCGCGGCGGCCGGTCCCGATACGGTCGTCGCGATCCCGGGCTACCGCAGCCTCGACGGCGTCTGCCAGGTGCTGGCCGTGTTGTGCGCCGGGCTCATCGCCCTGCCCTACGAACCGTCGGCACCGCCCGCGGAGCTGGAACGGCAGTTCTCGGCGGTCCGCGACCGCCTGGCCGCGCCGGTGCCCGCGCCCGGCCTGCTGGGCCGGGCATCGGGGGGACCCGCCGCCGACCGGCCGCCCGCCGCGGGACAGGGCGGGTACGTCCTGCTGACCGGAGGCTCGACCGGGGTCCCGAAACCGGTGCTGAGGGCGGGCATGCCGTTCTTCCATCCGGACAAGGGGCCGTCGTTGCTGCTGCAGACGGCAGGATGGCGGCTCGGGCAGACCCAGCTGGTCGTGGGCTCGCTCGCCCACGCGGCGCCGTTCAACCACCTGCTCGAAGGCGTACTGAGCGGGAACACGCTGGTGATTCCCGAGCTCTTCCTCCCGGGTCCGATTCTGGACCTCATCGAACGGCGGCACATCGACTGGATCCAGCTCACCCCCACGCACATGCGGCTGCTGGAACCGGCCCTGGCCGGGCGGCCGGGCGCCCTGCGGCGGGTGAGCGGCGTCCTGCACACGGCGGCGCCGTGCCCCGCCGGCACCAAGCGGGCCTGGATCGAGGCGGTGGGGCCGCGGCGGTTGTTCGAGATGTACGCCGCCACCGAGGACATCGGGCAGACGCTCTGCCGGGGCGACGAATGGCTGGCACATCCCGGGACCGTCGGGCGCGGGTTCCTGACCCGGATCAGGATCTGCGACGACGATGGGCGGCTCCTTCCGCCCGGCCAGGTTGGGACCGTACACATGCGTGGTCTTCCCGGCAGCCGGTCCGGCCCCGGCACGACGCGGCCCGGCCGGGGCGGATTCGCCACCGTGGGCGACCACGGCCTCCTCGACGAGGACGGGTACCTGTACCTGTCCGGCCGCGCCGACGACCTGGCCATCGTCGGCGGCGAGAACGTCTACACCGAGCACGTCGCCGCGGTCATCATGTCCCATCCGGGGGTGGCCGACGCCGCCGTGGTGGCGGCGCCCGACGACGTTCTGGGCGCGAGACTGATCGCCCTCGTCGTTCGCGGCCGCCTGGAGTCTCGCGGGGGCCTGGAGTCTCGCGGCGGAGACGAGCCGCTGACGGCGCGGGAGATCCTCCAGCACTGCCGCGACCGGCTCGCCGGCCACCAACTGCCGGCGGAGGTGCGGCTGGTGGAGGACCTCGGCCGCCTGCCCAACGGAAAGTTGCCTCGCGAGAAGCTGAGGAGGATCGTTGCGCAACCCGTTTGAGCGGCCGCCGTCACCGGGGCTGGATCCGCGGTTCGCCGTCGGGGTCACGAGCTGGCCGGGGTTGCGGCGGCTGGTGGCCGAGCGGCGGCGGCTGGCGCGGCTGCTGCCCAGCGGCGGAATCGGGAACGTCACCGCCTACTGCGTCCTGCTGCTGCTCGCGGCCCTGGCCCCGTCGGCCACGGCCCTGCTGACCGGGCAACTCGTCATGGCGGCGGCCATCTCCCCGGCCACGCTCTCGCTGCTGGTGGCGATCGCCGTCGTCCACGTCGTCCAGCAGAGCGCCGAGGCCGGGCAGCAGGTCCTGCGGGTCGCGCTCGCCCGGCGCATCGACGGCACCGTACGGGCACGTGTGCGTGAGCTGACCCTGCAACCGGGCGGCCTCGCCCATCTCGAACAGCCGGACCTGCGCGACGACCTGAACCGGCTGTGGGACACCGGCGGGATGATCAACCGCACCAGGAGCCCGGGCACCGCCACCGCGGGAGTCGTCGCGGCGGTGTTCCAGGTGCTCGGGGCGCTGGCGGCGACAGCCGTCGTGTTCGCGTTCGAGCCCCTGCTGGCGATCGGCCTGCTGGTGGCGACCCTGCTCATCCGCGCGATCAACCGCCGCCAGTGGCTCTACCTCACCGACGTCGCCGACGAGCGGGCACGCTACCGCCGGCGGGTGCACGAGTGGTCGGAGCTCGCCGCCGGTCCGGCAGCGGCGAAGGAGGTCCGGCTGTTCGGGCTGGGCGCGTGGGCGACCGCGCGGCGCCGTCGATCGGCACTGGCCTGGGCCGGGCCGATCTGGGCGGTGCGCCGCGACATCCTGCGCAAACAGGGGACGACGATGGTCCTGGCCGTCGGCGCGGGCTTCGCGGGCCTGGCCGTGCCCGGTCTGGCCGCCGCGACCGGCCGGATCGGCATCGAGGACCTGGTCGTCTACCTGGTGGCGGCGTGGGGGATCTTCGCCGCCCGCGACGTCGGGCCTGACGGGTTCGACATCGAGTACGGGCTGGGCGCGATCCGTGCCCTCGACCGCCTGATCGAACGGTACGAGCGGCTCGGGGCCACATGGGGCGCCACGGCGATCACTGCCGGCGCGGCTGGACCGCCGGCGGCTCCGCGCATCCGCTTCGACGACGTCCGCTTCAGCTATCCGGGAAGCAGCCGGCCAACCCTGGACGGCGTGGACCTGACCATCGAACCGGGCGAGGTCCTGGCCATCGTCGGGTCCAACGGTGCCGGCAAGACCACCCTCATCAAGCTGCTCAGCGGCCTGTACCGGCCCTCCGGCGGCCGGATCACGGTGGACGGCGAAGACCTTGCCGGACTTGGTGAGAGCGAGCTGTCCGCCTGGCGGCGACGCGTGACCGTGTTGTTCCAGGACTTCGTCCACTATCCCGGCAGCATCGCCGACAACATCGCCCTGTCCGCGCCCGAGGCGCTCGACGGCGAGCGGGAGGCCGCCCGGCGGGCGATCATGGACGCCGCCGTCAGCGCCGGGATGGGCGACCTACTGGCCGGAGCCACGGACGGGCTGGACACCCCGCTCAGGGACGGGGAGGCGGGAGCGCTCGGCCTGTCCGGCGGGCAGTGGCAACGGCTGGCCAACGCCAGGGCGCTGTTCGCCGTACGGAGCGGGCGGCGGTTGCTGGTGCTGGACGAGCCGACCGCACACCTGGACGTACGAGCCGAGGAGGCGTTCTTCGACCAGGTCGTCCGCGAGGTGTGCGGCACGTCGGTCGTGCTGATCTCCCACCGGCTCTCCACGGTCCGCCACGCCGACAGGATCGCGTTGTTGCGGTCGGGAAGGATCACCGAGGTCGGCGTACATGAGGAACTGCTCGACCGGGACGGCGACTACGCCAGGCTCTTCCGCCTCCAGGCCGGCCGGTTCCAGACCGTCCACGGCGGCAACTCGTGAAGGGCCGGGCCAGGGTCCTGGCGAAGATGCTCGCCCTGTCGGTACGCGCCGACCCCAAGGTGGCGGCGCTGGTCGGCGTCCTGGTGATCTTCGGTGCGGGAGCTTTGGCGCTGACGGCGCTGGCGCAGCGCTGGGTGGTCGACTCGGCCGCGAGCGAAGGCGGGCTCACCGGCGGGGTGGTGCTCGCCGCGGCCCTCGGCGCCGCGGGCTTCGCCGCCATCACCATCTCGACCCACATCCAGAACAACCTGCGCAACGACCTGAGCGACCGGGTCGAGGTCCTGCTCAACCAGGAGATCTTGACCAGCGCGTCGCGCATTCCCACCATCGAGCACCTGGAACGGCCCGAGTACCTCGATCGGCTGGCGATGTTGCGGGCCGGCGGGGCCAGCGGCACCCGGGCGCTGGCGGTCTCCTGCTGGGTCGCCGTGGAGACGGCGGCGACCCTGCTCGGCCTCGGGCTCACGGTGTTCCTCCTGGCCGACGTGCATCCCGCGTTGTCGCTGCTGCCCCTCCTGGGCTGCGCGCCCCTCGTGCTGGGCAACCGGGGCGACCGGCTGGTCCAGCGCGCCCTGGACGACACGGCGGCGATGGCCAGGCAGGAGCAGGCGCTGCACGACCTGTGCACGCTGCCGGGTCCGGGCAAGGAGGTACGGGTCGCCGGGAACGGCTGGGAGCTGAGCCGGCGCGCCCGCGACCTCTGGGCGTCGGCGGCCCGGCGGGAAGTCGCCGCCCAGGTGCGCGGAGCGGCGTGGCGGTGGGCGGGATGGATCTGTTTCACCGCCGGTCTCATCGCGGCGATCGGGATCTCGGTGGCGATGGTCGGCACCGGCCGGGCGACCGCGGGCGACATCGTCCTGATCATCGTCCTGGCAGGCCGGCTCGGTGAACAGATCGACGCGACCCTCGACGGTGTGAGCCGGCTCTCCGAGGCCGGCCGGGTGGGGCGGCACTACCTGTGGCTCCAGGACTACGCGACGGTGCAGACGCGCGACGGGCGCCCGGCACCGTACCGGCTGCGGGACGGCGTCACCTTCGACGACGTCGGCTTCACCTACGCCGGGGCGCGGACACCGGCGCTGCACGGGGTCAGCCTGCACCTGCCGGCCGGTTCCGTGGTCGGCCTGGTCGGCGTCAACGGCGCGGGCAAGAGCACGCTGGTCAAGCTGCTCACCGGGATGTACCGGCCGACCACCGGATCGATCTCCGTCGATGGCGTCGAGCTCGCCGACATCGACACCGCGGCTTGGCGGGCGCGGCTCAGCGGGGCCTTCCAGGACTTCCTCACGCCACAACTTCCGGTGAGCGAGGCGATCGGCATCGGCGACCTGTCCCGGCTGGAGGACCGGCCGGCCGTGCTTGCCGCAGCCGAGACCGGCGGCGCGGCCGAGCTGATCGCCGGGCTGCCGCAAGGTATCGACACACAGCTCGGCCGGGCGTACGACGGGGAGGAGCTGTCGCACGGCCAATGGCAGAAACTCGCGCTCGCCCGTGCGCTGATGCGCCCGTCGCCGCTGGTGCTCCTCCTGGACGAACCCACCGCCGCGCTCGACCCCCAGGCCGAGCACGCCGTGTTCGAACGGTTCGCCGAACAGTCCGCACAGGTGTCCGCCGCCGGCGGCATCGTCGTCCTCGTCTCGCACCGCTTCTCGACGCTGAACCTGGCCGACCACATCGTGGTGCTCTCCGGCGGCCGGGTCGCCGAGCGGGGCAGCCATGCCGAACTGCTGGCCGGCGGCGGGGAGTACGCCACGCTCTACCTCACCCAGGCCAAGGGCTACCGGTGAGCACGGATGCGACGGCAGATCGGCTTCACTGAGATGTTCAACTTCCGCGACGTGGGAGGCTACCCGGCCCCGGGCGGCCGATCGGTGCGATGGCGCAGGCTGTTCCGCTCCGACGTGCCGTCTGGCTTGTACGGCGAGGATCGGGCGCTGTTCGGATCGCTGGGCATCCGTACCGTGGTGGATCTGCGCCGGGCGTACGAGATAGAACGGCACGGCCGGATGCCGGACCTCGGCGGCGTCGCCTACCGGCACATCGATCTCGGTCATCGGGAGTGGCAGCACGCCCCGTACCGTCCCGGCGGTGACCCGGCCCGCTATTTCGCCGATCGTTATCTCGACCTGGCGGCGGAGGGGGCGCATGGCCTGGCCGAGACGATCGGGGTGATCGCCGCCGAGGAGTCCTTGCCCGTCCTCGTGCACTGCGTCACGGGCAAGGACCGTACCGGCGTGGTGTGCGCGCTCGTTCTCGCCCTGCTCGGCGTGGCCGATGACGACATCGACGCCGACTATGCCCTGAGCGCGCGGGCCAACGTCAGGTACGCCGCCTGGGCCCGGAGGAACCGGCGGGCGGCCGTCCTGCCGGGATTCGCCTCGCCGCCCGGGTCCATCGGGTTGTTCCTGGCCGGGCTGCGTGCCGTACACGGCACCGTCGAGGACTACCTGATCGGCGCCGGGCTGGGCGTCGGTGAGGTGGCCGCTCTCAGAACGCACCTGCTCGAATGAGGGAGACATCATGGGATCTGAGCTGGAACGGTCGCTCTCGCGGATCTGGGCGGAGGAGCTGGGCCTGGACGCCGCCGATCCGGACGGCGATTTCTTCGCCGCGGGCGGGACGTCGTTGCTGGCGGTCCGGCTGGCCGGCCGGGTGCGCCGGGAGTTGCGCCTGGACATGGAGATCGACACGCTGGTGGAGCATCCGACGCTCGGGGCGTTGACGGCGTTCCTGGAGGGGGAGACGTCCGGGCCTGCCGCGCCGCACCGATAGACGTGGGCGCCGGTCCGAGGGGTGCTTACAGCCGGTCGGGTTGAGGGGCGCCTACAGCCGGTCGGGTTGAGGGGTGCTTACAGCTGGTCGGCCAGTCGTCGGGCCGCGATCTGCACGATGTCCCAGGAGGTGGCGAACGGCGGCGCGTAGGACAGGTCGGACCAGGCCAGGTCGTCAACGGTCGCGCCGTGCCACAACGCGGTGGCCACGGTGTCGATGCGTTTGCCCGCGCCACGCCCGCCGACGATCTGCGCGCCCATCAGCCGGTGATCCGACGACGCCGCCACCAGCTTCACCGCGATCGGGTCGGCCTCGCTCATGTAGCCGCTGGCCGTGCTGCCCTCGGTGACCAGGGACGTCACCTCGATGCCGGCGGCGGCCGCCTCGCGCTCGTTCAGCCCGGTGCGGGAGATCTCCACGTACGTCGTGCCCGCGGCGAACCGGGTGATCGCGGTGCCCAGCGCGCCCCCGAACCGCAGCGCGCCCGGCGTGACGAGGTTGGTGCCGACGATCCGGCCCTGCTTGTTGGCATGGGTGCCGAGCGGTATGTAGGTCCACGCGCCGGTGAGCCGATGCCGGGTCTCGCAACAGTCGCCGGCGGCCCAGATGCCGTCGGCCAGGCTCCCGTCCGGCTCGGGCCGCAGACCGCCGTCCGGACCGCTCGGCAACTTGTCGAGGTCGAGGAAACCGGTGTTCGGTGTGATGCCCAGCGCCAGCACGACCAGGTCCGCCGGATGGTGTTCGCCCTCCGCCGTGTACGCGCCACGTACCCGCCCGTCCGCCACGTCCAGCCGCACGACCGGTGAGCCGACCACGACCCGGACCCCCGCCTCGTGCATCCCCTTCTCGACCCGTGCGGACAGGTCCGGGTCCAGGGAACCCATCACCCGGTGCCGGGTGATCACGGTGACCTCGTGGCCACGCCTTCTGGCGGTCTCGGCCATTTCGACGCCGATGTAGCCGCCACCGGCGACGACCACCCGCCCACTGCCCTTGGGCAGCCTCGTGAGCAGGTCCAGCCAGACGGCGCCGTCGGTGAGCGTCTTGACCGGCGCGACACCGGCATACCGTCGCCCTGTGCCGGGGTCGAGCGCCCAGTCCGGCACCACGGCCGACGCACCGGTCGCGATCACCAGCTCGTCGTAGCCCAGCACCTGCTCACCGCCGGCATCCCGGTAGGTGACGGTGCGGGACTGCCGGTCGATCCCGGTCGCGGTGGCGCCGAGCCGCAGGTCGATCCCGGCCGCCCGGTGTTCCTCGGCGGTACGCGCCACCAGGGCGTCGCCGCCGGACACGTCGCCGGCGACCCAGTAGGGGATGCCGCAGGCGGAGTACGAGGTATCGCCGGTCGCCTCCAGCGCGGTCACGGCCAGCTTGCTCCCGGCCATCCGGATCGCCTGGTGCGCCGCGCTCATCCCTGCCGCATCGGCGCCGATGACCAGCAGGCGGGTGGTGCTCACCGGGTCACGTCAATCGAGGACATGGCTCGGAGCCTATCCAGCTCCGGACGGAGATGCGGGCCCTTCGATTTGAGCACCGGCTCATCCGTAAGGGCCGTTACTCGGGATGAAACAGCGCAGTGTCACAGGTTGAGTGAAACGTGTGGGTGCTGTTACCTTCGCGTGATGGACGACAGGCGTGCGCGGGCTGAGGCAATCGAGGACTTCGCGGCCGCCCTGCGGGAATTACGGAACGCATTCGGTAACCCGCCTTTCCGCGAGATGTCCGGCCGATCAGGGGCCATTTCCCACACGACGTTACATGAGGCGACAAAGGGTAACCGGCTCCCGAGTTGGGAGACCACCGTCGAGTTCGTCAAGGCGTGTAATGCGGACCCGGCCGCGTACCGCGAACGGTGGGAAGAAGCGAACCGGGTGGTCAGGTCGGCGGGCGCCGGGAATCCGGCGATTCGGGTGGGCGCCTCGACGGACCAACCGGCCGATGAAATCGCGGTGGCCGCGACGAACGCCGCGGAAGCTCGTACCGTGCACCTCACCAACGGGTCCCCGCCACCGAGCCAGGCCCTGCCACCACCGCCCGGCGCACCTGCGGGCGACGCTCACCCGTTACCACCGCCCGGCGCATCCGCGGGCGACACTCACCCATTAGCACCGCCCGGCGCATCCGCGGGCGACGCTCACCTATTAGCACCGCCCGGCGCACCTGCGGGCCACGCTCAGCAGCCGCCTCCCGCGCAGGGAAGAGGATCCCGGCTGACCCGCCCGGCCGCGTTCGCGGCGGCGGCCGTCACCGTTGGCGCCGCGGTCCTCGCCGTAGCCGCCTTCAATCGCGGCTCCGAGCCCGGCCCGGACACCCCGCACCCGACCGGCGGCCCATCGGTCGCCGCCGCGCTTTCCCCCGCCGACTGCCCGGTGGGCGTGACCAACCCGCCGTGGGCCCCGCCGCTGTACGAGGGTGACGCGGCCGTGTTCATCGAGGACGTCACCCTCACCGACTGCACGCGCGTCGGCACCGGCGAGACCGTGACCAAGGTGTGGCGGGTCAAGAACGCCGGGGAAGTGCCGTGGAAGGGATATTCGCTGCGCCGCCTCGACCTGACACAACAAGCCGACCAATGCCAGACCATCTCCGACGTGCCGATCAAGGACACGAAGCCCGGCGACACGGTTGACATCCAGACCGTCGTCACCACCCCCAGGAAGCCTGGTTTGTGCTACGTGCGGTTTAAGATGGTAGACGCTTCGGGAACGGTCGTTTTCCCCGGCAGCCGGCCGCTCAACTTCCAGCTCATTGTGGGCGGACGTTAATTCCCCGCCGTGCGTGAACACGACGGGGAGCAAAGAGTGGCGAAGTTTCAGGAGCCGAGCCGGATCCCCGTGTAATAGTGCTGCAGGATCCTGGAGTAGGTCCAGCCCGCTCTGGCCTTGTCACGAGAGCCGTTCTGAGACATCCAGTCGCCGTCGACCCAGTGGCCGCACGCCGTCGTCGTGGCGCAGTACTGCGCCCGGAAGATCTTTTCGCCGCGGGTCAACCGGATGCCCCAGGTCGCGTCCACCGCGGCGCTCGTCGATGCCTTCGCGGAGCCGGGCTTGTACACCTGGCTCGACGTGTGGTCATAGACGTCGAAACACTGTCCGCCCGGCGTCTTGCGGTTGGAGTGCAGCGCCCAATACCAGCCGAAATTCTTCACGGCCAGCGCCCCGGCCTTGAGCGACTCGCCGGGCCAACTCGACACCCACTCGTTGGGCAGGACGTTCTTGACGTAGGTCTTGAACTCCACCCGCTCCACCCGATCGAGGGACTTGCGGTACACGAGGATCGTCGTGGGCAGCTTCGTGTCCGTGCCGTCGGTCTTGCATCCGGCGGGAGATCCGGAGCCCAGGAACTGGTGCGAGGCGTTCTGGTTCTTCAGCGTGGCGCTCAGGTTGGCTTTGGCGCCTGCGGCGAAGTCCTGGTAGGTGCCGGTGTGGCCGGTGTTGTAGTAGACGCGGACTGTTTTGGTGCTGCGGTTCCAGATGGAGGCGGCGGCGTTCTTGATGCATTCGCCTTTGCCTGCGCCGGGGCCTTTGAAGTCGTAGCAGGTGGGTTGGGTGGTGGCGTAGTCGGCGACTGATCCGGCGAAGTCGGAGACGGAGCCTTGGTTGTTGCTGTTGAAGTAGTAGCAGAATTCGCCGGTCTGGCAGATGCCGTCGCGTTCGGCGGCCGAGGCGGGTGAGGCGGTGGCGAGGATCGTGCCGCCGAGCGCCATCGCGGCGAGCCCGGACAGCAGCCGGACAATGGGTAAAGGCACAGTTGTCCTTCTTTCTGGGAAAGGCTTCTGTGAATGGCCGCTATCGGAGGTTGTAGCCCTGGGAGGTCCAGAACGAGGCCGGGTTCTGGTTGTCCAGGTGGGGGTCGCCGACGCTCTTGGAGGCGCGCGTGACCCGTCCGGAGCGCACCTCGACGTGGGTGTGCGCGGACGCCCGGGTCGACACTCCGTGCCACGACTCGGTGGCGATGGCCTGGCCACGGCTGACCTGCTGGCCGGAGCGCAAGGAGGACAGCGGGGCGGTGTGCAGGTAGATCACCGTCTTGTTCGACGCGGCGTGGTAGATGGCGATCGTGGAGAGGTTCGCCCTGCCGGTGGATCCGCGTACGACGTTGACGACCTGGCCCGCCACCAGCGAGTGCACCTTGGAACCCACGCTGCGGGCGAAGTCGATGCCTTCGTGCCGGCCGGAGGTGGAGGTGTAACCGTCGAATTTGCAGGTGACCCTGCCGCCCGCCTTGTACAGCGCGTACGACAGGTCGGTGCGCGGCGATGACGACGGGCCGAACTCGTGCGAGGCGTTCTGGTTCTTCAGCGTGGCGCTCAGGTTGGCTTTGGCGCCTGCGGCGAAGTCCTGGTAGGTGCCGGTGTGGCCGGTGTTGTAGTAGACGCGGACTGTTTTGGTGCTGCGGTTCCAGATGGAGGCGGCGGCGTTCTTGATGCATTCGCCTTTGCCTGCGCCGGGGCCTTTGAAGTCGTAGCAGGTGGGTTGGGTGGTGGCGTAGTCGGCGACTGATCCGGCGAAGTCGGAGACGGAGCCTTGGTTGTTGCTGTTGAAGTAGTAGCAGAATTCGCCGGTCTGGCAGATGCCGTCGCGTTCGGCGGCCGAGGCGGGTGAGGCGGTGGCGACGACCGTGCCGCCGAGCGCCATCGTGGTGGTCGCCGCGGCGAGGATCCTGGTAAGCGTTCTCATGCTGTTCTCCTTCTGTCTGCGGCTCGTCGCTGAGCCGGGGATTTCGGATGGGTCAGCGGCGCTGGTATTCCTCCCAGGTGCGGATGGTGACCTTCGGGCCGTCGTCGGGGCCGCGGCCGGCGAGCCCGTTCAGGCCGAGGTAGTAGTCACCGATCTGGTGCTGGGCCTGGCTGGAGAGGTCTGTGTCGCTGATGGCGACGGCGTGGATGTGCCACGGCCAGTCGTCCTGCTGCGGGCTGCGCAGCCATGCGGCGAAGCCGACCAGGCGCAACGCGCGGACGACCGCGGTGCGGGTCGCGGAATCCATGCCCTTGACCGAGATGTCCACGACGCCGCCGCCGTCGTGCGTACCCGCGGACGTGGGGTCGCCGCCGGGGTTGTACGAGCCCTGGTCGAGCTCGAAGTCGCGGCCGAGCAGCCGCTTGGCCTCCTTCAGCATGCTGCGCGTACGGGCGTTGACCACGTAAGCGCCGACGGACACCCGCGCTCCCGGGCTGATGACGCCGGTGACCTTGAAGCGGCCGGCGCCGAGCTTGGTGAGCGACGTCCTGCCCGGCAGGCCGTTGGCGTCGGAACCGGTGAGGCCGAGCGACTTCTGGTACTTCGCGTACGCGGCGACCGTTGTGGTGCCGAAGTAACCGTCCACCCACTTCGCGTCCAGCAGGCGCCGGTCACGCAACGCCCGCTCGACGAGCAGCACGCCGGCCTTGGCGCCCGGGGTCAGCGTGTCGTCGGGCCGCCGCGGGTCGATCTGGGCCGCCTTGACGACGGCCTCCATGTTCGCGCTCGGCAGAGCCGTCGCGTGTGCCGTCGCGTGTGCCGCCGGCGTCGCGACCATGCCGGCCAGCGCGGCGAGCAGAACGGCCGGCGGGAGGGCGGCGGCGCATGCGGGCAGCTTCATCGGTACTCCTGGTGCAAGGGGGTGGGGCGATGCCTGTGCGGCGGAGACCAACGTTCCGGGTTGCTCGCGTGTCCACAACAAAAATCGTGTTGTCAGCCTGTTCGACGGGCTTGTCCGTACGGGCGTACACGCCGTCTGACAGCCGTTGGGGTGGCGGGTCGCGGCAGACGGTGGGACTGTGAAGGCAAGGCGACCCGCTGGAGGAGATCGTGGAACACTCCGAGCTGAACACGGACATGATCCTCGCCGCCGTCCGGGACCACGGATTCGCGGCTTACGACGTCCTGGTCAAGGAGTTCCCGTCAGACCTGGTGGTGGCGGAGTTCACGAAGGCGGCAAGGTCGGGCCTCACCAGCTTCGGCGTGGGCGTACACCTGGCGTCGCTGACGGACAAGGGACGCAAACGTCTCGACTCCCTCGCGAAATAGCCCGCGGAGTCGCGTCGTCCCACGTCGAAGGCTCTACGGGGCATAAATTCGGGCAAGGCGCTCCGCCGCCCCGGATGTCTCGGCCACGCTGATCTACGCTTCCGGCATGGCATTCGTTATCCCGGAGATCAAGGTCGGGCTGGCCGAACTCGGCGGCGGCGAGCACGGCACCTGGTGCTCGAAGTGCGGCAAACGCGCGACCCTGTACGTCGTTGACCCGGCGTCCGGAAGCCATGCCTACACGTGCACGGCCGACGTCGGCCCGGAGATAGAGGCCATGCTTCTGCGCTCCGCCGGCTAGACGCACGCCGGTGCGCCCGGCATGCCGCGCATACGGCGCCCCTCATTGCCCTGGACGTCGCCGTGGTCATGCGGGTGCCCCCACCTGCGCCGGGAGGATCATCGGCCGTCAGGTGCACCGTCATCGGGCATTCATGCGCCGTACGGAGGAAGCCCCTACCCTGCCGACGCGCGAAGATCCACCCGCGTGCACCTACTGCAGAAAGCCTCCCCCATGCGACTTCCAGGTTTCATCCGATCGGCGCTCGTCCTGATGACCGCACCGGCCGCCGTGGCGGCGATGCTCGTCGCCGCCCAGCCTTCTCCCGTGGACGCCGCAACGGCACCTGCAATGGCACCTGCGACGACGCCCGCGACGACGCCCGCGACGACGCCCGCGTCTGCCACCGGCACGCACGGGCGCAGGGGCGGGCCGGTGATCTGGTCGCACCGGGGCGCCTCGAAGAACGCGCCGGAGGAGACCGCCGCGGCGTACAAGCGGGCCCTGGCCGACGGCGCCGACGTCCTGGAAGGTGACCTGGCCCAGACCAAGGACGGCGTGCTCGTGGTCATCCACGACAACACCCTCGCGCGTACGACGAACGTCGAGGAGCTCTTCCCCGACCGCGCCCCGTGGAACGTCATCGACTTCACCCTGGCCGAGATCAAGCGGCTCGACGCCGGCTCGTGGTGGGACCCCGCCTTCGCCGGGCAGCGCGTCCCCACCCTGCGCGAGTGGTTCCAGCTCACCAACGGCCGAGCGGGCCTCGCGCCCGAGCTCAAGTCGCCGACCCTCTACCCCGGCATGGTGGAGAACCTGGTGCGGGAGCTTCGCGCCTGGGGTTACACCCGCGATCTCAAGGCCAGGAACGGCGCTCCGCAGATCTGGGTCCAGTCCTTCGACGAAGCCGCGCTGCGCCAGTTCCACGCGCTGCTGCCCGAGGTGCCCACGCTGCTGCTCCGCAGCGGCTACCCGTTCATGACGGCGACCGACGAGGTGCTCACCGAGCTCGCCACCTGGACCAGCGCGATCGCCGGCAACCCGGTCCAGACCACCGCCTCCCAGGTCGCCCGGGTGAAGTCGTTCGGGCTGGAGGTCGTCAGCGAGGTCGAGGACGGCCCGTCGATCCTGGGCATGATCGAGCACCAGGGCTACGACTACGTGTTCACCAACGTGCCGGACATCGCCAAGGCCGTGCTCGCCGGCCGGGAGCCGCTGCGCAGGAACCCCGGCGTCGTCATCGACAGCGTCGTGTACAACCCGGACGGCAACGACGTCGAGCCCGACGGGGGCGAGTACGTCGCACTCCGCAACACCACCGGCAGGCCGATCGACCTCAAGGGCTACACCCTGCGCGAGTTCGGCAACACCCTCCTGCGGGTGGGCGACGGCGCCGTCATCGAGCCGGGCAGCTTCTACAAGGTCTACGTCGCCCCCGGCACCGACCGTCCTAACGCGCACTTCAATGGGCTGACCGCCGGGGTGCTCGCCAACACGGTCACCGACCACGTCTACCTGTACAACGCCAACCGGGTCATGGAGGACGTGTACTCCTACCTCGCATCCTGACCCAACGCCCCTATGGAAGGGGTATGGCCCGGCCGAGCCCGGAGACTTCCGGCAAGCAATCAGGAAGTCGGCCGAGCCCGCGGGCCATCTCCACCGCGCACTCAGCCAGGGCAAGCTGGTTCCCGCGGACCTGCGGCGACGACTCCCGCGGCCGCCGAAGCCGTGCTCTGCCCCAGCCGATGACCAGAGCCCGCCTTATGCCCCGACCCGGGAGAGACTTTCGTCAGCTCGGAATTTCGCGGCATTTCTCCCCATAGATGTGTGTTTTATGGGAAATGCGCATCCCTAGCTTTAGGGATGTCAAGTTTTGGCCAAGGGATTTTATTGTTGGGCAGGCCCGGAATCCGGGGCGTCGCCAAATCAACAACCGGGCCGGAACCGCAAGGAGAAAGACAATGGCGAAAACGTACGCGTCATGGCAGCACGGCTTCGGAGCCGTGGCCGAGAACCCCGCCACCAGCGCCCTACGCCAGGGATTCGGCGTGACCTTCTCGCTCCCGGCGAACGGAGGCGACTGGATCCACCTGGCCATTCCCACCCCCGTCCTCGTCGAGAACCGCCGCGCGACCCTCGACAGGGTGCTCATCCTCTTCCACGCGCGGGAGACCAGCTCACTCCTCCACGTGCACGTCTGGGACGGCCCGAACCGCATCCTGGCCAGGGACAACCTCGGCATCGAAGGCGATCACGTGCACGTTCTGAGCGCGAACAACGTCTTCAACGTGGGCCGCGACGGCATCGGATTCGGATGCGGGATCTCGATGTTCTTCGCCGCCGGTCAGATCGACAGCCACGTCTTCATCGCGGGCTACGGCGGGGACTTCTCGCACAACATCTGACCCCGCCCGCTCCCGGAATTCGCGAGAACGAATTCACCGCCGAAAGGAAACGAATATGAGTTACCGAGCCCGTCTGCTCGCCGGTCTCGTCAGCGCCGCCTGCCTGGTGCTGGGCACCGGCGTCGCTCCCGCGACGGCCCAGTCCGTGTACGGCCCTTACGCCAGCTTCGAGGTCTGCTGGGTGGCCGGCAACCAAGGGCAGCAGGCCGGTCAATGGGTGTCGTATTTCTGCGCGCAGAACGGCACCCCCCAATGGTGGCTCTTCACCACTCCCTGACCGGCCGTTCTGAGAGAACGCTTCGCCGAACACCGGCCCCGGCACCCCGCGGTGGGTTCGGGGCCGGTGACCGGTGCGGTGGCATCACCTGTTGAGGGAGGCGATGAGTTCGTCGCGTCCGCTCGTGCCCGTCTTGCGGAACAGAGCCTTGAGATGGTCGCCGACCGTGTAGACGGACAGGTCGAGCACGCGGGCGATCTGCTTGGGCGCCGACCCGCTGTAGAGGTGCTGCATGATCTGCCGTTCGCGGGCGGTGACCCCGTACCAGTCGCAGAACGAGGGCATCAGCGCCTTGCCGCTCGCGCGCTGGATCATGACCGCCACGTCGCCGTCGTCGCCGAGCCGCTGGGCCTCGATCGTGGTCCACCAGCCGCATCCGACCGAGGGGACGCACAGTCGCAGGTGCCGCGGCTGCTCGCGCGCCGCCGCCGCCAGGCTCGAGAACGAGCAGTCGGCCAGCCAATCGGGTACGGCCAGGTGCGTTCTCATCGCCTCCAACCACGGCACCGCCTGCGGCGTCATCGTCTTGATCCGGTTGTCGGCCCCGACGATGAGCATGCCCGGCGGTGGCTCGGGCAGAGAGGAACCGGCCGGCGGGGCCGTCACATAGGTGCGGAACGCATCGACCAGGGCGGGCCCGACGCCTGCCAGCCGGCGCGCGTCGGCCTCGTCGAACGGACGGCGGTCCGCCGCCCGCATCAGGCAGAGCACGCCCCACACGCCCCGCGCCGACCGCAGCGCCAGGCACAACTCCTCGCCGGCGCCGTGCTCGTCCAGCAACCGGTCCCGCATGCCCGGCCGCGGCCGCCGGGCCACCGTCACAGGGACCTGCCGCCGCGCCAGATGGGCCAGTTCGCCCAGGTACTCCCCGACCCGGTCGGGTCTGAGCAGTTCGCGGCCGAGATCGGGGGTGTACCCGTGCCAGAACGCCAGCGTGGTGATGCTCGGGCCCGCCGACGGATTGCTCGTCCCGCAGCGCAACGCGTCGTGCGGCACCACGGGCGCGATCACCCGTGACAACTCCGCCGCCACCGCCTCCATGCCGGCGCCGGGGACCATCGCCGCACACAGATCCCGATACAGCCGGACACACTCCGTAATCACGGTTCCAGTGTGGGGCGGAGCGTGTCGCGCAGGCCAGCGAATTTCCATGGCCGGCTCCGCGAGTGAGGCCAAATGTCGGTGCCCGTTGATAACTATGGCCCGTCACGTTGATCGCCGACAACAATGGAGTCCCCCCATGGCCACGGGTGTCCTCGACATCTTCCCCCCGTCCCAGAGCTACCTGATCGACCGCTACATCAGAGAGTTGCCGCGCGAGCTGCTCGCCCGGTATGACGCGGGCGGGCGGCCCGGCACCGACGAAACCGGGCGCAGGGTGTACGGCCTGTGGGCGCAGCTGCGGCTCGGCCTGGGCGGCAAGGACGGCGAGGAGTACCCCGAGGAGGTGCTCCGGCTGGTGCGCGAGGTGGCCGGCGGCGACATTCCCTGGACGTTCGAGGACACGCGCTCTCTGTGGGAGATCGCCGACTGGCTGTCGAGCAGGGGGCAGACCAGCCACGCCGAGGTGTACCGGATTCCGCTGGCGGCCATCGCGACCCTCGAATACCCCGAGCGCCGTCAGATCCTCGGTGACGTGCCGCCGTGGCACCCGGCCCACCACAGCCCCGGCCGGGCCGCGTTACGCAAGGACCTGTGGCGCGTACTGACCGAGCCCAGGGAGCACGGAGCGGCCGGGATCGTGCGCAGCCTGGTGTGGGACGGCGACCCCATCGCCCGTGCCATGGCGGGGAAGTACGCCGACCGGCTGACTCATCCCGCCGTGCTGCCGCTGCTGAAGCACTGGCGCAAGGCCAAGGCCAACAGGCCCAGCGAACCCTGGCTGGCCAGGGTCCGTACGCTGCTCACCGACGACGGCGTGGCGGTGCTGCGCGAGATCCTCTCCCGTTTGGCCACCCACCGCGAGAGCCGCGAGCCCGGCGGCAGGGTCTTCCTCGCGAGCCACACCGTGCTCCCGCTGCGCGGCATGTTGTGGACCTGCGAGGTGATCGACGCGCCCTGGGTGTCCACGCTGCTCGGCGACGTCGCCATGAACTGCGGCATCGGGCGCAACGGCACCGGCGGCGCCGCCGTCTGCCGCAACGAGAGGCTGGCCAACGCCGCGCTGAACGCGCTGGCCAAGCGGGGCGGCCTCGACACGGTGGGCGTGCTCGCGCGCGTGCGGGCCAAGCTGCGCAGGCCCGCCCTGCTGGCGAAGGCGTCCGACGCCCTCGACGCGGTGGCCGTACAGGAAGGGCTGAGTCACGAACAGCTGGTCGACCGTACGGTCCCCGCCTTCGGGCTCGGCCCCGACGGGGTCAGGGAGGAGCAGGCCGGCGACTGTGTGGTCAGGCTCGACGTGGCCGGGCCGGTGCTGCGGTTCGTCAACGCGTCCGGACGCGTCGTCAAGTCGGCGCCCCAGGCCATCCATAAGGATCCGGTGCTCGCCGATCTCAAGGCCACGTTGAAGGACCTCAAACGTACGCAGGCCGCCGAGCGGTTGCGCCTGGAGCAGATGCTCATCGTCGAACGCGAGCTGTCCTGGGGGGAAGTCGAGCAGTACTTCTTCGATCACCCGGTCACCGGCCCCTACACGCGCGCCCTCATCTGGCGGCTCCCCGGCGGGTTCGCCGGACTGCCGGTCAGGAGCGGCGACGGCTGGACACTGGCCGACGCGGGCGGCGCTTCCGTGCCCCGCCCGGACGCCGGCACGCCCGTCCGGTTGTGGCACCCGATCCAGGAGAACGCCGACGGGGTACGCGGCTGGCGCGACCACCTGCTGGAACGAGGGCTCAGGCAACCGTTCAAGCAGGCGTTCCGCGAGATCTACCTGCTCACCCCGGCCGAGGAGCGCACCCGCACCTACTCCGACCGTTTCAAGGGCCACCTCGTACGCTACGGGCAGGCGAAGGCGCTGCTGGAACAGCGCGGCTGGAGCGGGTTGTCGATCGGTCACTGGGACTACGAGGGCGGCGGCGACGTCGGGGAGGCCGTCAAGACGCTCGCCGGCTGGCAGGCGAGCTGGGGCATGCAGGTCGCCTCCGACCCCCAGCAGGACGCCTACGGCACCGCCTCCCGCGCCGCCACCGACGCGATCCGGTTCCGCCACGCGAACTTCCCCGGCGACGCGCCGCTCACCGAGGTTCCGCCGCTGGTGTTGTCGGAACTGCTGCGCGACGCCGACCTCGCCGTGGGGGTCGGATCCCTGGGGCTCGACCAGCAGGCGGCGGCCGGGTACGACGGTTACTGGCGGTCGTACGGGTTCGGCGAACTGAGCGAGACCGCCCGCACGCGGCGTGACGCGCTGGCCCGGTTGTTGCCCCGGCTGAAGATCGCCGACCGGCTGGAGCTGACCGACCGGTTCCTGCGCGTGCGGGGGCGACTGCGCACGTACCGGATCCATCTGGGCTCGGGCAACATCCTGATGGAGCCGAACGACGCCTACCTGTGCATCGTCCCAGGACACGACAGCGCCGCCGCCTCGGTGTTCCTGCCGTTCGAGGAGGACGGCGGCATGTTGTCGATCATCCTGTCGAAGGCGTTCCTGCTGGCGGACGACACCAGGATCAGCGATCCCACGATCACCCGCCAGCTCGTCGCTCCCTAGCCCGGGGTCGTCACTCTCCCTTGGCCTGGACCACGGGCCCCCGGCAGCAGCCGGTCACACCTCAGCAGCCCACCCTCCGGCTGCTCAGCGCGATGTCGTCCATCCACACGTCGTAGCCGGAGGGGGTCGGGTTCGCCTGGTAGAGCTGCCAGCCCAGCTTGACCGTGTCGAACCGCGGGAAGACGAAGTCCACCGGGTTGCCGCCGTGCTCCCGGGTGGACACAGTGAGCTCCGGCTTGGCCACCCCGTCGAACCACAACGAGACCCGGTTGTCGCCGGCGTCCATGTGCCACTCCACGCAGGTCCAGGCCCCGGCGACGGACGGCGCGGTGGTACGCCAGTTGGTCCAGTCCCCGGTGGGACCGCCGTCCGCCCCGACGCCCCAGTACGCGGCTCCTCCGTGGGGCGGCGGGGCGTACTGGCCGCCGAGCGGACGAACGATCTCGGGCCCGTCGCCGGTCGCCTCGACCAGCGTGTAGTGCGCCCAGTCCGGGGCGGTCGGGAACGCGCCGGCCCGCAACCGCAGACGCCCGTAGAAGCTGTTGCCCGGCGCGGCGAAGTCGTCCACCTTCAGAAACGCCCGGCCGTTGCCCTCGGTGTGCACCCGCAGCACCTTCTGCCCCCATCGCCCGGCGCGCTCGACGGTCAGCGTGCCGTGCTTGGTGTCGATTCCCCAGCGGAGACTGCTCGCGCCGCCGACCGGCATGGCCTGGAAGTCCTCGCAGAACAGCAGGTTCGCCTTCGCGCACGTACGCGCGTCCGTCCCCGCCGGGCCGGAGGCCGCCGCCGGAGCGGCCGTCAGCGGAACCAACAGGAAGGACACAACGGCGCGGACCAGCCATGTACGCACGAAGACTCCCATTGACGCGGAGGTGGGTGAGCGGGAGTAAGGTACGCCATCCGGCGCCCAAGAGAGGGGACGTGGCGGCGGCCACTGATAACGGCGCTGGTGGAAGGGCTGCGGCTGGGGAAACTTTCAGCGGCGAGGCTCGGCCGGACTGGTGGCGGTTCCCGACCCGGGCCCAGTCGATCCCGCTCGAACGGATCGAACCGCGCTCGGTGACGCGTGGACCGAGCGTCAGAGCCTCACGGAGTCACTCATGGCGGATCCCAAGATATTCAGCTTCGCTGAGCAACAGAAGGCTGTAGCCCGGGTCGTCGTCGCGGAGAATGGTTCCGCACTTGCATTTGAGCTTCGCCATCTGAAGCCTCCGATTAGTGGCGTCATATTTATGCGGGTTGAGCAACGAGTGACCCCGTTCCACCCGGATGGAACGACACACGAGGGCCTTGTCGGGCTCCCTCGCTTATGCTTGAGTGTTTCGATGGGCGGCAGGGCCAGCTTCGGCGGCGGCGGACATGAACTCCGCGCGTAGCCATTCGAATCGCACGAGGAAGATCATTATCCTGGGTGCGATTCCTCTTCTGCTTGTCAATTGGTTCATCGTTTCCGCGATCATGGGAAACATCTGTGTCGTTCTGTATGAGGGCGGCAACATAACGGAGTGTGGTGGCGGGCTTTCGGAAGAAGAGATGTCCGCCCTGTCGGGGCTGATCGCACTGGTGTTGTTCGTCGTCCAAGTGGGGCTGATCGCCATCGTAGGAGGGCGAGTGTCGCTACGACGCCTGCGACGATGAACCGGGGAGCCATTCGGTGCCGTCGAGGCGGAGTCGGTGATCGACCATCCGGGCTTCGCGCACCCCAGCACCGCGCGGGTGGTACGTGAGCGGCTGCCGGTGGTCAACAGCCGGTACAACACCGGGCAGACCGGTGGACGGGCTGAGCTTCCGTTCACGATCTCGGCCGTCCCCATCGGGTAGGCCGTGGGCGGCAACAGGGATGATCCCGGTATGGAACGGGGGGGGGTCCGTGCTCAGCCGGCGCGGCACACCGTCTCAGACAGTCCGGAGCCGGACGAACTTGTGGACCATGGCCGAGACATTAACAGGTCCGGAACGCGCCCCCCGGCACGGACATACTGGCGGTATACCGGCCCTTCCTAGACTCCTCTCCCTGATGACACTGGAGATCGCATTCCTCGGGCCCTGGGAGGTCAGGGCGGATGGGCGACCGGTACGCCTGGTGGGCCGCCGCCGCGTCGCCGTCCTGACGCGGCTGGCGCTGGATGCCGGCCGGCCCGTCGCCGCGCGTCAGCTCGTCGCCGACGTCTGGGGACAGACCTCGACCGCCACGGCCGCCAAGCAGCTGCACATCGTGGTGTCGAAGCTGCGGGACGCGCTCACCCCCCAGACCATCGCGACCGTGGCCGGCGGCTACCTGCTGGACGTGCCGCGCGATCAGGTGGACGCGCACAACTTCACGCAGCTGGCCCGCCAGGCGCGGCTGGCGCGCGAGCGGGGCGAGTCGGGCACGGCCGACCGGCTGTACCGGCGGGCGCTGGCCCTGTGGCGGGGGCGTGCCCTGGGTGAGCTGACCGACGCGTGGGCGCAGATCGAGTCCAGGCGGCTGGAGGAGGAGCGCCTGTCGGTCTTCGAGGAGCACATCGACCTGCGGCTGGCCGCGGGGGAGCACCACGCGGTGGTGGCCGACCTGGCCTCGCATGTCCGGGCCCACCCGCTGCGGGAGGGCCCCCGCGCCCAGCTGATGCTGGCGCTCTATCGGGCGGAACGGCAGTCGGAAGCGCTCGCGGTCTACCAGGAGGGCCGCGGTGTCCTGGTGGAGGAGCTCGGTGTCGAGCCGGGCGCGCGGCTGAGCCGGCTGCAGCAGGCCATCCTCGGCAGGGATCCCGCGCTGGAGCGCACCGCCGCGCTGCGAGCTGGGACGAGGGACTCTGCGCTGGAGCGCGCCGCCGTGCTGCGGGCTGGCATGAGGGATCCCGCGCTGGAGCGCGCCGCCGTGCTGCGGGCTGGCATGAGGGACCCCGCATTGGAGCGTGCCGCCGTGCTGGGGTCCGGCGCGATCGTTCGCGCCGAGTTACCCGCCGACACCGGGTCGTTCACCGCCCGCCATGCGGAGGTGGCCTGGTTGCGGGAGGCGTTGCTGAGCCAGGAAGCAGGAGCGGCGGTGGTTGACGGGCCCGGCGGTGTGGGCAAGTCGGCGCTGGCCGTTCACGTCGCGTACGCGATGGCCGGACGGTTCCGCGACGGTGTCGTCTACGTCAACCTGAACGGCGCGACCCCGGGGCTGCGGCCGCGGCCGGTGCTCGACGCCCTGGGCCTCCTGCTGCGTTCGCTGGGGCTGGACGGATCCGCCGTACCGGCCGAGCTGGAGGAGGCGATAGCCCGCTATCGCTCGCTCACTGCGGTGAGTGAACTGCTCGTCATCCTCGACAACGCGCTCGACGCCGGCCAGGTGCGGCCGCTCGTCCCGATGGGCGCGCGCTGCCGAACCGTCATCACCAGCCGCGACGCGCTGACCAGCCTCGACAATGCCCGCCACCTGCACCTGGCCGGGCTCGCCGACGGCGATGCCGTCACGCTGCTGGCCAGGATCGCGGGTCCCGCCCGGGTCCAGCAGGAGCCTGAGGCCGCCACGAAGATCGCCGCGCTGTGCGGCGGCCTCCCCCTGGCCGTCCGGATCGCCGGCGCCCGCCTCGCGGCACGGCCGGACTGGCGGCTGTCCGACCTTGCCACCCGCCTCACCGATGCCACCCGCCTCACCGGTGCTGCCCGCCTCACTGATGCCGCCCGCTTCGTCGACGCGGCCCACCTTCCCGACACGGCCCACCTTCCCGACACGGCCCGCCTCACCGACGCCGCTCACCTCACCGACTCGGCCCGGCGCCTGGACCACCTGCAATACGCCGACCTGGCCGTACGTGCCAGCATCGCGGTCAGCCACCGGCATCTGGGCGAGGAGCCCGGCGGGCACGACGCCGCCCGCGTCCTCCTGCTTCTCGGCCTACTCGACACGCCGGCCCACACCCCGGCCGCCACGGCCGCCCTGGCCGGTTGGACGGAGTCACGCGCGGAGGCGGCGCTCGAACGGCTGCGCGGTGCCCGGCTGCTGGAGCCCGCGGGGCACGGCCGGTACCGTCTCCACGACCTCATCCGGCAGTACGCCAAGGAACGGGCCGCGAACGAACTGCCCGCGACGGAGCGTGCGGCCGCGCTCCGCCGTGGGCTCCACCACTACCTGGCCTCGGTCAAGACGGCAACGCGGCTCGTGCACGTCGAGGACCCGCAGCCGGGGTACGAGGCGGAGCAGCCCGGCGTCGCGTTCACCAGCGCGCGGGAGGCCGGCGAGTGGACCGAGGCCGAACGCGACAACCTCCTGGCCGTGGCCCGCCAGGCGGGCGATTCCGCCGACCCGGCCACCGCCATTGGGCTGGCGATCGGGATGCACTGGCCGTTCAACCACCGGGGCTGGGTCACGCACCTGGCCGGAGTACACCGCGACGCGATCGAGGTGGCCGTGACGTGCGGGGACCGGGCCGGGCGGGCGCAGGTGGAGAGCTACCTGGGCTGGGCGTACCGCGACCAGGGACGCTACGGGGCGGCGATCCGTCACCTGGAACGGGCCGTGGTGTACTGGGACCAGGCCGCCCTGCCGCGCCGCAGGATGGGAGCACTCAACAACCTCGGCATCATCCACACCCTGCTCGGGCGGCTCGACCTCGCCGAGGCGCATCTGGCGCAGGCCCTGGAGATCGCCGACGAGGCAGAGGACCGTTACGCACGGGGCGCCATCTACAACAACCGCGTGCACCTGCTGTACCGGCAGGGGCGGTTCGAGGAGGCCATCGCGCAGGCCAGGGCGGCCATCGTGGAGTGGAGCGGAACCGGCACCCTGTACGGGGAGGGCGCGGGCCGCGCGACCCTGGCCCGCGCCTGCATGCATGCCGGCCGTCTCGCGGAGGCGGCCGACATCCACCAGGTGGCGCTGGCACTCCTGCGCGAAGCCGGATACCGCATCGGCTACGCCGTGACCGCCTGGTGGTCCGGCCAGACCCTGCACGCCCTGGGACGGCACGAGGAGGCCAGGCAGGACTGGCACAGATGCTTCGCGACCCTCCTGGAGACGCGCCTGCTGACCCGGGCGGAGGCGGACGAGCTGTTCGAGCAGCGGCCCGTCCCGCGGATGCCAAGGCAGATCAGCAACATGTTGTAGGCGCTCAGGTGCGGACGGATGCCCGTTTGCGGCGCTCAGGTGCGGACGGATGCCTGTTTGCGGCGGTCAGGGAAGATGGATGCCTGTTTGCGGCGGTCAGGGCAGATGGATGCCCGCGCCGGGGCCGACCGGCAGGCCGAAGAAGTAGAAGACGGCCAGCACGCAGGCCCACACCAGGCCGAACGCGGGCACGAACGGCAGCAGCCTGGACACCAGCGTGCCGAGCTTGAGGTCGGGCTCGTACTTCTGCGCGGAGGCCAGGATGAAGTACAGGAAGATGTGCATGGGGGAGATCGCCTGGGTGATGGAGTCCCCGATCCGGTGCGTGGCCTGGATGATGGCCGGTGACAGGCCGAGCAACATCAGCGCCGGCACCATCACCGTGGACTCCAGCGACCACAGGCCGGAGCCCGAGGTGATCACCAGGTTCAGCAGCGAGGACAGCAGGATCAGGAAGACCAGCGCGGGGAATCCGACCAGCCCCACGGCCTGGGCGGCGTCGGCCAGCTGCACCGCGAGGAACGTGGCCAGCCCGCTCCAGGACAACACGCTCAGCGTCTGGGCGACGATGAAGATGAGCGTGATGAAGCCGGCCATCTCCTTGATCGACGAGGTCATCAGCGTGTAGACGTTGCGGTCGTCCTTGTCCAGCTTCACCGCCCGCCCGTAGGTGTAGCCGAACAGGAAGAACACCAGCGCGATGATCGGCACCAGGTTGTCCAGCAGGGGTGAGGGCACCAGCGAGCCGCCCTCGCCCTGCAACGGGCTGCCCGGCACCAGCCAGGCCACCACGAGCAGCGCGAGGAACCCGACCACGACGAGCCCGGACACGAGCAGCGCCCGTCGCTCGCGCCTGGTCACCTCCACCCGCGCGTCGTCGTCGCCCTCGGCGGGCCGCCAGGCCGGCAGCCGGGGCTCCAGCACGCGGGAGATCAGGAACCCGCCGACGATCGGCAGGACCAGCCCGGCCGCGGCGCCGAAGTAGTAGTTCATCGCGATGTTGGTGGTGTAACCGGTGCTGCCCGGCAGCAGGGCCGCGGCCTTCTCGGTGATGCCCGCCAGGCTCGCGTCCAGCGTGCCCAGCAGCAGGCCGCCGCCATAGCCGGTGGCGGTGCAGGCGTACGCGCCGATGAGCCCGGCCAGCGGATGCCGGCCGACCGCGCGGAAGACGAGCGCCGCCAGCGGCGGGATGACCAGGAACGACGCGTCCGACATGACGTGGCCCTGGCAGGCGACAAAGGCCACCACGTACGGCACCAGCGAGCGCGGCACCCGGTGGAAGGCCAGGCGCACCGCGGCCTCCAGCGCCCCCGTGCCCTGCGCCACGCCCACCCCGAGCACCACGGTCAGCACCGGGCCGAGAGCCGGGAACTCCACGAAGTTGTCCACCGCCGAGCCGAGCAGTTCCACCAGGCCCTCGCCGGACAGGACGCTCTTGACCGGCGTCGCCTCATCCGCGCCGGGCAGCCGCACCGTGGCGCCGAAGGCCGCGGCGGCCCACGAGGCGAGCGAGATCAGCACGAACAGCCCGATGAACATGACGAACGGGTTGGGCAGTTTGTTGCCCAGCCGTTCCACGCCACCCAGCACCCTGTCCAGGGTCGTAGGTTGCCCGGTCTTCAGCATGAGGGGTTCCTTCGCGTTGCCAGCGATGGCTTTGGCCGCCAGGTATTTGGGGAAGTATGGGTAGCCCAGTCAGACAGGTCCCCCCTTCGCCGGAAACCGTCATCCTTGCCGGTCAATATGCACGAACCGGACATCAGTGCAGCCCAGTGCTGTTCGCCCCCAGCGCCCACAGGTCCAGCGGGGTCGTGGAGGACCAGCGGCCGACCGGGTCGAGCACCCGCCCGTACAGCTTGACCTGGCGCAACACCATCTGCCTGTCCACGATCGTGGCGTGCGGGAAATCGTGGCGCAGCCGGGTGACCAGCTCGTGCAGGTCGGCCACGCTGTGCAGGCCGACGGTCAGCAGCAGGTTGTTGGGGCCGGCCACGGCCGCGCAGGTACGGGTCTCCGGCCAGGTCAGGAGCTGCTCGCCGGTGCTCTCCAGGTGGTCGTCCGGCATCGCCAGCCACAACACCGCCGAGTTGTGCCAGCCCGCCAGCCGCCTGGCCAGGTCGCAGCGGAAGGTGATGTCGCCGACCGCCTCCAGCCGGTTGATCCGGCGCTGCACCGTACGGGCGGACAGTCCGAGTTCGTCCTCCAGTTCGGCGAAGCTGCGCCGGCCGTCCGTGCTCAGCGCGACGAACAGGCGGCGGTCGATCTCGTCCATCGGGCGCGTCACCGCGTGCGGGCCGCGCGCCGGGCGCAGCCGTCCGGCCTGGTGGGCGTTGAGCACCCGCAACCGCCAGCGCATGCTCAGGTCGAACGCCCTGGTCGCGATGTGGGTGCGTACCCGGGTGATGCCGGGCTGGCGGGGAAGCTGGGACAGCAGGTATTCCGACAGGCCGGCCATGTCGGGGGCGATCGCGATCGTCCACAGGTCGTACGAACCGGCGATGTGCTGCACGGTGATCATGTGTGGCTGCTGCGCCAGCTCCGCCGCGACCTGACCGGCCGCGCCGGCCTCGCACGTCAGCTCCAGGAAGGCCACGCTCATGGTGTGCAGCTGGCGGCGGCCCAGGGCGACCGTGCACCAGGCCAGCCGGTCGTCCACCAGCCGTTTCCACCGCCGCGCGGCGGTCACCGGGTCCATGCCCAGCACCGCGCCGACCTCGGCCCAGGACGCGCGGGGGTTGAGCTGGAGCGCGTCGATCAGTTCGAGATCGTTTTCTCGCAACATGTCGGATTCCATCGCGACAATGCTCCCTTTATGTCGGATTCCGGCAGTATAGGCGTCGCTTCGGGACAATCGTGATGATTGACGGGTGAATGACCTACTGTTGCGTGGCGCCCGGGTGGTGGATCCGGAGACGGGACTGGACGCGATCCGCCATGTCGCCATCACGGGCGACAAGATCACGTCAGTCTCCGAGGAGCCGGTGCCCGCCCGCCGCGAACTCGACATTTCCGGCCGGGTGCTCGCACCCGGCTTCATCGACCTGCACAGCCACGCGCAGACAGTGGGCTCACTGCGGATGCAGGCCCTGGACGGCGTGAGCACCGCCCTGGAGCTGGAGTCGGGCGCGGCCCCCGTGGAACTGGCCTACCGGCGCGCGAGCGAAGAGGGCCGCCCGATCAACTTCGGCTACTCCGCGTCCTGGGCCATGGCGCGGATGAAGGTGCTCGACGGCGCCGAGCCGAATGGCGGCTGGGAGAGCTTCGCCGAGTTGTGCGGCGGCGCGCACTGGCGCGACAAGGCCACCGCCGCCCAGATCGACCAGGTGCTGGCCGAGCTGGAGACCCAGCTGCACGCGGGCGCGCTGGGCATCGGGGTGCTGCTGGGATACGCCCCGCAGACCGGGCGCAAGGAGTACGTCCAGGTGGCGCGGCTGGCCCAGAGCCTCGACGTGCCCACGTTCACGCATGCCCGGTTCAAGAACCCCGACGACCCGGGCACCGCGCTCGAAGGCATCGCCGAGGTGGTCGCCGCCGCGGCCGGCACCGGCGCGCACATGCACCTGTGCCACATCAACAGCACCTCGCTGCGCGCCATCGACGAGATCGGCGCCGTGGTGGACGGGGCGCGCAGGCACGGGCTGAAGGTGTCCACCGAGGCCTACCCGTACGGCGCCGGCATGACCACGATCGGCGTGCCCTTCCTGTCCCCGGAGAACCTGTCCAGGCTCGGCATCACGCCGCGCGACCTGGTGCTCGCCGCCACCGGTGAGCGGCCGCGCGACGCCGAGCGGCTGCGCGAGATCCAGCGCACCGACCCGGGCGCGATGGTGGCCATCCACTACCTGAACGAGGACGACCCGGCCGACTGGGCGGTGCTGGAACGCGCCCTGCTGCTGCCCGACACCGCGATCGCCTCCGACGCCATCCCGTTCGCCGCCCCGGACGACACGTGGCCGCTGCCCGTCACGGCGGCCGGTCATCCGCGTACGAGCGGGACGTTCTCCCGGTTCCTGGCCACGATGGTGCGCGGCTCCGGCCGCCTGAGCCTGATCGAGGCCGTGCGGCGGTGCACGCTGCGGCCCGCCGAGGTGGTGTCCGCGGTGGCGCCGCAGTTCAGGAACAAGGCCCGGGTGCAGGTGGGCGCGGACGCCGACCTCGTGGTGTTCGACCTCGACTCGGTACGCGACCGCTCCACCTACACCGAGCCCGGCCGCCCATCGACGGGCGTCGAGCACCTGCTCGTGAACGGTGAGTTCGTGGTTCGCGACGGTGAAGTGCAGCTGGAAGCGAGGCCCGGCCGGGCCGTGAAGGGACGACTGGCATGACCGAGCAAGTGACCGGCACAGCTATCGGCACAACCGAGATGGTGACGCTGGCCGACATCAGCGCCGCCGCCGAACGCATCGCCGACACGGTGGTACGCACCCCGTTGTTGCCCTTCTCCCCGGCGGAGCCGGACAGGCCGCTGTGGATCAAGCCGGAGTCGCTGCAGCCGACGGCCGCCTTCAAGCTGCGCGGGGCGTACAACAAGATCAAGCAGTCGCTGCCCGAGGCGCGGGCGCGCGGGATCGTCGCGCATTCCAGCGGCAACCACGCGCGCTCGGTAGCCTGGCTGGCGCGGCGGCTGGGGCTGCGCGCGGTGATCGTGATGCCGGACACCGCGCCGCCGAACAAGGTGGACGTGGTCAGGGAGCTGGGCGCCGAGGTCGTGCTGGTGCCCCCGGCCCTGCGCGACACGCACGGTTTCGTGCTCGCCGAGCAGTACGGCTACCTGCCGGTGCCGCCGTTCGACGACCCGGAGGTCGTGGCCGGTCAGGGCACCGTGGGCCTGGAGATCATGGAGGACCTGCCCGACGCGGACGTGGTGCTGGTCCCGGTCAGCGGCGGCGGCCTGGCCGCCGGGGTGGCGACCGCCGTCAAGGCGCTGCGGCCGGAAACCCGGGTGATCGGGGTCGAGCCGGAGCTGGCCGCCGACGCGGAGCAGAGCCTGCGCGAGGGCCGCCGCCTGGCCTGGGAGCCCGAGCAGACCTACCGGACCGTGGCGGACGGCCTGCGCACCCACGGCCTGGGCGCCGTGCCGTGGGACGGGATCCGCCGCCACCTCGACGAGATCGTGACCGTCAGCGAGGAGCAGATCCTCGACGCGGTACGGCGGCTCGCGCTGGACGCCAGGCTCGTCTCCGAGCCCAGCGGCGCGGTGACCTTCGCCGCCTACCTCGCCGGGGACACCACCGGCAAGCACGTGGCCATCCTGAGCGGCGGCTCCGTCAACCCTCCGCTGCTGGCCGGCATCCTCGCCGGACCCGCCCGCCAGGAGGCCCTCCATGAGCAGTGATCCGCAGCACCCGTACAGCCCGGCCGTGGTCGCCTGCGGGCTGGTCTTCGTCTCCGGCTCGCTGCCGCTGCGGGAGGACGGCACCGTGGTCGGCGGTGAGCGGGCGGCGCTGGACGCGGCGATGGACACCGCGCGGCGGCGGATGGCCACGGTCGGCGCGCGCCTGGAGGACGTGGTGAAGCTGACCTACTTCGTCACCGACATGGCCCTGCGTGACGTGGCCAACCAGCAGTTCCTCGACCTGTGGCCGGAGCCGAGGCCGGCCCGCACGGTCGTCGGGGTGTCCGAGCTGCCCTACGGCAGCGTCGTGGAGATCGACGCCGTCGTGAAGGCCCCCTGATCCGGGGTCAGCGACCGGCCAGTTCGGCGAAGATGTCCACCAGTTCGGGCAGGTCGAACGGGCCGACGTGGGGGGCGGCGACGCTGCGTACGTCGGTCGGGTTGTCCGGGGTGAGCCGGTCGGCCTCCGCGATGAACCGGTCCTGCAGCGCCGGCGGGATCAGCCGGTCGAGGGTGAAGCGCACGTACGTCCTGGGGATGCGGCCCCAGGTGTGTGCCTGCCCCCTCGCCTCGGTCAGGGGAATGGCGGCGGTCTCGTCCGGCTCCAGCATGGCCAGCAGGTGGCCCATCTGCCGGTCGGTGAAGCCGCCGGCCAGGCACTCCCTGATGCCGTCGATGCGCTCCGGGTCGGCCGTGCGCCAGTTGACCCTGGCCACGCCCAGGGCCGCCGGATCGGCGGCGATCGCCCCGGTCACGTTGGCGAGCAGGCTGCCGGCGTTCTCCGGGGTCTCCAGGTAGGCCGACAGGCTGGGCAGGTCCACGCAGCAGTAGGCCGCGACGTAGACCACCCGTTCGAGCAGCTCGGGGATGGCGTTGCCGACCCTGCTCACGGTGACGCCGCCCTGGCTCGCGCCGGCCAGGATCACCGGCCCGTGCCGCCGGGCGCGGCGCACCACGTCCACCACGTGCTCGACGTAGTCGTCGATAGTGATCTTGGACAGCGGGGACGGCTCGGTGGCCAGCCCTTCGAGGTCCTGCGGGGCCTGGTACGACCGGGGGTAGAACGCGTCGCGGCCGTGCCCCGGAAGGTCCACGGCCACGGCCCGGTGCCCGCGCAGGGTCAGCTCGCTGATCAGGCCGGTAGCCAGGGTCGAGGAGGAGTTGGTGCCGTGCACGAACACCAGGGTCGGCGGGCGCCGGTCGGTGCCACGGGCCTCGGTCACGTCATTCGTCGTCATTGTCATCCCTTTCGCTGGTGAAGTGGTCAAGGCCGCGGCTGTCGCCACATCGGCTGCACGAGCGGGCTGTCGGCCACGCGTACCGGCTCGCCGAGGTCCTGGAATCCGTGCCGCAGGTAGAGGGCGCGGCTGCGGGGGGAGCCGGCCTCCAGGTAGGTGGCGAGGCCGTCGGCGTCCGCCCGCTCCAGCCGGTGCCGCAACAACGCCGAGCCGAGGCCCGCGCCCTGCCGGCCGCCGATCACTCCCATGCAGGGGAGGTAGAGGTGCGGTTCGACGGGGTGCCGTACGGCCAGCGCCTCGCCCAGGGCCGCCAGCCGTGGCCCGCTCTCGCCGTAGACCGAGGCCGATTCCGGCTCCTCGGCGTGGGGCTCCTGGCCGGCGGACAGCGCCAGCCAGATCGCGGCGCCCTCGTTGTCGCCGGTGAGGTGGACCTCGGCGGCGGGGTGGGTGAGCAGGGGGCGGTGGAAGTGCCGCTGGAGGAGGCCGCGGGGGCCGGGGTCGGGGAAGAACCAGCGGACGAGCGGGTCGTGCATGAACGCCTCGGTGAGGACGTCCAGCACCACCTGATGGTCCGCCTTCGCCGCCTGCCGTACGGCGGTGGCGGGTGTGTGAACTGTCATGCGTACATCGTATTGCCGGGAGCCATTTTGGCAGGCCAAAGCGGGAAATATGTGTACTAGTATGCTCTCATTGAACTAGTACACGGGAGGTTTGATGTCGGCGTTCGAGCAGCGGCCCGATCCGCCCTACCGGCGCATCGCCGCGGAGTTCCGCGCCCGGATCCTCGCCGGCGAGCTCAGGGCGGGCGACCGGATGCCGTCCATCAGGGAGATCGCCCGGCGGTGGGGGGTCGCGATCGCGACCGCGACCAAGGTGATGGCGGCGCTGCGGGACGAGGGGCTGGTCGAGGCGAGAGTCGGCGCGGGCACGGTGATCAGCGCGCGCACCGGTCAGGAACGGCAGGTCCGCGCGCCCGCGCCGGTGAGGCCGAGGCCGGTCGGCGGCTCCAGGCAGGTGCTGGACCGCGGGCAACTCCTGCGCGCCGCCATCGCGATCGCCGACGCCGAGGGGCTGGACGCCGTGACCATGCGGCGGCTCGCGGCGGACATCGGCGTCGGCCCGATGTCGCTGTACCGGCACGTGGCGCACAAGGACGAGCTGGTCATCCAGATGGTCGACGAGGTCTTCGGCGAGATGGAGCTGCCCGATCCCGAAGCGGGAGAGTGGCGCTCCAGGCTGGAGCTGATGGCCCGCCGGCAGTGGCAGTTGTGCCGTCGGCATCACTGGATGCCCAGGGCGGTCTCCTTCACCCGCCCGTTGCTGGTGCCCAACATGATGGCCCACACCGAATGGACGCTGCGCGCGCTCGACGGCCTCGGGCTGCCCATCGCCACCCTCATGCGGGAGGCGCTCGCGCTGCACGGGCTGGTGGTCACCGCGGGCCTGTCCATGGCGGACGAGATCGACGCCGAGCAGGACACCGGCGTGACGCTCACCGGCTGGTGGCACGCGCGGCGGCAACGGTCCGACGAACTGCTCGGCAGCGGGCGGTTCCCGCTGCTGGCCGTGATCCCGCCGGACGTGGTGTCGGACCTCGACGGGCTGTTCGAGTACAGCCTGGCCCGCCATCTGGACGGTTTCGCCGCACTGGTCGAGGGCCGGCGCGACTGACAGCGATGATGGAGGTGAGCGGCAGTTCGGCGGCGGTGGTGCAGGCGGCCGGCAGGGCCGGGCAGCCGCCCGCGCTCGGCTTGATCGCGCGCTGAGGATCGCCGCCGATACTGTCGGGGTGTCAGCGATCAGAGCGGAGGCCCCCACTCCATGGCAGCATCGATGCCGGACCGGCGCACAGTAATCCGAGGGCTGGCCGCGGCCGGCCTGAGCGGCGCGGTCGGCCGCGTATTAGAGGACCAGGCGACGAAGCCCAACATCATCGTGGTTCTCATCGACGACCTCGCCCAGCGGGAGCTGGGCTGTTACGGCAACACGTTCAACGAGACGCCGCACATGGACCGGCTCGCCGCGGACGGGATCAGGTTCGCGGCCGGCTACTCCGCGGCGCCGGTCTGCTCGCCGACCCGGGCCAGCATCATGACCGGGCAGTTTCCGGCGAGGGTGGGGATCACCGAGTTCCTCGGCGCGGCCGGTGACGACTATCTGGCGACCGATCACCACACGCTGCCGGAGACACTACGGGACGCCGGTTACCGTACCGGGCTGATCGGCAAGTGGCACCTGAGCGAGACCTACACCGGCGCGGCGCGCGAGCGGCCCGGCAACCCGTGGTCGCACGGTTTCACCGAGGTCATCGCCTCGGAGCAGAAGTACATCGCCGGCGGCGACTACTTCCACCCCTACTTCATGCTGCCCGACCTGCCCGCCCGTGCGGAGAACGAGTACCTCACCGACCGGCTCAACCTGGAGGCCGTGGACTTCATCACCCGCGCCAAGGACGACGCGCGGCCGTTCTTCCTCTACCTGTCGCACTACGCCACCCACACGAAGCTGGCCGCGCCGCAGCCGCTGATCGACAAGTACGCGGCCAAGCCGGGCGCCGGAGAGAAGGGCAAGAACCCGACACTCGCGGCGATGCTGGAGGTCATCGACGGCGGCGTCGGACTGATCAGGGACACGCTGCGGCGGCTCGGCCTCGCCGGGAACACCGTCATCCTGCTGCTGTCGGACAACGGCGGCGACGGCGGCGTGGCGACCAGCAGCCCGCTGCGCGGCTCCAAGGCGACCCTGTACGAGGGCGGCGTCCGCGTGCCGATGCTCGCCTACCACCCGGCGGGATCCGGCGGCCGGGTCATCGACACCCCCTTCAGCACCGTCGACTTCATGCCCACCCTGCTCGACACCGCCGGCGTCGCCAGGCCGCCGGGACAACACCTCGACGGCGTCAGCTTCGCCGGCCTGCTGGCCGGGGGCGCTGAGCCGCGGCGTACCGACCTGTTCTGGGTCTACCCGCACTGGCACAACCCCGGCGCGCCCACCGCCTCGGTCCGCCGCGGCCGGTACAAGCTGCTGCGCTACCTGCACGACGGGCGGCACGAGCTGTACGACCTGAGCGCCGATCCCGGCGAGGCCGACAACCTCGCCGACCGGCTGCCCGGCGAGACGCGTCGGCTGCGGGCGGCCCTGGACGCGCACCTGCGCGACGTGGACCTGCTGCCGCCGCAGCCCACGCCGGAGAACTTCCCCGACCTGGTGCTGGAGCAGGAGTTCGAGAGCGGGCTCGGCGGATTCACCGTCCTGGCGCCGGTGCCGCAGGGACGCCCGGGAACGGTTCAGGCGGCCGGCGGCGCGCTCACCGTGGCCGCGGACGGGGCCGCCGCGTTCGCGCTGCTGCGCTCGGAGGTCGTCGCCGCCGAGTCGCCGGCCGCGATCGTCGTCAGCCAGCGCTCGTACGCGGGGACGGCCGCGCCGACGCAGGACACCCTGTTCGCGGGCCTGGTCAAGGACGCCGAGAACTACCTGGTGGTCTGGTACAACCACCGGCGCAAGCGCACCGGCTGGGACGTCAGGGCCGGCGGTGAGCTGACCACCCAGCGGGTCGTCCAGCTCGACGCGAAGATCGACTACCCGGGGCCCGACGCCCGGCTGGCCTGCGTGCCGCACGGCGACCAGCTCACGGCGTACGCGGTGGCGGCCGGTGGCGCCTGGCAGTACCTGTTCACCGTCGATGTCGGCCGCTACGTAAGGATCGACGATCCGGAGGTGCGCGGGCAGTACCGCTACGGCTTCGGGGCCCGCGTTGACGGGGGCACGCTCGCCGTGGAGCGCTTCG
This sequence comes from Nonomuraea sp. NPDC050404, assembly GCF_040655495.1. Taxonomy (NCBI): domain Bacteria; kingdom Bacillati; phylum Actinomycetota; class Actinomycetes; order Streptosporangiales; family Streptosporangiaceae; genus Nonomuraea; species Nonomuraea sp. NPDC050404. Next base: position 69,958 of record NZ_JBFAKB010000009.1, read on the forward strand.
CGGTCCGTCGCCGCCGCTGAGGTCTGTTCGGCGTCCCGCTTTCTGGTTACCGTCCGAGCTATGGCCGATTTCGAGCAATACCCGTTCGGGCCGGGGCCCCAAGGTGCTCTGGCCGACGCGTACGCCGTGCGCCGGGACAAGGACCCGCTGGGCACGGTACGGCTGCCCAGCGGGTGCACGGCGTACCTCACCACGACGTACGAGGACACGCTCGCCGTGCTCGGCGACCCGCGCTTCGGCAGCGACATCAACCGTCCAGGATCGCCCACCATGTTCAGCGGGTTCTCCCTGTTCAACACGCCGGGGATGCTCGCCACCATGGACCCGCCCGAGCACACCAGGCTGCGCAGGCTGCTGTCCGGGGTGTTCACGCCGCGCCAGGTCAACGCCTGGCGTCCCAGGTTGCGGGCGCTCACCGCCGAGCTGATCGACGCGCTGCCCGCCGAGTTCGACTTCGTGCGCGACTTCGCCTTTCCGCTGCCCGTACAGGTCATCTGCGACGTCATGGGCGTGCCGGGCATCGACACGGGCAGGGTCCGGGCCTGGTCGGACGCCATGCTCTCCACCTCCAGCCTGTCGGAGGAGGAGCAGCTGGGGGCGGCCATGGAGTTCCACGCCTACATCGCCGAACTGATCGCCGAACACCGCGACAAGCCGGGCGACGGCCTGCTGGCCACGATGATCCAGGCCCGCGACGGCGAGGACCGGCTCAGCGAGGAAGAGCTGGTGACCAACACGCTCATCCTGTTCCTCGCGGGGCATGAGACGACCGGGACGGCGCTGTCCAGGTCGCTCCTGCGGCTGCTCGAACCGCGTACGGGCTACCAGCGGCTGGTGGAGGAGCCCGGGCTGATCGAGGGCACCGTGGAGGAGCTGCTGCGGCTGGAGCTGGTGGGCGACAGCCCGTTCCTGCGGGTGGCCAGGCAGGACGTCGAACTGCCTTCTGGCACCGTACGCGAGGGCGAGGCCGTGATCCCCGGCGTCTCCTCGGCCAACGTCGACCCGTCGGCCTTCCCCGACCCGGACACGCTACGGCCGGAGCGCCAGACCGCGCACCTGAGCTTCGGGCGCGGGGCGCACTTCTGCCTGGGCGCGAACCTGGCGCGGATGGAACTGCAGGAGACCCTGGGCGTGCTGACCGCGCGCCAGCCGAACCTCAGGCTGGCCGGGCGCGCCGACGACGTGCCCTGGACCGACGGCATCCTCACCGTCCGCCCGGCGAAACTCCTCGTCCGCAAGGACTGACATCTCAGGCTCTCAAGACCTCAGGACAGGAGGCCGCGTTCCATCGCCGTCATGACCGCGGCCGTGCGGTCCGAGACGCCGAGCTTCTTGAAGCAGCGCAGCAGGTACGTCTTGACGGTCGCCTCGCTGATGAACAGTTCGCTCCCGATCTCGGCGTTCGTCAGCCCCCGGCCGACCAGGCGGAGCACCGCGCACTCGCGTTCCGACAACGCCGAGTGCGCGGGCATCCGGGCGCGGAAGAGCTTGCCCGCCAGCGACGGGGTGAGCACCGTCTCCCCGCGCGCGGCCCCCAGGACCGCGCCGATCAGCTCCTGCCGGGAGCTGCCCTTCAGCAGGTAACCGGCCGCCCCCGCCTCCACCGCGCGCAGGATGTCGGTGTCGTCCTCGTACGTCGTGACGATGACGACCTTGCTGTCCGGCCGCCGACGCAGGATCTCGACCGTGGCCGCGACCCCGTCCATGCCGCCCATCCGCAGGTCCAGCAGGATGACGTCCGGCCGCAGCGCCTCCGCCTGGACGACCGCCTCCTCGCCCGACCCGGCCTCGCCGACGACGGTGACGCCGTCGGCGGACTCCAGCATCGCGATGAGCCCCTCGCGGACCACCGGATGGTCGTCCGCCAGCATGACCCTGATCGGCTGTTCCTCAGTCAAGAGCCGTCTCCTTCCCTGCGGCACCTGGGACGCGCACCTCGACGGTGGTGCCCGCGCCGGGCCGGCTGGTGACCGTCACCGTTCCGTCGATCTCCGCCACCCGGGTCCGCATGCCCTGCAGGCCATAGCCCTGCCGGACGTCGTCCGGGTCGAAGCCCTCGCCGTCGTCCCTGACCAGCAGGCGCACGGCGTCCGGCAGGAAGGTCACCGCCACGTCGACCGTACGGGCCTGGCGGGCGTGTTTGCGGATGTTGGCGATCGCCTCCTGCACGGTGCGCAGCAGGACGACGTTGACGGGCATCGGCAGGGACACCTCCTGCCCGTGCACCGAGGTGCGCACGTCCAGGCCGGTCTCGGCGACCAGGCCGTCGGCCTGCCTGCGTACGGCCTGCGTCAGCGAACCGCCGCGCAGGGTGGGCGGGGTGCGGGCCGCGACGAAGTTCCGCGCCTCGGCGAGGGACTCCCTGGCCACCTGCCCGGCCCGCGACAGGTGGCGGGCCGCCTGGTGCTGGTCGTCGCGCAACTGGGACTCCGTGGCCTGGACCAGGCTGATGATGCTGGTCAGGCCCTGGGCCAGGGTGTCGTGGATCTCCCTGGCCAGGCGTTCGCGCTCGGCCGAGATGCCCGCCTCGTGCGACAGCCCGGCCACCCGCTCCTGGCTGCGCCGCAACTCCTCGATGAGCCGGGCGCGTTCCTTGCTCTGCTCGGTGATCCGCTTGATCCACAGTCCGAGCAGCACCGACAGCGTGAAGCTCAGCAACGAGATCGGCAGCACGCCCCAGACGCCCGCGCCCACCTGCGCGCTGCCGGTACCGACCAGCACCAGCGGGAACAGGTTGACCACCGCGAGCAGGCCGACGGCCCACGGCATCGGCAGACTCATGATCAGCATGGGCGACACGGCGAACAACGAAAGGGCGCCGATGAGGCCGAACGACGTGGTCAGGCAGAACAGCAGCACCAGCCCGGACGCGAAGACCAGGTTCCGCCGCCCGTACGTCTTGTTGATCATCAGGTTGCGGCCGAACCCGGCGTACCAGGGCACGACGAGCGTCAGCGCGCCGATCGCGAGGGAGTGGCTGAAGTCCGAGTCGTCCGAGATGAACAGCAGCACCGCCGTGACCAGGTAGGAGACCGCGAAGAAGGCGTCCCACAGACCGAACCAGCCGGTACGCCCGTCCCGCTGCTCACGCGTCTGAGGTCGTACTCGCATCTGCACAGTGTTAGCACGTGTCCACCGATCGGTTGACAACCGGTCCAGCCGTTCGGTCGTCTCGCGGCGAATGGCGTCTTCCTAACGTTGGAAGCGCGAGAAAACGTGCCCCGTCGCGAAGGACGGCACGGAAATTCAGCTACGCGATCCGGAGAATCCCCATGAGTCAATTTCTTGCTGCCCTCATCGCGAGCGGAACCATTCTGCTCATCATCCTGGCCACCGATCTGGGACAACGCCGCATCACCACGATGCGGATGTTGCGCTCGGTGATCGCCGTGGCCGTCATCATCGCCATTTTCGTCCATTCCCTGCCGACACAGGGAAACGACGTGTCGCTGCAACTCGTGGGAATCGGCACCGGAATCATCGGCGGCCTGATCGCGGGCGCGCTGCTGCCCGCACACCGGCGCGGGTCCGGCGAGCTCTACACCGTCGGCGGGCTCGGCTACGCGCTGGTGTGGATCGTGGTGTCCGCGGGGCGGGTCGTGTTCGCGTACGGGGCCGAGAACTGGTTCGCCGAGGACCTGGTCCGTTTCTCCATCGACTACCGGATCAGCGGCCCCGACACCTACGCCAACGCCTTCGTCTTCATGTCCCTCGCCATGGTCCTGGCGCGCACCGCCGTACTGATGACCAAGATGCGCAAGCTCAACAAGGGCGCGCAGCTCACCCCGTCCGTCAGCCGCTGACACCCCCTCGGAGACATCGATGAACAGCATGAGGCTCAGGCCGCCCCGCAACCGCGTCCCCAGCCGGGCCATGGGCTGGTGGACCGCCCAGTCCGCCGTGTTCGCCCTCCCCCTGCCGCTCACCTTCGCCATCCTGTGGGCCGGCATCCCCCCGACCCGTGAGCTCTTCATGTGGTTCACCCTGATCTCCCTCGTGCCCGGCCTGCTCTACATGGCCGTCATGCCGTTCTGGCGCTACCGGGTGCACCGCTGGGAGGTCACCGACGAGGCGGTCTACGCGGCCTCCGGCTGGTTGTGGCAGCAGTGGCGGGTCGTGCCGCTGTCCCGCGTACAGACCGTGGACACGCTGCGCGGGCCGTTGCAGCAGTTGTTCGGGCTGTCCGGCGTCAGCGTGACCACCGCCTCCACCACCGCGGTCCGGATCAGCGGGCTCGACAGTCAGGTCGGCGACGACCTGGTGGCATACCTGACCAGCCGCACCCACGCCGTACCGGGAGACGCCGCATGACCTCCGGCACCCTGCCCACCGCGCCGCGCGACCATCGCGGGCGGCTGAGCGCCCGGCTGATGGTGGTCGGCCTGGGCGTACCGGCCGCGCCGCTCGCCCTCTTCCTCCTCAGCCTGCTGCTCACCGGCGGCGAGACGAACCTCCAGGTCCTCATCACCCTCGGCTCCCTCTTCGTCACCTGCCTGGTCGTCGGCGGCTTCAGCCTGTCCCGGCTGCTGACCACCCGCTACCGCCTCACCGGCGAACGGCTCGAACTCAGCTCGGGCCTGCTCTTCCGCAGCCGTCACTCGGTCCCGCTGGCCCGCGTGCGCAGCGTCGACCTGACCGCCAACCCGCTGCACCGCGTCCTGGGCCTGACCACGCTCAGGATCGACACCGGCGGGCAGGGCACCCAGGGCGGCCGGGGGCTCAGGCTGGACGGCATCACCGCGGCGGACGCCGCCGAGTTGCGCCGCCGGATCCTCCAGTGGCGCGAGGCGAGCGTGCCCGAGAAGGCCGCCGATCTCGTCTGCGAGCTGGATCGCTCCTGGCTGCGCTACGCCCCGCTCACCGTCTGGGGCGTCGGCGGCGTCCTGGCCGCGGCGGGCGGCGTCTACCGCACCCTGCACGAGATGAAGATCGACCCGCTCGAACTCGGCGTCGTCCAGGACCTCGTGCGCCACTTCGGCTCCGTCCCGCTCTGGTACGGCCTCCTGCTGGCCACCCTCGCCCTCGTCGCGCTCGGCGTGGCCTGCTCGACGCTCACCTTCATCGAGAACTGGAGCGGGTACGAGCTGCGCCGCGCCGAGGGCGGCGTCCTGCGCGTCCGCCGCGGCCTGCTGGCCACCCGGTCGGTGACCATGGAGGAGAGCCGGCTGCGCGGCGTCGAACTGGTCGAGCCGCTGCTGCTGCGCTGGGCCGGCGGCGCCAGGCTCGACGCCGTCACCAGCGGCCTGGGCGACCGGGACGAGAACCGCAAACGCCGCATGCTGACCCCGCCGGTCCCCCGCCCGACGGCCCTCCAGGTCGCCGGCCAGGTGCAGGCGGGGGAGGGGTTGCTCGACAGGACGCTCCTGGCGCGGCATCCGCGCGTCGCGCTGCGCAGGCGGATCAACCGGGCGCTGATCGCGGCGGTCCTCCTGGCCGCCGTCCCGGCCGTCTTCGGGTTGTGGTTCGGCCCCGCGTTCCTCGTCGCCGGCGCGATCACCGCCGTACTGCTGGCACCAGTCCTGACGGCCTTCGCCTTCGACGCCTTCCGCAACCTCGGCCACGCCGTACGGGGCCGCTACCTCATCATCTGCTCCGGGACGTTCGCCCGGCGGACCGTGGCCCTGCGGCGGGACGGCATCATCGGCTGGAAGATCACCCGATCCCCGTTCCAGCGCCGCAACGGCCTGCTCACCCTCGGGGCCACCACCGCCGCGGGAGATGGCGTCTACAAGGTCCGGGACGTGCCCGTGGACCAGGGCCTGCACCTGGCGGAGGCCGCGGTGCCCCGCCTGCTCGCCCCGTTCGCCGAGCAGGCGACACGCCCGTCATGAACTGCGTGGCACGGCCGAGCCGGGGTCGGCCCCGGCGAAGACCAGTCCGATGACGAAACCCGCCACCTCCTCAAGCTGCCGGGCCCGGTCCAGCGACCCCAGCACCGCCGGGACGCCGCCGACGTCACGGACCAGCTCGCCGACGACCCGCAACGCGTCCGGGTCGGCGCCGGCCATCGCCACCGTGACGGGCGGTTCGCCGTCCTTCGTCCACTGGTCGGCGGGGAACAGGTGGAACGCCTTCACGACGTGCGCGCCCGGCGACAGGCCGGCGATCCGCTGCGCCATCGACTCGCCGGGCGCCGTCCGCACCACGCCCACGCCGTGGTCGACGGGGTTCGTCGGGTCGATCAACGCCGTTCCCGCCAGCGAGCCGTCGGCCGCGCCCGCGCTGCGCAACATGTCCTCGGCGCCCTGCCAGGACACCGCGAGCAGCACCGCGTCACGCTCCACGACCGCCTGACGGGGTGTGACGGCGTACGCCCCGGAGCCCAGCCGGGTGACCAGCTCCCGCGCCTTGGCCGGGGATCGCCCGGCGACGGCCAGCTCATGTCCGGCCCGTGCCCAGCCCTGGCCCAGCGCCGCCGCCAGCATGCCCGTGCCCAGAATTCCGATGCGCATCTGCGCTCCCCTCTACCGTGGATCTGCTGGTGGATACGGTAGGAAAGCCGTTACGCACCGATCGGTGCATGACGGGCGGGCGAGGATGGCCGCGTGGATCGGGATGAGTTCGGTGCGGTGACGCGCGGGGCGAGGATGGGCGTATGGATCGGGATGAGCTGGTGGCGGACTGCCGGGTGCGTGCGGCCACCGATCTGTTCGCCCACATGTGGGATCCGGTGGTCCTGGCGGCCCTGGGCTCAGGTCCGCGCCGGCGGAGCGAGCTGCGCGCGGCCATCGGCGGCGTCAGCGACAAGGTGCTGACACAGTCGCTGCACCGGCTGCTCGCCAGCGGTCTGATCGACCGCCGCGCCCACGCCGAGGCTCCTCCGCGGGTCGAGTACGCCCTGACCGGCCTGGGCCAGAGCCTGGTAGACGGCCCGATGCGGGCGCTCGGCCGCTGGGCGGAGGAACACGGCGACGAACTGCTCGACGCCCAGGAGAGGTCCGCGCCGGCGGTGTAGCAACCGTCAGGCGTCGAAGCGGTCGCGGGCGGCCTCGATGTCGCCGATGAACCGGTGGGTCCAGCCGCACATGGCATCGACCGTCGCCCGCAGGCCCTGGCCCGGCACGGTGAGGGTGTACTCGACCCGCGGCGGCACTGTCGGGTACACCTTCCGCTCGACCAGGCCGTTGCGCTCCAGCATGCGCAGGTTCTGGGTGAGCATCTTGTGGCTGATGCCCTCGACCTCGACGCGCAACTCGCTGAAGCGCAGGGTGCGCTCACCGAGAGCCTCGATGATCAGGAACGCCCACTTGTTGGCCACGTCCGAGAAGATCTCCCGCGCCAGCGAGTCCGCCCGCCTCAGGTCCGCCGCTTCGGGTGAGCTGCCGTACTGCTTGGTCACCATCAGGTTCCCCAGTCACTGAAAAGTGCGTTCTTCCATGTCAGAGCTCACTCTCCTATGGTTCCTGAGTAACCACAAGAGAGAGAAGCGCACAATATGGCCATCACCCTGATGAACCCCGACGGACTGCCCAAGCCCGACGTCTACCGGCAGGTGTCGATCGCGTCCGGGTCGAAGCTGGTCTTCGTCGCCGGTCAGGTCTCCTGGGACGCCGAGGGGACCACGGTCGGCCGCGGCGACCTCGCCGCCCAGATCGAGCAGTGCTACCTCAACATCGCCACCGCCCTGGCCGAGGCGGGCGGTTCCTTCGACGACGTGGCGAAACTGACCTTCTACGTCGTCGACTGGACGCCCGATAAGATGCCCGTGGTGCTGGACGGCATGTCCAGGGCGGCCGCGAAGCTGGGGTTCACCCCGGTCCCACCGGCGACGCTGCTGGGCATCTCGGCCCTGGACGTTCCCGACCATCTGGTCGAGATCGAAGCCACCGCGATCCTCGACTGACCGCCTCACCGAGCGGTGAAGACCTCGATCCAGAAGCGCTGCCGCTCGGCGTCCACCCCCACCAGGTAGGTGGCCTTGAGCTTGGGCGGCAGCAGCGGGGCCAGCCGGGCGGCCGTGCCACGGTGGGCGCGCAGCTGCGGGAGCTCGGCGTTGGCCAGGATGCGGTGCACGGCGTCGCTCGCGTCCGTGCCCTCAGGTCCCTCGTCCGCCGCCCGGCGCAGCCGCTCCACCCAGCCGTCCAGGTCATCCGACAACTCGCGCAGCCCGGTCACCTGGCGGTCGGCGAGCCTGGCCTCCAGGTCGGCGAGCGGCACCGGCGCGTACTCCCCGTCGCCCAGGTAGATCTTCGCCATCTCCAGCGGCAGCCCGCGTCCGTGCAGCCTGATCAGCCGCTCCAGGGTGCGCTTGGTGATCCAGTCACGCCCTTCGTCGTCGATGTCGTTCTTCCACCACTCCAGCACGGTCTCCGCGACCGCGCCGTACCGCCCGATCAGCCACTCGTTCGCCGGGATGTCGTCGGGGCCGATGTCCAGGGAGACCGTGAAGCGGGAGGCCTGCGCGATCGTGTTGCGCGTGACCAGCAGCTTGCGGCCCAGATGGTACGGCGGATTCTGCAGCGCGACCTGCCCCCTGAGCTCCTCGATGCGCCGCCCGGCCAGCGACCACTCCTGGGTGATCTCCATCAGCCTGGCGAAGGCCGACCTGTCCTTGGGCCGGTTGTACTCGTCCCACACGATCGCCTTCGGCTCCGGGCCGATGAAGATCCCGGCGAGCAGGTTGTCGAGCGTACCGTCGGCGGTGGGCAGCGGCACGCAGAGATCCTCGACGTTGGTGACGGGCAGCGAGAAGTAGATCGGGTCGCGGCCCAGCTCCGCCCGTACCACCTCCTTGACCACCTCCGTCTTGCCGCAGCCGGGCGGGCCCTGGATCAGCACGGCCCAGCGCCGCCGCAGCGCCTCGCGCACCACCCTGCGCACCGCGTCGGGCAGGTGGCCGGGCGCGGGCACGTCCGCGCCCGCGCGGCGCAGCTCCGCGACGATCCGCTCCAGGATCAGCGGCGCCTCGTCCAGGCCGGGCGTGCCGTCGGCACGGGGTACGGCCAGGCGCAGCCGCTCGCCGTTGACCAGGGGCAGCCCCCACTGCGGCGGCAGCCCGGCCAGCGCGCAGTCGAGCACGTGCTCCAGCGTGCGCGGGGAGAAGCGGCGGCGCAGCTCGGCCGGGAGCGCGGCCCAGACGCGGAAGACCCCGGACAGGTCCGTGTCGCGGAATTTACGGGCGAGAGCCTGCCGCCACGCCGTGTCGGCCGCCGTGATCCGCAGGGTGGCCATGCGGTCCAGGATCGCCAGGTCGGAGCGGCGGGTGGCGGTCTCGGCGAGCGTCTCGTTGTCGGTGAGGAAGACGCCCGCGCAGCCGAGCGCGCGCAGGTCGTGCTCGCCCAGCGTCCACGAGCAGGCGATCTGCATGAGCTGCGACTGGATGGTGTCCCCGGCCTGCAGCGAGTCGTCGATGAGCAGGACGAAGGGGCGGCCGGGCTTGAGCTGCCGCATGATGAGCTGGCGCAGCACCAGCTCGCCGTCCTGTCGTACCGGGGCGTTGACGAGCAGGTCGTCGGGGGTCAGGTTGGCGGCGGGCACGTACACCAGCCGGTACCTGTCCCGCAGGTGCGAGAAGAACGTCGAGGTCTTGCCGATGCCGTGCTCGCCGAAGATCTGGCCGGTGATGCCCAGGTCGATCATCGCGTCGATGAATTCGGCCAGCTTCGACGTCACCTGTGTTCCTCTCATGGATCCCAGTAGAGCGGGGCAGACCCAGCAATATCATCTGATTTGTGCGTGAGGATGATCTGGCGGCGTGCCTGAGGGTGCTCTCCGAGCTGGCCGAGGCCCCCGAGGGCGATCCCGATCTTGTACGCGTCCAGCACGCCGTCAGCGCCTTCATCAAGGGGACGCGCCAGAACAGGCGGCGGCGGCGCGCTGAGGAGGACGCGGTCGCGCTGGCCGCCGCCGCTCCTCCGGCCGGCCCGGCCGTCGCGGAGGTCACCGCCCGGCCGCCCGCGCCCTCTCGCCGCATCAACGGGCTGACCAGGTGTTATGCCTGCAAGGCCCATTTCCGCGAGGTCGATGAGCATTACGCCAGGCTCTGTCGGGTGTGCGCCGAGGAGAATCTGCGGCGGCGCACGGCCCGTACGGACCTGTCCGGCAGGCGTGCCGTCGTCACCGGCGGCCGGGTGAAGGCCGGGTTCGAGCTGGTGCTGAAGATGTTGCGGGACGGTGCCGCGGTGACCGCGCTCACCCGGTTCCCGCAGGACGCGCGCCGCCGCTACGCCGCCGTGCCTGATTTCGGCGAGTGGTCCGATCGGCTCACCGTCACCGGCATGGATCTGCGTGACATCCCCTCGGTGGTGCGGTGGTGCGAGGCGCAGGTGGCCGCGGGCGAGCCGCTGGACATCCTGGTCAACCTGGCCGCCCAGACCGTGCGCCCGCCCGCCGCCTCCTACGAGGCGCTGGTCGCGGGCGAGAACCCGACCGAGTTGACCACGGGCCGGGCGGCGTTGCCGGAGGGCACGGTGGACGTCGCGGGCCTGCTTCCCGACCACTCGCCGGACAACTCCTGGACCCGGCTGGTGCACGAGATCGACCCGGTGGAGCTGCTGGAGGTGCAGCTCATCAACGTGACCGCGCCGTTCCTGCTGATCGGCAGGCTGCGCCCGCTGCTCGTGCGCTCGCCGCGCCCGCGCAGGTACGTGGTGAACGTCTCGGCCGCCGAGGGTCAGTTCGACCGGGCGTACAAGGGGCCGGAGCACCCGCACACCAACATGGCCAAGGCCGCGCTCAACATGCTGACCCTCACCAGCGCCGACGAGCTGGCCGCCGCCGGGGTCTACCTCACCAGCGTGGACCCGGGCTGGTTCTCCGACCAGCAGCCGGAGGCGGACCGGCGGCGCAGGGCCGCCGCCGGGTTCCGGCCGCCGCTGGACGTGGTGGACGCCGCCGCCAGGGTGTACGACCCGATCGTGCGTGGCGAGACGGGCGATCCGCCGTACGGCTGCCTGCTCAAGGACTACCGCGTCGCCCCGTGGTGAGGGCCCCGGTCAGACGGCGACCGCGCCGGCCGTGGCGAGCAGTTCGGGCAGGGTTCCGACGAAGCCCTCCTGGAGCAGCCGCAGCGCCACCATCCACGCCTCGGGACGCTCGCCGAGATGCCGGTCCACCAGCTCGGCCAGCCGGCGCAGCACCCGGGGATCGGGCAGGGCGCCGGGCGGGGGCGCGAGCACGACGTCGGGGGTGACCATGGACAGCACCTCGTCGGCGGTCAGCTCGCCGCGCCACCGCAGCGCGTTCGCCACGTTCTCGCCGTAGAGCGCCTCGGCGTCCCAGTGGGCGCGCAGGCCCGGGGTACGCAGCCGGCGGCGCGGGCCCAAGCCGGTCTCGTCGGTGACGAACGGGCGCAGCGGCACGTCGTCGTCGCGGCCGAGGATCGCACGCACCGAAGCCGTGCCGCGCAGGCCCGGCAGCCACAACGACTCCGCGTACCGGTCGAGCACCTCGGACGGCAGATCAGAGATGATCTTGTCATCGGTGAGCGTGCCCGCGAGTTGCCCGTTGCCCGTGACCTTCACCACCGCGCCCGCGCCGACGATCGCGAGGCGGTCGAGGACCAGGGCGAACAGCGCGGGCGACGGGCTGGGCACGAGCGGCGCGAGCTCGGGATGATCGGCGATGGCCAGGAGCATCAGCTCGTCGGGTACGTCCGTGCGGTGCGCCATCAGCCTGGCCGCCCGGTAGGGCAGCGGTCCTTCGCGCCGCCGCCGCTCCGGCTCGGCCTCCAGTAAGGCGGGCCAGTCCACCCGGGGGATCGACGGGTGCCGCCGGTGGATGAGCGAGCGGACCAGCCCGCCGTCGCCGGCCGGCGCGCAGGCCGCCGCGTCCGCCAGCTCGGCGGCCGTGCGCAACCATTCGGGGCGGCGTACGCGCTCGCTCAGCTCACGCAGCCGCGCCGCGCCCTCCTCACCGGTCAGGGCCGCCCGCACGTACGCGAGCACGCTCGGCTCCGACTCGGCAGGACCCCAGCGGGCCTCGGGCAACGCCTGCAGCTCCACCAGTTCGGCGAGCTCGGCGGTACGCCCCGCGTCCAGCAGCGTCCGGCAGGCACGGACCGCGCCGTGCCCGTCCGCGCCCCTGCCGAGAGCCCACAGGGCCCCGGCCGCCGTGCCGGGGTCGGCCGCGTGCAGCAGCAGGGACTGCTGCCGCTGCGTGCCCGCGTGGTCCAGCACGCTTGGGGGCAGCGGTACGGGGGTGACGCCGTCGCGGCGGGAGGTCTGGTGCGCGAGCTGCCTGAGCAGGTTGCGCGGCATCCCGTCGGCGACGAACAGCCGGCCGTTGACCTCCGGGTCGTCCAGGTCGAGCAGCCGGCCGATCAGCGACGTCGCGGGATCGAGGAGCGCGTCCATGGGCGGAAGGCGCCGCGGCCCCGGGCGGCGCAGCAGGGCCTCGGCGACGGTCCGGTTGAGCAGGCCGTAGCTGACGCAGGCGTCCCGGGTGAGCGGGTCGCCGAGGAGGACGTCCACCTCGTCCGGCCTGGCGAAGCGCAGCAGCCCCGCGGCGCACGCGTAAATGTCGCGGGCCCTGACAGAGGTGACGGTCTTGGCATTCACGATCAGAAACCGTAAAGGCTACAGATCATCCGGCGCCACCGGGCGTACACGATGGCAGGCCATCGGCGGACGGTGCCGGTCCGGCCAGTCGTCGCCGCCCTCGGTGATCAGCCAGATCCACTTGTCGGGCTCGGCCGGCGTGATGGGCGGGGCGTGGCCGTCGGTGAGCACGATCACCGCGTCCGGCGAGTCTTCCAAACGCGTGCCGTTCACCTCGTGCCGGCCTTCGACATAGTCGCGGACCAGGCCGAAGTCCGTGCCGCCGCCACCTCGTACGTGCTCGCCGGGACGGAAGGGCATGATCGCGCCGTCGAAGCTCAGCCAGTGCGCCTCGACCCCGTCCAGCTGCCCGACCAGCTCGGTCACCCAGCGCACCACCGTGTCCGGCATCGAGCCCGAGGTGTCCAGGGCGATCACCAGCGTCTTGACCCGCTCAGGACCGCGCCTGGCGAGCACGGGGTCGTGCCCGAGCGCCGCCAGCAGCGCTCCGCGCTTCTTCGGATAGATCAGCCGCTCACCGGGACGCAGCCTGTCGGCCAGCACGTCCACCAGCCACTGCTGCCACCAGTGCACCCGCCGGGTGGCCACGGTGTGGCCGCGCAGGGCATGAGCGCCGAGCTCGCCCCACAGCCGGGCCACGCGGTCGCCGGCGTCCCGGGTGCGGTCGAGCAGGTCGAGCAGTTCCCCGTGCGCGAGGGCGCTGCCGCGCCTGGCCGCGATCAGCACGCTGCGCAGCACGTCGGAGCCGATCCTGTCCACGGTCTCCTGGTCGAGCCCGTCGCCGTCCAGGAGGAGGTGCACGCAGAGCGGGCCCGGCACGGGCGGGTTCCTCATGCGGCCCAGCTCGCGGTGGACGTTCAGGTCGGTGGCCACGAACTGGTCGTAGCCGAGCGCGTCGAGGCCCTGCGCCTCCAGGTCGTCGCGGTAGGCGCGATGGATCGCCCGCGGATCGATGCCGACCGGCTCGCCGCCGATCTCCGGCAGCCCCGCCCGGCGCAGCCGCACCATGGCGACGTGATTGATGCTCACCTCGCAGGCCAGCGTGAAGACGGGGTCGTCGCGCAGCCCAGGGTCGGCGAAGAGGTGCCGCTGCACCAGGTGACGGGCCTCGTGGAACAGGACGAAGCGCACGCCCTCCAGCCCCAGCGCGACGAAGAAGTCAGGGTTGTACAGGAGCAGGCAGGTCCCGTCGCCGGAGGCGAGCACGGCCGCGGTGTCCACGGCGGTGGTCGGGATCTGGTGCGAGCACTTGCTGTAGATCCAGGACGCGATCGTGCTGTGCGTCATGCCGAGGTCGAGCAGCGCCTGCTCCTTCAGCCGCCGCGCCTGCGCCACCGTCTCCTCGTCGGCCGGCCGCCAGCGCTCCAGAGCACGGCGGTCGCTCAGCTCCACCACCGGGAGCCTGGGCCTGACCCGCTTTCCGTACACCATCCGCCAAGCGTGGCGGAGTCAGGCGTACGTCACCAACTGGGTTACGCCCACAGGTCCCAGGCCATGACGTCCGGATCCCGCGCCTACCGGGGAGATCCTGGTCGGCGGGAACAGGTGCGTCGCCTCCGTCCGGGCGAACTCGGCCTACGCCGACCGCGCGGAGGGGTGACAGGAGTGAAGTGGCTCAGACGGGCACCGCTGCCCAGGTGTTCGCGCGATGCGTTCGGTTCGCGGTGATCAGCTCGTCGAGGGCGTCGCGCGTGCGTACGAGGTCGATGATGTGCTCGGAGAGCCGGTCGCGCTCCTGCTCCATCCGTTCCAGCGCGGCGTCGGAGTTCTCCGGGCTGGGCGTCTCGACGCAGGGCAGCAGTTCGGCGATGGTGCGGCTGGACAGGCCCGCCGTGTACAGGCGCTGGATGAACGCGACCCGGTCGACGTCGTGGGCCGTGTAGTGTCGCTGCCCGCTGGAGCTGCGGGTGCTGGCGAGCAGGCCCTGCTCCTCGTAGTAGCGCAGGGACCGGACACTGACTCCGGTCCGGGACGCCAGCTCTCCGATGCGCATGTCGCCCTCCCTGATCTCGCCTGCCTCTGACATCAATGTGAGGTTCAGCGTACCCGTGCGGCGCAGGGCCCCGACCACCGGGCAGGGGCCCTGCCCGGTCTTAGAGCAGCACGGAGACGGGTGGGAACGGGACGGGTGCGAGCCGGTAGGCGGGTGGTTCCGTGCCGTGCAGGTGACGGACGAAGTAGTCCCAGCCACGGCGCTTGACATAGTGCGTCTTGCCGAACAGGGCGTGCTCGGCCCCGGGGATCAGCAGCAGGTCGAAGTCCTTGTCGGCCTGGATGAGCGCGTCCACGAGGCGCAGGGTCTGCGCCGGCAGCACGTTGTCGTCGAGTTCCCCGTGGATCAGCAGCAGCTTGCCCCGCAGGTTCGCGGCCAGAGGGGCGTTCGACAACTCCCGCTTGGCCTCGTCACTGACGTCGCCGTGGTACTGCTCCGGCCACATCGGCACATAGATGCCCATGTCGTGGTTGCCGGACTCCGCGACGCCGACCTTGTAGAACTCGGGGTGGGCGAGCAGGGCGCGGCCGGTGGCGAAGCCGCCGCCGGAGTGGCCGGTGATGCCGACCCGGTCGGTGTCCAGCCACGGGTGCCGGTGCCCGAGCTCGCGGATCGACGCGATGTGGTCGGCCAGCGAGCCGGCGTCGCCGAGCGCGCCGTAGGACTGGTCGTGGAAGGACTTGCCGCGGCCCGCCGTGCCCCGGCCGTCAACGGCGACGACCGCGAACC
Organism: Nonomuraea sp. NPDC050404; assembly: GCF_040655495.1. Taxonomy (NCBI): domain Bacteria; kingdom Bacillati; phylum Actinomycetota; class Actinomycetes; order Streptosporangiales; family Streptosporangiaceae; genus Nonomuraea; species Nonomuraea sp. NPDC050404. The sequence goes on from NZ_JBFAKB010000009.1 coordinate 85,177, forward strand.
CCAGCGCGGCCAGCGACTCGGCCTCTCCCGGCAGCACGCTGTCGAACGAAGGTCCGGCGCGGTGGATCTGCGGGCCCGGGTAGATGACGTCGATGATCGGGTAGCGGCGTTCCGGGTCGAAGTCGTGCGGTCGCCAGAGCAGTCCCCAGATCGGGGTCTTGCCGTCGGCGGCGGTCGTACGGAACCGCTCGGGGGGCCGCCAGCCGAGTTCCTCCAGCACGCTCGCGTCCGGGGACTCCAGCTCGACCAGCACCTGACCGTCGCCGCCGAGGACGACCGAGCGGGGCGGGGTGCTCAGCGAGGAGGCGCGGTCCACCAGGTAGCCGCCCTCCGGCGGGCTGATCGCGTCGTGGTCGAGGTCGTCGTCGGTGAGGCGGGTGAATCCGGTGCCGTCGAGGCCGATCCGGCAGATCTGGCGGACGTACGGATCGCCGTCACCGAGGCCGGTGGCCAGGAACCACACCTGCCGGCTGTCCTGGTCCACCCAGAGCACCTTGCGCACCAGCCACTGCCCGGAGGTCACCTGCGAGACCTGCTCCCCGTCGGGGGAGTAGAGGTAGAGATGTCCCCATCCGTCGCGTTGTGACCACCACAGGATCTCGCCGGAGTCCAGCACCTGCGCCATCGTCGGCTCCCCGAGTTGCGGAGTCGGGTCGACGCGGGTCTCGCCGGTCTCGCTGATCAGGGTGGTCGTCGCGCCGGTGGCCGGATCGAGGCGGCGCAGCTCAAGCGTGCGCGCGTCGCGGGAGTGCTGCAGGAAGTGCACCGCCTCGCCCTTCTCGCCCGACCACCACTGGTAGACCATGGCGGTCGGATGCACGACCGTGTAGGGCTCGCCCTGCTGCCGTACGACGCCGCGCGTGGCGATGTCGAGAACGTTCCACGACATCGTCGCCTGCGCCTCGTCGCCGGGCATCGGGTAGCGGGAGCGGTGCGCCACCGGCCGGCCGCCGTCGCGGGGAGTGGACTCCACGAGCACCTGCTCGGGCAGTTCACGCTGGTCGAGCCGGTGCACCAGCAACCGGGTGGAGTCCGGCGACCACGACAGGACCAGCGGCTGCGGCAGCCCGAGCGAGCGCATCAGGGCGCGCGAGCCCAGCGCCTCGGGCAGCCCGCCGTAGTCGAAGTGCGGCTCGGCGTCGTCGGTGAGCGCGTACTCCTCGCTGCCGTCGCGGGAACGTACCCAGACGTCGCCGTCGCGGCCGAAGGCGATCCAGTTCTTGTCCGGCGAGACGGCGTGGTCCAGCTTGTCCGGTCCGGGCGGCGCCGCACGCTCCACGCGGGCGCAGACCCCGGAGCGGTCCGACCACTCCCAGCGCGAGTCGAACGCCGAGAACCGCACCGCGTCGGCCTCGCCGCCCTCGCCCTCGGGCAGGTCGAGTTCGACCGCGGTGATCGGCAGATCCCCCGCGTCCACCGCGTGGCCCGAGGCGGCGGACAGGGCGGCGGCGAGCCGTTCGTGGTCGAACGCGTCGCGGCGGGTGCCCTCCGCCGGGTCCACCACGAGGAAACGGGACCCGACCTGGTAGCTGAAGCGGGCTCCGCCGGGCAGCCAGTGTGGCTGCACCGAGGCGCCGGGCACGCGCCGCGCCCGGTACGGGGCCAGCATCTGCTCCGCGCGGGCATAGTCCGCACTGGACAGTTCGATCACTGATTTCATCAGGTCTCCTTAAGGGCGTAGATGGTCCCGCTTTGAGACGGGGGAGGAAACGCGGCCGAGAAGACCTCACGCATCTGACTCTGCTCCTGACTCAAGTTGACTTCCGTGATAAGTGGCACGGGACCAGCAAAAACCGTGACGCCGCGTCGGAGTCAACCGGTGCGCGGCCGCTGCTCGCCGACCGGCTTGGCCAACCGGTCCGCGAGCAGCCGGTTCACCAGGAGCTGCTGGTCGTTGAGTGTGTGCTCGCCGTAGGCGGTGAGCATCGAGGAGAGGTCGGCGCCGATCTCGACGGCGGGGAAGTTCTCCAGAAAGGGCCGGTAGTGCGCCGCCATGTCGTCGGCCATCCGCTCCAAATCCTCCCGAGGGGTATCGGGGCCGATCTCGGCGTAGCGCCGGAGCATCTCCAGGGCGGCCGGGGTGTAGGCGGCGTGCTGGACGAGGGCGGCGACCAGGGCGGAGGTCCCGTTCTCGCCGAGCAGGTGGGCGATCAGGATCATCTGCTCGTGCTCGTTGCGCGCCAGATCGGGGGCGACGCCCGCGACGGCGCTGATGGTGGGTCCGTAGGTTGCCAGCTCCGGCGGCAGGTCGGGCAGCGCGCCGGAGCCGCGCAGCCCGGCGATGGCCGCCCGCCGGTTGGTCAGCCGCTCGATCTCGGCCGCCGCCTGCCGGTCCAGCTCCTCCAGCAGCGCCTCGGCGGCCTGCGGGTCGTCCAGCACCTCCGGGAGCGAGGCCAGCGGGAGGCCGAGCTCGGTCAGCCGCGCGATGCGCAGCAGCCGGATCAGATGGCGTACGTCGTAGTCGCGGTAGCCGTTGACCGACCGCTCGGGTTCGTCGAGGACCCCCACCTGGTGGTAGTGCCGCAGGGTGCGGATGGTGACGCCGGCGAGTGCGGCCAGTTCACTGCTGCGCAACGGTCTTCTCCTTCGGTCCCTCCCGTGTACTCGATTTCAGCCGTTGCCCACGCCTGATCGGCAGTGCGGCCACGTCACGACCTCGTCATGACATTTGTACGGACGAAGGTGTGACGTGGCGTCACTGGCGGCACCACGGAGCGGGTCGATCAGGCGCTCTCCCCCTTGACCGCGTACAGGTGCCGGGCGGATCCCGCCGAGGGGTGCAGGCGGTCGAGCAGGATGCCCTCACGCAGGGCCCAGGGGCAGACCCGCAGACTCGGCAGATCCAGCGCCGCCATCGTCTCGTCGGCGACGATCGCGCCGGCGAGGATCTGCCGGGCGCGGGCCGCGGAGACGCCGGGCAACTGCGCGCGTTGCTCGGGAGTCCTGTCGGCCAGGAGCTCGATGGCTTCGCGCAGGTCGTCGCGGCGCAGCTCACGGGCGACATGGGGCCCGTCCTTGGCCCTCGGCGCCCCGCACAGGCGGGCGAGCTGGTGGAAGGTCCTGGAGGTGGCGACCGCGGTGGCCGGGCCGGTGCGGTGCCGGGCGCGGATCTCGCCGACGGCCCTGGCGAGTTTGGACTCCACGTGCTCGCGCAGCCGTTCCCGGTGCTTCTTCTTGACCTGCCCGGGGTCCGGCAGGCGGTGGCGGGTCAGCCGCCCGGCGCCCAGGGGGAGGGACAGCGCCAGGTCGGGGGTGTCGCCGCGGCCGTAGGCGAGCTCCATGGAACCGCCGCCGATGTCGGCCAGCAGGATCGGGCCGACCGACCAGCCGTACCAGTGCCGTGCGGCCAGGAACGTCAGCCGGGCCTCCTGCTCGGCGTCCATGTAGCCGACGCGCACGCCGGTGACGGCCGCGATCTCCGTCAGGATCGGATCGCGGTTGGCGGCGTCCCGTACGGCGGCGGTGGCGAACGGGATCAGTTCGTGCACCTGGTGCAGCTCCGCGACGGCGGCGGCCTCGCCGACGGCCCTGATCAGCCTTTCGATCGCGAGCCGCGCGATGACCCCGTCCCGGCTGGTGTGCTCGGATAAGCGCAGCCGGCGCTTGAGCGTGGCCACCGGTAGCGGCGGATGGCCCACCGTGAGGTCCGCGATACGCAGATGGGCGGTGGTGGATCCGATGTCGAGCACGCCTAGTCGCATGGCCGGGTGGCTACCCGTCAAATCAGGTTGTCAACCGATTCGCGGGCCGCGACTCTCCGAAAGCGCCCCACGACCCACCGTGGTCGTGGATGATGGAACAGCGGAGGGAACGCATGGAGCTGAGGCACTTTCGCTATTTCGTGGCGGTCGCCGAAGAGGGAAGCTTCACGCGGGCGGCGGCACGCCTGCACGTGTCGCAGCCCACGTTGAGCCAGCAGGTGCGGGAGCTGGAACAACGGGTGGGCGCGACGCTGCTCACCCGTGACCCGGCGGGCACCCGGCTGACGGCCGCCGGTGAGGTGTTCTACGACCGGATCAGGGTCGTGCTGCGCGCCGTGGAGGAGGCGTCCAGGGAGGCCAGGCACGTGGCCGGGGCGGGGGAGGGCACCCTGCGGGTCGGGGTCTCCCTGCCGCTGCCCGACGAGCTGCACATCTCGGTGCTCAGCGCCTTCACCACGGCCTATCCGAGGGTACGGACGAGCTGGCGGCAGGTGGGGCTGACCGACTTCGACCGCCCGCTCGTCAACGGCGAGCTGGACGCCGCGATCATGTTCCTGCCGGTCGATCCCGAGCGGCTGACCTGGGAGCCGCTCGTCTCGGTGCCGAGGGCGCTGGCCGTGCCGCTCGGGCACGCGTTCTGGGACGCCGGGAGCGTGCCGTACACGGACGTGCTGGGCGAGGCGCTCGTGCCGACGGTCTCCTCGGTGCCGGAACGGCTCACGCGCTGGTGGCACCTGAACGAGCAGCGCAACAACGAGGCGCCCCGGCTGGTCGGCCAGCCCGGCGGCACCCCCGACGAACTGCTGATCGCGGTGCGCCTGAACGGGGCGCTCTGCCCGGGGCCGGACAACTTCCGGGCCACCCCGCTGCCGTCCGGCATCCGCATGGTGCGGATGACCGGCCTGTGCCCGGCGCAGGTCGTGGCGGTACGGCGGACCGGCGACGACGGCGGCCTGGCCGAGGCGTTCTGCCGGCTGGCCGTCCGCACCGCCGCCGGGGTGTTGTGACCTGGGCGGATAGGCGTCACCAATGGCATATCGGCAACGGGACTTCGACAGGGTTCGCGCCGCGCCTCGATGCTGATGAGGTGAATCCGTTCGCGGCGGCCACCCGCCGATGAGCGCACCCTCCCAGGCCCCGCGGGACGGCGCGCACACCGAAGTGAAGATGGAGGCGAATGCCTCCGGATGGGCGCGGATCTACCAGGCGGCACGCGACCTGTACGTCATCGTCGTCAACCTGCCGCGCAGCCTCACGATCTCCCTGGTGACGCTGATCGCGGGGTCGATGCTGGCGGGCGTCGGCTGGGTGATCGTGGAGGTGGTGCTGCCGCAGACCGCGCCGACGTACAAGACGCAGTTCCTCATCGACACCACCTCCGACCCCGGCGAGATCGCCAGGACGCTCACCACCGTCACCGGCTCCGCGGGCGACCGGGACGCGCTGGCGCTGCGCAGCTTCGGCGGCGAGTGCGGCGCCGAGGACAACACCACGCAACTCGTCCCCTTCGGTGAGGGCAACCGGCGGGAGATCGAGGCGGCGGCGGGCCGGGTGCGCGGCGGGGGCGACAGCACGTTGCTGCGCGGCGTCGTCGCGGCGGTCGAGGACTTCACCACGCCCTTCGCGCTACGGGCCAGGCAGGTCAACCGGGTGATCGTGATCACCAGGAACGGCGCGGACGCCTGCGACGAGGACACCGGGTTCGTCGAGCAGGAGATCAAGGAGCGGATCGCGTCGGCGGGCCTGAGCATCCGCTTCCGTCTGGTCGGCTACCAGGTCCCGCGCGGCCGGCGGGCCGGTCTCGAACGCGTCGCCACCGCCACGGGGGCGACCGCCCCGCTGTACGCGGGCACGCCGGAGCAGCTTCGCGCGGCACTCGACTGGTTCACCAACGTCGAACCCGTGCTGGAGAACGCCACCCGGGTCACCGGCGCGCTCAACACCACCGTCGGCCGGATCGAGGCCGCGCTGAAGGCCGTCGGGGACGGCCGGGCCGACGTCGCCGACCGCGAACTGCGCCGGGCCGCGGCGACCCGGGTGGACACCGAGCTGGAGGACCTGGCCGGGCGGGCCAAGACCCCCGCCGCCCGCGACATTCACACGCGGGCCGCCGACCTGCGTGCCCACCAGACCCGCCTGCTCGACGGGGCCCGGCGGGTGACGGGCGGCGACCTGGCGGCACTGGCCTCGCTCGAACGGGCGGCCGACGACTACAACGACAAGGTCAAGCGCATGAACGAGGCCATCGACGCCCTGCGTGCCACCCTTCCGCGGAGCGGCTCGTGACCGCCCCGGCCAAGCCCCGCAAGGGTGCCCGCCGGGCGGCGATCGCCGTGGTGTCGCTGATCGTCCTGGCGGTGATCGCGTACCTGATCTATCTGAACGTCCCCGATCACCGCACGGCCCTGCTGGTGGACACCTCGCGGAGCCGCGTCGACTTCGGCGCGGTCGCGGCCTCGGTCGGGTCGGTGGCGCGCAACGCGGGCGAGCGCGACGCCGTCTCGCTGCGCAGGTTCGGCGGGGAGTGCGGGGCCGCGGACAACACGGCCGAGTTGGTGGGCAGCGGCACCGGGCGCGGCGGGGAGATCGATTCGGCCGCGCGCGGGCTGAGCGCGGCGGGCAGGCCGACGCTGCAGAGCGGGGTGCTGGCGGCGATCGACGACTTCTCCGGCCTCTATCCGTTCCGTGGGCTGAAGCGCAACCGCATCGTCGTGGTGACCAGCCACGGCACCGACGGCTGCGCCGGCGACCAGCGGGCGGTCATGAAGGCCGTGCGCGAGCGGGTGTCCGCGGCCGGGCTGACGCTGGAGTGCCGATTCGTCGGGTTCCAGGTGCCGGACGGCCAGCGGGACGAGCTCCGGGACCTGGCCGGGGCCTGCGGGGCGCCCGAGCCGCGTTTCGTCGCCACCCCGCAGGAACTGGACGTGGTGCTGCGTGAGCTGGTGGTTCCCGATCTCGGCCGGGCCGAGCCGGTGGAACTGCCGGAGCCCGAGCCGGTCGAGGAGCACGAGTTCATGGTCGCCCTCATGACGGGCTGGGGCGTCAAGGTCACCGGCGCGCCGGTCACGTGCCGCGCGGCGACCGGCGAGCGCGATCCCGAGCGGCTCCAGTGCCGGTTCAAGGTGGCCGAGGGGGCCAGTGTGCGCCTGACCGCCAAGGTCACGGGGCCGGATCCCAACCCGCTGCGTGGCAACAACCCCGAGTACCGGCCCACCAACACTCCTTACTGGTACGGCTGCGACGAGGGGCCGGAATCGCGCACGTGCACGGTGACGATGAACCGCGAGCGCCTGTCGAAGGCCAAGGCCAAGTCCGGCGGCACGCCGTCCACGTCGATGGCGGCCTGCGTGACCACCAAGGACCCGGCCGCCGGCGCGCTGGCGATGGCCTGCGCCGCCCTGACCGGTTCCCGATGATGCCACGTGGTTCCGCTCAGCGGGACGGCGATCCCACGGAGTCCCCCGCGTGGTTTCGCTCAGCGGGACGGCGATCCCACGGAGTCCCCCGCGTGGTTTCGCTCAGCGGGACGGTGGTCCGACCGATTCCCTGGTGCGTAGTTCGGCCGGTAGCCGGTGCACGCGGGCTTGCGCCCCCTCGGCCAGCAGCAGTTCCACCGCTCGCCGGCCGAGGCCGAACCAGGGCAGGTCCATGCTCGACAGCCCGGGGTGCAGCCAGCGGGCCAGGCCGGAGTCGTCGAAGGAGATCACCGAAACGTCGCGCGGGATGCTCAGCCCGGCCGCGCCGACCGCCTGGTAGACGCCCATAGCCGCCCGATCGTCCATGGCTATCAGGGCCGTCGGGCACGCCCGCTCCCACCAGCCCGCGTCGAACAGTTCGGCCAGCGCCTTCCGGGTCTCGTCAGGGAACCAGCCGCACCGCACGTGACCGGCCGGCCGCAACCCGGCCGAGCGCAGGCCCGTCCGGATGCCGGAAAGGCGCCGGACCGCGGCGGCGGCGCGTGGGAGCGCCTGGCCGACCAGCCAGATCCCGGTGGTGTGCCCGGCCGAGGTCAGCGCCCGCGCCACCGCCCTGCCCGCCTGGGCGTCATCGGGGATGACGGCGGGGGCGCGCGAGGCCGGGTCGGCGTTGTTCATCGTGACGAGCCGGTGCCCGCGCAGCGCCCCGGGCACCGCGTACGTCACCGTCGCAGCGCCCACGTGCACGAACTTGCGCACCCCCCGCGCCAGCAGCGCCGCCACCTCGTTGAGGCCCGCATGGTGGGAGGTCAGGACCACGTGCCCATGGTCGGTCGCGGCGGCGACGCAGCCACGCAGCATCTCACCGGCGAAGTGTCCCGCGGCGTCGCAGACCACCCCGATCGCCGGCGTCGTGGCCGGGACGGCCGCCCCCGGCGCCAGGCGGCGGTAGTCGAGAGTTCTGGCCGCCTGGAACACGCGTTCCTCGGTGGCGGCGGAGATCCGCATGTCCCGCCGTCCCGACAGGACGAAGGACGCGGTCGTCGGGGAGACACCCGCCCGCTCGGCGACGTCCCGCAAGGTCACCCGCGCACGCTTGCCCGTAGACATGACCACCTCGCTGCCCGACCCGGCGCCGACGTCCTATGCCGAGAGTAAAGCGCCCTTGACACGGGATGTAATGCGAAAGAGACTCGCGCTAAATATTTAGCGCTTCGCGGTAAGCCGGAGAAGCGGCAGGAAGGGAGCAGTACCAGCCCGTACGGTGACCGGCGTAGGAGACCCCATGGCCACCCCCAGCAGGCCGGCGAAAACCGGCACCGCCACCCGGGCGCGAGACGACACGCGCCTGGCGCTCCTGTTCATCCTTCCCGCACTGATCGGCTTCCTGGTCTTCCTGCTCTGGCCGACCCTGCGGGGCATCTACCTGAGCTTCACCAAGTTCAACCTGCTCACCCCCGCCCGCTGGACCGGGCTGGACAACTACGTGCGCATGGCGGAAGACCCCGTGTTCTGGAACGCGATGGGCGTGACCGTCTACTACGTGGTCGTCAACATCGCCGTCCAGACGGTCCTCGCGCTGGGCATCGCGGTGATGATGCAGCGGCTGACGCGCAGGACCTGGCTGCGCGGCATGATGCTGACGCCGTACCTGGTCTCGAACGTGGTCGCGGCGCTGGTCTTCCTCTGGATACTCGACTACCAGCTCGGCATCGGCAACAAGGTGCTGGAGCTGATCGGGGTGGACCGGATCGCCTTCCTGGCCGACTCCGCCTGGGTCATCCCGACCATCGCGCTGATCAACGTCTGGCGGCACGTCGGCTACACCGCGCTGCTGATCTTCGCGGGCCTGCAGACGATCCCCCAGACCCTCTACGAGGCCGGCCGCATGGACGGCGCGAGCGAGCCGCGCATGTTCCGCAGCATCACGCTGCCGCTGATGCGGCCCATCATGGCGGTGGTGCTGATCATCAGCGTGGTCGGCTCGTTCCAGGTGTTCGACACCGTGGCGATCGCGACCAGGGGCGGGCCGATCGACTCCTCCAGGGTGCTGCAGTACTACATCTACGAGGCCGCGTTCAACCGCTTCCAGTTCGGCTACGCCTCGGCGATGTCCGTGGCGCTGCTGGTCGTACTGATGATCATCACGTTCCTGCAGTACCGGCTCACCCGGGCCGGCACCTCCGACCTGGCCTCGGGAGGGTGACATGGCAACCGTGACGGCGCCCGCCACGAGCGACGCGCACGCGTCGGACCCGGAGCCGCCGCCGAAGCCCCGCTTCGGCATCGGCCGCGCCCTGGCCTGGGCGTTCATGATCCTGGCGATCGTCGCCAGCCTGTTCCCGTTCTACTGGATCCTGCGTACCGCGCTGTCGGACAACAACGCGCTCTACGCGGGCGGCGACAGCCTGCTGCCCGTACGGTTCTCGTGGGGCGGCTTCGAGCGCGTCTTCGGCCTGCAGACCGGCCAGGAGGCCATCGACGCCGGCGGCGCGGGCCAGCCGATCGCGTTCTGGCGCTATCTCCTCAACTCGGTGCTGGTCGCGACGCTGGTCACCGCCGGGCAGGTGTTCTTCTCCGCGATGGCCGCCTACGCCTTCGCCCGGCTGCGCTGGCGCTACCGCGACGCGGTCTTCGCCGTCTTCCTGGGCGGCCTGATGATCCCCGCGATCTTCACGCTGCTGCCGAACTTCGTGCTCATCAAGGAGCTCGGCCTGGTGGACACCGTGCTCGGCATCGCGCTGCCCAGCATGCTGATGACGCCGTTCGCGGTGTTCTTCCTGCGCCAGTTCTTCCTCGGCATCTCGCGCGAGGTCGAGGAGGCCGCGCTGGTCGAGGGGGCCTCGAAGACGCGGATCTTCTTCCGGCTCATCCTGCCGATCTCGGCGGCGCCGATCTCCACGTTGTCGATCCTGACCTACATCACCTCCTGGAACGAGTACTTCTGGCCGCTCATGGTCAGCTACACCGACAAGTCGCGGGTGCTCACCGTGGCACTCGGCGTGTTCAAGTCGCAGAAACCGCAGGCAGGACCCGACTGGGCGGGCCTCATGGCGGCCACGCTGGTGGCGGCGCTGCCGATGTTGCTGCTGTTCTTCGTCTTCGCCCGCCGCATCGTCAACTCCATCGGCTTCAGCGGGATCAAATGATGCTCAGACGAACCCTCACCCGAATCTCGCTCGCCGGGCTCCTGCTGACCACCGCCTGCGGCGGCGGGGGCGGCGGCGCGGACGGCACCATCGAGTACTGGCTCTGGGACTCCGCCCAGCAGCCCGGCTACCAGAAGTGCGCCGACGTCTTCCAGCAGCGCAACCCCGGCCTGCGCATCCACATCTCCCAGTACGGCTGGGACGACTACTGGTCCAAGCTGACCGCCAGCTTCATCGCCGACACCGCCCCCGACGTCTTCACCGACCAGTTGTCGAAGTTCCCCCAGTTCGTGGACCTTCAGGTGCTGCGCCCGCTCGACGACCTCGGCCCCACCAGCGACATCAAGGACTCCGACTACCAGGAGGGCCTGGCCGAGCTGTGGAAGGGCAAGGACGGCAAACGGTACGGCGCCCCGAAGGACTGGGACACCATCGCGATGTTCTACGACGCCGCCGCGCTCAGGACCGCCGGCATCGACCCGGCCACGCTGAACGAGCTGACCTGGAACCCCCGCGACGGCGGCACCTTCGAGAAGACGATCGCGCGCCTGACCATCGACCAGAACGGTGTCCGGGGCGACGAGCCCGGCTTCGACAAGACCAGGATCAAGACGTACGGGCTGGCCGCCAACGGCGGTGGCGGCGACAACTGGGGGCAGACGCAGTGGTCGTCCTTCACCGGCAGCGCCGGCTGGCAGGCCACCGACCGCAACCCCTGGGGCACCCGCTTCAAGCTGGACGACCCCGTCGTGCAGGACACCCTGGGCTGGTACTTCGGCCTGGTGCAGAAGGGCTACATGGCGAGCTACGCCGCGATCGGCGGCGCCAACCAGATCACCCCCGACACGCAGATCCAGTCCGGCATCGCCGCGATGGGCCTCAGCGGCTCGTGGACGATCTCGGCGTTCACCAAGCTCACCGACGCCGCAGGCAAGAAGCTGGACATCGGCGTCGCGCCCACCCCGATCGGCCCGACCGGGAAGCGGGCCTCCATGTTCAACGGTCTGGCCGACTCCATCACGACGTTCTCCAAGCAGCCGGAGAACGCCGCGAAGTGGGTCAAGTTCCTGTCGGATGAGGAGTGCCAGAACATCATCGGCCAGACCGGCGTGGTGTTCCCGGCCCGTCCGGCGGGCACGGAGCTGGCGATCCAGTACAACAAGAACGAGCGGAACCTGGACGTCTCGGCCTTCACCGACCACATCGAGAATCGCACCACCTTCCCGCTGCCGGTGACCTCGAACGCGGCCGACGTCACCGCGCTGATGCGGCCCGCCCTGGACGCCGTCTTCCTCGGCGACGTCCCCGCCACCTCGCTCACCGACGTCAACCGGCGGCTCAACGAGTTGTTCGAGGTGGTCGGATGAGCCGCCGGGCCTCGGAGCCGGTCCCTGATTGACTGCGGCGGTTGCGGGGTGAGTGATGGTTAGTCGGCCCGTATACCTATATTCCCGCTATGGTGGCGGGCGAGCCGGTCGGGCCGGCCACCGACGTGTTCGCGTGGGCGGCGGTGATGGTGTTCGCCGGGACCGGTACGCCGCCGTTCGGCAACGACTCGCTGCCGGCCGTGCTCCGCCGCATCCTGCACGACGAGCCGTACCTGGGCGACCTGCCCGGACCGCTGCGCCCGATCGTGCTGGCCTGCCTGACCAAGAACCCGGCGGCCCGGCCCGGCATGCAGGACGTCCTGCTCCGGCTGATCGGCTCCCGCCCGGCCCCGTATCCCGGCTCGCATCCCGTCGCGCCGTCTGCCGCGACGCTTCCCCCCGGGCACAGGCGCAGGCAGGGCAAGGGGATGGCGGTGCTGACCGGCGTCGGGGCGCTGGCCGTGGCGGGCGCACTGGTCGCGGGCGCGATCACGCTGATGCCGCCGGCCACGACCAGCGCGGCCCTGGCACCCCCTCAGACGCCGAAGGTGACGAGGACCTCGACCGGCGGGAACGTGCGCGTGGCGTCGGTGACGCTGGACGGGATGAAGATGGGCGGCTGCCACCACCCCAGCACCTTCGCCGTCGCCAAGGTGGCCGGCCCCTCCGGCAAGCAGATCCCCTACCAGTACCGCTGGATCGTGGACGGCCAGGACGAGGGCAAGCTGACGGGCTTCGTGACCAACGGATCGGACGTGCTGCGGCGCAACCCCATGAGCTCCTTCAGCGCCGGCAAACACTCGGTCGTCTTCCGCCTGCTGTCCGGTTCCGGGGGCGGCGGCAGCCGGTCGTTCACGATCTGCGAGTTGTGACCTCGTACTCGGGGAACATCGGCGGCAGGTCGCCGGGCGTGAGAGCGGTCGGCCCGAACAGCCAGTCCACGTAGCCGTAGTCGTGGACGTCGCGCTCGCGCAGCACCGCGTTGCGCCACTCGCGCTCGTCCCCGTCGTGGTGCCACAGGTTCCCCCAGGCGCGGGCCGTGCGCTGCACGCGGCCGCAGTGCAGGGGACGGACGGCGTTGTACGCGGCCAGCGCGGCGTCCCAACCGGCGGTCACCTGCTCCGACAACACCCACGCGTCCTCGATGGCCATGACCGCCCCCTGCGCCAGGTACTGCAGCGGCGGATGCGCGGCGTCCCCGGTGAGGGCGACCCGGCCGCGCACCCAGTTCGTGATCGGCTCGCGGTCGTACATCCGCCACCAGCGGTCGCGCCACATCAGCGGCAGAGCGGCACGGACCTGGCCGCAGGTGGCCGCGAACGCCCTGTCCAGCTCGTCGGGCGTGCCCCAGTCCTCCTCGCCGGCCAGCGCCTTCTGCGACTCGAACACGGCGACCTGGTTGAACATCTCGCCGTTCCGCAGCGCGTACTGGACGAAATGGCAGCGGGGGCCGACGTAGACGACCACGTCCTTGGGTTGCACGTCGAGGCCGGCGACCTGCTCGAAGGGCACCGCGCCCCGGTAGGCGACGTACGCCGAGCTGACCGGCTCGTCGTCGCTCACGATCCGGCGGGCCAGGGAGCGCAGGCCGTCGGCGGCCAGGACGACCCGGCCGAACTCGCGCCCTCCGTCGTGCACGGCGACCGCGCCCTCCCCGGCCTGCTCGTACCCGGTCACCGCGACGTCGTTGACGAGATCCACGCCGGCCTGACGGCACGCGCGCAGCAGGGTGCCGTGCAGGTCGCTGCGGTGGATCACCACGTAGGGGAATCCGTAGCGCCGCTCCACGTCCAGCAGGTCGAGCCTGGTCAGTACGGTGCCGTCGAGCGCGTCCTTCATGACGATGTTCTCGGGCAGCACGCCGAGCGACTTGATCTCATCGAGCAGGCCCCAGTGATGCAGGATGCGGGTGCAGTTGGGCGCGATCTGCAGCCCGGCGCCCACCTCGCCGAACCGGTGGGCCTGCTCCAGCACCCGCACCCGCAGCCCCCGGCGGGTGAGCGCCAGGGCGTTGGCCAGCCCGCCAATGCCGCCGCCCACCACCACGACATCGACGTCTTGGCTCTGTTCACGCATGTCGGGGAACTCCTTCTACAACCATCGCGGCAGTTCGGGCGCCGGCCCGCCGTCCGCGCCGGTGACGCCGTGCGGCCGGCGGCCGGAGAGGTAGGCGGCCAGGTCGGCGAGAGCGCCGGTGACCTGGGCGGGTTCGCCCGAGCCCGGGATGGTCCAGGTGCCGTCGTGGTCGGTCGCCGTGAGGGTGAGCGCGCGTTCGGCGGCCGCGGAGCGCTTGGCGGTGATGTCGTCGATCAGCGCGGCGAGGAACCCGTCGGGCAGGTCGCCGAACTCCACCCCGGCGTCGAGGTCGACGGCGTGCACCATGACCTCCCGCGCTCGCATCCAGGGGATTTCCGTGGCCGCGACGGTACGCCCCTGCGCGGTGCGCACCTCCCGGCTCCACTGCCGCTCGTCCAGCTCGCCGAGCCGCTCCTCAAGGGTCGCGGCGGACCGTACGGCCCAGGCCCGCAACTCGGATGCCGGCGACTTCGCGCCCGCCTCGATGTCGGCGTCGCGCTGCTCCCGGGAGGCGTACATCGGCCGCTCCTCACCGGTACGGGCCCAGTACGCCAGGTTGACCAGCGCGTCCGCGTTGGCGGCCAGGTGCGCCAGCAGATGTTTGCCGCTCCAGCCGGCCAGCCTCGTGGGCCCTTCCAGCCGATCGTCCGGCAGCGTGGCCAGGGCGTCGAAGAAGATCTCGGTGCCCTGGGCCATCCACCTCTGGCCGCGGGCCATCACGCGACCGCCTCGGTGACGGCCTTGACCTCGGACCGGCCGAGCCCGGTGATCTCGGTGGCCAGGACACTGCCGTCGGTGAGGTACCGGGCGGGCTCGCGCGCGTGCCCCACCCCGCCCGGCGTGCCGGAGGCGATGACGTCGCCGGGGGAGAGCGTGAGGATCGTGGAGACGTACCGGACCAATGCGACGGGATCGAACACCAGATCCGAGGTGTCGGCTCGCTGCACCACCTCGCCGTCCACCTCTCCGGTCAGGGTGAGCGAGGGCCGGTGGCCGCCGGGCAGCTCGTCGGGGGTGACCAGGTAGGGGCCGAACGGCGTGCTGCACTCCCAGGTCTTGCCCTGCAGCCACACGGGGGAGCGGTACTGCCAGTCGCGCATGGTGACGTCGTTGAGCACGGCGAACCCCGCGATGGCCGCGGCGGCCTCGTCCTCGCCGGCGCGTCGCACGGTCGCGCCGATGACGATCGCGAGCTCGGCCTCCCAGTCCACCTGGTCGGACTCGGGCGGGAGCCGGATCTCGTCGTACGCCCCGACGAGCGCCTCGGCGTACTTGGCGAACAACGTCGGATACCGAGGCAACTCCCGGCCCATCTCCAGGATGTGGTTGCGGTAGTTCAGCCCCACACAGACGATCTTGCCGGGCCGGGGCACGACGGGCGCGTAACCGGCGCTCCCGGTCACCGGGCCGTGCGCCCGCGCGGCGTGCTCCGCCCAGTCCGGCCGGGCCAGCAACTCGCCGACGTCGGCGACGCCCAGGTCGATCAGGGTGTCCTCCTCGACCCGCACGGCGCGGGTGCCGCCGGCTTCGAGGCGGATGGTGGCGAGCTTCATGCGTGCGGCCTTTCCACGGTGTGCCGGTCCAGGTGCAGGGCCTCGAAGATCGGGCTGTCGCTGAACCGGAAGAGGTCGAGCGCTCCGGAGTCGGAGTCGGACGCCGAGGCTTCGGACTTCGCCGAGAACGGCGCCCAGGAGGGCACGACGAACAGGTCGCCACGGGAGACCGACCACGACGCCTCGCCGACCGTGACCCGTCCGCCGCCGTCGAAGACCTGGTAGACCGAGGAGCCGGCCTCCCGGCGGGGCGCGGTCTCCGCCCCGGCGCGGACGCGGTGCATCTCGACCCGGATCGTCGGCAGCACGTCGCCGCCGGTGGTGGGGTTGGTGTAACGCACGGCCGCGTGACCGGGCTCGACCGTACCCGGGTGGCCCTCGGCCTCCAGCGTGAGCTGGTCGGTCAGCGCGCGGTCGGTGTCGGCCCAGCGGTAGGCCAGCAGCGGGGTGGCGGGCTTGGCTCCGGGGACGGAGACCGGGCGCAGGCCGGGGTGGCCCCACAACCGCTGGGAACGGGACCGCTCGGGCGTGGCGCGCTCGGCCTCGCTGATCCGGTCCCGGCCGAACTCGAAGAACTGGGACTCGGTGACGTACTGGAACGGGATGTCCAGGCCGTCGATCCACGCCATCGGCCGCTCGGCCGCGTTGTGGTGGGCGTGCCAGTTCCAGCCGGCCTGCGGCAGGAAGTCGCCGCGGCGCATCGGCACCGGATCGCCTCCGACGACCGTCCACACGCCTTCGCCCTCGACGACGAAGCGGAAGGCGTTCTGGGTGTGCCGGTGCTCGGGAGCGTCCTCGCCCGGCATCAGGTACTGGATCGCCGCCCACAACGTCGGCGTCGCGAACGGCCGGCCGCCGAGCGCCGGGTTCGCCAGCGCGATCGCCCGCCGCTCACCGCCACGGCCGACCGGCACCAGGTGGCCGGACCGGTCCGCCAGCGTCAGCAGGTTCTGCCAGCGCCACAGGTGCGGGACCGCCTTGGAGCGGGGGTGCGGCGGCATCAGGTCGCCGATCTCGGTCCACAGCGGGACCAGCAACTCCTTCTCGAAGCCCCGGTACAGCTCCGCCAGGTCGGGCGACGGCGTCGGCTGGTCCGGCGAGTCGGCCACGTTCAGGCGAACCGGTGAGTTCGCGGTCTCGGTCATGTCTGCTCCTAGCTCCTTCCGGCAGCGGGTCCAGCTTGTATCGTGACGGGCGGAAAAGAATAGGAGATTCTGCTGTGAAGAATCCCCCCAACTATCTCGTCCGCAGTGTCGACCACGCGTTGCAGCTCGCGGTCCTGCTCCAGGTCGAGGGCCCGATCGGGGTGGGTGAGGCCGCGCAGCGGCTCGGCGTCGCGCCCTCCACCGCGCACCGGCTGCTGGCCATGCTCGTCTACCGGGACTTCGCGGTCCGGCGCGAGGACCACCAGTACGCGGCCGGCCCGGTGCTCTCACTCGGTGGCAGCTCCCAGTCGCGTATCGCGCTGCTGCGCTCGGTCGCCATGCCGCAGCTGGCCGCGCTGGTGGCGCGGGTGCGGGAGAGCGCGAACCTGCAGATCCTGTCCGGCGATCACGTACGGTTCATCGGGTCGGTCGAGTGCACGCAGGCGCTGCGGGTCGGCAACCGCGAGGGCATGGTCTTCCCCGCCCACCTGGCCTCCGGCGGCAAGATCATGCTCGCCGACCTGCCGCAGGAGCGGCTCGACGCGTTGTACGGCGCCGACAAGTGGGCCGGGCGCCTGGACCAGCGGCCCAACCTGGTGTCGTTGCGCCGCGAGCTGCGCAACGTGCGCGAGCGGGGTTTCGCCATCAACGCCGGCAGGACCGAATCGGGCGTCACCGCCGTCGGCCGGGCCGTACGCGATGAGGACGGCCGCGCCCAGGCGGCCGTGTCGGTGTCGATGCCCAGCAGCCGCTTCTCCCGGGACCGGCTCCCCGAGCTGGTCGGCGCCCTGTCCTTGACCGCCCGCGACATCGAGGAGGAACTGCGCGGCTCGCCGGCCACTCGCGTGTCGTAAGAGGGTCAGGCGGGTGGGGCCACCGGAGCGGGCAGGCCCACGTCGAACAGGCGGGCGTCCACCTCGTTGAGCGCCAGGCGCAGCGCGCCCAGCGCGACGCTGTTCGCGCCGAGGGTGGAGGCGCGGATCTCGGGAACCCGCAGGCAGGTGCGGCCGAGCTCGCGGGCCAGCTGGTCGAGGATGAGGTCGGCGGAGCGGGAGAAGCCGCCGCCGAGCACGACGACCTGCGGGTCGAGGGTGAGGACCAGGGCGGCGGTGCCGATGGCGAGATCGCGGGTGTAGCGGCGTACGGCGGTCCTGGCGGCCTTGTCGCCGGAGCGGGCGGCGTTGAACACCCAGGCCGCCGCGTCGTCGGGGTCGGTGCCCGCGGGCAGGCTGGCGCATTTCTCCAGGTGGGAGGGTGCGGTGAGCCAGCGGACCGCGCGCAGCGCGCCGATCTCGCCGGCCGCGCCGCCGAAGCCGCGCCGCAACTTGCCGTCGATGATCAGACCGGCACCGGTGCGCATGCCCGCCAGCAGGTAGACGATGTCGTCGGCGTCGCGGGCCGCCCCCTGCCAGCGTTCGGCGAGGGCGGCGAGCTTGCAGTCGTTCTCCACCTGGACCAGGCAGGAGAAGCGCGCGGCCAGATGCTCGGCGGGGTTCACGCTGGCCCATCCGGGCAGCGGCGTGAACAGCGTGGTACGGCCGCTGGCATCGACAGGACCGGTCACCCCGACGGTGATCGCCCAGATCTCCTCCGGGCGCAGGCCGGCCGCGGCCAGGCACTCGTCCACCGCCGCGTCGACGACGGTGAGCCGGGCCGCCGGGTCGGCCCCCGGATCGACCGGCAGGCGGCTCGTCCACGCGACCGTGCCGTCCAGGTCGGCGAGCATGGCCAGCACCTTGTGCGCGCCGACGTCCACGCCGAGCACATGCCCGGCGCCGGCGTTGAACCGGTAGCGCCGCGCGGGACGCCCGACGACGCTGCTGCCGTCGGGCTCCACGACGGTGAGCCAGCCGTCGGCGACCAGGCCCTGCACGATGACGTCCGTGCCGGGCCTGGACAGCCCGGTGCGGGTGGCCAGCTCCGTGACGGTGGAGGGCGGATGGGCGCGCAGCGCCCGGACGATGCTGAGCGCGTTGAGCTCTCGCATCCGGGTCACGTCCGTCCCGGTCGTGACCTGCTCGGTCACCCTCGCCCCCTCGGATCCCCTGAATAACGCTGCGCTCTTTACAAAAGGGTAGTGCGTGGTCAGGAGATCGGATACCACTGCCCGTCCGGCGAGATCACCGGTCCGAAGTCCACCTCCCTGCCGTCGATGGCGAACACGTAGCGGCTCTTGCGCACGACGGCGGGCCTGGCCGACAGGTACGCCGTCATGTCCGCCAGCTCCTCCGGCCGCAGCCACGCCGGCGGATCCGAGACGGCCCGGAAGCCGCACACCGTGGCCAGGTCGCGCAGCCAGCCGAGCTGCCGGTCGCTGAGCAGGTTGAGGCGGCTGCGGAAGTACACGACGTCCGGGTCGACCTCGGCCAGCGGCGCGTGCCACAACCGGTGCAGCGTGTTGACCACGGCGTTGCGCGCCATCGCGTCGGACGGGTCGTCGCTGGCGTAGTTCTGCCACATCGGCGCCACGTCGGGGCCGCTGCGCAGCCCGTCGAGCAGGCCGAGCGAGGGCAGCAGGAGCGCGCCGCTGCCCAGCAGGTACACCTCGTCCCCGGCCGTGCGCCGGATCAGCTCCAGCGCCCGCCGGTAGGCGTGCTCGCGGCCGAGCCCGCCCTGCCGTACGCCGGGGGCCGCGCCCGCGTTGATGAAGTCGAGCTTGAGGTAACCGAAGCCCCACTCGTGCACGACCCGCCGGATGAGCCGCTCCACGTGGTCGAGCGCGTCGGCCCTGGACAGGTCCAGCGCCCAGTACCCGGTGCCCCAGTTGTGGCCGGCGACCACGGGCTCGCCGCGCTCGTCGCGCAGCAGCAGCTCCGGCCGTTCGCGGGCGGTGCGCGAGCCGGGCAGCACGATGAACGGCGCCAGCCACAGTCCCGGCCTCAGCCCCGCGCCGGAGATCCGGTCCGCCAGGGCGCGCATCCCTGAGGGGAACTTGGCGTTCGGCTCCCAGTCGCCGACCATCTCCTCCCAGCCGTCGTCCACCTGCAGCACCTCGAAGGGCAGGCCCTTCAGCGCGGCGATGTCCCCGGCCAGGCCCGTCTCGGTGATGCCCTCGTAGTAGGCGTACCAGCTGCACCAGACGTTCCCGGCGCGGCGCTGGCTGCTGCCGAGCCGGTCGGCGAGCGCGCGGGTGTAGGCGGCGAAGACCTCCTCCTCTTCGCCGCAGGCCAGGAACCATGGCGCTCCGTCGTCCTCGTACCAGCCGGCGAGCGTGTCGCGGTCGGCGGTCAGGCGCGGGGTGCCGAGGCCGAGCGCGCCCAGCAGCAGGACCTGCCCGTCGCGGCCCTGTACGGCGGCGACCGCCGAGGAGTGGTGGCGGGCCGGGTCGTCCCAGACAGGGTCGTCTGCGGTGGTCCGGCGGCGGGGGTCGGCGATGCGCAGCGGCGGCTCCGACAGCCGCCGCCAGCCGCACGGGCTCCACGAGTTCTGTCCGTGCCGGTAGAACAGCGCGTCGCCGAGGCCGTGCAGCACGGCCACCCGGCCGGCCGGCAGCAGGACCCCGCCGTCGATCTTCTGTGGTGGCTCGGAGCCGGTGAGTTCCATGGCTACGGTACGGCCTGCCAGCTCGACGAGCAGCGGCATGTCGCTCCTTTCCTCGTTCAGCTGAACGGCGTTCAGGTGAACAGCGCGTTGACCTGGTCGTTGGCCTTCTTCAAACCTTCGGCGGCGCCCACCTGGCCCAGGACGATCTGCTGGATGGCGTCCTGGACGATCTGGCTCACCTCGTTGCCGTGCTCGGTGATGGGCAGCAGGAACGTGCCGCCCTGCTCCTTGGTCGCATCGACGTACACGCTCACGTCCCGCCCCTCGGCCCGGTGGGCGGCGGCGGCCTTGTCGCTCGCCGTCTTGACCGCGGGGAAGACGACGGCGTTGCCCGCGACGATGTCCTGGCAGTCGGCGGAGGCGAGGAACTTCACCCACTTCCAGGCTTCCTCCTTGTGCTCCGTGCCGGCGAAGATCGCGTCGGACAGGCCGTTGATGGCGGTCTTGCGCGTGCCGGCCGGGCCGAGCGGCATCGGGGCCAGGGCAAACTTCTGCTCGGCGTCGGGGCCCAGGAAGGTGTTGATCGTCCACGATCCGGCGAAGGTCATCGCGCCCTTGCCGGCGCCCAGCACGGCGTCCCTGCCGAGGGTGGACTGCTTGTCGAACTTGGGCGCGTACCCCTTGTCGATGAGCCGCTTGTACCAGTCGATGGTCTGGGCGAGCTTGGGGTCGTCGTACTTGTACCGCGTGCCCCAGGGGTTCTTGTCCAGGTAGGTCCACCCGTTGGCGACGGCCAGGTCGCCCCAGCCGTTCTGGCCCTGGGAGCCGTCACCCCATTCGGGCAGGAAGCCGTACACCTTGACCTTGGTCTTGTCGAAGGCCGGGTCGAGGCCGTTGCGGCCGTTCTCGTCCACCGTGAGTTTCGCGATGGCCTGCTGGAGCGTGCCACCGTCGGTGGGGTTCCAGGTGAGCTCGGCCATCTCCGCCGCCTTGAGCTTCTGCTCCTTCAGCATCGTGCTGTTGTAGACGAGCGCCACGGTGTCCCAGTCCTTGGGCAGGCCGTAGCGCTTGCCGTCCTTGACCCAGAGGTCCGCGAGGCCCGCCTGGTACTGGTTCAGGTCCACCTTGTCCCGGGTGACGAACGGCTGGAGGTCGAGGATCTGGCCGCTGCCGACGAACTGCGGATAGTACGAGCCGTGGTCGGTCCACACGTCGGGGGCCTGGCCGGCGGCGAGCTGGGTGGTGAGGTTCTGCCAGTACTGGGCCCACGCCGTCTGGGTGATCTTGACGGTGATGTTCGGGTTGGCCTTCTGGAAGGCGTCGGCGCACGCCTGGTACGACGCCTGCTGCTGGTCGTCCCAGAGCCAGTAGTCGAGCGTGACCTTGCCGTCCTGCGACTCCGTGCCGCCGGATGACCCGCAGGCGGCGAGCATGGTGGCGAGTGTCAGCGACAGCAGCGCCGTGCCTGCCCGCTTGGTGGTGATCATGATGCCTCTTTCGGGGGGTTACTTGATGCCGGAGAAGTTGAGCGACTGGACCAGCCGGCGGCCGAGGAAGATCAGCAGGAGCAGGACCGGCAGGACCGAGAGGGTCGAACCGGCCATGAGTCCGGTCCAGTCGGGGCGGGTGTTGGGCGACTGCTGCAGGAAGACGCCGAGCGCGACGGTCAGCACGCGGGTCTCCTCCTCGCGCCCGACCAGCAGCGGCCACAGGTAGTCCTTCCAGGCCCACACCGTCGTGGTCAGCCCGATGGTGATCAGCGGCCCGCGGCTCATCGGCAGCACGATGCGCCAGAACACGCCCCACGCGCCGTTGCCGTCCAGCCGGGCTGCCTCCTCCACGTCGCGCGGGATGGACAGGAAGAACTGCCGCAGGAAGAAGACCGCGAACGGGGTCATCAGAATCGTCGGCGCCACCATCCCGGCGAACGTGTTGACCAGGTCGAAGTTCTTCACCAGCACGAAGTTGGGCAGCAGCGTGAAGATCGGCGGCACCATGAGCGCGGCGATCATGACCCCGAAGACGAAGTCGCGGCCGGGGAAGCGCAGCCGGGCGAAGGCGTATCCGGCCATCGCGCAGAAGAACGTCTGCAGGATCGCGATCAGGCCGCTGTAGACGACCGAGTTGAGCAGGTAGCGGGCGAAGTCGATCCGCGCGCCCGACCCGCCCGCCGCGCGGGCCTCCTCCTGAGAGGTGAGGCCGAGGATGCGCAGGAAGTTCACCAGCGTCGGGTGCTGCGGGAACAGGGCGCCGCTGTCGGCGTAGAGTTCGGCGGCCGGGGTGAGCGCCGTGCGGACCATCCAGTAGAAGGGGAACAGGGTGAGCACGAGGGCCACGGCCACCGTGGCCCAGGCCGAGATCTTGCCGATGCGGGGCAACGGATGTCCTCTCCTCAGGCCAGGTCCGAGCGGGAGGCCCGCAGCAGCCGCAACTGCACGAACGTGAGCACGCCGAGGACGAGCGCGAGCACGAGTGCCGCCGCCGAGGCGTAACCCATGTGGAAGTACTGGAAGGCCTGCTGGTAGATGAAGTAGTAGATGACCCTGATCGCGCTGGTCGCCCCGCTGCCGCCCGCGGCCACGGCGACCGTGTCGAAGATCTGGAACGATCCGATCAGCGACACCACCAGCACCAGGGCCAGGACGGGCCGCAATATCGGCAGCGTGATCGAGCGGAACATGCGCAGCTCGCCGGCGCCGTCGAGGGCGGCGCTCTCGTACAGGTGCGGCGGGATCTGCAACATGCCCGCGTAGAGCAGCAGCGCGGTGTAGCCGGTGTAGGCCCAGGTGTTGACCAGGCCGATGGTCGGCATGGCCCAGTCGGGCGAGACGAAGAAGCCGATCGTGCCGAAGCCGAGCGCCTTGAGCAGGTGGTTGACGAAGCCGAGGTCGGCGTCCAGCAGCCAGATCCAGAGCAGCGCGACGGTGACGTTCGGCACCAGCCACGGCAGCAGCAACATCGCGCGCAGCGCCACCGATCTTGTGAGCCGGTGCATGAGCGCGGCCAGGAGCAGGCCGAGCAGCAGTTGCGAGCCGATGTTGATCACGACGTAGTAGGCGGTGACGCCGAGGGAGTGCCAGAACTGCGGGTCGTGGACGAGCTTGGCGTAGTTGTCCGCGCCGACGAAGGCGGGGTCGTTGAGCAGGTTGTAGTCGGTCAGGGAGTACCAGAAGCCGCGGACGGCCGGGTAGCCGAAGAAGATCACGAAGCCGGTGATCGCGGGGATCAGGAAGAGCCACGCCGCCCGGCGGTCGTCACGTTTCCCGCGCCGTGGCGCGCCGGCCTTCGTGCCGCCGTCGCCGTCACTGTTTCCGTCACTGTTTCCGTCACTGTTTCCGTCACCGTTTCCGTCACCGTTGCCGTCGCCCGGCTCGGTGACCTGCGACCGTTCTGCGGTTCGCGTCGTTCTCATGATCGTCCTCGGCGCTTGGTGAAATTGCCCTCTTGCCACGGGGTGACTCCCGGAATAATGATGTGAGACATCGGAAGTTTGTCAATAGCTCCTCATAAGTGAGCGAGCGTGCGGCACTGTCTCCGAACCCTTCCGTCCCACGTCAACCCCCATGTGGCGGCTCCGACCGACCCGTCGCAGGCCACGTACTTCGGAGGATGCTCAGTAATGTCTGCCCTCATCCGGGCCTCACTCGCGGCCATCGTCGCCTTCGCGATGGCCCTGTTGCCCGTCACCCAGGCGTGGGCCGCCGCCGCGGGCGGGGTGCCGCCCCGGCCGCCGGGTCCGCCCTCGCCCGACCCGTCGCTCCGGGCGCATGCGCTCACGGCCGCGCCCGGGCCGCTGGACAACCCGCTCAAGGGATTCGCCCGCTTCTACACGCCGGGCGGCGACCAGAACGCCGGCTATCCGACGTCCCTCACGTGGAGCTATTTCGGCCTGTCAGAGGTGATGAAGAACCCGGGTGACTGCTCGGCGTACGACTGGTCGGTGCTCGACAGCGCGCTGAACGAGATCGCCTCGTACGGCAACCAGGCGGCCGTACGGTTCTACCTGGAGTACCCCGGCGGCAGCGGCAGCCATCCGGCCAACGCCATCCCGCGCTGCTTCGACGGGCACGTCACCTACCGGACCAACACCCACTGGAACACCACCAGCCCGGACTACGACAGCCCGTACCTGCTCGACGCCCTGGGCGACTTCATCGCGGCCTTCGGCGCCCGCTACGACGGCGACCCGCGCGTCGGGTTCATCCACCTGGGGCTGATCGGGTTGTGGGGCGAGTGGCACACCTGGCCGTTCGACACCGACACCGGCGGCGACAACCATCCGAACTTCATGCCGACCGACGCGAACGCCACGCGGATCCTCCAGGCGTACGACGACGCCTTCGACCGGACCAAGCTGGAGATGCGCTACCCCGACTCGGCTTCGGGCGCGGGCACGAACCGGGACATCGGCTACCACGACGACTCCTTCTGCTACCGGGAAGGCTCGCCACTGGCGGGCGTCACGCTGCCCCAGTCGCTCGGCGGGGCGAGCTACGCCCAGCTCCAGCGGGCACTCGACCACGGCGCCGAGAACAAGTGGACCACCACCTCGATGGGCGGCGAGGTCCGGCCCGAGATCCAGCCCTCGGCGTTCGCGTCCTGGCCGGGCGGCTCCGGGCAGGTCGACAACATGAAGGCGTGCATCGAGCTGGAGCACACCACCTGGAAGATCAACGAAGGCAGCCGGAACTACCTGGCGGGCGACCAGAACGTGGCCGCCGCCGTCCGGCTCATGGGCTACAACCTCACCGTCGGCGACGCCTACTACAAGGACACCGCCAGCGGGAACACGAACGTGGGCGTGCGGATCAGCAACAACGGCGTGGCGCCGTTCTACTATCCGTGGCAGGTCACCCTCGGACTGAAGAACAGCGCCGGGACCGTGGTCAAGACCTTCGACACCTCCTGGGACCTGCGTACGGTCATGCCGCTCAAGATTCGCGCGTTCCCCGACTGGGGCGTGGGCTCCGACCCGACCTACCTGGACTATGGCCACCCGCAGTACTTCCAGACCGGCGTGAACCTCTCCGGCGTGCCCGACGGCGCCTACCAGTGGGTGCTGCGGGTGAAGAACCCGCTGGAAGCCGTCTCCGCGAACGCCAAGAAGCTGCGCTTCGCCAACGCCACCCAGGGCGCCGACGGCTGGCTCGGCCTCGGCCCCGTCACCGTCGGCACCGCGCCGCCATCGGGTTCCGGCCTGGTCGTGGACGACTTCGACGGCGACCCGGCCTACCCGTCCGCCGCCCGCAACGACCTCGGCAAGTGGACCGGCGGCAACGGCTTCGCCAACGGCGGCGGCTCGGGGGTGGTGTCCGGCGGGGCGCTCGGCCTGCGGTACGGCAACACCGGCTGGTTCGGCAGCGACGTGCCGGCCGACCTGTCCGCGTACACGCATCTCGTCGTACGGATCAAGGGTGCGTCGGGAGGCGAGCAGTCCCACTTCCACCTCAGCCTCGGCGGGGCGAGCAAGATCTTCGGGGACTTCACGCTCGACGGCGGCGGCCGTCCGGCCATCACCACCGCCTACCAGGACATCAGAATCCCGATGGCGGCCAATGGGATCAACCGCGCGGCCGCCGGGCAGATCGCGATGGGCTTCTGGCACGGCGGCAGCGGCACCGTGACCATCGACTCCCTCTCCTTCCAGTGATCTGAAGGGGGCGCTGTCAGCAGCGCCCCCTTCAGGCTCCGATGCGGCTCAGTTCGGCGGTGAGCCGCTCCACCGGCTGCCGGCGGATCCCGAGCAGGGCTATGTGCCGCCACCGCACCCGTCCGTCGGGCCCGACCAGGAAGACCGACCTGCGGACACCGACGCCGGGCGCGGTCACGCCGAACATCGTCTCGCCGTTCCAGCGGATGCCGGGCAGGGTGAAATCTGGTGCTTTGGCCCCGGGCCCAATGGTCTGTGCCATGGCTGTTGCTTACCTCACTCTGGTACGAGTTGGACATGACACGTCTGCCTGCGGAAGCCGACGAGAGAAAGGTTGTCATGACGGAGATGCTCGCCGCCCGGCTGCACATCCCCACCCGCGAACTGCGCATGGAGCGCCTGCCCGTACCCGAGCCCGGCCCCGGCCAGGTGCGGATCGCGGTGCGTGCCGCCGGCGTGTGCCTGTCCGACGCCCATCTGTACGACGGCACGCTCACCCCGCTCTGGTTGTCCGATGACAGCGTGACGCTCGGCCACGAGGTGGCCGGGGTGGTGGACGCCCTTGGCGCTGGCGTGGACGCCTGGACGGTTGGGCAGCGGGTGCTGCTGCAGTACGCGGAGACGGACCTGCACGGCAAGCTGCTGACCCGGGGCATCGACTACGACGGCGGCTACGCCGAGTACGCGCTGGCCAGCGCCCATACGGTGGTGCCGATCCCCGACGCGCTCCCGTTCGAGCAGGCGTGCATCGTCCCCGACGCCGTCTCCACCCCGTGGGCGGCCGTGAGCACCACGGGCGCCGTCCGGCCGGGTGACGCCGCCGGCGTGTGGGGCGTCGGCGGGCTCGGCGCGCACGGGGTGCAGTTGTTGCGGCTGGCCGGCGCCGCTCCGGTGATCGCGGTCGACCCGCTCGCCGCCGCCCGCGAGCGGGCCGTCGCCCTCGGCGCCGACGTCGCGCTCGACCCGGCCGACCCGGCGTTCCGCGACACCGTCATGGACCTCACCGACGGGCTCGGGCTCGACGCCGCCTTCGACTTCGCCGGGGTGCCGCCGGTACGCGAGCAGGCCATGACGGTTCTCGGCAAGGGGGGCCGGCTGGTCGTCGTGGGCATCGCCGCGCAGCCGATCACCATCCCGAACGACGCCGGCCTGTGCTACTTCGGCCAGTCGGTGCTCGGCCAGTTCGGCTCCGCCCCCGAGGACGTGCACCGGCTGGTCAAGCTGATCAAGCGCGGGCGGCTGGACCTGAGCGCGTCCGTGAGCGACGTGCTGCCGCTGTCCGAGGCGCAGACCGCGCTCGACCGCCTGGTCAGCAAGAAGGGCGACCCCGTCCGCCTGGTCCTGCGCCCCTGACCCGCCTGGCCCTGCGC
This sequence comes from Nonomuraea sp. NPDC050404, assembly GCF_040655495.1. NCBI lineage: Bacteria > Bacillati > Actinomycetota > Actinomycetes > Streptosporangiales > Streptosporangiaceae > Nonomuraea > Nonomuraea sp. NPDC050404. The sequence continues at coordinate 112,087 of NZ_JBFAKB010000009.1, forward strand.
CCCGTCCCGCGCCCCCGACCCGGTCCCGTCCGCCTGGTCCTGTGCCGGTGGCCCGTCGCCGGACGAGCCTTCTCGTTGGACAACGTGGAGGCTCGTCCGGGATACTTGAGCAGCACAAACGACCCCACCGGCGACCATCAGAGGAACCGCTCGATGCCAACGGACGGCCCGACCGTCGATCAAGGCGTGCGAGAGATGATGTTGCTGATGCCGCGGCTCGTGGGGCGTGCAAAGCGCATTCCGGTGCCCGAGCAACTGCGGGACTTCGCGCTCACGCCGCGCCACCTGTCCCTGCTGGCCTTCCTGCTGCTCGACGGCCCCGCCACGGTCAAGGCGCTGGCCGGAAAGCTGGAGATCGCCTCGACGACGGTCAGCCTGATGGTCGGCGACCTGAACAGGAAGGGCATCCTCACCCGGGCCGAGGACGAGCAGGACCGCCGGCGGACCATCGTCGGCATCGCCGACACGCACCGCGAGGCGATCGAGGGATGGCTGGCCGGGGGAGCGGAGGCGTGGCGGGTCGCGCTCGCACCCCTGGCCCCGGCCGAGCGGCAGCTGGTCATCGACACGCTGCTGACGTACGAGCGCGAGACCTTGAAGCGCGTCCAGGGGCTTGACTGACCGCCGGAAGTCGGCGCCCGGTTGAACCTGGCTCATGACGTGGTCCGTACCTCTCAGGAGCAACCGATTCGGCCTCACCGATGAGGCAGCTGAAAGGGCCGACCATGAACAAGCGCACCCTCGCTCTTCCCGGCCTGGCCATCGCCACGGCTATGATCGCCACGTCAGTCACCCCGGCATCCGCGCAGTCGATCAGCACCCCCATGTACTTTGCCGCTTCCCTGGCGGGCAAGAACGAAGTCCCCGCAGCCGGCATGAAGGTCGGCGACGGGGACGGCAACGCGCTCGCCGTGTTCCGCATCCACGGGCAGCGGGTGGACTACGCGATCCGGTGGCAGAACGTGAAGGCGCCCAGCGGGTTCCACATCCACCGGGGCGCGGCGGGTGAGAACGGCCCGGTCACGATCCCGTTCTTCGCCAAGGCGCTGCCCGGCCAACTCCACGCCGTCAAGGGCTCGGTCATCGTCAGGGACCAGGGCCTGCTCGGACGCATACTCAACAACCCCCAGAACTGGTACGCCAACCTGCACAACGCCGAGTTCGGCGGCGGCGCCGTACGGGCCCAGCTGCACCGCGTACGGCCGGTGGCCATGGAGTCGGTGCTGGCGCACGGCTTCGGCCGCACGCTGACCGCGCGGGCCGACGGGCGGCAGGAGGTTCAGGCGCCGGGCACGAAGGCCGGCGACGGCAACGGGCACGGCGAGTGGCTGGTGCAGCCGGAGGGCCGGCGGGTGTGGTTCGCCGCCGCCTGGGACAAGGTCAGCGCGCCGACCGCCGCGCACATCCACCGCGCCCCGAAGGGCAAGAACGGGCCCGTCGTGGTGCCCTTCTTCGAGGCCAAGGGCGGCCTGCCACCCAGCGTCACGGGTCTGGCGGGCAGCACCCTGACGTCCAAGGCCGTGGCGAGCCGCATCTGGAACAACCCGAAGAACTGGTACGCCAACCTGCACAACGCCAAGTTCCCCGGCGGCGCGATCCGCGGCCAGCTCTACAGAGGCGACTGGTAACCAACCAGCGGACCGGCCGCCGGGGCGCGCGGCCGGGACCGTGGGACCAGGGCCCGCCAGTGCGGCACGTCGCGCAGCATGGAGCACTCCGGCGACGTCGCCGCCCCGCGCGAGTTCGATCAGCTTTGTCGCGCAGATTCTTCCAGGTATGTCCCAGAAGGTGAGATGGCATGAAAGGGCCGGTTCAGCGGCTCAGGGCGGTCTCCCGCTCGATCCGGGACAACTTCTCGGGGTTGCGCACCGCGTAGAGGCCGGTGATGAGGCCGCCGTCGATGCGTACCGCCACGACGGTGTCGACCCGGCCGTCGAGCCGCAGGATCAGCGCCGGGTAGCCGTTGACCTGCGCCGGCCGCAGCGACGCCGTGGCGGCGTACCTGCCCAGCCCGGCGGCGACCAGGGTGCCCACCTTGCGAGCCCCCACGACCGGTTGCAGCACGGCCTGCACCACGCCGCCGCCGTCGCCAAGGAAGACCACGTCCGGCGCGAGGATGTCGAGCAGGCGTTGCAGGTCGCCCGTCTCGACCGCCCGCTGGAACGCGGCGAGCGCGTCGCGGGTCTCGGCCGCGGACACGACCTCGCGCGGCCGGCGCGCGGCGACGTGCGCCCGTGCCCGGTGGGCGATCTGGCGGACCGCGGCCGGCTTCTTGCCGACCGCTTCGGCGATCTCGTCGTAGTCGAGGTCGAACACCTCGCGCAGTACGAACACCGCCCGCTCGGTCGGCATCAGCGTCTCCAGCACCAGCAACATCGCCATCGAGACGCTGTCGGCCAGCTCGACGTCCTCGGCGACGTCAGGGGTGGTCAGCAGCGGTTCCGGCAGCCACTGCCCGACGTAGGACTCCTTGCGCCTGCCGAGCGTGCGCAGCCGGCCCAGCGCCTGCCGGGTGGTGATCCTGACCAGGTACGCGCGCTGGTCCCGTACCTCTTCGAGATCCACGTTCGTCCACCGCAACCAGGTCTCCTGCAGCACGTCCTCGGCGTCGGCGGCCGAGCCGAGCATTTCGTAGGCGACCGTGAACAGCAGGTTGCGGTGGGCGACGAAGGTCTCGGTGGCCGTGTCCGCTGGTTGCTCGCCCATTGCCGGCTCCCGCCTGTTCGTTCTCGACTGTTCGTGCCCGCATTAGATGCCGCCAGGCACCGCTCCGTGACAGCCACGTGCAATGACATACGTCACACGACCGCGTTGTCACAGGGGTCGGCCGGGCGGCATCTCTTGTGCGTCGGTCCACTTCAACTGAGGAGCACACCATGCAACCCCGTATCGACCTGATGTCCAACGAACTCGCCGCCAAGATCAACAAGCGGATCTACAACGTCTCCCTGGCGATCCAGCAGTCGTCGCTGCCCCAGGCCACCCAGGACCTGGTGATGTTGCGCGCCAGCCAGATCAACGGCTGCGGTTTCTGCATCGACTACCACACCAAGGACGCCACCGCCGCCGGGGAGAGCGCGGTCCGGCTGCACCTGGTCGCCGCCTGGCGCGAGTCCACGGTGTTCACCGAGGCCGAGCGCGCCGCGCTGGCGCTCACCGAGGAGGGCACCCGGATCGCCGACGCCGCCCGGGGCGTGTCCGACGAGACCTGGGCCCGGGTGCGCGAGCACTACGACGAGGACCAGATCGTCGCGCTGGTCTCCGTGATCGCGATGATCAACGCGACCAACCGGCTCAACGTGATCGTGCACAACCCGGGAGGTTCCTACCAGCCCGGTCAGTTCGCCAACCTGGCGAACTGACCGCCGGGCCGTTGCTGCTCCCGGCATCCGGCGGCCGGGAGCACGCCCGTGACCAGGTAACGGTCGATCCGCTCGGTCGCGCAGCCGGAACGCGGGTACGAGCGCACGGCGCCGCTGTCACCGACGCGGCGAGCAGGAAGCCGCGAGTATCCGGTTCATGACGTGCCATCGTTCCGGTCCCGCCCATGGCCTTGATCGGCCGAAAGGATGAATGCCCCTCGGCCGAAGGGCTCGTCTCGCGCGCCATGACTGCGCCGCCTACGGTTCGTCAGAAGACGATCGACGCTCGATCGCACGGCGACGCGTGTGCCAGCATGCGGGTATGGCGATCTTTGTCCAGGAGACCGGCCCGGCCGACGCGCCGGCGGTGGTGCTCCTGCACGGTGTGGGCACCAGCGGCTGGATGTGGACCAAGCAGGTCTCCGCGCTGGCCGGCGACCTGCGCGTGCTGGTCCCCGACCTGCCGGGGCACGGGCGCAGCAACACGCTGCCGTGGATCTCGATCGCCGACACCGCGCGCCAGGTGGCCGATGAGATCGCCATCCGGGCGCCCGGGGGGAAGGCACACGTCGTGGGGCTCTCTTTGGGCGGTTACGTGGCGGCGTGCCTGGCCGCGACGTACCCCGAGGTGGTGCGCGGCACGATCGTGAGCGGGGTGAACGTGCTGCCCTTCCCGAACCCGGGCCGGCTGCGGCTCATGGGCACGCTGGTGGCGCCGGTCATGAAGTGGGGGCCGGTGTTGCGGGCCAACGCCCGCGCGCTCAACGTACCCGCCGCCGACCTCGACGGATACCAGAGCGCCGCGCGCGCCACGAACCGGCAGGCCTTCCGCCGCGTCAGCGACGAGGCACTGAGCTTCCGGCTCCCCGACGAGGCCGGGCAGTCGCCGTGCCCCGTCCTGGCCGTGGCCGGCGAGAACGAGCACGACCTCACCAAGCGGTCCCTGACCGCCATCGCCGCCGCGTTTCCCCATGGCCGGGCACGGCTGGCCCCCGGCGTGGGCCACGCGTGGAACGGTGAGCGCCCTGAGCTGTTCACGGCCATGATCCGTGCCGTGGTCGAGGGGGGCGGGCTGCCCGAGGAACTCCGCCCGGTGGGCACGGACTGAGCGAATCTGTCGGTCTCGCGCGCGTGCCCAAGACGTCGGCGAGGAGACCGAGCGGGCCTGGGTCGACGCCTACCTGCGCCTGGACCTCAACTGAAGCGCTACCTGGACAGACCCGGTGGGAGCGTCAGATGGTCGGTGCGTGCGGAGGCCATGGACGACATGACGAGGGAGGCCGCACCGATGGCGCCCGCGTCCTCACCCAGGCTCGTGCCCCGCACCTCGACCGTGTGCACGTCGCTCACGGTGAGCAGTGAGGCGGCGATGGAGGGCACGATCCGCAGGTAGGTACGGGAGAGGGCGGACCAGTTCGGCCCGCCCAGGACGACGGCGTCGAGGTCCAGCACGTTGGCGAGTTGGCCGGCGACGCGGCCGATGGCGCGCGCCGACCGTTCCACGATGGCCGTCGCCGCCCCGTCGCCTCCGTCGGCGAGGGCGCAGAGGCGGCCGAGCGCGGTCTCGACGGCCAGCGGGTCGTCGAGGTCCACGGGCGGCAGGGTGCCGGCGTCGGTGGCCGCCGACACGAGGTGGAGGGGAGCGCAGGTGATCGCGATGCAGCCGCGCCCGCCGCAGTAGCACCGCGCACCGTCGGGATCGCCGCTGAGGTGCCCGATCTCGCCGAGGTTGTCGGACGCGCCGCGCATCACCTCGCCGCCCAGCACGATGCCCGCGCCGATGCCGGTGCCCAGGTAGACGAAGGCGAAGTTCGGCAGCGTGCCGCCGCCCGCCCAGTGCTCTCCCGTGGCGGCGGCGATGGTGTCCTTCTCCAGTACGACCGGCAGGCCGAGGCGGCTTTCGAGCTCGTCGCGCAGCCGTACGACGCCCCAGCCGCGCAGGTTGGGCGGCCCGACGAGCGAGCCGGAGTCGGCCATGATGGGCCCGGGGGTGGAGACGCCGAGGCCGGACACCCGGCTCAGGCTGAGCCGCTGGCGGCCCACGAGATCGGTGAAGGCGTCCACGATCGCCTGGAGCACGTCGTCGGGGCCGTGCGTGGTCGGAGTCACGATGGAGGCCCGGTCGGCCACCTCGCCGGCCAGGTTGAGCAGGACCAGAGTCATCCTGGCCGGGTCGATGTGCAGCCCCACCGAGTACTGGCCGTGCGGGACCACCCGGAACATCGTCCTGCGCGCGCCCGTGTCGGCCTCCACGCGTCCGGCGGCCTCGATGAGCCCGGCGGCGACGAGGCGGCGGCAGATGTTGGAGACGGTCTGCGCCGACAGGCCGGTGCGCTCAGACAGCTCGACGCGGCTGATGTTCTGGCCGCGTCGTACCAGGTCGAGCACGAGCAGCTGGTTGTAGTCGCCGACGCGAGGAAGGTTCGATCCCCGCCGTTCCATCCTGCGCCTCCACGATTTCCGGCGATCGATCGCGGTCGCTCGCACCCGCGAGCACGCTACAGATCTTCGTACGTGGACACAACCCTTGTAAATCAATTTGATTGTGTTAGCGTCTGATGCCCATGGCGGAGAGTCGCCATGGAGGAGAAGCAGTATGACGTTCGCGAAACCGGTCATAGCCACCGCACTACTGAGCTGTCTCGTCGTCACTCTCACCGCCTGCTCGGGCTCGGAACCCGAATCCAAGGACGGCACGGTGACCCTGGTCTTCCGCCAGTTCGACCCGGAGAGCGAGGTCCGCGGCCTGGCCACCGTGGTCGACGCGTGGAACAGGGACAACCCGCGAGTCCAGGTCGAGATGCAGACCCTGAGCCCCAACAACGTGCAGCAGTTCGCCCGCGAGGCCAACGCCGGGACGGGGCCCGACATCAACCAGATCGGCTACAGCGACGTGGAGTTCCTCGCCACCCCGAGGATCCTGCTGCCCCTGGACGAGCACCTGAGCAAGGACCCGCTGCCGGAAGGCACGAAGGAGGGCCTGCTCGCCACCGACATGGTCACCTTCGAGGGCAAGACCTGGGCCATGCCGTGGACGGCCGACACCATGGCGCTCGTCTACAACCCCAAGGCGCTCTCCGCCGCGGGCGTCAAGGACCCGCCGGCCACCTGGGAGCAACTCGCGGCCGACGCCAGGCAGATCAGCTCCTCAAGCGCCGGAAAGACGAGCGGCTTCTGCTTCCCCGCCTCCGGCTCGGCGACGAGCGCCGGATGGTTCGCGATCAACTACTACCTCTGGGCGCACGGCGGCACGCTCGTACGCAAGGACTCCGCCGGCAACTGGCAGACCGGCGCCACTCCGCAACAACTCGCCGCGGCGATCCAGTTCTTCACCGACCTGTTCGCCTCCGGCGCGGTGCCGAAGGCGAACCAGGCGGTGCAGGACTACAGCGACCCCACGATCAGCAACGGCCTGGCGACCGGTTCCTGCGCGATGACGTACCAGCCGCCCGCCACCTTCGCCGCGCTGCGCGAGAAGGCGGAGCAGGCCGGTACGGCGCTGACGACCGCCCCGATGCCCTCGGGCCTCACCGACGGCGCGACGCATCTCGGCGGTCGCGCGCTCGGCATCAACCGCAACACCGAGCACCCGGCGGAGGCGTGGTCGTTCGTCAAGTACCTGATGAGCGCGACGACCTTCAAGACCTACGACCAGTACCCCGCCTCCGCCGAGACCCTGGAGGACCTGCCGGTGCCCGAGGCGCAGCAGGGCTACGTCGAGCAGTTGCCGCACTCCCGCTCGTTCGCGCGCTACATCGGATCGGAGATGACGATCGCCTCCATGCAGCAGCTCGTCAACCAGCGGTGCTCCGCCGTCTACTCGGGCCAGCAGACGAGCGCGCAGGCCGCCGCCGACATCCTCAAGGGACTGGCCGAAGGGCTGAAGGGCTGACATGGCTTCCCCCCGCATAGGTCAGCGCCCGTACGCGCTGACGACGCCCGCCCTCATCGTCATCGCCGTGCTCTTCCTGGTCCCGAGCGTCTACAACGTGGTCCTGGCCTTCCAGAAGCTGACCCCGTACGAGCCGGTCGGCGACGCCGTGTGGGTGGGGCTGAAGAACTTCGCCTCGATCTTCACCGACCCCGAGATCGGCTCCGCCGCGTTCAACACGGCCTTCTGGCTGACCGCCGTCACGGTCGCGATCAGGCTCGGGCTCGGCCTGGGGCTCGCGCTGCTCCTGCAGAGCCCGGTGCTCCAGCGGTGGCGCCTGCGGGGCGTGGCCCGCACCCTCGTCCTGGTGCCGTGGATGGTGCCGCCGGTGGTCGCGGTCGCCTGCTGGAAATGGATCTTCGACGCCGACACCGGCGTGCTCAACCAGTTCCTCGTGGACACGGGCCTGCTGTCGGAGGGCGTGCCCTTCCTGGCCCAGACCAGCACCGTGTGGTGGTCGGTGATCACGATCATCGTCTGGCGCGAGCTGCCGTTCGTGGTGGTCGTGCTGATGGCCGGCCTGCAGTCGATCCCCAAGGAGCAGTACGAGGCCGCCGCGATGGACTCGGCCGGAAGGTGGCAGAGCTTCGTGCACGTGACGCTGCCCAACCTGCGGCCCGTGATCATCGTCGTCGTCCTGATGACCGTGATCCAGACCTTCAACAACTTCGTCTACGTCTGGCTCTCCACCGGCGGCGGCCCCGGCACCTACACGCAGGTGCTCGCGACGCAGCTCTACTCCGCCGCGTTCGTCGCTAACAGCCTCGGCGAGGGAGCCGCGATCGGCATCGTCATGACGGCGCTGATGGCCGTCTTCGCCCTGGTCTACCTGCGGGTGACGAACGAGCGGGAAGGAGGCCGCGCATGAGCCTCTTCACGGACCGGCAAGGAGGCCGCGCATGAGGCCCGGCACCGACCGGCGGCGGCCACGCGATCTCCTCGTGATCGTGCCGACCTTCGCCATCCTGTTCGTCATCGTCTTCCCGGTGCTCTGGATGGTCTTCACCTCGCTGCGGCCGACGACCGCGCTGGCCGCCCGGGTCCCGTGGAGCCGGTACTTCGACGGGCTGGGCTTCGGCGCCTACGCCCGCCTGTTCCAGGACTCCAACTTCGCCTGGTACATCGGCAACAGCCTGCTCATCTCCGCCATCAGCACGGTCTGCACGGTGGTGCTGGCGTGCCTGGCGGGCTACGCCCTGTCCCGGTACGTCTTCCGGCTGAAGCGCACGATCCTGCTCGTCGTCCTGGCCACCCAGTTGTTGCCCTTCGTGGTGCTGATCACGCCGATCTACCTCTTCTTCGGCGAGCTCGGCCTGCTCGACTCCTACTTCGGGCTGATCGTCGTGTACGTCGCGATGACCCTGCCGCTGGCCATCTACCTGGTGATGGGCTACTTCAACACCATCCCCCAGGTCCTGGACGAGGCGGCGCGCATCGACGGCTGCTCGACCGTGGGCGTCATCTTCCGGGTCGTCTTCCCGATCGCGCTGCCCGGCATCGTCACGGTGACCGTCACGACCTTCATCGCCACGTGGGAGGAGTACTTCTTCGCCAGCGTGCTGATGACCAGCGACAAGCTGAAGACCGTACAGGTGGGGCTGTCGTCCTTCTTCGGCGAGTACGCGAGCGACTGGGGCATGATCATGGCCGCGGCGACGGTCGCCACCATCCCCACCATCGTGCTCTTCTCCGTCGTACAGAAGCGCCTCGTCGCCGGCATGGCCGCAGGAAGTGTCAAGGAATGAACGCAACGACTGATCGCCCGAACGTCGTCATCATCTACGCCGACGACCTGGGCTGGGGAGACCTCGGCTGCTTCGGCGCCGGCGACTTCGACACCCCGGCGCTGGACGCGCTCGCCGCCTCCGGCGTGCGCCTGCCCGAGTGGTACAGCAACTCGCCCGTCTGCTCGCCCTCCCGCGCCTCCCTCCTCACCGGCCGCCACCCCGCGCACGCCGGCGTGGAGGCGATCCTCGGCGGTACGCGGCGCACGGCCGGGCTGCCGCCGCAGCCGACCCTCGCGAGCGAGCTGCGCGAGCGCGGCTACGCGACCGGGATCTTCGGCAAGTGGCACCTGGGCGCCGACCCGGCCTACGGCCCGCTGCACCGCGGCTTCGACGAGCACTTCGGCTTCCGCGCGGGCTGCGTCGACTACTACTCCCACATCTACTACTGGGGGCGGCACAACCCGATCCACGACCTGTGGGAGGGCGAGGATGAGGTCTGGCTGAACGGCGAGTACCTCACCACGGTCATCGCGCGCCGGGCCGTCGACTTCATCGAGCGCAACGCCGGGCGGCCGTTCTTCTGCTACGTGCCGTTCAACGCCCCGCACTACCCCATGCACGCGCCCGCCGAGTACATGGAGCAGTTCGCCCACCTGCCCGCCGGCCGCCGCATGATGGCGGCGATGGTCAAGGCCATGGACGACGGCGTCGCGGCGATCCTCGACGCGCTCGACCGCCTGGGCCTGCGTGAGAACACGATCGTCTTCATGTCCTCCGACAACGGCCCGTCGATCGAGGAGCGCAACTGGCTCGACGGCGAGGAGATCTCCTACGACGGCGGCTCGGCCGGCGGGCTGCGCGGCCACAAGGGCTCGCTCTTCGAGGGCGGCATCCGGGTGCCCGCCATCATCTCCTGGCCCGCCGGGATCCCGGCCGGCACGCCGGGCGAGGTGACCGGCTGCATGGCCGACGTCGTGCCGACCGTGCTGGAGGCCGTGGACGGTGCCGCCCCCGACGACGAGAACATCGACGGCAGGTCGCTGCTGCCCCAGCTCAAGAGCGGCGCGGCCGGTCCTGACCGCTGGTTGTTCTGGGAGTACGAGGGCCAGCTCGCCGCCCGGCACGGACGCTGGAAGGCGGTCCTGGACGCCTGCGAGAGCATGCAGGCCGAGGTGGCCGTCCCCGAAGGGCTCTACGACCTCGCCGACGACCCCGGCGAACAACGCGAGCTGTCACGCGCCCACCCGGACCGGTTCCGCGAGATGCGTACGGAACTCGAACGCTGGGCGGCGCGCTGCGAGAACTGGCGTCTTGTCAGAACTAAGGAGTCTTGATGCACGACACCGGAGCCCAGATCGAGATGCGCGTCGAGCGCTTCGTGCGTGAGCGCGTCGCGCCCGCTTTGGAACGGCGGCGCGTGGCGCTGGACGTGACGGCGTGGGAGGTGCCCGGCGAGCCGGTGCCGTTCACGCACGCCGTGGCGCAGAGCTTCACCCCGTTCGCGCCCGGAACGACGTGGAGCAGGCCGTGGGGCACCACGTGGTTCCATGTCACGGGTGAGATCCCCGAGGGCTGGGGCGGCGCGGACGTCGCGCTGGAGATGGTCGTCGACCTGGGATTCACCGCGCGCCAGGCGGGCTTCCAGGCGGAGGGCCTGGTCTACCGGCCGGACGGCACGATCGTGAAGGGCATCGAGCCGCTGAACGGCGCCGTGCCCGTCGGTCCGGGCCCCATCGACCTGTACGTCGAGGCGGCGTCCAACCCCGACGTGGGCGGCAACTACTTCTACCTGCCCACCCACCTCGGCGACCAGGCGACCGCCGGCGACGACCCGATCTACACCCTGCGCAGGATCGACCTCGTCGAGCGCGACCTGACCGTCTACCACCTGCTGCGGGACTGCTGGACGCTCACGGGACTGATCGCCGAGCTGGACCCGTCCCTGCCGCGCCGCGCCGAGATCCTGCGCGCCCTCGACCGGATGTGCGACGCGGTTGACCCCGAGCGGGTGGCCGAGACCGCCGCCGCGGGCCGGGAGGCGCTGGCCGGCGTGCTGGCCTCGCCCGCCTACCCCAGCGCGCACACGGTGTACGCGGTGGGCCACGCGCACATCGACTCCGCCTGGCTCTGGCCGACGCGTGAGACGATCCGCAAGTGCGCCCGTACCTTCTCCAACGTGCTCGCGCTCATGGACCAGTACCCGGACTTCGTCTTCGCCTGCTCCAGCGCCCAGCAGTACGCGTGGATGAAGGAGCACTACCCGGCGCTGTTCGAGCGGATCCGCGAGAAGGTCGCCGAGGGCCGCTTCGTGCCGGTGGGCGGCATGTGGGTCGAGTCGGACACGAACCTGCCGGGCGGCGAGGCGCTCGCGCGGCAGTTCGTGCACGGCAAGGGCTTCTTCCTGCGCGAGTTCGGCTTCGAGCCCGACGAGGTGTGGCTGCCCGACTCCTTCGGCTACACCGGGGCGCTGCCGCAGATCGCGCGCGCGGCCGGCGCGCACTCGTTCCTGTCGCAGAAGATGTCGTGGAACGAGACCAACGCCATGCCGCACCACTCGTTCCTGTGGGAGGGCATCGACGGCACCCGCGTCTTCACCCACTTCCCGCCGGCCGACACCTACAACTCCGACCTGTCGGCCGCCGACATCGCCAGGGCGCAGCGGCAGTACGCCGAGAAAGGCGTCTCCAACGTCTCGCTGATCCCGTTCGGGCACGGTGACGGCGGTGGCGGCCCCACCAGGGAGATGATGGAGGCGGCGGGCCGCGCGGCCTCGCTGGAGGGATCGCCGCGGGTCACGGTCGGCACGCCGCGCCAGTTCTTCGACCTGGCCAAGGAGACTCATCCGTCCCCGAGCACGTGGTCGGGGGAGATGTACCTCGAACTCCACCGGGGCACCTACACCTCGCAGGCCAAGACGAAGCAGGGCAACCGGCGCAGCGAGCACCTGCTGCGCGAGGCGGAGCTCTGGTACGCCACCGCCGCGTGGCGCGGGCTGGCGGACTACCCGTACGAGACGCTCGACGGCGTGTGGCACACCGTGTTGCTGCAGCAGTTCCACGACATCCTGCCCGGTTCCTCGATCGCCTGGGTGCACCAGGAGGCGGAGCGCAACTACGCGGCCGTCGCCGCCACGCTCGCCCCGCTGATCGAGGCGGCGCAGCGCACGCTCGCCGGCCCCGGCTCGGCGGAGGTCGTCTTCAACGCGGCGCCCGTCGCCGCCGCCGGGGCGCCCGCGCTCGGCGCGGTGGCCGGGTCCCCGCCCGCCGGGACCGCCCCCGTGGCGGACGGCTCCGGCTGGGTGCTCGACAACGGCGTCGTCAGGGCGGCCTTCGACGCCGCCGGCCTGCTCGTCTCCTTCGTGGAGACCTCCTCGGGACGCGAACTCGTGGCCCGGGGGGAGGCGGCGGCGCTGCTGCAGGTGTTCCGCGACCTGCCGAACCAGTGGGACGCCTGGGACATCAACCCGCACTACCGCCACAACGTGACCGAGTTGCGCGAGGCGGACTCGGTGAAGGCGGACGGCGACGCGCTCGTCGTACGGCGCACGTACCAGAGCTCGGCCTTCACGCAGACCTTCCGGCTCGCTGAGGGCTCGGCCGAGCTGGACATCGAGACCCGCGTGGACTGGCACGAGCAGGAGAAGCTGCTCAAGCTCGCCTTCCCGCTCGCGGTGCACGCCGACCGGGCGTCGTCGGAGGTGCAGTTCGGGCACGTGCAGCGGCCCACCCACAACAACACGTCCTGGGACATGGCGCGCTTCGAGACCGCCGCGCACCGCTGGGTGCACGTCGGGGAGCCCGGTTTCGGCGCGGCCGTGGCCAACGACTCGACCTACGGCCACGACATCACCCGCCGCTGGGCCGCCGACGGCTCGACCATCACGCTGGTACGGCAGTCGCTGCTGCGCGCGCCGCGTTTCCCCGACCCCGAGGCCGACCAGGGGGAACACGTGCTGCGCAGCGCGTTGCGGCCCGCGCCGACCGTGCTGGAGGCCCTCGACACCGGCTACCGGCTCAACCTGCCCGCCCGCACCGTCACCGGCGGCGGCCCGGTGGCCCCGCTCGTGACGGTCTCCTCGCCGTCGGTCGTGGTGGAGGCCGTCAAGCTCGCCGAAGACCGCTCGGGTGATCTGGTCGTACGGCTCTACGAGGCGCAGGGCGGCCGGGCGCGGGCGCGCGTCGAGGTCTCCGAACCCGTCGCGCGGGCCTGGACCACCGACCTGCTCGAACGCGACGCGGCCGGCCTGACCGACGCCTCGGTGCAGGTGGCGGCCTGGGAAGTGGGGGAGCCGATCGAGATCGTGTTCCGGCCGTTCGAGATCGTCACGCTGCGGCTGCGCCGGGCGTAAACGAGAAAGAGGCAGCCTCCCGGTGGGGAGGCTGCCTTCTGGCCCGGCTAGCGCCAGTTGTGCGGGGCGCGTTTGAGGGTGTAGACCGCCTCAGGGAGGTCGTCCCTGACGCGGATCATCCACCTGGCCAGGTCGGTGGTGAGAGCGGCCCGGACCTCGGCGAGCGCGGGATCGCCGTAGCGGTTGTCCAGCTCGGCGGGGTCGGCGTCCAGGTCGTAGAGCTCGCCGGTGCCGCGCTCGTCCAGCAGCAGCTTCCACCGCTCGCGCCGGAGCATCACCGTCGTGCCGGACTGGGTGACGGTGTTGAGCTCGTCGAACGTGCGGCCCTCGTAAGGGAAGTGCAGCGGGGGCCGCTCGTCGATGCCGTAGGCGACCCCGCCGAACCCGCGCTCGCCGTACCCGCTGGCGAATATCTCCGCCGGATACGGCTCCCCGGTCAGCATGGGCCACAGGCTGCGGCCCTGGACGCCGGCCGGGATCTCGGCGTCGATCGCCTCGCAGATCGTCGGGAACACGTCGGCGAGCGAGACGAAGTCGGCGCCGTTGACCATCGGCCGCACGCCGGGCCCGGCCACCGCGAACGGGATGCGCATCAGGCTCTCCGACATGCCCGCGCCCTTGCGCTGCAGGCCGTAGTCGCCGACGTAGTCGCCGTGGTCGGCGACGAAGAACACCAGCGTGTCGGCGTCCCGGCCGCTCTCCCGCAGATGGTCGAAGAAGCGGCGCAGCTGGTCGTCGATGAGCCGGAGCATCCCGCAGTAGTTGGCGCGGTAGCGCCGCCACTCGGCGTCGTAGCCGGGCCGCTTCTCCTCGATCAGCCGGCTCAGCCAGGTGTACATGCCGCCCTTGCGCTCGGCGCCCTCGGGCCCGACCAGCCGCTCCGGCATCTCCTCCTCGCTGAAGAGGCTGAAGTACGGCTCGGGCACCTGGTACGGGTTGTGCGGCTCCGGGAACGACAACCAGGTGAAGAACGGCCGGTCGCCGGGCGTGCCGTCCATCGCGCCGATCGCGTCGCTGACGATCCGGTGCGGGAACTGGCACTCCAGCGGGAACGGCGACGGCTCATGGCTGACCGAGTGGTCGAGGTCGCCGAGCCACTGTTCGAACTTCGCCTGCTCGGGTGTCGCCCGGTCGGCCGGGCCGCCCACGTGCCAGTACGGCGCCGAGAAGGTGTCGAAGTCCTCGGGCTTGCGGTGGAAGTGCGTCTTGCCCGCCATGTGCAGCGCGTAGCCGGCCTCGCGCAGCACGTCCACCAGGTCGTCGCCGCGCATCACGTGCTGCGCGGCGCTGTTCTGCCGTACCCGGTGCGCGGACGGATACCGGCCGGTGACCAGGCTGACCCGGGCGGGCACGCACAGCGGGGAAGTGGTGTATCCCCGCTCGAACTGGGCGCCGCCCTCCATCAGCCCGTCGAGGAAGGGCATGGTGTCCAGGGGGAAGCCGGTCGCGCGGGTCCAGCCGGCGCGGTGCTGGTCGGTCATGATCAGCACGATGTTCGGACGTTTCATGGGATCAACGCTCCCCGTACATCGGCTTGGTGTAGTCCTCGCGCGGCTTCCAGTTGGGGAAGGCGAAGTCGTCCAGGCTGACCTTCGCGCCCTTGGCCTTGGCGGCGGCGATCGCCCGGTCGCGTTCCTTGGCGCTGTCGCTGGACAACTTGGTCAGCGCGCCGCGGACGTCCGTGACGTCGCCGGTGAGCGCGCCCTGCACGATGTCGCCGACGGTGGGGCGCACCGGCTTGTCCTCGATCAGCACCTGCTGGATGTCCTTGTTGCCGACGATCGGGTCGGGGGAGAGGAAGACGCTCTCCTTGAACCAGCCGACCAGCTGCTTGTACGCGGCGTGCGCCTCGGACCGATCGACCACCGAGATGTCGCGCGGCGGCTGCGACATGGTGTTGGCGATCTGGACCGAGTACTCCTCCGTGGTGAAGTGGTCGCTCAGCAGGGCGTTGGCCGCCGCGGCGTTCCTGGTCTTCGGCGACAACCAGTAGTCGCCGGGCTGCGGCACATGGTAGGTGGCCACGGTGGTGCCCGCGTCGGGCACCAGGATCGGCCCCACACCGAGCTTCTTCCCGAACTCGGGCGTGTCCTGCAACGCCACGCCGGGGCACCACGGCCCGTCGAAGTAGTAGGCCGCCGTCCCGGCGGTCCACCGGGCCCGCGCCACGTCGTCGAGCCAGGAGTTCGCGCCCGGCACCAGCACCTTGTCCCGGCGCAGCGAGACCAGGAACTCGATCGCGTTGAGGTACTCCTCGGAGTGGAAGGCGAACTCGCCGGTCTCGTACAACATGCCCTTGCCGCCGGCGAACCCGGCCGCCTGCGCGATGTCGTGGATCTGCTCGCCCAGCCGGTCCGGCATGCCGATGTTCCAGATCCAGCCGTACGCCGCCCCGCCCGACGCGCTCTGCACCTTCTTGGCCGCGGCACGGAACTCGTCGTAGGTCTTCGGCGGCGCCTGCGGGTCCAGCCCGGCCCGCCCGACCAGTTCGGTGTTGAACCAGTTCGCGGCCACGTACACCTGATGGCTGAAGATCGGGAAGGCGTAGGTCTTGCCGTCGAAGACGTGCAGGCCCTCGATGAGCGAGTCCTCCACCCGGGCCTTGGCCGCGTCGCTGAGCGTCAGCGGCTGGGCCCACCCGGAGGCGACGAGCGCCGCGGCGGGCATGTTGAGCCCGCCGTTGGAGCGGATGTCCGGCAACTGGTCGCTCTGCTTGGCCAGTTGCAGCGCCTGTCCCAGCTTCGCCGGGTTGTAGTACGTGTACTGAACCGGGACCCCGCCGGGGCTCTTGGCGTACTTGGCGAAGATGTCCGCCTTCGCCTTCTGGAGCTGGTTCTGGTGGTCCCACCAGGTCAGCGACTTGCCGCCGGCGCCGCCCCCGCCTGCGCCGCCTCCGCCGCACGCGCTGGTCGCCGCCGCGGCGGCCAGCGCGCCCGCCGCGCCGAGGAATCCTCGCCGAGTCATCGCGGTCATCGGTCCTGCCTCTCACCCCCGCGGCCATGAAGGGCTTGTAAATGAATGTTGCCGCGTGGCAAATTCATTCTTGCCACGTGGCATGCCGCGCGGCAAGACTTCACTACGAAGTCGTGTCATCGACTCCCGATTGGAGGGTGAGACCACTGTGGTGACACAGCGTGACGTGGCGCGGCGAGCGGGAGTTTCGGTGCGCACCGTCTCGAACGTCGTGAACAACTTCGCCTACGTGTCGGAGGAGACCCGCGCCCAGGTGCAGCAGGCCCTGGACGAGCTCGACTACCGGCCCAACCTCGCGGCGCGCAGCCTGAACCGGGGGCGCTCCAACCTGCTGGCCCTGGTGTTGCCGCTGGACGTGCCGTACTTCACCGAACTCGCCGCCCACGTGGTGGATCAGGCCGAGGAGCGCGGCTACACGGTGCTCATCGACCGTACCGAGGGGGTGGCGGAACGGGAGCGGCAGATCCTGATGCGGCGCGACCGGTCGGCGTTGTTTGACGGGTTCATCTTCAGCCCGCTCGGCCTGCCCGAGGACGAGCTGCGCCGCTGGGTGGGCGACTGCCCGGCGGTGATGCTGGGTGAGATGCGGGTGGACGGCGTGGATCACGTCGCCATCGACGACACCGCCGCGGCGCGGGCCGCCACGGAGCACCTGATCTCGCTGGGCAGGACCCGGATCGCCGCCATGGGCGTGCCCCATGTGAAGCGGCAGCAGCCCGGCCGGCCGGCCAGGGCGACCGCGGCGCACCGCTCGGCCGGGTATGAGCAGGCGCTGGCCGAGGCGGGCCTGCCCGTCCGGCCCGAGTACGCCGCGACGGTCCAGCGCTACCAGCGCGAGGACGGCCGGCGCGCGATGGAGGCCCTGCTCGACCTGCCCGAGCCGCCGGACGCGGTCTTCTGCTACAACGACCTGCTCGCGATCGGGGCCGTACGGGCCGTGTTGTCCCGGGGGCTCCGGGTGCCGCAGGACGTCGCCATCGTCGGGTTCGACGGCATCGAGGAGGGCCGCTTCGTCACCCCGCCGCTGACCACCGTCGCGCCCGACAAGGAGAGGATCGCCGAGCTGGCCGTGACCCGGCTGCTGGCGCGTATCGAGGGCGATCAGGAGCCGGCGGCCGAGCTGGAGGCCCCCTGGCACCTGGTGATCGACGCAAGCACCACGGGAGCGAGCACATGACGGCCCAACCGCGCGGGGCCCGTACCACCGCCTACGTCTGGTTTTTCCTGGCCCCGACCGTGCTGCTGTACGGCGCGTTCACCGTCTACCCGATCCTCGGCAGCTACGCCTACTCCTTCACCGACTGGAACGGCTTCGACGCCAGCCCGACCTTCATCGGCGTGGCCAACTACCAGGAGGTGCTGGCCGACCCGATGTTCTGGAGCTCCTTCCGGCTGACGCTGACCTTCATGGTCGTCGCGGTGCCGATCCAGGTGCTCATCACGCTGCTGCTCGCGATCGTGCTCAACTCGCCGAAGATGCCGCTGCGCAAGCTGTTCCGCACCGCGTTGTTCCTGCCGGTGGTCACCACCACGGCGATCGTCGGCGTGGTCATGCAGTTCGTGTTCGACCCGGCCAGCGGCCCGGTGAACCTGGCGCTGCGTGAGCTGGGCCTGGCGCCGGACGGCGTGGACTTCCTCGGGCAGTCGGGCACGGCGCTGGGCACCACGATCGGCGTGTACGTGTGGAAGTGGTTCGGCATCACCCTGGTCTACTGGCTGGCCGCGCTGCAGACCGTGCCGGAGGACGTCTACGAGGCGGCCCGCCTCGACGGCGCGGGACCGCTGAACATCCTGCGGCACATCACCGTGCCCCTGCTCAAGCCCTTCCTGGTCATCATCACCCTGCTCTCGATCGAGGCGTCGTTGCAGGTCTTCGACCTCGTGCTGACCATGACCAACGGCGGCCCGTTCTACTCGACCGAGGTGATCGAGGTGTACATCTACCGCTGGGCCTTCGCCGCGACGATCCCCAGACTCGGGTACGCCTCCGCGGCGGCCGTGTTGTTCGGGCTGTTCGTCTTCGTCGTCGGACTGCTGCAACTGCTCGCGGTCCGCGCCACCCGCAAGGCCAGGAGCGCCGCATGAACCTGTCCAAGGCGCTGCGCCGGCTGCCCTGGTGGCTGGCCGCCGCCGCGCTCGCCATCGGCTGCCTGATCTGGATCTACCCGTTCCTGTGGATGGTCGCCGCGTCGCTGAAGACGTCGGCCGAGGTGTTCACCAAGGGGCTCGACCTGCTGCCGGAGGTCCCGCAGTGGGAGAACTACCAGCGTGCCTGGCAGGACGCCGAGTTCGGCAAGTACCTGCTCAACACCGTGATCGTCACCGTGTGCACGGTGGTGATCGTGGTCGTCAGGTGCGCCATGGCGGGCTACGTGCTGGCCCGCCACGAGTTCCGCGGACGCAAGATCATCATGGGCGCGCTGATCGCCACCCTGTTCGTGCCCGCCGGATACACCATCATCCCGCTGGTCGACATCGCCCAGCGGCTCGGCATGCTGAACTCGCTGACCGGCATGATCCTGGCGATGTCGGGCGCCGCGCACGTGGCGGCGATCCTGCTCTACATCGGCTACTTCCGCGGCATCCCCAAGGAGCTGACCGAGAGCGCGCTGCTCGACGGCGCCGGGTTCGGGACCGTGTTCTTCCGCATCATGTTGCCGCTGGCCAAGCCGGTGACCGCGACGGTCACGGTGCTCACCTTCCTGAACACCTGGAACGCGTTCTTCCTGCCGCTCGTCTTCACCTTCTCCCGGCCCGACCTGCGCACCGTGAGCGTCGGCATGCTCGCCTTCGTCGGCGAGAACGCCACCGACTGGTCGGGCATGGCCGCGGCGGCGACGATCTCGCTGCTGCCGGTCGTGGCGCTGTTCATCGTGTTGCAGCGCTACTTCGTCGAGGGCATCGCCGGTGCCGTCAAGTCCTGATCACATCCCTTATCGAGAAAGTGAGCATCGTGCCTGAGATTCCCCGTCCGGAATACCCCCGTCCGCAGTTCGTCCGCGCCGAGTGGCAGTGCCTGAACGGCACCTGGCAGTTCGAGCGGGACGCCGGTGACTCCGGCCTGGAGCGTGGCCTGCTCGACCGGGACCTGACCGGCGAGATCCTCGTGCCGTTCTGCCCCGAGTCCGAGTTGTCCGGCATCGGCGACCCCGACTTCCATCCGGCCGTCTGGTACCGCCGCACCGTGCAAGTGCCGGAGGAGTGGGCCGGCCGGCGGGTGTTGCTGCACTTCCAGGCGGTGGACCACGACGCCACCGTGTGGGTGGACGGCGTCGAGGCCGGCCGCCACCGGGGCGGATTCACTCCGTTCGCCTGCGATCTGACCGGCGCGGCCGACCCCGCGCACACCTACACCGTGGTCGTGCGCGCCAGGGACGCGGGCAGCGGCGCCCAGGCGCGCGGCAAGCAGGCGACCACCTACCGGGGTCACGGCGCGCACTACGGGCGCACCACCGGAATCTGGCAGACGGTGTGGTGCGAGCCCGTGCCCGACGTGCGCCTCGGCCGGCCGAAGATCACGCCGAACGTGGCCGCGTCCGCGTTCCGGGTCACCGTGCCGGTGTCGGCCAACCGCCCCGGGCACCAGGTCCAGGTCACGCTGTCGGACGAGAAGGGCACGATCGTCCAGTCGCTGGCGCGCGCCGACCTCGACCTCGCCGCCGAAGTGTGGCTGCCGCTGCCCCAGGACCGGGTGCGGCTGTGGTCGCCCGAGGACCCGCACCTGTACGACCTGCGCGTCGACCTGTTCGACGGCGACGACTCCTTGATCGACACCGCCGCCAGCTACGCCGGCCTGCGCTCGATCAGCATCGACGGGCAGGCCGTCCTGCTCAACGGCGCGGTGCGCTTCCAGCGGCTCGTCCTGGACCAGGGCTTCTACCCCGACGGCCTGATGACCGCGCCGTCGGACGAGGCGCTGCGCCGCGACATCGAACTGGCCGTGGCGGCGGGCTTCAACGGCGCCCGGCTGCACCAGAAGGTGTTCGAGGAGCGTTACCTGTACCACGCCGACCGGGCGGGCTTCCTGGTCTGGGGCGAGTTCGGCGACTGGGGCGCCAACCTCGGCGGCCCCGCCGGGGACAACCAGCAGCCGACCGCGTCGTTCGTCACCCAGTGGCTGGAGGCGGTCGAGCGGGACTACTCCCACCCGAGCATCGTCGGCTGGTGCCCGCTGAACGAGACCTGGCAGAAGCTGCACGACCGCATCACCGTGCTCGACGACGTCACCTGGGGCATGTACCTGGCCACGAAGGCGGCCGATCCGACCCGCCCGGTGGTGGACGCCTCCGGCTACGCGCACCGGGTGCCCGGCTCCGACGTCTACGACTCGCACAACTACGAGCAGGATCCCGCGAAGTTCGGCGAGCAGATGGCGGGCCTGGCCGACGGCCGGCCGTACGTCAACACCGGTCCAGACGGCGCGCCGTGGTCGGTGCCGTACCAGGGGCAGCCGTACTTCTGCAGCGAGTTCGGCGGCATCTGGTGGAGCCCGGACGCGCGCCCCGGCGAGCCTTCCTGGGGGTACGGCGAGCGGCCCACGAGCGAGGAGGAGCTCCAGGAGCGCTTCGCCGGGCTGGTGGGCGTGCTGCTGAACGATCCCCGGATGTTCGGCTACTGCTACACGCAGCTCACCGACGTCTTCCAGGAGCAGAACGGCATCTACCGCTTCGACCGTACGAGCAAGCTGGACGTCTCGCGGATCCGCGCGGCCCAGCTCCGCCCGGCCGCCATCGAGCAGTCCGCCATCGAGCAGACCGCCATCGAGCAGTCCGCCGAGTAGCGGCAGCCATCACACCCCCCACAGACAGGTGCAGCCGATGTCCCGTCGAAAATTAGCGCTCGTGTTGATCACCGTCCTGGCACTCCTGTGCCCGGCGGTCCCGGTGCACGCCGGGTCGGAAGGGCTCCGGGGCCGGGTGCTCGACGAGGGCAGCGGCGCACCGATCGAGGGCGCCACCGTGCACGCCGCCAGGACCGAGGTGTTCGCCACCACCGCCGGGGACGGCACCTTCACCCTGGCCGGCGTGCCGGACAGCAGCGCCCTCGTGGTCGCGGCCAAGGAGGGATACGCCTTCTCCGCCGCGACCACCGGGGACGCGGTCACGCTCAAGCTGAAGCGGGACACCGCTCCGGCCAGGACGGAGTACCCGCGCCCCGACGCGGATCGGCGGCCGTTCACCGGCGACGCCTGGATGTCGCTGAACGGCACCTGGTCGTTCGACTTCGATCCCGGCGACGTCGGTGAGCGGGAGCGGTGGTTCGATCCCGGCCGCACGTTCGGCAAGGCGATCCGGGTGCCGTACGGCTACCAGTCGCTCGCCGCGTGGGGCGAGGAGGAGCTGGCGACCAAGGAGGTCTTCCGCAGCGCCTTCGCCGCCTACCGGGGAACGGTCTGGTACCGGCGCTCCTTCACCGTGCCCAAGGGTTTCCCGCACCAGCAGGTGAGGTTGCGGATCGGGGCCGCCGACTGGGGTGCGGCGGTCTGGCTCGACGGCGAGCCGGTGCTGCCCTACTCCGGTGACGGCTACACCGAGATCAGTGCGGGGCTGGGCGCGCTGAACCCTGGCTCCACCCACACGCTGACGATCCGCGTGGTTGCGCCGCCGACGACGCCCGACTCGCCGTACCCGCAGGGCAAGCAGACGGGGGAGCCCGCCGGCGCGAAGACCGGCTGGTTCAGCGACGTCGGCGGCATCTGGCAGTCGGTGTGGATCGAGCCCTACGCCGGCGCGCGGCTCACCGAGACGCGGGTGACGCCCGAACTGACCTTCGAGGGCGACTCGCGCACCCCGTCCACGGCCGCCGCGAAGATCGACGTCGCGGCCGACGGCGGCGACAGCGCCACCGTACGGGTGAAGGACCCGCGCGGAAAGATCGTCGGGACCGCCACCGTCCCCCTGACCGACGGCCGGGGCACGGCGCGCATCCCGATCGAACGCCCGCGCCTGTGGGAGCCGGACGACCCCGCGCTCTACACCGCCGACTTCCTGCTGGGCGACGACGACGGCCTGCGGACCACCTTCGGGCTGCGCACGATCGAACGCAAATGGGCTCCGGGACACACCGGCGAATACCAATACATCCACCTCAACAACCGGCCGATCTACGTACGAGGCGTCCTCGACCAGGGCTACAACCCATGGGGCCTGTACACCTACACCGGCCTCACCGCCGGCCCCGACCTGCGCACCGGAACCGAGGCCGAGCCGGGCCGCGGGTCGATCCTGCTCGACCTGAAGAACGCCAAGAAGCTCGGCTTCAACGTGATCCGCAACCATCTCAAGGTCAACGAGCCCGCCTACTACCACTGGGCGGACAAGCTCGGGCTGATGATCTGGTACGACCTGCCCAACGCGGGCTGGCACTCCCTGGGCCCCGAGGCGGAACGGCTCTTCGAGGGCCTGCTGCGCAACACGCTCCGGCGCGATCACAACCACCCGTCGGTCGTGATCTGGACGATCTTCAACGAGTCCTGGGGCATCAACAAGGAACCGTGGCAGCAGCCCATCCCGGCCGAAGCCTTCCCGTACGTGCGCAGGATGGTGCAGGTCGCGCGCGACCTCGACCCGGGCCGGCTGATCGTCGACAACTCCGCCTGCTGCCAGAACGGCCACCTCGGCGACCAGACCGACCTCAACGACTTCCACTGGTACCTGGCCACCTACGACGAGTGGAAGAACCTCCTGGACGGCTTCGACGCCCAGGTCAAGCCGGGTTCCACGTGGAACTTCAACGACGGCGCGCAGAGCGGGCAGCCCTGGCTCAACTCCGAGTTCGCCATCAGGTCCGGCCAGTTCCCGCACACGGCGAGCCTGTTCCGCGCCTATCCCAAGCTGAACGGCTACGTCGGCGTGCAACTGGCCGAGACCGAGCAGGAGGTGCACAGCCCGATCACCTTCGACCGGCAGCCGAACCGGCCGGAGTTCGTGGACCACGACGGCGAGCCGCGCGGCATCGAGATGTTCCAGCGCGACGACGCGCTCTCCCTGATGGGCAGGTCGGCGCGGACCGTCGGGCGCGGCGGCACGATAGAGGTCCCGGTCAAGGTCAGCCACTTCTCCGACCACGACCTCTCCCGGGCCAGGCTCCGGTGGAAGATCGGCGGGTACGACGACGGGGGCCGCTGGGTCCCCGACGCCGGCGGGAGCGGCTCGCGGCCGGTCACCCCGGCGCGGTACGGCGTCACCGACGCCGGCACCGTGTCCGTCACCGCCCCCGCCAAGCTGCGCGCCGGACATTTGTGGATCTGGCTCGAAGCCGGCGGCAAGACCGTCGCCGAGAACTACCTCACCTTCGACACCCCCGTCCAGGACGGCGGCTTCTCACCCGGCGACGTCACCGCGCAGGAGTGGACCGGCGGGGCCCAGGCGCACACCACCGGCGGCTCCGACTGGGTCACCGGACGCGGCCGGGGCTACTTCGAGTACGAGGTCAAGGCGCCGGTTCACGGGGGCCCGGCGACCCTGGTCGCGGAGGTCGCCTCCGCCCAGGCCCGAGGCTGGTACGACCCCAACAACGTGACCACCGCCCGCCGCTTCCCCACCCGCCTGACCGTCTCCGTCAACGGCGCTCCGCTGCCGGCGATCGAACTGCCCGACGACCCCCACGGCCCGACGGCGCTGGCCGGCCGGTCACGCGGTTCCCTCGCGGGTGACTTCGGCAACCGTTACGGCTACCGCGTCGCCATCCCGATCACCGCACGGCAACTCGGCGACACCGGCACCGTCAAGTTGCGCTTCGCCTCCGACGGCGGCGGCCTGTCGATCTTCGGCGTCCGCTCCGGCCGCCACGGCGCGGCGCCGGCGCTGGTCGGCGGCCGTGCCCCGGTGCCCGACGAGCGTCCGCGGTTCCGGGCCGTGGACTCCCGCCTGTCGGTGTACCAGGCGCCTGCCGCGATCACCCCGTCGTCCGGCGCCGGGACGTCGATCGTCTCGGTGGTCAACGACACCGCCAGGACGGTGCGGGACGCACGGGTGCGGTTGTCGGCCCCCGAGGGCTGGACCGCGACCGCCGCCGAGCCTGACGTGATCGGCTCGCTGAAACCCGGTGAGGCCCGGCACGTCGCGTTCACCGTACGGTCGCAGGTGCCGGTGCTGACCGGCCGGACCGCTGACTTCACCGCCACCGCCAGCTGGGGCGGGCGGGCGATCCAGGCGGTCAGCCGATCGACGGTCGGGTTCGCGCCCGACGCCTACCCCGAGGTCGGCGTGGACGACAGCTTCGACACCGACTCCAGCGCCGGTTACACGGTCCACCAGCCTTCGGCGAGCGAGGCGCTGCCGCCACTGGCCTTCGGCGCGGGCAGCCTGCGGGCTCAGGGGCCGGATGCCTTCTACGGGCTGGTCGCCCACGGCTCGGGGCCGAAGAGCTCCCGGGCCGTGGTGATCGTCGATCACGGGCAGTGGACCGGCACGGGGAAGGGGCAGGACGCCCTGTTCAACGGGCTGGTCAAGGACTCGCGCAACTACGTGATGGCCTGGACCGGGGTCAAGGGCGGGCACGGCATCGACGTCGTCCTCGACGGCAAGCTGACCAGCGCCAGGAGCGGCACGGGGATCCTGGAGCCCGGCGACCGCTGGGCGTTCGTGCTCGACGGCAACTCGATCAGCACCTGGGTCGATCGGGGGCGCGGCTGGGGCTGGTCCCAGATCATGACGGGCACCACCCAGGGACGAGTCGACTTCACCCAGCCCGGGGCGCTGGACGGCTGGCACTACGGGGCCGGCCTGCGCGGCAACGCCGGCACCCAGGCGATCACCCGCCTCGAAGCCCGCAGCGACCCCGGCGGAGGCGGGGGTCGGTGAGCATGTGACCGTCGGGGTTAGCGCCGGAGGATTCTGGCGAGTGCGGCGTCGAGGTCCGCGGCGCTCGCCGTAAGGCTGCGCCAGGCGACGAAGCCGTCGGGGCGGACGAGCACGACGCCTGACGGGTCGATGCCGTGTGCGGCCGCCACCTCCCGGCCGACCTGGTGGACGTCCACCTCGTCGCTCTTCCAGCCGGGTTCCGCGGTCAGCAGGACGAAGCGGGAGCCGTACCGGTCGAGGGTGGAGGTGCCGTCGGGAAGTTCGACGTGCGGCGCCCTGGTGCCGGGCTCGCCGTCGAGCAGGCGGGGCAACACCGGCGACGGGTCCGCCGAGCCGCCTTCAGCGGGGTAGCGGTAGCCCATGGCGATCGAGCCGTAGTCGATGATCTCCGGCCCCTCGCCGGGCCCCATCCTGGTGCCGAACCTGGCCAGTGCCTGCCCCATGGTGGCCATTCCGGTCGGGCGGCGCTCGGCGTCGTAGGTGTCCAGGAGGCCGGGGCCGGCCTGGCCCTTGATGACCCAGGCGAGCTTCCACGCCAGGTTGTGCGCGTCCTGGATGCCGGCGTTCGCGCCCAGGCCGCCGGTCGGCGGCCAGACATGGGCGGCGTCGCCGGCCAGGAAGACCCGGCCCTCGCGGTAGCGGCGCGCGATGTGGGCGCCGATGGGGAAGGCGAGCACCTTGTGGTCGGTGCCCGGGATCTGGGGGCGGAGCCGTACCTCGGCGTCGGGCAGGCCGGCGGCGGTCCGCACCATGGCGACGATCCGCTCGTCGTCGTAGTCCTCGATGGACTCCTTGGAGTCGTCGAAGCCGGTGCCGAAGACCCAGCGCCTGCCCTCCATGTCGTGGGCCATGATCATCGTGTAGGGGCGCGGTTGTTGCAGGTAGGCGATGGTGGCCGCGCGTCCGCGTACGGCGGGGGTGAGGTCGGCGTCCACGATCGCGGTGAGCGTGGTGAACATCGGGCCGGGGCCGTCCACCTCGATGCCCAGCCGTTGCCGGATCGGGCTGTGGAAGCCGTCGGCGGCGACCAGGTAGTCGGCCGTCAGGGTCTGCCGCTCTCCGGTCGCCCGATCGACGACCGTCGCGGTGACCCCGTTCTCATCCTGCTCGAAGTCGCGTAGTTCGGTGTTGAAGCGCAGGTCGGCGCCCAGTTCTCGGGCCCGGTCACGGACGATGATCTCCAGCTTGTCCTGGTCGATCGGGCCGAAACCGCACGGGCTCGCGCCGGATCCGTCGTCCTCCTGCGGCTCGTCGGGAGAGGTGTACTCGTCGTCGTTGAGGGTGTCGGCCTGTACGGGGATCCAGGTGAAGTCGCTGCCGGCGTAGGCCGCGCCGAGGATGGCCCGTTCGAGGCCGGCCTGGCGGTAGAGCTCCATCGTGCGCGAGGTCAGGCCGCGGGCTCGCGGATGGATCAGCAGGTCGGGGTGGCGTTCGACGACGGTGCACGGCACGCCGTGGTGGGACAGGAACAGGGCGGTGGACAGGCCGGCGATGCCACCGCCGACGATGAGGACGGACATTTGGGCTCCAGGTCAGGGCTGTTCGGGGGAGAGGCGGTCCGCCTGCCGGTGGAAGTGGGTCCACATGGCCATCCAGTCGGTGGCCGGGTCGGCGATGCGCTCGATGAGCCGGCCGACGAAGGCGGCCTCGGTGTCCAGCAGCGCGATCCGGTACTCCTCCTCCAGCAGGAAGAGGCCCGGCACGTTGTCGGCCGCCGCGAGGTCGATCTGGTGCTGCGAGTCGGCGCGCTGCTCGGCGATGTGTTCGAGCCGGGTCTTGAGCAGGTCGGCGACCTGGTCGGGCGGGAGCGCGGCGATCAGGGACAGGGCCGCCACGAAGTGCGGATATTCGTGCTGGGGCTCGGCGATCAGCTCGTGCAGCCAGTCGCGGAGTTCGGCGCGTCCGGCGTCCGTGAGGCCGTAGACGGTCCGCTCCGGCCGCTGTCCCTCGCGGCTGGTCTCCTGCTCGGCGATGAACCCGGCCTTGGTCAGTTGCTGGACGACCATGTAGAGCGACCCGTGGTTGTACTTGATGCTGCGGGCGTCTCCGTTCTCGCGCAGGGTGCGGCCCAGCTCGTAGGGGTGCATGGGCCGCTGCATCAGGTACGACAGCACCGCCAGCGCGAGCAGGTTGCTCACCTTTCGCTTGCCGGCCATCTCGTTCTCCTCGCTGTCGGTGTTTGTGTGGGTCGGGCGTGGGGGCCAGGCGTGCGGGTCAGGCCGTGCGGGTCGGGTCGTCGACGGTGGGGAAGGTGCCGTCGGCGTGGGCGCGGCGGACGTCGGCCACGTAGTCGCGGGTGAACATGGCCGACAACACCGCGACGCCGCCGCTGTGCACGCGGATCTCCGCGTCGTGGACCTGCCCGGTCAGGTGGATGCGGCGGCCGGTGCCGGCGGCGGGGTTGTGGTGGAAGGTCTGCTTGACCTTGCCACGCCCGGTCCAGGTCAGGTCCTGGTGGTCGATGAGGGCGTCCTCGGGCACCAGCAGCTTGATCATGGCGCGGTCCGCGCGCAGGTCGAGCTCGATATCGCCGTCGGGGATGGACGGGCCGCGCAGGTCGATGACGACCGAGCCGCGCCGGGCGCGGACCTCGAAGTTGCGGGCGGTGGTCCAGGAGCCGAGACGCTTCTGGTCGCTGTGGTCGACGTGGATGCGGGCGGGGGTCTGAAGCTCTGTGGTGTTCATGTCTCTAATATCCACCCCCGATTAGTCAGTGTCAACTATTTGGGGCTGACTATCTGCCATCAGGCGGTTGAGGTGCAGGCCGGGCCAGCGGCGGGGGTCGCCGTTGAGGAACCACTCCTTGGGCACCTGCCACGAGTGCTTCTCCGGCGCGCCCCGGTAGTAGATGTGGTTGAGGCCGTGCTGCCGGTAGACCAGGCCCCCCGCGCTGCGCACCGCCGCGCACAACTCCCCGTCCTCGTGCAGCGGTACGGGCTTGAACCCGCCGAGCGCGTCGAAGGCGGACCGGCTGACCAGGAGCGACGCGCCCGCCAGGATTCCCGCCCCGACCGCCGAGGTCGGCTTCTCCACCTCGATGTTCGCCATGCGCCCCACGGTGAGGTCCAGCTCGGCGAGGTAGACCTGCTCGCCCGAGAAACCGACCAGCTCGGCGCCGGAGAACCGCTGGCTCAGCGACAGGTCCGCGAGATGGTCGGGACCGTAGATGTCGTCGTCGTCCATCTTCGCCAGGAACGTGCCACCCGCGCGTGCCGCGGCCAGATTGAGCACTTCCCCCAGCGCCACACTGGACGGAACGCAGATCACCGCGCACTGCGCCGCGATGTCCGGCGGCACCAGCGAGGCGGGGAAGCCGTGCAGCGCGAGGATGACCTCCACCTCCACGCCGCGTTGCGCGCGGGCCTGGGTGACGGCGCGGGTCACCAGCTCCGGACGTTTGGTGCTCAGCAGGACGCTGACGCGCGGGCGCTCGCCGGGGTGCAGGCGTCCGATCGTGCCATGGTCGCGCAGTACGTGCCGGCGCAGCAGGATGCTGTGCTCCTCGCGGTACAGGTCGTCACGCAGCAGCTCTTCGGTCGGCGTCGTGAGCAGGGCGGCCAGTTCGCCGCCCAGCAGTCCTGGCCATCCGGGGTGCGGTTCGCCGTAAAGGGGCACCCCGGCCGCGCCGAGCCCGGCCACGATGCGGGCGACGACGCGCCGGTCCTGGGCCTCCACCGGGAAGGGGATCCGGATTCCGCGTACGCCGCGCAGGCCGGAGATCTCGCGGTCGGTGACCTCGCCGCTCAGCGGCAGCCTGACCGGCGGCTGCCCGGCGACCACGACGCTGTGCCGGTGGCCGGCGGCGTGCAGGGTGCCGAAGGAAGGGCCGACCCGGCGCAGGAAACCGGTCGGGTTCACCGACCGCTCGTCCACCGGCGGGGTCCGCGCGATCTCGGGCACCTCCGCGACCCCGACCCCGGCCCTCTCCGCTGCCCCGGCCCCTTCCGCGACTGCGGCCCTGCCCGCCGCCCCGGCCTCTTCCGCGACCACGGGCATGGCGCTGTCCGCCGCCCCGGCCCCCTTCGCCGCCACGCTCACGGCCTGTTCGACCAGTTCGGCGCGGGTGCTGAAGCGGTGCCGGGCGGGGTCCTTGATCAGGGTCAGGTTCGGGAAGATGGTGCCGGGGCCGGTCGGACCGGCCACCGGGCCCGATCGCATGGATCGGTGACCGTCGAGCGCCCGGCACACCGCCGTCAGGATCGCTCCCAGCGGGACGTTGTGGCAGAACTCGAACTCCAGCTCCCAGCCACGCCCCGCCGACCGCCCGGCGGTCATCCGCTGCAGGCACTCCCAGACCTTCACGGTCTGGTTGACGCCGTCCTGCGGGCGCAGCGCCATGTTGCGCGACCACAGATCCTCGTCGTTCACCGACGGCAGCGGCGGGCTCTTGTGCTCGGGAACGTGCGCCAGTTCCAGCCGGAACCGGGAGGCCGTGGGCAGCCAGTGCTCGAACACCGTCGCACGCCGCAGATCCGTGACCGTCCGGGCGGCGAACCGCACCTCGGCGACGTCCTCGGCATCGGTGAGGCCGGCCCGCGCCACCTCCGCTACGTCGTGACATTCGCCCGGGGCCGCGAACTCCCCGACGTACCCGTCGTACCCGACATGGATCGTGACCGTCCTGTGCGGACCCA
This sequence comes from Nonomuraea sp. NPDC050404, assembly GCF_040655495.1. Classification (NCBI taxonomy): domain Bacteria; kingdom Bacillati; phylum Actinomycetota; class Actinomycetes; order Streptosporangiales; family Streptosporangiaceae; genus Nonomuraea; species Nonomuraea sp. NPDC050404. The sequence goes on from NZ_JBFAKB010000009.1 coordinate 141,866, forward strand.
TCCTCACCAACCTTCCCGGAGGCCGAACACCTCCGGGAAGGTTGTCACACTGATCGTTTACGTCGGGTCAGCCGCAGGGGTCGGGACGGACGATCGGTGCGAGCTGGCCGTTGATGGCGCCCCCGCTCTCGGTCATCTGGAAGAACTTGTCCAGCGAGGCGAGCGGCTCGTAGGTGTCCCAGGCGAAGAAGAGATAGCCGGACGAGTCCAGGCGGCACATGTCCCGCTGCAGGTCGCGCATCGCGTACGCGGCCTTGGTGATGTCGTTGCCGTAGTGCGGCTTGTACGCGCCGAACTCCCCGACGATGTACGGGTCCTTGCGGTCGCCCATGGCGTGCAGGTCGAGCACGGGCGCGCCGTGATGCTGGTACATGTGCAGGTCGAGCAGATCCACGGCGCCCCAGTAGGACAGCGTGCCCGCCGGCACCGGATACCGGTAGTCGGTGGTGGGGGAGCAGTTGGTGTCACAGTGCACCGCGAAGCCGTCGGGGCCGTTCTTGCCGACCGCCTGGTAGCTGAAGAACCCCATGGCCAGCAGCGCGTCCGGGTCCACGGCGTCGAGGCCGCGCTTGACCCGCAGGCTGTACTCCACCAGGCTCGCGTTCGCCGCCTGCTGCCGTTCGGCCCGCTCCCGCATGTGATAGGTGACGCCGTTGAGCGGCGTGACCGAGCCGGTCATCTTGTTGAACGGCGCCTTGTTCGACTCGAAGAACACCTCGTTGTCGCTCTGGTAGGCCAGGATCGCCGTCCCGTACTGCTGCCCGATCCGCTCCAGCAGCGCCGTCGCGAAGTTGGTCACGTACTCGACCTTCGCGGTGACCCGCCCATGCTCCATGTACGACAGGTTCCGCCCGTCCATGTTGACGGGGTTCGCCCCACCTTCGTCGCCGACGATGCCCCAGTAGTAGGAGTTGGTCGGGAAGCCGTCCAGCGAGGGCACGGTGTAGATGCCGCGCGCGGCGGCGTCCGTCACGAAGGAGGCGAAGGTGTCCATGTACGGCCCGTACGCCTTGTCATGGGTGCCCAGCCCACGGCCCATGCCGTGCTCACCGGTGCCCGTGCCGTGGTCGATGAACACCCGTACCGTGTTGTAGCCGTCGTGCTTCATCTGATCCAGGAAGGCGAGCACCTTCGCCCGGTTGTAGCTGCTCGGCTCGAAGGTCGAGTGATACACCTGACCTGCCGAGTTCTTGGCCAGCCGGGTGTAGTTGGCCCCACGGGAGACGAACGCCTCGCCGGTGGCCTCGTTGTAGAGGCCGTCGGCCCGCGACACGATGCGCGGTAACGGCTTCGCGACGGGCTTCGGCGTGACGGTGGGGGTCGGGAACGGCTCCGCCTGCCCGGCCTGTGCGACCTGCGTAGCCGGCCCGACGGCCAGCACCAGCCCGGCCACCAGCGCGCCGACCGAAGCGCGGAGCATGCGTGACCGTAGTTTCCTTGTTGCCATATCGCCTTCCTGCGTACGTGATCAACGGGGCGCAAAGGCACCAGTGTGACAGCGGACGCATTCAGCACGGCTTCACCGGCTCCGCACGCAACTATGTCACTGAAGGTAATCGTTTGACTGCTATGAATGACATGTGATCTCCCCCCTCATGTGGCGTGCCCTGTCCCTGGCCCTGACCGTTGTCCTGCTCGCTGCCATCACACCCGTGTCCGCCCAGGTCGCACCCGCCCCCTGCCTGGCCACCCTGTCGTGCGACAGGGCCGAACTGGCGGCCATGACCATGCCGGAACGACTCGCCCTGGTCCGCGACCTGCAACGCGGCCCCGCCCAGCGCTTCGAGCGCGGCTTCGCCCGCTGGAGGGCGATCGAGGGGATCATCGAAGGGTTCATCGCCGGGGGCATGGGCGCGCCCGGCACCTGGATCTCCTACGTCGACGCCGCCGGCCTGGAAGCTCTCGTCCGCGGTGTGGCCCTGGCCAGCAGGATCAGCACTGACGACTACGGCAATCCCGGCGCCCAGCTGTGGGCCGGGTATCTCACCGACCTCGCGGCCGGGCGGCTGACGGTCAAGGCGGTGCACAACGTCGCCTGGGGTACGGCCGAGCAGACCTCCATTGACTGGGGCACCGCTCCGGCCGGCAACCCGGTCCGGCCCACCCTTCCCGAGCTGGCCTTCTACGCCGTCAGCGCCGCCTACCGGCTGCTCCTGCGCCAGGAGACGACCCTGGCGCCCGCGCTGCGCCCCTCTCCCCGGGAGCCGCTGGCAGCCTGCTACGACTGGCTCACCGACACCAGCAACCCGCGGCCGTTCCGCGACGGAGCGCAGTTCCTGATCGCCCTCGCCACCACCCCCGGAGACCTGTCCGCGATCGCCGGCACCCTCGACCGGCTGGCGGCGGTCTACCCCGCCTGCACGAAGGGCCCCCGGTGAGAGCCCGTCAACCCGCGCCGCCGCTCCGCCGTCGAGCCGGGCCGCCGTCGAGCCGGGCCGCCGTCGAGCCGGGCCGCCGTCGAGCCGGGCCGCCGTCGAGCCTCGGCGGCCGCGCGGGCCATCTCCGGCGCACCCGCGGTCGGCCCGCCGGTCGTCGGAGTCCGGCCGAGGCGCAAGGATTCAGCCCCTGGCGCAGGTCAGGGTGCCGAAGCCGAGCTGGTCGTAGCCGCCGCTGTTGCCGCCATAGTCGCCGCCGCCCCCTTCCGGCCTGACCGCCGCGACGGCCCTGGCCGTGTACGGCATGGCCAGCCCCCGGCGACCGGCGTAGTGGCCGTGAACCAGCTCCCAGACGGGCCGGACCTGGCCGCGACCGGCGGAGGATACGGCGGTGTGGGTGCGCTGGGCGCAGTTGGTGCCGGTGCCCCAGGTGTAGGGGGTGAAGGGCACCTCCTCGCCCAGGTTGTACTTGGCGATGTACTCGCAGGCGCGGGCGAACCGGTTGCCGGCGTGGCCGTACAGGTCCACGCCCTGGTTCCAGGCCATCTCGCAGAAGGCGCCCATCTGCCCGACGCCCATCAGGGTGTGCCCCTGGTCGCGGCCGCTCTCCTGCCACTGCGCGAGCCCGCCGTCGTGCAGGAACGGGATCGCGTGCATGACGGACCCGTTGCCCGCGCCGTTCCTGAAGTAGTCGATCGCCCGGTTCACCAGGGCCTGGTCGTCGCAGAGCACGCCGATCGCCAGGACGGAGTTCATGGTGCACAGGTCCCAGTTGGCCCAGTAGTTGGTGATGCAGGCGCCGTTGTGACGGGTCAGGAAGTCGTCGTTGAGCGGGTAGAAGACCCCGCGCATCATGCGCTGGAAGCGGGCCAGGTCGAAGCCGGCGTAGCCGCGCATGAGCTCGGCCGCGTTGGCGAACTGGTATCCATAGATGCCCGCCGCCAGGAAGCGGTCGGCGTTGCCCGTCACCGTGGTCAGCGTGCCCGACCAGGCGTTGAGTATGTCGCGGGCGGTGTTCCCGTGCGCGGTGCTGCCGCTGATCCGGAAGCGCAGGGCGTTCTGGTAGGCGGCGTGGATGTCGTTGTAGAGGATGCCGTAGTTCTGGCCGGTCCCGCCCCGGATGATGGTGGCCTGCGGGTTGGCCCGCCAGGTGCTCTGCGCGTGCGCGTTGGCCAGGAGCCGGTCCCAGCCGGCCTTCCACGGCTGCGCGCCGGCGCTCACCCGGGCGGCGACGCGGTCGAGGTCGGCCTTGCTGTGCAGCAGGCCGGGATGAGTGATCGCGAGGGCTCCAGCGGGGGCGGCGTGCCCGGCGGCGGTAACCCCGGTGGCTTGGGCGGAAGTGGCGTGCCCGGCGGCGGTGACCCCGGTGGCCTGGGCGGAAGTGGTGTGCCCGGCCACGGCCGCGGTGACCCCGGTGGCCAGGGCCGCCTTGAACAGGTTGCGGCGATCGATGACTGACAAGATCTCTCCTTCCGGAGCGCTCGTCATAGAAAACGTTGTCTAAACGTAGATCGAGCGGCGGACTCGGACAACCCCCAACCGAGGTGCGGCATCGGCGGACAACGCTATCTACACTTGCGGTGTGGCACGACGAAGGAGCGACATGCCGGACGACCTCGACCGCCGCCAGAGCACGATCAAGGACGTGGCCGAGCTCGCCGGGGTCTCCCTGTCCACCGTCTCGCGGGTGGTGGCCGGCAACTATCCGGTGGCGCGGAGCACCAGGTCACGGGTCCAGCGGGCGATCGAGGAGCTCAACTACGTCGCCAACACCCACGCCCGCGCGCTGGGCGGCGGCGCCACCCGCACCGTCGGCTTCATCGTCAACGACGTGCGCGGTCCCGCCTTCGCCGAGGCCGTGCACGGCGTCGAGCAGGAGGCCGCGCGGCGCGGGCACATCTGCCTGGTGGCCACCACCGACGGAGATCCGGCCCGCGAGCTGGCCGCGATCCAGCTCATGCGCGAGCAGCGGGCCGCCGCGGTGTTCCTGATCGGCGGGGCCTACGACAACGCGGCCTACCGCACGCGGATGGCCGACATCGCCCGCTCGCTCGACTCCGCGGGTTCGCGCCTGGTCCTGTGCGGACGGCCGCCCCTGGGCGACGGGATCCCCGCGACCGTCGTCGAGTACGACAACGAGGGCGGCGCCTACGCGCTGACCAGCTTCCTCGTCGGCCGCGGCCACCGCAGGATCCTCTACGTCGGCGGCCATCCCGACTTCACCACGACCGCGGGCCGGCTGGCCGGGTTCCGCCGGGCGCTGGCGGATCTCGGGCATCCCGTGGACGAGGGTCTGTTCGAGCTGGGCCTGGAGTTCACCCGCGCGTCGGGCTACGAGCGGGTGAGCGCCCGGTTGCGGGGCGAGCGGGACTTCACCGCGGTCTTCGCCGAGACCGACGTGGTCGCCGGCGGCGCGATGGCGGCGGTCTTCGACGCCGGGCTCAGCGTGCCGGACGACGTCTCCATCGTCGGCTACGACGACATCCCGCTGGCCACGGACCTGCGTCCCGGCCTGACGACCGTGCGCGTGCCGTACGAGGAGCTCGGCCGCACCGCCGTACGGGCCGCGCTCGACCGGCCCGCGGGCAGGGCGGAGCAACATCAGACGCTGGGCACGCACGTGATCATCCGCCAGTCGGCCGAACGGCCGGCTCAGCGGTAGACAGCGTTCTCTCCGAGGCTTCCTCCGCACAACACCGCCACAACCAGGCCAGACGAAATTAATCTGCCCGAAACCTTGCCCTCCAGGTAGCAGGGTTCTACCTTCTGCATAGACAACGCTTTCTATCGCCGCCCCCTATCCGTGAAGGAGCGGTGCCTTGAACCGCACCCACGTGAGTGCCCTTTCCGCATGCCTTGCGATGGCCACCGTGCTGACCGGCTGCGGCTCCCCGGAGCCCGCCGCCCAGAGCTCGGGACCGGTCACCATCACCTGGTGGTCGTGGGACGAGAACAAGTTCCTCGACCCGGTCGTGGCCAAGTTCAACGCCACCCACGACCGCGTCAAGCTCAAGGTGGTCAAGCAGGCCGACAACCCCGGCACCGCGGCCAACCTGCGCAACGTGGTCGCCGCCGGGCAGGACGTGCCCTGCCTGGTGAAAGCCTTCGGCGAGGTGCCGGGGCTGGCCGGTGAGGGGCTGCTGACCGACATCACCGAGACCTTCCGGCCGTACACCGCCAAGGGCCTGTACAACGAGGCGTCCTACGCCGGCGCGAAGGCCGGGGACCGGTTCTTCGGCGTGCCGAACGGCTTCACGCCGTCGTTCATGATGATCAACCGGGCCGTGTACGACAAGCACGGCATCGCGGTGCCCAAGACCTGGGACGACGTGATCGCCGCGGGCAAGGAGTTCAAGAAGCACGGCGTCTACGTGATGAACCTCGCGGGCGAGGACCCCTCGACGCTGGTCAACCTGGTCCAGCAGGCCGGCGGGTCCTGGTACGCGATCGAGGGCGAGAGCTGGAAGGTGAACTTCCTGTCGCCGGAGTCGCTCAAGGCGGCCGACGTCGTACAGCGGCTGGTTGACGGCGACCTGGTGGCCAACCAGACCTATCAGGACCGGCCCGCGCTGATCAGCTACTTCGACTCGGGCAGGATGGTTTCCCTGCCGACCTCGACCTGGCAACTCGGCAACTACGAGCTCAACTACAAGAAGTCGCTGGGCGACTGGCAGCCGATCGACCTGCCCCAGTTCGCCGGCGCCGAGTTCGTCACCCCGGCCCACGGCGGCGCGCTGCTGGTGCCCAAGGGCTGCGCGAACGTGAAGGAGGCCGTCGAGGCGGGCGTCTGGATGACGACCAGCAAGGATGCCATCGACGCCTCCTACCAGCAGGACACCAAGCAGTACGCCTGGCCGGGCGCGGTGCCCGACCCCGCCGCCTGGGTCGACTCGGCGGTGCCGGAGAAGTTGTTCGGCGAGCGCCGGGGCGAGGCCAGGGAAGTGATACTCAAGGCCACGAAGGCGGGCAAGGACCCCTGGGTGGTCGGCCCCAACTACACGGGCGTCTTCTCCGAGCTCCAGGACCAGTGGGCCAAGATCGTCACCAAGAAGATCACCGTCCGCCAGGCCCTCGAACACCTGCAGAAGTTCACCGTCGATGACCTGAAGTCCAAGAACATCAACGTGCGGGGCTGAGCGTCATGGCAGTCACCGCGAGCCCCGGGGCGTGGCGGCGCACCGCCGCGTTGCGGGGCGTCTCCTTCACCCTCCCGTTCTTCCTCGGGTTCGTGCTGTTCAGCGTGGTGCCGATCGTGCTGGCGCTGCGGGAGAGCGTGTTCACCCAGAAAGGCTCCGGTCTCGGCTTCGGCCCCAAGACGGTCGAGTACGCCGGGCTGGACAACTTCCTGCGCGGCCTGGCCGACGTCAAGTTCTGGGCCGGCATGGGCCGGGTCGGCCTGTTCGCGGCCATCAGCCTCCCGCTCATCCAGGTCGTGAGCATCGTCATGGCGCTGCTCCTGGACGCCGCCTCACGGCGGATGGCCGCCCGGTTCCGCACACCGCTGCTGATCCCGTACATGATTCCCGGGATCGTGGCCACGCTGATCTGGATCTACCTCTACAGCCCCGACGTCGGCCCGCTCACCCCGTTCTTCGCCCTGTTCGGCATCGACGCGGACTTCTACAGTGGCGAGCTGATCTGGGTGTCGATCGGCAACCTGATGGCGTGGGGCGCGATCGGCTTCAACATGCTCATCGTCTACGCCGACCTGCAGTCGGTGCCGCGCGAGATCTTCGAGAGCGCCCGCGTGGACGGCGCTTCCGAGCCGCGCATCGCCTGGTCGATCAAGGTGCCGATGATCCGCCGCTCACTGGTGCTGACCACCGTGCTCGGCATCATCGGCACCCTGCAGATCTTCAGCGACCCCATGCTCTTCCGCTCGATGGCGCCCGAGACCATCACCAGGGACTTCACCCCGATCATGGCCATCTACGACTGGGCCTTCGCGCAGGGCGACTTCAACTACGCCGCCGCCCTGTCCGTCATCCTGGCCCTCGTGGTCGGCGTGGCCTCGGCCGTCTTCTACCGCCTCACGAACAAGGCACCGACCTCATGACCACGATCACCGCCAAGCGCCCCGCCGGGCAGAGCACCGCCGCGCCGGCCGGCCGGCGGCACAGGTCCCGGACCAAGGTCGCCGTCATCATGGGCCTGGTCGCCTTCACCGTCTACTCCGTGGCCCCCGTCTGGTGGCTGGTCGTGGCGGCCACCAAGAGCCAGTCCGACCTGTACACTACGGGCGGGTTGTGGTTCGCCGAATTCCGGTTGTGGGAGAACGTGCGGGGCCTGTTCACCTACCAGGACGGCATCTTCCTGACCTGGATGGGCAACACGCTCCTGTACGGCCTGGCCGGCACCACCGGCATGACACTGATCTGCGTGGCCTGCGGCTACGGCCTGGCGATGTACCGCTTCCGCGGGCGCGGCGTCATGATGGGCGCCATCATCGGCTCCTTCCTGGTGCCGGGCGCGCTGCTGACGATCCCGTCCTTCCTGCTCTACACCGACCTCGGCCTGATCGACACGCCGTGGGCGATCATCCTGCCCAGCTTCTTCAGCGCCTTCTCCGTCTACCTGGCCAAGGTCTACGCCGAAGGCGCCATCCCGCCCGAACTCCTCGAAGCCGCCCGCATCGACGGGGCGGGGGAGTACCGCATCTTCTTCACCGTGGGCGCCAGGCTCATGTCCACCGGCGCCGCGACGATCTTCCTGCTCGGCTTCGTCGGCTCATGGAACTCCTTCTTCGGCCCGCTGGTCTACCTGCGCGACCAGCACAAGTGGCCGGTCATGCTGGGCCTGTACTCGTGGCTGAAGGTCAAGGTGGACAACTCCACCGACCTCACCGGCCTGGTCGTCGTCGGCTCGATCATCTCCCTCATTCCCATGGTCGCCCTGATGATCTCGATGCAGCGCTACTGGCGTTCGGGGATCACGCTCGGCAGCCTCAAATAGAAAGATCTCCCGTGACTCATCGTCGCCCGAAGGCCCTGCTCGCCATGCGCCGGGCGTACGTCCCGCAACTCTTCCCCGACGTCGTCCGCGCCCGGATCGAGCGGCACGCCGACATCGACGTGGCCCTGGCCGTCGAGCGCCTGGACGACCCGCGCGTCGCCGCGCTGCTGCCGGAGCTGGAGGTGCTGATCACCGGGTGGGGCTGCCCGCCGCTGGACGACGCCTTCCTGCGCTCCGCGCCCAGGCTGGGCGCGGTCCTGCACGCGGCGGGCAGCGTCAAGGCGCACGTGACCAAGGCGGTCTGGGACAGGGGCATCGCGGTGGCCTCGGCCGCCGAGGCCAACGCGGTCCCGGTGGCCGAATACACGCTCGGCGCGATCCTGCTGGCGGGAAAGGGGGCTTTCCGGCTGCGTGAGCGCTATCGCGGCGACCGCACGTTCACGGTGGCCGAGGTGGTGCCGGACGTCGGCAACCACGGCCGCCGCGTCGGCGTCGTCGGGGCCTCCCGCATCGGCCGGCAGGTGATCTCGCACCTGTCGCGGCACGACTTCGAGGTCCGCCTGTACGACCCGTACGCCACCACCGCGCCCGTGCCCCGCCTGGGCCTCGAAGAGCTGCTGGCCACCAGCGACATCGTCAGCCTGCATGCCCCCGCCACCCCGGAGACCCACCACCTGCTCGACCGCGACCGCCTGGCCCTGCTGCCCGACGGCGCCGTCCTGATCAATACCGCGCAGGGCTCCCTGATCGACACCCGGGCGCTCGTGGACGAGCTCAAGAGCGGCCGCATCTCGGCCGTCCTCGACGTCACCAGCCCGGAACCGCTGCCCGGCCACTCGGTGCTGTTCGAGTTGCCCAACGTCTTCCTCACGCCGCACATCGCCGGCTCCCAGGGCAACGAGCTGGCCAGGATGGGCGCCGCGGTCGCCGACGAGCTCGAACGCCTGGCGGCCGGGCTTCCGCTGCTGCACCCCATCCAGTACCGGGACCTCGACAACGCGGCCTGACCTGCCTATTGGAGTGAGACCCAGTGATGTCTTGGCGACGAATCCGGGCTGCGAGCGTCGCGGCCCTGCTCATGCCGTTCCTTCTGATGCCCGAAGCCGCCGCCGCGTCCGGCGGCACGGTCGACACGATCGCCTTCGGCGACCCGGCCTCCGAGCGGGCGCACGACCTGGCCGGCGCGTTCACCTCGGTGGTGGACGGCGCGTTACGGGAGAGGGCGAGGGTGGCCAATCCGACCGTGCCACCCGAGGTGAAGGGCGGTGAGCTGCGCTTCGACATGAAGGTCGATCCGGTGGCGCAGAACTATCTCACGGTCAAGTTCTGGGGCGGCGACGTCTCGGCGTACCGGACGATCGCCTACATCAACGGCGAGCAGATCGGCTATCGCGGCGGCGGTGACTACGAGGCCATCAACAGCGGCTACCGCAACAGCCTGCCGGGCCGGTTCTACTACAAGACCATCCTGTTGCCGCTGGGGCACACGCAGGGGCAGCGGGTCGTGGAGATCACGCTGCGGACCTACGAGCCGAGCTTCGCCAAGCCGGTGACGGAGAACTCCCGGGGCTACTACCGGGCCTACACCCACACCGGCGCCTACCTGGACGTTTCGGGCGAGCCGCAGGGCGGCCTCGCCCCCGACACCACACCCGCGCCGGGCCCGAGCGAGGCGGACAAGCAGGCGATGATCGACGGCTACACGGCCGGCCAGGTCGCCCTGTTCAACACCTACTCCTCGCGGGTGGACGCGGGCCCGTCCGCGAAGTTGTCGATCGTGCGCTACCAGGACGAGCTGCGCTTCTACGCGCACGCGCTGCTGGCGGACTGGTCGCCGGCGGACGGCCCCGAGCCGAAGCGGGCGGCGCTGAACCGGATCTTCAAGGTCATCGACAACCACGTCAAGGACTACTACGCCAACACCCGGCTGCTGCTGCGCGGCGGCCACCAGGGCGACTGGGGCGGCTACTACGGCGCGCTCGGTGAGGCGCTGTACATCGTGGAGAACCTGATCAAGGACGAGGGCATCCTCGGCGAGCGGGCGTTCGAGGCGTTCCTGCGTGAGCCGTTCACGACCGGCACGCAGGACGGGGAGACGTCGCTGAAGGACGTGGACTGGGACGGCGGCCCGCTGGACCGGGGCGAGGCGTGGGAGCGGGTGCTGAAGGCCAACTTCGACTTCGCGCGCTCGCGCCAGTCCTACATCACCAACCAGGTGCTCTACACCTACGAGGGCGCGTGGGAGGCGCACGAGGGGCTGCGGCTCGTCGGGTCGCGCTTCTACGAGGGCAAGGCGCGCAGCCACCGCATCCTGCTGGAGGCCCTGGGAGCCGAGCCGTGGCTCGGCGAGGAGGTGCTGACCGGCCCGGACGGCGGCGAACTGGACGTCTACCACTCGCTCTTCTACCACGACGCGAACGCCCGCTTCACCGACGACTACGTGCGGGTCATCGGCAAGGGCCTGGCGAGGTCCAAGCTGGACGCGGACGGGAACGTGGTGCGCCGCCTGCCCTACGGCCGCCACTACACCGGCATCACCAAGGCGGGCCTGTCCAGGGAGAACACCTACGTCGGCAACTACGGCGACACCCTCAACTACGCGCCCGAGTACGTCTACAAGACCCTCGGCCATGAGGGCGACGAGGCGCTGCACGAGGAGATACTGAAGTTGTCGCTGCGCATGATCCACGCTCGCGGGTTCACCAGGTACACGAGCGTGGACGCGAACGGCAACCGGGTCATGCGGCTGGAGCAGGTCGTGGACGAGCGCAACGGCGACTACCCCGGCCAGGAGGCGTACGCGACCCGGGTCAGCTTCGGCGTGCAACTGTTGTGGGCCTCGCTGGAGAAATACATGGCCGACAACGCCGAGCGCTTCTCGGGCGCGCAGTGGGCTCCGTACTGGGGCTACGCGGCCGAGGCGGTTGGTTTCGCGCAGCAGCAACTCGCCGACAACCAGTACTTCAACAACTGGAGCGCGGTCGCCGGCAAGAACAAGTACGACCTCTGGCTCGCCGGCACCTACGCCTACGTCACCCGGGACCGGGCCGGTTATCCGCGCTTCGGGCGGGTCGCGGCGGGCAAGGTGCTCGCGCAGACCGACTTCGCCTACTACACGCCCGACCAGCTCAGGGCCCTGGCGGTCGATCCGGCCGACTACGAGCGGTTCGCCTGGGTGGACATCGACAACATGTTCGTCTCGATGCGCGACGGCGACACCCGCATTTTCGGCTCGCTCTTCCAACGGCAGCGCGGCGTCGCCGGCAACGGGCGGCTGCACGTGCTCAACGGCGACCACGACCACATCGTGCAGATCGCGACCGCCAACCGGTTCGGCTACCAGGACCACTACCTGCGGATCGACAACATCGACGCCGACTTCATGGAGGACCGGGCACGCGGCGACGCCACCCTGCCCCAGGCGCTGGCCGGCGAGATCGCCCCGATCGCCCACCAGCCGGGCATCGGCACCGTGGTCAGGGACGGCTTCGAGGCCGACACCCCGTACTCGGGCTACTCCGACTTCCTGACCGCCCGCTACGGGAGGTACCTGTTCGCCGTCAACACGACCCGGCAGGAGCACGGCAACGAGCGGACCTTCGACCTGGACGTGCCGGGCCGGGCCACCGACCTGGTCTCCGGGCGGCAGGTCGGTCCCGGCAGGGTGCGGGTGACGCCCGAGACCGCCATGGTGCTGAAGCTGGACGGCACGGCGGAGCGGCTCGGCGCGGGCCACGTCGATTACGCGCAGGCGCTGCCCGGCGACGACCACGCCGTGGTGACCTGGAAGGCCGCCGCCGGCGCCGAGTCCTACACGATCCGGCGGGACGGCAGGGTGATCGCCTCCGGCGTGCGCGGCACCTCCTACGCCGACAGGAAGGCCGGTAAGGGCGGCCACTCCTATACGGTGACCGCCGTCAACCGGCACGGCTCCGGCGCGCAGTCGCAGGCCGCCCGCCTGCCCTCGGGCGACGGCAGGATCGGCGCGGTCACCCGGGGCCGGATCAGCGGCGACGAACGCCGGGTCACCATCGCGGGAGGCGACGGCAGAGGACTGGGCGACGGCAACGATCACGTCCTGTACGAGCGCGACACCCTCAAGGACTCGATGCTCTTGAAGCACCGGGTGCTCATCGGCAGCGGCGCGATCAGCGCGAAGATCGACTCGCATGCGGGGCCGATGAGCGGGCTGATGTTGCGCTCCGACCTGTCGGAGAGCACCCGCTACATCTACTTCGGCGCGGACGCCGACGGAAAGCTGGTGCTGCGCAACCGTACCCGCGACTCCTTCCACGACTGGGACGACCAGAGGCGCAGCCCGCTCGACGCGGGCATCACCGGCTACACGGCCGCCGAATATCCCTATCTGAAGCTGGTACGCGACTTCGACTCGCACATCGTGCGGGCGTGGGCCGGAAAGGACGGCAACCACTGGACGTTCGTCGGCGAGATGTTCACGCCGTTCGCCGAGGCGGTCCACGCGGGTGTGGCGGCGGCGACCGACGCCACGTTCGGCGACGTCAGGCTCGAACAACACCGCGAGGGAACCCTCTACGCCCGGGCCGAGCGGGCGGCGGACAAGGTGACGCTGCACTGGAGCAAGCCGGACACGGCCGTGCGGTTCAACGTCTACCGGACCGACGGCGGCGGCTGGAAGAAAGTGTTGTCCGACGCGCTGACCTTCAGCTACACCGATGCCGAGCCGGCCGGTAAGGACACGCGGTACCGCGTGACGACGATCGGCGCCGATGGGGTGGAGCGTCCGGGGCCCACTATCAAGTGACACTGCGTCATGGTCACGTCATGACGCAGTCCCACTGGGAGATGGGCGCGGTGGCGGCTGGAATGGATCGCATGGCCTTGACCTCTAAGGGACGGAAGACCATGAGTGAGCGCAGCCACACCACCGAGACCATCTCCCAGACGCCTGAGACCACCTCCCGGCCTGCCGACCCGTCCGCGACCCTGCTCGATCAGATGGGCGGTGTGTCCGGGCTGGTGTACAACGCGGTGCCGGTCGTGGCGTTCGTGGCGGCCAACGCCGTCTTCGGGCTGCCGGTCGCGATCGGGATCGCCGTAGCCGTCGCGCTCGTGATCATGGGACTGCGGCTCCTGCGCAAGGAGCCCTTCACCCAGACCATCGGCGGGCTGTTCGGCGTCCTGGTCGCCGGCGGCGTCGCGGCCTGGACCGGATCGGCGGGCGGATTCTTCCTGATCGGCATCTGGGCGAGCCTGGCCGGAGCCGTCGTCACGCTCGCCTCGGTCCTGGCCCGCCGCCCGCTGACCGGCGGCCTGTGGAACCTGCTGCACGGCGGCAAGCACGACTGGCGCGCCGACCGGCCCGCGCTGCGCGGCCACGACGTCGCCACCCTCGCCCTGACCGCGATGTTCGCCTCGCGGTTCGTCGTGCAGTACTGGCTCTACGGCACCGACGCGACCGGCTGGCTGGCCTTCGCCAAGATCGCGATGGGCACGCCGCTGCTCGCGCTGGCCCTGCTGGTGGTCGTCTGGGCCTTCCGCCGCTCCACCAAGCGGCTCGTGGCCTCGTGACCGCCACGCTGGTCCGGCCGCTGTGGCCCTCGCCGGGCCGGTGAAGGGCCATGGCGGGAACCGGCGGGGTTCACGGGGCGGCGGGCAGCCACTCCTGAAGTCTTTCGAGATGCCCGAGCTCCGACTCGACGCGCTGCCGGTCGGCGGCGGTGAGCTCCAGGCCGCGCAGCTCGGTGAGCCACGGCCGGCTGGGCTCTTCGAGGACCAGGGCCAGGTCGATGAGGTGACACAGGGCGATGGCCCGCTCGGCCACCGGGGCGGCGGCGCCGTGCCTGCGCAGCGCGGACTTGAGCGCGCGATAGGCCTGCAGGTCGTCGTTCTTGAACTCGCGCAGGATCCGGGCGTTGTCGAGCGCCTTGGCCAGGCCCGCCAGCTTCTTCGAGCCGCCGTACTCCAGCTCCTCCGGCTCGTCCCGCTGGACGAAGATGATCGAGTTGCCCGACGGATCCACCAGCGTGAACCGGGACGCGCCCGGCCGGTAACGGGTGATCCGGGGCAGGCCGGTGCTCAGCACCTTCCCGTAGGACCGGCGCATCGCCGCGACCAGTGCCGCGTGGTACGGCGCCACCGCGTCCACCATGATCATGCAGCCGCCGGACTCCTCCATGGCCGGGTCAAGGCCCTTCGGGGCGGGGCCGAAGTGCAGCTGGATCTCGCTCCACTGCAGCACCACGTACACATAGGGCCTGCTCTGCTTGTAGGTCGCGACGAACCCCAGCGACTCGTAGAACGCCAGGGTCTCCTCCATCGACGTGCACGGCATCAACGGCACCATCGTCTCGTTCGGCCGAACCATGGGCTCACTCACGGCATCCACCTCTCTGGTCGTGCGAAGAGGGTCGCACCCATCGGCGGAGCTCGCATATGGATCGTTCCACGGGGATAGGCACAACCCCATGGGACCGAATGAGCCGTCCGGCAGGAAACCGCAGCTCGCGGCGTCGTTCCAGGACCCGGATGTGGCCGCCGCCTACGTGCACCGGCCGCCCTACCCGGCCGAGGCGTTCGACGTGCTCGAATCCCTCACGAGCGGCGGCGGGCCGCGCCGGGTGCTGGACCTGGGAGCGGGGGAGGGGTCGCTGGCCCGCCCCCTGGCCGAACGGGTCGATCACGTGGACGCCGTGGAGATCTCGCCCGCGATGGCGGCGGTGGGCCGATCGCGCCCCGGCGGTGACCGGCCGAACCTGAGCTGGCACATCGAGGCGGCCGAGACCATGACCGTGACGGGCCCGTACGAGCTGGTCACGGCCGGTGCGAGCCTGCACTGGATGGACTGGGAGCCGACCCTGGCCCGGGTCGCAGGGCTCCTGGCGCCCGGCGCGGTCCTGGCCATCGTCGAGCAGAGCGACCGGGTGGAGTGGCGCGACGCGCTGATCGAGGTGATCGTCCGCTACTCCCGGGACCCGGACTACGATCCCGCGTTCTCGCTGCCGGACGAGCTGAGCCGGCTCGGGCTGCTGGAGGTCCGGGGGCGGCACGAGACCGCGCCCGTCGCCTTCCGCCAGGCGGTCGGGCATTACGTCGAGCGTTTCCACTCCACCGCTTCTCTTGCCCGCGCGCTGATGCCGCCGCGGGACGCCGCCGAGTTCCGGGCGGAGGTCGAACGGGTGGTCGCCGAGCATCAGGACGCCGGCGGTGAACTCGTCGTGCGCACCACCGCCACGATCGTCTGGGGGACGCCCGTCAGCCGCTGAGCAAGGGCCCGTCCGGGAAGCGGGGCCCGCGCGTGGACAGGCCCGGGATCTCGGGATGGTCGAGCGGCCGTGAGGTTCACCCGTCGTACGCGCGGCGAGCCGGTGATCGCGCGGCGGCACCGGCACGATCGGGTCGCTGCCCAGCGGGATGATCTCCAGGTCCGCACCCCAGTAATCGGTGGTGGTGACGTCGAAACTGTGCGATGGACGCGCACAGCGGTGCTCCTTAACGTCGGTCACATGGACTCAGAAACGCGTCATCTCATCCGCTACAGCGGCCATGCCCCGTTCTCGCCCGAGGTCATCGCCCGCGCCGCGGGCACGTCGGTGTTCACCGAGAGCGGCCGCGAGCTGCTGGACTTCACCTCCGGCCAGATGAGCGCGATACTCGGGCACTCCCACCCGGAGATCGTCGCGACCGTCCGCGAGCAGATCGGCCTGCTCGACCACCTGCACAGCGGCATGCTCAGCCGCCCGGTCACCGAGCTCGCCCGCCGGCTCGCCGGCACCCTGCCGGCACCGCTGGACAAGGCGCCGCTGGACAAGGCGCCGCTGGACAAGGCGCCGCTGGACAAGGTGCTGCTCCTGACCACGGGTGCGGAGGCGAACGAGGCCGCGGTGCGGATGGCGAAGCTCGTCACCGGCCGCCATGAGATCGTGTCGTTCGCCCGGTCCTGGCACGGCATGACCCTGGCCGCCGCGAACGCCACCTACAGCGCGGGACGCAAGGGCTACGGGCCCGCCGCGCCGGGCAACTTCGCGCTGCCGGTGCCCGACCGTTTCCATCCCGGCATCGTGGACGCCCAGGGCCGGCTCGACTGGCGCCGCCAGCTCGACCTGGGCTTCGAGCTGATCGACGCCCAGTCGGTCGGCAGCCTCGCCGCGTGCCTGGTCGAGCCCATCCTCAGCTCGGGCGGGGTCATCGAGCCGCCGCCGGGTTACCTGGCCGCCCTGGCGGAGAAGTGCCGGGAACGCGATATGTTGCTGATCATCGACGAGGCCCAGACCGGGCTGTGCCGCACCGGCGACTGGTACGCCTTCCAGCACGACGAGGTCGTCCCGGACATCCTCACGCTGTCCAAGACGCTCGGCGCGGGGCTGCCGCTGGCCGCCGTGCTGACCAGCGCGGAGATCGAGCAGCGGGCGCACGACCGGGGCTTCCTGTTCTTCACCACCCATGTCAACGACCCGCTGCCGGCCGCCGTCGGCAACACCGTGCTCGACGTCCTGGTCCGCGACCGGCTCGACGAGCGGGCGCGCGGGCTCGGCGCGATGTTGCGCGGCCGGCTCGACGAGCTCGCCGCCCGTCACGACATCGTCGGGGACGTACGCGGCCGGGGGCTGCTGCTGGGCATGGAACTGGTCGGTGACCAGGTGCTGGGCGCCGGTGGCGCGGACCGGCTCGGCGCGGCCGTCACCCGGCGCTGCTTCGAGCTGGGCCTGCACATGAACATCGTGCAGTTGCCCGGGATGGGGGGCACGTTCCGGATCGCGCCGCCGCTGACCGCGAGCGAGGACGAGCTGGCCCGCGGCGCCGACATTCTTGACGAAGCGCTCACCTACGCCGCCCGGTCCGCCTGAAGATTTCCGCAGGTCACGGGATGGCATCGATATCACGTAATCCGTGTCACAAGATTTTTCGTAAAAGCGGGCACGCCAACTTAGGGGCGTTACCGTCCCGTGACCTTTTCATGACCGTTCAGAAAGCTTTCCCGTGAGGGGTGGATGGTCCCGGTTTCGCCTGTTCAAACGGGGGCATCGCAGGGATGCCAGGCGGGATCTTGTCGCAACGGGCCCTTGAAACGGACAAGCACACAGCCCTACCCGGCTCACCCGCACCTTCAAACATCCCGGTCGCATGTGGGCTGAACTGGGCATACTTCTCCGTCCGCTAGGTTCGATGGCCAGGATGGCGGGACACCTCTCGCCGGTCCGAGGAACATCTTCGAGCGGAAGGGACGCGTCGCGCCTGCAAGATCCGCTCGAATTGGCATAGTAACGAGAACAGCACGAACGGGAGCAATGCGTGACCGCCCACCGCTGGACACGTCGGGATTTCTTCAGAAGCTCAGGACTGACTGCTGCAGCGCTCGTCGGTGGCCCCGCCCTCCTCACCGCCTGCAGCCGCGTTGACAACGGCGGCGCCACCGGCGCCACAACCGCCGCGGACTCGCTGGCCAGGGCCAAGCAGACAGGCACGATCAAGGTCGGTGTGGCCAACGAGCAGCCGTACGGGTTCCGCGACAAGAGTGGCGAGCTGACCGGCGAGGCCCCCGAGGTCGCCCGTGTGATCCTCAAGGCGCTCGGCGTGGACACCATGGAGATGCAGATCGTCGACTCCTTCGGCTCTCTGATCCCGGGTCTGCAGTCCAAGCAGTACGACTTCATCGCCGCGGGCATGTTCATCATCCCCGAGCGGTGCTCACAGATCTCCTTCTCCAACCCCGACTACGCCGCCGCCAGCGCGTTCCTGGTGCCCAAGGGAAACCCCAAGAAGATCGCGAGCTTCGAGGACGTCGTGAAGAGCGGCGCGAAGATCGGCGTGCTCGAAGGCGCGGTGGAGAAGGGCTACGCGGAGAGCAACGACGTCCCCGGCGGCCAGATCCAGGTCTTCCCCAACCAGAACGCCGCCTTCAAGGGCATCCTCGCCAAGCGGGTGGACGCCATCTCGCTGACCGCCGTCTCGCTGCGCTGGACGCTCCAGAGCCAGTACGCCAGCGAGTCGCTGGAGGTGACCGAGTCGTTCGTGCCGGTCGTGGACGGCAAGGAGCAACTCGGCGCCGGCGGGTTCGGCTTCCGCAAGGAGGACACCGCGCTGGTGGAGGCCTTCAACGCCGAGCTGAAGAAGCTGCAGGCGGCCAAGGGCGTGCTGCCGCTCATCGAGAAGTTCGGGTTCACCGCGACCGAGGTGGACAAGGCCGCCGAGCTGACCGTGCAGCAGCTCTGTCCGGCCTCCTGACGCGGGCATGATGACCATCAACCCGTGCAGCGCGGACCTGCCCGGCGCTCTCGGCGAGACGATGCCCTTCCTGTGCGAAGGCGCCGTGATCACGCTGCAGAGCGCCGCGGGCGGTGCCGTGCTCGCCCTGGCCATCGCCCTCCTCGTGGGGCTGATGTCCACCTCGCGCCTGGCCGGCGTGCGGGGCGTCGCCCGCGTGTACACGGAGTTCTTCCGTGGCACGTCGGTCCTGGTGCAGCTGTTCTGGCTCTTCTACGCGATGCCGCTGCTGACGGGCTTCCAGCTCGACAAGGTCTTCGCCGGCATCCTGGCGCTCGGGCTCAACCTCGGCGCCTACGGCTCGGAGGTCGTGCGTGGCGCGATCCAGGCCGTTCCGCCCACCCAGACCGAGGCCGCCATCGCGCTCAACCTCTCGCCCTTCCAGCGGATGCGTTACGTCATCCTGCCGCAGGCGTTCGTCGAGATGGTCCCGCCGATGAACAACCTGCTCATCGAGCTGGTCAAGCTGACCTCGCTGCTGTCGGTGATCACCGTGGCCGACCTGGCCTACCAGGGCCGGCTGCTGGTCAACTCGGGCAGCGACCAGATCCTCGTGTTCGGGCTGCTGCTGGTGATCTACTTCCTGATCTCGTACGCGATCACGTTGCTGATGCGGTTCATCGAGGGCAGGGCCGCCCGGGTGGTGGGCCGGAGCAGGCCGAGCATGCTGCCCTGGCGTAGGTCCGCGGCGGCGAGGGCGGGCCGATGATCTGGGACTGGAACTGGACCTGGCAGATCCTGCCGGAACTGCTCACCCAGGGCCTGCTCGTCACCGTCCAGGCGACGGTCGGCGGCGCGCTGCTCGCCTTCGTCCTGGGCCTGTTCGTGGCGGTGTTGCGCCGCTCGCGCAGGCGGTGGATCAGCGGCCCGGTGGGCGCGGTCACCGAGTTCATCCGCAGCACGCCGCTGCTGGTGCAGTTGTTCGTCGTCTACTACGTGTTGCCGGACTTCGGGATCACGATGACGGCGCTGACGACCGGCATCATCGGGCTCGGCGTGCACTACGCCGCCTACACCTCCGAGGTGTACCGGGCGGGCATCGAGGGAGTGCCGAAGGGCCAGTGGGAGGCGGCGGTCGCGCTCAACATGCCCCGCCACTTCGTCTGGTTCAGCATCATCCTGCCGCAGGCCGTACGCCGGTCGCTGCCCGCCCTGGGCAACTACCTCGTCGCCATCTTCAAAGAGTCGCCGCAGCTTTCCGTGATCACCGTTGTGGACGTCGTCGGGCTCGCCCGCGAACTCGGCTCCGAGAGCTTCCGCTACCTGGAGCCGATGACCATCGCCGGCCTGTTCTTCCTCATCATCGCCATCCCGGCGTCGATCCTCGTCCGTCGTTTGGAGCGCCGCCTTGACCACACCTGAGACCCGGCCGGATCCCGCCGCCGATCAGCCGAACATGATCCAATTCGATGGGGTCGTCAAACGGTTCGGCGACGTGACGGTCCTGCGTGAGCTGGACTTCTGCGTCAAGCCCGGCGAACGGGTCACGCTCATCGGCCCCAGCGGCTCGGGGAAGACCACCATCCTGCGCCTGCTGATGACCCTCGAACGGGTCACCTCCGGCACGATCGCCGTGGACGGCGAGTGCCTGTCGCACATGCGGCGCGGCGACCGGCTCGTGCCCTCCGACGAACGGCACCTGCGCCAGGTCCGCAAGAAGATCGGCATGGTGTTCCAGCAGTTCAACCTGTTCCCGAACATGAACGTGATGCGCAACATCACCGAGGCCCCGGTCCGGGCGCTCGGCGTGCCGCGTGAGCAGGCGGAGGAGAAGGGGCGCGAGCTGCTGGAGATGGTCGGCCTGTCCGACAAGGCGCTCGCGCATCCGTCCCAGCTCTCCGGCGGGCAGCAGCAGCGGGTCGCCATCGCGCGGGCGCTCGCCATGGAGCCCGAGGTGCTGCTGCTCGACGAGGTCACCTCCGCGCTCGACCCCGAACTCGTCTCCGGCGTGCAGTGCCTGCTGAGCGAGATCGCGCACCAGAACAACCTGACCCTGCTCTGCGTCACCCACGAGATGAACTTCGCCAGGGACATCTCTCACCGGGTGCTCATGTTCGACCAGGGGCAGGTCGTCGAGGAGGGGCCGCCCGAGCAGATCTTCACCGAGCCGGGGCAGCAGCGCACCCGGGACTTCCTCCAGGCGGTGCTCGACACCTGAGCGGTGCCCGCGTGGTCAGTGGTGTTCGTCGTAGTGCCGCGCGAGCAGGTCTCCGCCCCAGTCGTGACGCAGGTCGCGCCAGACGGAGTGGATGTGGTTGGCCTCGTCCTGGGTGTTGTCGTACTCCAGCAGGAACGTCGGCCCGATGACGTTGTAGTAGTGGCCCTGCCCGCGCTGGTCCGAACCCGTCCAGGCGAACGTCACCTTGTCCAGGCCGGCGTCCTGCGCGTCACGCCAGCAGGTCTCGCCGTACCAGCCGGGGGCGCGGTCGAAGTAGCGGCGGACGAGCCGTTCGAGCAGCCCCTGGGACGATGCCGACATGTCGCCATAAGGCAGCCCGCGCGGGATGTCGTCGAGGGTGGCCGCCGGGTCGTTGCGGGTCAGGACGTCGTCGGGGGCGATCGGACCGGTGATCGCGAGCGCGCGCTGCCGCGGCGTCAGCTCGGCGAGCAGGGCCCGGCCCATCTCCTCCTCCTCGACGAGCAGCCGCAGACCTCGCTGCGGCCCGGACAGGACCATGGCCGGTTCCGCGCCCAGGAAGCTCGGCGTGACCGTGATCGAGTCGCCCACGACCGTGATGTGCACCGCGAGGTGGTGGCCGTTGATCCGCCAGGCCCACGGCTCCGCCTCCTGCGGCCGGCCGAACACCCGGAACCAGTAGCGGTCGCCGTCGATCTCGTCGACACCGGTCACCAGGCGGCGCCGGACCCGCTCCAGCTCGATCACGCCCTGGGCCGTGCGCGCGCCGGTCGTGCCGCAGCCGATCTCCAGCAGGGCGAGCGCCAGGTCCTGCTGCTTGGCGGTCATCTCGACCAGCGGCAGCCCCGGGCGGGGGCCGGGGAGATAGGACCACTCGGTGCGCTCGGGCGAGGTGAACGGGGCCGTCGCCGCTGCCCTGCGGTCGGTGTCGAGCGAGTCGAGGAAGCGCAGCACCGCCTGCCGCATCACCTGAATGTCATGGGCGCTCATGGAAGGTCCCTCGAATCACGTTAAAGAGTTTTAAGTGGCTTTTGCAGCCATGAACCGCAACATACTGCACCAAAGGACACTACGGCGCGGTCGTTGTGGCGGCGGGAAATTGAGGGACATTTCAACGCGACTCGAACCATTCGCCGGTCGCGTAGCCGGCGATCAGCCCACCCCTGGGACGGGGCCGATGCTCAGCTGACTCCTGGGGCGGGGCTGATGCTCAGCTCGCCCCTGGGGCGGGGCCGATGCTCGGCTCACCCCTCGGGTCCGGTCGCCGGTGGTGGGCCGGGGGAGTCGCCGAGCAGCGCGACGACCCGCTCGTACACGCGCCGGGCGTCCGCGCCGTCCCGCGCGCGCCTGCCGGGTTCGGCGACCCGCGACCTGTCGTCTATCCACAGGTCGCTCAGCCCGTCCAGCGACGGCTCCGTGGCGGCGAAGACGATGGGCCGCGCGGCCTTCTCGGGCTTGGCCCGGCGCTGCACCATTCTCATGATCGGCCAGTACAGCCGCATGGCGGGGGCGACCATGCGTGGCTTCATCTTGGCGGTCTGCTCGGTCCAGGCGGCGCCGGGATTGACCGACACCACCGACACCCCGTCGCCGCGCAGCCGCCCGGCCAGTTCCTTCGAGGCCAGCACCTGGAGCAGCTTGGCGCGCGCGTAGATGTCGAGTCCGCGGTAGAACCGCTCGGACTCCAGGTCGTCGAGTTCGAGCCTGGCGAACTCGTGCGCGCTGGAGCTGACGAAGACGATCCTGCTCGGCGCGGCGGCGCGCAGTGGGTCCAGCAACTCGAACGACAGCAGGAACGGATTGAGCACGTTCGTGGCGAACGTGGCCTCGTGGCCGTCCTCGGTGACCCAGCGGTCGGCGTACTGCCCGCCGAAGTTGTTGATCAGGATGTCGATCCGCTTGTGGCCGGTCCGCAGCCGCTCGGCCAGGTCGCGGACCGCCCTGGCCGAGGACAGGTCGGCGGCGAGGAAGTCGGCCTGACACTCGCTCCCCAGCGTCGAGAGCGCCCGCGCGCCCCGCTCGGGGTCGCGTCCCACGAGGACCAGCCGCAGGCCCCGCTCCGCCAGGCGCCGGGCCACGGCCAGCCCGATGCCGCCCGTCCCGCCGGTGATCACGGCCAGCTTGTCAGAACTCACACGACCCTCCGGACGAACGGTTGGGGCTCACGTGGAGATCCGGGAGCGCGTCTCCCATCAGTGATGGAAACGCAGAACGTGACTCCTGGCAAGCCCCCGGCCGTACGCGGAAGGGCCCTCCGGCGGCGGGCCCGCCCCGGTCCGACCGCGGCGATCTCTTGCGCACACTGTGCGCAGTGAGTACAGTGTTCGCATCTGAAGAGGGACGTACGCAAGGAGGGGCGAACATGAAGGAACTGTCGCAGGCCGGGCTGGACCGGATGGGCCGGGTGCTGGCGGGGCATGTCGCGGCGAAGGCCGTTCCCGGGCTGGTCGCACTGGTCAGCCGGGGTGACGACACGCACGTCGAGGCCATGGGCACGCTGCACGCGGGCGGTTCTGAGCCGATGCGGCGCGACACGCTCTTCCGGATGGCCTCGCTCAGCAAGCCCGTCACGGCGGCCGCGGTGATGACGCTCGTCGAGGAGTGCCGGATCCGGCTGGACGAGCCGGTGGACGAGTGGCTGCCCGAGCTCGCGGACCGGCGGGTGCTCAATGGGATCGACGCCAAGCTGGACGACACGGTGCCGGCGGCCCGCCCGATCACCGTACGGGACCTGCTGACCTTCACCTTCGGCTTCGGCGCCGTGCTCGCCCCGCCGGACACCTACCCGATCCAGACCGCGATGCGCGAGCTCGGCCTGGACGGCACCTCCCCGGACTACGGCCCCGACGAGTGGATGCGCCGGCTCGGGTCGTTGCCGCTGATGCGTCAGCCGGGCGAGATGTGGCAGTACCACACGGGTTCCGATGTGTTGTCCGTGCTCATCGCGCGGGTGAGCGGGCAACCGCTGGAGACGTACCTGCGCGAGCGGTTGTTCGAGCCGCTCGGCATGAAGGACACCGGCTTCCACGTGCCCGAGGACCGGATCCACCGGCTGCCGACCAGCTACGCGCACGACCCGGCCACCGGCGGGCTCGTGGTGTGGGACGAGGCCGCCGCTGGCAAGTACAGTCGCCCGCCGAAGTTCCCGGCGGGCGGCGACGGGCTGGTCTCGACGGTGGACGACTACCACGCCTTCTTCCGGATGTTGCTCGATAAGGGCGCCTGCCCCGGCGGCGGGCGCGTGTTGTCGCGGGCCTCGGTCGAGCTGATGACGATGGACCACCTGACGCCGGAGCAGAAGACCGAGAAGGACGCCTTCGGCGACCACTTCGGCCGGCACGGCGGCTTCGGCTTCGGCATGGCCGTCCGCACCCACCGCCGCGACCTGGCCTCACCCGGCCAGTTCGGCTGGGACGGCGGGCTGGGCACCACGGCGTACGCCGACCCGGCCGAGGGCCTCTTCGGCATCCTGCTGAGCCAGGGCGCGATGGACTCCGTCCACACGCCCCGCCTGCACCGCGACTTCTGGACCACGGCCTACCAGACGCTCGACTGACGCCTCCCGGCATCCGGACGTCGAGCCGGGCCCGGATGCCGGCGAGCATCGACCGGACATCGAGACGTCTCCCGATGCCGGGGAGCATTGAGACGTCTCCCGATGCCGGTGGCCGTTGATCAGCGGCGCGTCAGCTCGATGCGGTACTCCCGTTGTTGCGAGCCGTCCTCACTCGTCACGGTGGCGGTCACGACGGATCCGCCCCCGTCCGCGCGCTGGATCCGCACGGCGGCGTACGGATCGCGCGGCGTCGCCTCCACCGCGGCCCGGTCGGGACGTCTGACCGCGACCCGGTAACCGGTGGTGTCCGGGTCGAAGCCGGCGATCGGGATCCCGTCCACCTGGATCGACTGGGCGGCGGCGTCGGCGGAACGGCCCGGGGCCTTGGCGTACACCTCGATCTCGCCGGCCGTCATGTACCCAGACGGCCGCGCGGTCATGACCACCCGAGCGGCCGTCGCCCCGGCCCCGGCCGTCACCGGGACGTCGGCCACCGGCGTGCCCTCCGTGCCGACGGGCACCTCGCCGCTCGCGGCGGTCCAGGCGCCGTCCGGCCCCAGCACCTCCACGCGCAGGCTCTGCGGGAAGCTGACGTTGCCGCCGTCGCGGTAGAAGTGCGTCACGACCCTGGTCAGGTCGCGTGCGGCCGGCAGGGTGACGGTGATGGTGTCGGACGGGTTCTTGGTGCCCGACCTCCAGTTCGACCAGGCTTTCTCGTTCAGTACGCCGTTGCGCAGCCCTTCGGCGGAGTAGCCGGGCTCGGTGTAGGTGGCGGCGACGGCCGTCCCCTCGACAAGCGCCGCGTTCGCCTCCGACGGCTCGGTGACCTGAACCCGCACGGACGCCGCCAGCGTGCCGCCACCGACGACCTGCGCCGTCCCCGTCAGCACCACGGTCCCGGCCCGGTCGAAGGCCCCGCCGGGCGGCGGATCCCAGACAACGGGAAGGCCGGCCCGGCCGCCGTGCTCGCCCAGGCCGGTCACCGTGCCGGGCAGTTCGGGCCGCCCGCCGATGTAGGTCTTGGCCCGGGAGGGCAACGTGGAGGTCAGGACGTCCACCGTGACCACGGCCTTCGCGCGCAGCCTGCGGCCCAGCGGGTCCACGGCCTCGCCGGTCACGTGCACCGTGCCCGGCTTGCGCCACCGCGACTCCGGCGGCATCCGCCAGGTCACGGGCAGGACGCCACGCACGCCGTCGCGGCGGACGGCGGCCACGGTGCCCGGCAGCTCCGGCACCCGCCCGGGGATGGTGAACGCCGTGGCCGGCTCCGTGGCCAGCACGGTCTCGTCGATCACGGTCCAGCGCTGGTTGGCGCCCGAGGTGGGCGTCCACATCGCCACCGGAGCGCCGTCGGCCGTGGCCTGCCCGGCCACCTCCAGCAGGCGGCCGGTGCCGGCGTTGACGAACGTCCAGGTGCCGTCGCCGGTCGTGGACATGATCCACTGGGCGGCGGCCGGCACCTCCGCCTCGTCCGGCGGCACCTGTTCCAGCACTGCGGCGCCGTCCCTGACCGCGATCCTGGCACCGGTGGCGGCGTTGACGATGGTGTGGCGCTCGCGGTTGCCGTTGCCGCCGGTCAGGTTCGTGACCGTCCACAACTGCTCGGCGCGGGCCGCGTCGTCCGTACGGATCACGACGCCCGTCCCGTCCTGCGCGGGGGCCGCCGACCTGCCGCTCTGCACGCCCCGCAGCCGGTAGACGTGCCCCGGCCGTACGAGGGCCGCGTCGTCCGCCACCCCCCGCACCCCGTTGACCACGAACGTGGCCACCGACCTGGCGGGCACGGTGATCGTGGCGGTCCGCCCGGTCACCGGCACCGGAGCGCCCTGCACAAGAGCGCCGTCGGCGCTGGTCACGATGGGTGTCACGGTCGCGCCCTTGGCCACCTGCCGGAACAGGGACAGGTCCAGCGTCACGGCGTTCGGGGTGGTGTCGTTGTTGACGCGCACGACGGTCGCGGTGCGCTGCGCGGGCCGGATCGCCGCCACGCTCGCGCGGTCGTCCACCTTCACCATCCGGTCGCCCGGCCTGATGTGGTGGGTGAAGTTGCGGATGGTGTGGAACTTCGTGTTCGGCTGGATCGGGCAGGTCCGCAGGGTGTCCTCGGCGGTGCAGTCGAACGGGATGTGGATGCTGCCCCAGTTGCCCCCGCCCGCCTGCTGCGGGATCGAGTCCTCGATGGGCTGCCAGAACACCCACGCCTTCGGTTCCAGCTCGCGCAGGTCGTCCACGATGCGGGTGGCGATGCCGAGCCCCGAGTCCATGCTGGTGTAGCTGGTGCCGCTGCCCCAGCTGCCCTCGACCTCGCTCATCCAGAGCTTCTTGTCCGCGCCCTTGGCGATGTCGCGGGCGCTGGTGCGCTGGCCGGTGCCGTAGGTGTGCACGTTGAGCTGGTCCACGGCGGCGCGGGCCGGCTCGCCGTAGGCGTTCCAGTTCTGGGTGAAGATCCCCGGGTTGGTCTCGTCCATCGCCGACACGACCGCCTCGGTCGAGGCGTCGTCCAGCGCCTTACGCAGGGCCAGCACCACCTCCTGCTGTGACTGCGGTCCCGCGTGCGCGCCCTCCTGGCGGCCGCCCGTCGGCCGGCCGTCGGGGCCGAGGGTGGTGCCCCAGT
This sequence comes from Nonomuraea sp. NPDC050404, assembly GCF_040655495.1. NCBI lineage: Bacteria > Bacillati > Actinomycetota > Actinomycetes > Streptosporangiales > Streptosporangiaceae > Nonomuraea > Nonomuraea sp. NPDC050404. The sequence continues at coordinate 168,742 of NZ_JBFAKB010000009.1, forward strand.
AGTTGGTGTTCGGCTCGTTGAGCGGGTCGATCGTGTCGAAGGCGATGCCGTGCGCCCGCTCCAGGTGCTCGCTCACGCGGACCAGGTAGGTGGCGAAGTCGTCCACGCGGTCGGCGCGGATCTGGTCGGCGCCCGCGTCGAAACCGCCCGAGACGTACCCGCTGACGGTCTGGAACCACGGCGGCGAGTTGCTGAAGGACTCCCAGCGGTCCACCCGGTCCTTGATCTGGTCGATCCACCAACGCTGGTTGGCGTCGGCGTCCCAGTTCCAGTGCTCGGGGTTGCCGGGGTCCCACCAGTCGGTGTCCTCGCGGGTGGTGCCGGCGGGCGCCTTCCAGAAGCCCGGCATGGTGGCGCCCACCTTCATGTAGTCGGCGCGCACGTCGGGGGCGTTGCCGCCGCCGATGTTGTACCTGGCGATGTTGAGCCGCAGGCCGTCCTCACCGAACAACATCTCCACGAGCCTGTCGCGGATCTCGTCGGGGTAGCCGCCGGTGATGTTGGCGAACCAGACCAGGCTGGTGCCCCATCCTTCGAACTCGGGCTGCTGGTAGGAGGGATCGACGCGGACGGTGACCGCCCTGGCCGCCGGCTCGTCGGACGCGGCGGCGGGGGCGGCGATCATCGATACGGATAAGACGGATAACAGGCAGAACGCGGACAAGAGTCCCCGGGTCGTCAGGGCCACTGGGAGCTCCCTTCAGGGCAGAAGGTAGTTCTGGTAACCGGTTACCTCACAAGGGCTTCGCGCCGGACGCTAAATTCCCGACGCGACGCCGTCAACCCCCGGCGGCTCGCTTGGTGAACCAGCGAATGGCAAGTAATCGGTTACCAGCCGGGGATCGCGTTAGCATGTCGCGGGTGACCGCCTACGACGACACCGACGCGTTTGAATACCTGGACTTCTCGGGCCTGCCGCCGCGCCAGCAGCGCATCCTGGCCGCGATCCGGGACTGGGTGGTCAAGTACGGATATCCGCCGAGCACCCGCGAACTCGGCAGGGCGGTCGGGCTGCGGTCGTCCTCGTCGGTGTCGAAACACCTCAAGAGCCTGGAGGACAAGGGGTTCCTGCGCCGGGGCCAGGCGATGAGCCGGCCGATCGACGTACGGCTGTTCCTGCGGGACCAGGCGCCGGAACCGGCCGCGGGACTGGTGACCGTGCCCGTGGTCGGCGACATCGCGGCGGGCACTCCCATCACGGCCGTCGAGCACATGGACGAGGCGCTGACCCTGCCGCGCGACCTGACCGGGCGCGGCAACGTGTTCGGCCTGCGGGTACGCGGCGATTCGATGATCGACGCCGCGATCTGCGACGGCGACATCGTCGTGGTACGCCAGCAGCCCGAGGCACACTCCGGCCAGATCGTCGCCGCGATGATCGACGGCGAGGCCACCGTCAAGGTGTTCCGCCGGCGTAACGGGCACGTCCTGCTCGAACCGCGCAACCCCGCCTATGAGGTCATCGACGGGGACGAGGCCGTGGTGCTGGGCATCGTGGTCTCGGTCCTGCGCAGCGTCTGACCGCTCCTTCACGAGCAGAACGAGCAGAACCCGCTCTGTCGCAGGAACAGCACCTACCGTGACAACAAGGATCTCTGGAACTCGGGGGAGGATCTTGTGACGATCTCAACGGTGGTGGCGGTCGGCTTCGTGGTCGTGGTCGTATGTGTCGTCGTGTGGATGGTGCGGTCACTGACCACCCGCAGGGTCCCCGCGCGGCGGGGCTCGCGCAGATACGGCAGCTCGTCCAGCGGCGGTTCGGGGTGGTTCGGTGGCGGCCACTCGAGTGGTGACGGCGGCTACTGGGGTGGCGACGGGGGTGGCGGCGGCGACGGAGGTGGTGGCGGCGGCTGCGGTGGCGGCGGGAGCAGCTGACGGCCGTTTCCCGGTGACCGCCGTTTCCGTGACGGGCGCGGGCGGTCCGGACTAACGCGTTGGCGGCGGCGCGTAGCTCAGGATGTGCGCGCGTAGCAGCTCGCCGACCTGGGGGTCGCCGCGTTCGAACGCCGCCACGAGCGGTTCGTGGTCGGCGGCGTTCTCCACCGCCTGCGTACGGAACAGCCGTACCGACAGGTGCGTCCACACCTCGATGCCGAGCGACTCCCACACCGACAGCAGCACGTCGTTGCCCGAAGCCGCGACGATCTCACGGTGGAAGGCGACGCCGTGGCGCACCTGGTCGGCCAGGGAGCCGGCGGCGGCCTCGTGCAGGCGGGCCAGATGCTCGCGCAGCGCGGCCACGGAGGGGCGGCCCAGCCGTACGGCCGTCTCCTCCAGCCCCGCGCGCACCTCGTAGACCTGGCGCAGGTCCGCCTCGGTCAGCGCGCGCACCCGCGCGCCCTTGTTGGGCGGGCATTCGATCAGCCGCAGCGCCTCCAGCTCGCGCAGCGCCTCGCGCACCGGCGCCTGGCTGACGCCCAGCTCGGCCGCCAGTTGCCGCTCCACCAGCCGGTCGCCGGGACCCCAGCGGCCCTCGATCAGGCCGTCGAGCACCGTCCTGCGGATCAGGTCACGAAGCGGGGAGCGCGTCACGGGTTTCACGATCCGATGGTAGTACAAAGACCGGATGATCGATCATAGGGTGTTTAATGGAGGTATGGAGAAAGACGTTGATCCGCAGGAGACCGCCGAGTGGCTGGAGTCGCTTGAGGCGGTCCGGCGGGCGGCCGGCCCCGAACGGGCCGACTACCTGCTGCGCAGGCTCGCCACGAGCAGCCGCTACATCAACACCGTGCCCACCGCCGAGGAGCCCGACTATCCGGGCGACCTGGAGCTGGAGGAGCGCATCGCGGCGTACGACCGGTGGAACGCCGCTGCCATGATCACCAGGGGCAGCAAGCTCGGTCTCGGCGGCCATCTGGCGACCTACGCCTCCGCCGCCTGGCTGTACGAGGTGGGCTTCAACCACTTCTTCCACGGCGAGCACGACCAGGTCTACTTCCAGGGCCACGCCTCGCCGGGCATCTACGCGCGCGCGTACCTTGAGGGCAGGATCGGCGAGGACCGGCTCGACCTGTTCCGGCGCGAGCCCGAGGGCGGGCTGCCGTCCTACCCCCACCCGCGTGCCATGCCGGACTTCTGGCAGTTCCCCACCGTGTCCATGGGCCTCGGCCCGCTGAACGCGATCTACCAGGCCCGCTTCAACCGCTACCTGCACAACCGCGGCATCAAGGACACCTCGCACAGCCACGTGTGGGCCTTCCTCGGCGACGGCGAGATGGACGAGCCGGAGTCCACCGCCGCGCTCACCCTGGCCGCCCGCGAGGGCCTGGACAACCTCACCTTCGTGATCAACTGCAACCTGCAGCGGCTCGACGGCCCGGTACGCGGCAACACCCGCATCGTCTCCGAGCTGGAAAGCGTCTTCAGGGGCGCGGGCTGGCACGTCGTCAAGGCGCTGTGGGGCCGGGAGTGGGACGGCCTGCTCGGCTCCGACGAGCTGGTCGCCAGGCTGGGCACGGTGCCCGACGGGCAGTTCCAGACGTTCGCCGCCGCCGACGGCGCCTACATCAGGCGGCACCTGTTCGACGGGCTGGACGTGCCGCTCTCCGACGATGAGCTGCGGCGCGTCGTGGGCGGTTCGCGGGCGGGCCACGAGCCGCGCAAGGTGCACGCCGCCTACCGCAGGGCCCTGGACAACCGGGGCGCGCCCACCGTGGTCCTCGTGCAGACCGTGAAGGGCTGGACGCTCGGGGCCGGCGTCGAGGCGCGCAACGCCAACCACCAGATGAAGAAGCTCACCCAGGACGAGTTCCGCGGCCTGCGTGACCGCCTCGGCCTGACCGTGCCGGACGCGGCGCTCGACGGGGACCTGCCGCCGTACCTGCACCCCGGGCCCGACTCGCCGGAAGCGCGTTACGCCGCCGAGCGGCGCCGGGCGCTGGGCGGCCCCGCGCCGCGCCGCACGGTCGCGCACCGCCCGCTGCCCGAGCCGGGCGAGCGGCCCTTCCGCGCCCTGGAGAAGGGGTCGACCCAGCCCGTCGCGACCACGATGGCCTTCGTCCGCCTGGTCAAGGACCTGATGAAGGAGCCGGAGACGGGCCGCCGCTGGGTGCCGATCGTGCCCGACGAGGCCAGGACGTTCGGCATGGAGTCGCTGTTCCCCACCGCCAAGATCTACTCGCCGCTGGGGCAGCGGTACGAGGCGATCGACCGGGAGCTGCTGCTGTCGTACAAGGAGGCGACGGACGGGCAGATCCTGCTCGAAGGCATCACCGAGGCCGGCTCGATGGCCTCCTTCGCCGCCGCCGCGTCCAGCTACGCCACGCACGGCGAGCCCATGATCCCCTTCTACATCTTCTACTCGATGTTCGGCTGGCAGCGGACCGGCGACCAGATGTGGGCGCTGGCCGACCAGCTCGGCCGGGGCTTCCTGATCGGGGCCACGGCGGGCAGGACCACGATGACGGGGGAGGGGCTGCAACACGCGGACGGGCACTCGCAACTGCTCGCCTCGACCAACCCGGCGGCTCTGGCCTACGACCCCGCGTTCGCGTACGAGGTGGGCACGATCGTGCGCGAGGGACTGCGGCGCATGTACGGTCCCGCCGGCGAGGACGTGTTCTACTACCTGACCCTCTACAACGAGCCGCTGCCCCAGCCCGCGATGCCCGAGGGCGTGGAGGAGGGCATCCTGCGCGGCATCTACCGCTACTCGGCCGGCGGAGGGCAGGCGCACCTGCTGGCCAGCGGCACCGCGATCCACTGGGCGCTGGACGCGCAGCGGCTGCTCCAGGAGGAGTACGGGCTCGGCGTGGACGTCTGGTCGGTCACCTCGTGGAGCGAGCTGCGGCGCGACGCCATGACCGCGACCGGCGTGCCCTACCTCCAGCAGGCCCTGGCCGGCACGGAAGGGCCGGTGATCGCGGTCAGCGACTGGATGCGCGCGGTGCCGGACCAGATCAGGCCGTGGATCGACCGGCCGTGGACGTCGCTCGGCACCGACGGGTTCGGCCTGTCGGGCACGCGCGAGTCCGTACGGCGGCACTTCGGGGTCGATCCGCGCTCGATCGCGGACGCCGTGCTCAAGAGCGTGGAGAGCGCAGGATCATGAGCAGGCGGGCAGCGACCACGATCACGCCCGCGGCGGCGGCCGTCACGAGCCAGAGCATGAACGTCGGATACAGGTAGACCAGCTGGACCCACATGATGTCGCCGCCCCGGCTGAGCACGCCGAAGATCGGCCGGCTCGCGGCGCACAATCCGAGCGGAACCAGCAAGGGGACCAGCCACAACCGCTGCCACCCCGTGCGCCGGGCGGCCCAGCGCCGCGACCGGGCCGCCCCGCGCACGGCCAGCCCGGCGCTCACCAGGGTCAGCAGCACGAACAGGAGGTCGATGCCGAAGGCGGGCCAGGACGAGGGGGCCGGCGGGGTGCCGCCCTCGATCATCGCCACCAGGCCGTCCATGAGGGCGTCGGCGTCGGAGAAGGCCATGCCGGTGTTGGCCATGACCGCGATGCCGTATCCGGACTCGGGCATGAGGAGCTGGTAGGCGGTCGAGGTGAACAGGTCGCCGCCGTGCTCGACGACCGGGGTGCCCCGGCTGGTTTTGTCCAGGTTCCAGCCGAGCGCGTAGGAGTCGTCCTGCGGCGAGGGCGTGCGCAGTTCCCGCCTGGCGCCGGCCGACAGCAGGGTGCCGCTGTGCTGGGCGATCAGCCAGCGGGCCAGGTCGTTGGCGGTGCTGAGGACGCCGCCCGAGCCGTTGCCGAACGCGGTCGGTTCCGGCAGGGCGATGGCCCGGCCGAGCACGTACAGGTGTCCCCGGGCGTCGGCGGGCAGGTCGCGGTCGGTGTCGATGGTCGTGCTGCGGCTCATGCCGAGCGGGGCGAACACGTGCCGCCGCAGGTGGCGCGCGAAGGGTTCGCCGCTGACCACCTCGACGAGCCGGGCCGCGACCTGGTAGTTGGTGTTGTGGTAGCTGAAGGTGGTGCCGGGAGCAGCGGCGAGGCGGGCCGTCCTGAGCCGGGCCACGGCGCCCCGGAGGGTGTCCGGCTGGGGCAGGCTCTTCTCGCGGAACGCCGAGTCGGCCATGCCGGAGGTCTGGTTGAGCAGCTGCCGTACGGTGATCTTCGCGGCCCGGGGGTCCGCCATCGTGAACTCGGGCAGGTAGGCGCGCACCGGCTCGTCCAGCCGCACCCTGCCCTGGTCCGCCAGCCGCAGGACGGCCAGCGAGGTGAAGGACTTGCTGACCGACGCGACGGCCATCGGGGTGTCGGCCGTCACGGGGTTGCCGGCGGCGCTGTGGCCGTACCCGGCGGTGTGCACGATCCGCGTCCCCTTGGTGATCGCGACCGCCGCGCCGGGCAGACCGGTCGCCTCGCGGTAGCGCTCGACGAACGTGTCCACCTGGGCGGGGGTGAGGTCGCGCGGTGGCACGGGGACGGATGCGGGCGGCAGGGCGAGGCAGAGCGCCGCGACGAGGTTGGTGAGCACCCGTCGAAGCTAGTTACGCCGCCCTTTCTGGGGAATGGGGTGATTCCGGAGTGTTCTTTACGGGGAACCGCCATCGTGGCGGTCCGGCCCGCTGAAGGGCACAGTGGGGAAGACGCGACCTTCGGCGGGCCGGAGGCCCTTGTAGCTACGTAGTGCAATTACCCATGGTGACTCTCTGTAACACCTCTGGCGTGAGTAAAGTCCAGAGCCTGGCGGAGATTCGCGACGTCCGCGCCGACCTCGGCGGGGGTGGCGCCGTCGAGGGCCCGGCGCATGAGCGCGGAGGCGACGACCACGCCGTCGGCGTACCCGCACGCCTCCACGGCGTGCTCCGGCCGGGAGATGCCGAAACCCAGCAGGACGGGCGTGGTGGTCAGCTCGCGCAGCCGCGTGGCCACCGACCGGCCGGACGCGGCCAGGTCGGCGCGCTCGCCCGTGGTGCCCATGACCGTGACGCCGTAGACGAAGCCGCGGCTCTGTCCGGCGATGTCGCGCAGCCTGCCGGGCGCGGTCGAGGGCGCGGCGAGCAGCGTCAGCTCGACCCCGGCCGCGGTGGCGGCCTCGGACAGCGCGCCGGCCTCGTCGTACTGCACGTCGGGCACGATCAGCCCGCTGACGCCCGACTCCGCCAGGCGGTCGCAGAACCTCCTCGCCCCCGCCCTGAAGACGAGGTTGCTGTACGTCATGACCACGAGCGGCGTCCCGACGGTGGCGGCGGAGATCTCCGCGAGCAGCCCGCCAGGGGTGACGCCCCGGCGCAGCGCCCGGTCCGACGCCTCCTGGATGGTGCCGCCGTCGAGCATGGGGTCGGAGAACGGCAAGCCGATCTCGATCGCGTCCGCGCCGGCGTCCTCGTACGCGCGCAGGTAGTCGAGCCAGTCGCCGGTGAGCCCACCGGTGACGTACGGCACCAGCAGCGCCCGGCCGGCGTCGCGCCGCGCCCGCAACCGCGTCTCCAGCGAACCGATCATCACAGCAACCTCGCAAGCTGGTCGGCGTCCTTGTCACCACGGCCGGACAGTGTGACGAGCACCGTCGAGCCCGGCGGGAGGTCGGCTGTGCCCGCGGCCCTGAGCACCCACGCCAGGGCATGGGCCGATTCGAGCGCGGGCAGGATGCCCTCGGCGCGGGCCAGCCGCGCCACCGCCGCGAGCGCCTCGTCGTCGGTGACCGACACGTACGTGGCGCGGCCGATGTCGGCCAGATGCGCGTGCTCCGGACCCACCCCCGGATAGTCCAGGCCGGCCGAGACGGAGTGCGCCTCCTGGATCTGGCCGTCCTGGTCCTGCAGGACGTAGGAGTGGTAGCCGTGCAGCACGCCCGGCTCGCCCGAGGTCAGCGCCGCCCCGCCGGCCGGCTCGACCCCGACGAGCCGCGCCGGGGTGTCGACGAAGCCCGCGAACGTGCCGGCCGCGTTGGAACCGCCGCCCACGCAGGCCACCACCACGTCGGGGACGCCGCGCGGCAGCAGGCTCGCGGCCTGCCCCCGGGCCTCCTCGCCGACCACGCGCTGGAACTCGCGCACCATCCAGGGATAAGGGTGCGGGCCCATGACCGAGCCGATGCAGTAGTGCGCGTCGTCCACCGCCGCCACCCACTGCCGCAGCGCCTCGTTGCAGGCGTCCTTGAGGGTACGGCTGCCGCTGGCGACGCCGACGACCTCCGCGCCCAGCAGCTGCATGCGGAAGACGTTGAGCGCCTGGCGCTCCATGTCCCGCTCGCCCATGAAGACGGTGACGTCCATCCCGAGCAGCGCGCCGGCGGTGGCGGTCGCCACCCCGTGCTGGCCGGCTCCCGTCTCGGCCAGCAGGCGCGTCTTGCCCATGCGCCGGGCGAGCAGCGCCTGCCCGAGCACGTTGTTGATCTTGTGAGAGCCGGTGTGGGCCAGGTCCTCCCGCTTGAGCAGCAGGGTCACGCCGAGGTCCGCGGACAGCCGCAGGGCCGGGGTGACGGGGGTGGGGCGGCCGGCGTACAGCTCCAGCGTCTGGTTCAAGGCGGTACGGAACGCCGGATCGCCCCAGGCGTCGCGGAATGCCTCTTCGAGCTCCTCGCAGGCGGGGACCAGGGACTCCGGCACGTACCGGCCGCCGAAACGCCCGAATCGGCCGCGGGAGCCGGGGTCTGTCATGGCGGATGAATGGCGGCGGGCGAGGTCGTCGCCCGGGCCCTGCAACGCGATACTCATCGGGCCTCCGTTCTAGAACAGTTGGCTTCAGTATCGGCGAGTGCCCGAGCGATGCGCAACCCCGGGGAGCCGCTACCGGCACGTGACGGCGGCTGGATACGATGGGCACCCATGAAAAACACGGGTGACGCCGGCCGCCCGCCGCAGCCGAAATACCGCCTCCTGCAAGAGGAGCTCTCCGACCGGATTCGCCGTGGCGTCTACCGTCCGGGTGAGGCGCTGCCCGCGCAGCGCAAGCTCGCCGCCTCGCTCGGCGTGACCCTGATGACACTGCGGCAGGCGTTGCGCGCGCTGTCCGACGACGGGCTCGTGGTCCAGGAGCCGGGCCGGGGCACCTTCGTCTCACCGCCGCTGGCGGCCTACCGGCTGGAGACGCTGCGCAGCCTCGCCGACGAACTGCGGGCCCAGGGGCGCGAGGTCGTCACCCGGGTCCTGTCGGCCCAGGTGCGCAAGTTGCCGGCGAAGGTGGCCGCCGAACTGGGCGCCGCCGAGGGCGCCAGGGGGCTGCGCCTTGAGCGGGTCCGGGTGGTGGACGGCGATCCGGCGGTGCACCAGGCGTCCTGGGTGCCCGAGCCGTACGCCTCGGTGATCTGCCGCGAGGACTTTGAGGCCGTGCCGCTCTACCACGCGCTCGCCACGATGTGCGGCGTCGCCGTCGCCTCCGCGACCGAGTCGATCCGGCCCGTCGCCCTGTCGGCCCGGCTGGCGGAGCTGCTCCGGCTGCCCGCGGGCAGCCCGGTCTTCGCCAGCGAGCGGATCACGCGGGGCGTGGACGGCGCGACGCTGGTCCACGACCAGGCCACCATCGACGGCAGCCGCATGCTCATCCGCGCCGACCGGCTCGCCCACTCCATGTCCCTGCAGTGGAGCCTGCTCGACTGAGAACTCCGCGCCGGTCACGACCTGAGCTCGTGGGAAACCCGGCAGCAGACCGATTGGAGAGGGCATGAGCACGCGGATCGTCATCACCGGAGGCGCCGGTTTCATCGGGTCACTGCTGGCCCGGAGGCTGCTGGCCGCCCCCGTCGCGCTCGGCGGCGCGGAACCCGTACCGGTCGGCGAACTGGTCCTGCTGGACGTCGCCGCGCCCTCCGCCGACCTGGCGGCCGACCACCGGGTACGGCCCGTCGTGGCCCCGCTGGAGGAGACGCTGGGCGAGCTGGGGGCGGCGGACGCCGTCTTCCACCTGGCCGGGGTGGTCAGCAGCGCCGCCGAGGCGGACTTCGACCTGGGCCTGCGCACGAACCTGGACGGCACGCGCGCCCTGCTGGAGTACGCGAGAGGGCACCGCGTCCCGCCGGTGCTGGTCTTCACCAGCTCGCTCGCCGTCTACGGCAGCGACCCGGCGATCGGCCCGGCCGGCGTCGTGGACGACGACACCCTGCCGCGCCCGCAGTCGAGCTACGGCATCCAGAAGTTCATCGGTGAGCAACTGGTGGCCGACTACACCCGCAAGGGCTTCGCCCGGGGCCGCTCGGTGCGGCTGATGACCGTGTCCGTACGGCCGGGCAGGCCCAACGCCGCCGCGTCCAGCTTCCTGTCGGGGATCATCCGCGAACCGCTGGCCGGCCTGCGGGCGCCCTGCCCGGTGCCGCCGGACACGCCGGTCGCCCTGTCCTCGCCGCGCAGGACGCTCGACGGGATCCTGCGCGCCGCCGAGGTGGACGACGCGACCTGGGGCAGCCGCACGGCGATGAACCTCCCGGCACTCACCACGACCCCCCGCGAGATGGCGGACGCGCTCGACCGCGTCACCGGAACCGCGACGAGCGGCCTGATCGACTGGGCCGAGGACCCCGCGATCGGCGCGATCGTCGGCAGCTGGCCGGCCGAGTTCCGCACACCACGCGCGCACGGGCTCGGCCTGGCCCCCGAGCGGGCGTTCGACGACGTCGTCCGTGCCTACCTCGCAGATCATCCGGGAGCGACCTGCTGATCACGGTGCTCGGCCCGCTCCCGGTCGGCGCCCCCCGGGCGTCTGAGGTGTCACGGGCGCGGTGCTCGCCCTGCGTACCAGGGCCGGGACCACGCGCGGCGCGTCGGCCACGGCACCGCCGTCGATCTGGCCGAGCAGCACCTCCACGGCGCGCCGCCCGACCTCCTCGTGGTCGGGCCTGACCGTGGTCAGCGGCGGGATCAGGTACGCTGCCTCGGGAATGTCGTCGAACCCGACCACGCTCACGTCGTCGGGCACCCGCACGCCACGCTCGTGGAAGGCCCGCAGCAGGCCCAGCGCCATGTGGTCGTTGGCGGCGAAGACGGCCGTCACGTCCCGGCGTTCGGCCAGCTCAAGCCCGGCCTGGTAGCCGGACTCCGGGCTCCAGTCGCCGCGCACCTCGCGGGGCACGCTCCGCCCGGCCTCCTCCAGCGCGGTGCTCCACGCCTCGACGCGGGCCTGGGCGTCCATCCGCTGGCGCGGCCCCGACACGTGCCACACGGTCTCGTGCCCCAGCCGCAGCAGGTGCTCCACGGCCAGCCGTACGCCCTGCGCCTGGTCGATGCGCACGGTCGGCACCGAGTCGTCGGGCGCCGCCTCGACGGCGACGGCGGGCAGGCCGGCCGGCAGGGTGAGCAGCGCGCTGGTGGCCTCGGCCTGGGAGGCGAACACCGTGATCACCCCGGCGACCGCGTGGCTGGCCAGCTCCGCCACCGCCTCCACGATGCTGCCCCGGTCGAAGCTCTCCGGGGTCAGCACGGTCACGCCGTATCCCGCGCCACGGGCGGCCCGGCCGATGCCGAGCAGCGTCGAGGCGGGCCCGAACAACGTGGAGTCGAAGCTGATCACGCCGATGGTGTGCGCCTTCTGGCGGACCAGCCCACGGGCCATCAGGTTGGGCCGGTAGCCGAGCTGCCTGATCGCCTCCAGCACCCGTTCCCGGGTCTCCCGGCGTACGTTCGGCTGCTCGTTGAACACGCGCGACACCGTCTGGGGCGACACCCCGGCCAGCCGCGCGACGTCGCCGATCACCACGGGGCGTGAGCCACCGCGCCGCACCCCTGTCACTGCACCCTCCTGAGGAATCCGGTGGTAACGCTATCAATCCCAGCGGGTCACTCCAGCGGCATCGGCCTGCCGGTGCGGCGGTAGAAGTCCAGGATCCGGTCGCGGGGGATGACGCCGCAACGTTCCGCCCACCGGTCGTAGGCGGCGGACAGGTCGGCGACCAGGTCGGGATGCCCGGCGGCGAGGTCGTGCAGCTCGGTCCTGCCGCCGGTCATGTCGTAGAGCTCCCACGGCCGGGCGTGCTTGCGGACCAGCTTCCACCGGCCACGGCGGACCCCGGCGTTGCCCTCGTGCTCCCAGAACAGCGTGCGCTCCGGCGCCTCCCGGCCGTGCAGGAGATCGAGCAGGCTCGCCCCCTCCCGCGACTCCCCGGTGGCCGCGCCGGCGACGTCGAGCAGGGTCGGCAGCACGTCCACGAGCTGGCGGGGGGCGGTGCACAACCGTCCGGGGGAGCCGAGCGCGGCGGGCCAGTGCACGATGAACGGGGTCGAGATGCCACCCTCGTGCACCCAGTGCTTGTACTCGCGGAACGGCGCGTTCGACAGGCCCGCCCAGTTGCGGCCGTAGCTGGCGAAGGTGTCCTCGGGGCCGGGCATGATCGCCGGGTCGTTGCCGTAGCGGATCGGGTCGCCGGAACGGGTCGAGGCGGGCATGGTCGGGTGGCGCGGGATGAAACCGGGCCGGTCGTCGCCCATCTCCTCGGCGCAGCCGCCGTTGTCGGCCAGGAAGACGAAGAGCGTGTTCTCCAGCCGGCCGAGCCGTTCGAGCGTGTCGAGCAGGCGGCCGATGCCCGCGTCCATCCTGGTGACCTGGGCGGCGTACACCTCCATCCGGCGCGCCTGCCACTCCTTGTGCTCCGCCTCCGCCCAGGCGGGCACGAGCGGGTCGCGGTCCGACAGGTCCCAGGAGGGGGCCAGCACGCCCTCCTCCTTCAGGCGGCGCAGCCGTTCGGCGCGCAGCCGGTCCCAGCCGGCGTCGTAGCGGCCCCGGTAGCGGGCGACGTCCTCCTCGGGTGCGTGCAGCGGCCAGTGCGGCGCGGTGTAGGCGAGGTAGAGGAAGAACGGGGCGCCGGGACGCTCCGCCACGTGGCCGGTCACGAAGCCGGCCGCGTTGTCGCTGATCGCGTCGGTGTAGAAGAAGCCCGGCGCGCGCGCCTCGTGCTCGATGTCCTGCTCGCCACGGGTGAGGGTGACCGGCTGGTAGTAGCTGCCCGCGCCGTCGATCGTGCCGTAGAACCGCTCGAAACCACGGCGGGTCGGCCAGGACCCGTTCGGGGCGGTCATGTCCGCCGCGACGTGCCACTTACCGCTCATGTACGTGCGGTACCCCGCCCCGCGCAACGCCTCGGCCGCCGTCACCGAGTCCCGCGACAGGTCGCCCGGGTAACCGTCAGGCCGCTCGTCCCCGGTGAGGATGCCCACGCCCACCTGGTGCGGATGCGACCCGGTGAGCAGCGACGCCCGCGACGGGCTGCACCGGGGCGAGTTGTAGAACTGGGTGAAACGCACCCCGGCCCGGCCCAGCCGATCGAGGTTGGGCGTCTCGATCTCGCCGCCGTAGCAGCCGAGGTCGGAGAAGCCCAGGTCGTCGGCCAGGACCAGGACGATGTCCGGGCGAGCGGTCATCCGGCGACCCGGACCACGTTCCAGGACAGCGGCGGCAGCTCGACCTGGACGGTCCTGCCGGACACCGACACCTTGGGGTTGTCGCGCGGGGTGACCGCCTCCGGGTTCGCCGCGGTGTTGCGCAGGTCGGGGTCGTCGGCGGTCAGCGTGGTGCTCGCGAGCAGGCGGGCCTCGGCGGCGTCACGCAGGTCGATCTCCAGCAGCACCGGCTCGTGGACCGACCGGTTGACCGCGAACAGCGCCGTCTCGCCGCTCTCGTCGTCACGGGTGGCCACCGCGTCCACGACCGGCACGTCCCCGAAGCGGGCGGTGTCGTACGTGGGAGAGCTGAGGCTGACCCGCAGGACGTCCCCCTTGGCGTGCCGGGAGGCGTCGGCGAACGGGAAGAACGTGGTCTGCCGCCAGGACTTCCCGCCCGGCTCGGTCATGATCGGCGCGATCACGTTGACGAGCTGGGCCAGGCTGGCCGCGTGCACGCGGTCGCTGTGCCGCAGCAGGGAGATCAGCAGGCTGCCGACCACCACCGCGTCGGTCAGCGTGTACCGGTCTTCGAGCAGCGGCGGCGCGACCGGCCACGAGTCCTTCGGCGGCTCGGACTCCGTGCGGGTCTGATACCACACGTTCCACTCGTCGAAGGAGATGTTGATGCGCTTCTTGTGCTTGCCGGCCGCCCGCACGTAGTCGGCCGCCGCGACCACGGACTCGATGAAGTGGTCCATGTCCACAGAAGAGGCCAGGAAGCTGGCGGTGTCGCCGTCGTCCTCCCAGTAGTAGGCGTGCGCCGAGATCAGATCGACCTGCTCGTACGCCTCCTCCAGGACTGTGGCCTCCCACGCGCCGAACGTCGGCATGCCCGAGCTGGAGCTGCCGCAGGCGACCAGCTCCAGGTTCGGATCGACCAGCCGCATGGCCCGCCCGGTCTCCGCGGCCAGCCTGCCGTACTCGCGCGCCGTCTTGTGGCCCACCTGCCACGGCCCGTCCATCTCGTTGCCCAGGCACCACATGCGCACGTCGTACGGCTCCGCCGAGCCATAGCGCCTCCGCAGGTCGGAGAAGTGCGAGCCGGACTCGACGTTGCAGTATTCGAGCAGGTCAACCGACTCCTGGATGCCCCTGGTGCCGAGGTTGACCGCCATCATCGGCTCCACGCCGGCCTTGCGCGCCCAGCGCATGAACTCGTCCACGCCGACGGTGTTCGGCTCGGTGCTGTGCCAGGCCAGGTCGAGGCGGCGCGGCCGGTCGGCGACCGGGCCGATGCCGTCCTCCCAGCGGTAGCCGGAGACGAAGTTGCCGCCCGGGTAACGCACGGTGCTCACGCCCAGCTCGCGGGTCAGCTCGATGACGTCGCCGCGGAAGCCGTCGGCGTCGGCGGTCGGGTGGCCCGGGTCGTGGATGCCGGTGTAGACGCAGCGGCCCAGGTGTTCGACGAACGAGCCGAACGTCCTGCGGCGTACCGGCGAGATGCGGAATTCGCGGTCGATGGCGACGCGTGCGTTCAGCACGGGGCAACTCCTCTGCAGTGATTCGCGAAACGGTCGACGAGCGGGGTGCGCACCCGGGCGAGCCGCCCGTCGGCCTGCTCTTCCAGCCGCCACAACCCCATCGGCAGGCGGTAGTCCATGGGCGCGCCGTCGCCCTGCCGGTAGGTCCACTCGACCATGTCGAACACCGGCCACCAGGTGTATCCGACCAGGTCCAGGCCCTGCTCACGGAGTTCGTGGCAGCGGGCGACCGAGGCGTCCAGCCAGGCGGCGCGCTCGGCGAGGGTGCCGGTCCAGGCGGTCTCGCTGAGGTGGACGGGCCTGCCGTAGCGCTCGGCGAACGCGGTCAGCACCTCGGCCAGGCCGCCGGTCCAGCCGTTGACGGGCGGGCGCAGCTCGAACGGCTGCCCGCCGCGCGACATGCCCGGCACGAACCGCTCGGTCGAGTGTTGCGGGTAGTAGTTGACGCCCATCACGTCGGGCACGGCGGGGTTGGCGCGGAAGAAGGCGAGGTCGTCGTCCGTCATCCCGTGCCCGGTCAGGTAGCCGGCCAGCGGGTGGGCGGCGTCCACCCGGCCCGTGACCAGGTCCTCGACCACATAGGCCGAGTGCCGCAGGAAGGCCAGCTCCTCGGAGTCCTCGTGCCCGCCGGCCTCGTAGCGGGAGGAGACCTCGACGTGCATGAAACTCGCGCCGGGGTTGACGTCGCCGATCGCGTGCTGGGTGCGCACGATGCCGTCGGACAGCGCGCCGAGCAGGCGGACGAAGCCGTCGTCGCCCGTCAGGTACGGCGGCCAGTAGCCGAACCGGCCGCAGAACCGGGCCGTCAGCAGCGGCTCGTTCATCGGCGTGAAGATCGACAGCTGGTCCCGGTACCGGTCGGCGACGGCGGCGCCGTACTCGGCCACCCGCTTCGGGTAGTCGGGCGCGGCGAACTGGCCCTCCAGCCAGAGCGGGGTGCCGTAGTGCATCAGGTCCACGATCGTGGTCAGGCCGACCTCGGTGAGCCTGCCCACCACGCGGTCCAGCCAGGACCAGTCCCACGTGCCGGGCTCGGGCTGCACGCGGTGCCAGGGCACGCCGTACCGGATCTGGGTGGCCCCGGCCTCCCTGGCCAGCGCGAGGTCGCCGTGCCACTGCTCGTAGTGCTGGGTCAGCTCGTACTCGTCCACCGGCCGGGCCCCCGGGGCCGGCTGCGGCACGAACGTGTCCTCGATGCCGAGCGCGAAATGCAGCTCGCCCGACTCATACCATCTCTTGGTCATTTCATCCCCGTGGTTGCCACGCCCTCGACGAAGCGCCGCTGGAAGAACAGGAAAACGATCACCAGTGGTGCGGTGGTGATCAGCGCGCCGGCCATCATCACCCCGTACGGCGCCGTCCCCGACTGCCCGGTGAGCAGCGACAGGCCGGACACGGCGGTGGCCATCTCGGGCGTCGTGGTGAAGATCAGCGGCCAGAGCAGGTCGTTCCAGTTGTTGACGAACGAGAACAGCCCCAGGGTGATCAGCGCCGGCAGGGCGTTGGGCAGCACGATCGACCAGAACACCCGGAACTCGCCGGCCCCGTCGAGCCGGGCCGCGCTGTCCAGGTCGCGGGGCAGCGCGACGAAGAACTGCCGCAGCAGGTAGATGCCGAACACGCTGGCCGCCCGCGGCACGATCATCCCCTGGAAGGTGTTGACCCAGCCGAGGTCGGCCACGATCTGGTAGACGGGGATCAGCGTCGCCTGGAACGGCACCATCAGGGTGGCGATCAGCACCAGCAGCAGCGTGCGCCGCCCGCGGAAGTCGATCCTGGCCAGGGCGTAGGCCGCCAGCGAGTCGAAGATCAGGGTCAGCACCGTGACGCCGCCGGCGAACACGAGGCTGTTGAGGAACATCCTGGCGAACGGCAGCGTGTCCAGGATGGTGGCGAAGTTGTCCAGCGTCGGCGCCCCCGGCAGCAGCGTCGGCGGCCACCGGTCGATGTTCGCCTGCGACTTGAACGCGGTGAGCAACACGATCAGCGTCGGCAGCACCATGAACGCGATCGCCGCCAGCGTGAGGACCAGCAGCAGGATCCGGCCGGTCCAGGTACGGGTCACGGCCGTCATCCCTGATCTCCTTCACGTCGTCCGAACCACCGGTACTGGATCGCGCTGAAGACCAGCGTGATCAGCATCAGCGTCATGGCCAGCGCGGAGGCGATGCCGCGTTCGAGGTTGCCGAAGCCCTCGGTGAACAGCGTCATCACCACGGTCTCCGTGCTGCGGTAGGGGCCGCCCTTGGTCAGGATGTAGATCTGGTCGAAGGCCTGCAGCGCGGCGATGAGCGCGAAGATCATCACGAACTCCAGGCTGTTCATCAGGCCCGGCAGGGTGACCGAGGTGAACCGGCGCAGCACTCCGGCGCCGTCCACCTGCGCCGCCTCGTACAGGTGGCGCGGGATGGCCTGCAGGCCGGCCAGGAAGATGATCAGGTAGAAGCCGGACATCTTCCACACCGCGACGAACACCACGGTCGGCATCGCCCAGGTCGGCGATTCGAGCAGGTCGCCCAGGTGCACGCCCACGTTGCCCAGCCAGTGGCTGACCAGGCCGACGTTCGGGTCCAGCAGGAACTGCCAGGCCAGCGCCGCCACCGCGAACGACATGACGAACGGCATGAAGAATACCGTCCTGGCCAGGCCGCGCATCGGCATTTTGCGGTTCAGCAGCAGCGCCCCGAGCAGCGCGACCACGACGACCGACGGGGTGAACAGCAGCGCGTAGATCCCGGTGGTCAGGAACGACTGCCGGACCTCCGGATCCGTCGCGATCTTCAGGTAGTTGTCCAGGCCGACCCAGTTCGCCTCGTTGAACCCGCTGGAGTCGGTGAAGGACACCAGCAGGGTCTGGATGATCGGCCAGAACTGGAAGACGGCCAGCAGCACGATCGCGGGCGCCAGGAACGACGCGGCCCGCCGGCCCTTGCCCGCCTCGGCGCCGCCGGCCCGCCGTGGCCCGTTGCCGCCGAGTCGCCGGGGCGCCCGGTAGGCGCGCGCGCCCTGCTCCGTGGCCGTCATTCCCGCTCCTCGTTCAGCTTCGCCTGGATCTTGCGGTGCGACTCGGCGAGCACCCGGGAGACGGGCTCACCGGTGATCGACTTCTGTGTCGCGGTGTCGAAGTCGGTGCTCACGCCCGTGTAGTCGACGACCCCGCCGAAGTCGACCACCGCGTCCTCGCTGGACCTCGAGATCGAGGCGACGTCCGGGTTGGCGGACAACTCCTCCGGGCTCACGTCGGTCCTGTTCGGCGGCCAGCCGGAGCCGACCGACCACTCGATCTGGCGTTGCTTGCCGTTGAAGAAGGCGAAGAACCGGTCCGCCGCCGCCAGCTTCGCCTCGTCGGCCTGGACGGTGGCGTACATGCTGATCGAGTGGGTGCCCACCGACTTCGCCCGCGGGCCCGCCGGGATGGGCGCGATGCCGTAGTCGATGCCCGCCTGCTTGGAGCGCTGGGCCATCCACGGCCCGAGCACGATCATGGCCGCCTTCTTGGCCGCGAACAGGTCGGTCGCGGCGAGGTCGTCCATCCCGGCGGGGGAGATCCGGTGCTCGCGCACCGCGTTCTGCCAGTACGTCAGCGTCTCGGTGTTGCGCGGGCCGGACAACACGGCCTGGCCGTCGCGGATCACGCCGCCGCCGTTCTGGGCGAGCATGCCGCTCCAGATCACCTGAGAGGCGGCGCCGTGGCTGGTCAGGGCCAGGCCGTACTGCTCGGGGACGCCGTCGCCGTTCTGGTCGACGGTCAGCTTCCTGGCCGCCTCGACCCATTCGTCCCAGGTCTTCGGCGGCTCATGGAGGCCCGCCGCCTCGAACATCGTCTTGTTGTAGTAGAGCATGTCGGGCGCGAAGGCGAACGGCACGCCGTAGTTCCTGCCGTCCACCTTCGAGGCCTGCACGGCCGCCGGGACGTAGTTCGCCGCGTCGGCGGCGTGCTCGCGGTAGTGCCCGTCGAGCGGGACGAACGCCGCCTTCTTGATGTACGTCACCGCGGAGGAGGTCGGCTGGGCCACGATGTCGGGGCCCAGGTTCGCCGACAACGCCGGAAGCAGCTTGTTCGCGATCACGTCCCAGGTGTTGGCCTGTGGCCTGATCTCGATGTCGGGGTTGGCCCGGTTGAAGTCGCCGATGAGCTTCTCGTACATCTTGCCGTCGGCCTCGGTGAAGCCGTGCCACAACGTGAGCACCAGCTTGCCGTCGCTCCGCGCGGACGGGGCGCCGCACGCGGCCGAGCTCAGAAGGAGGACCGCGGCGACCGCCGCCCGCCATCGCGCACTGCGGATGGGTCGCGCGTGCTCTCTCATGATCTCCCCTCGATCGCACGGCTGCGTTCCGGGAATTGATAACGTTAACAGCAACGTTCGTCAACCGGCATCAACGCCTGTGGCCAGCCGGAACCGTTCAGAAGATGCTGCCGACAAGGCGTTGGCTGATAACGATAACAATCCTGCGACGGCGGCCCGCGAACAGCGGTGGGCGCGGGTGTGAGACGATTCCGGGCGAAGGCGACGGCGGAACAGAGGAAGCCGGTGTGAATCCGGCGCGGTCCCGCCACTGTGATCGGTGAGCGATCCCCGACGAAGGCCACTGCCCATGGGCGGGAAGGCCGGGGAGAGCGTCGACCCGAGAGCCAGGAGACTCACGCGGTCGCCTCCTCGAGGAAATTGGGGCGGATCTCCCCAAGAGAGGATGGTGACGGCCATGCCGCGCGTACGGCGTGAGGTGTTGCCGCTGCCCGCCATGCGGGCCTTCTCCTGCGATCCCGTCCCGGGTCATGCCGTCAGGAAAGGTCGCGCCCATGACGAGCCGACGCTCGCTCCCCTTCCGCCTTCTGGCGTCCGCCCTGCTGATCACCGGACTGGTGGCCGGCTGCGGAGGCCCTCCACCTGACGCCGCACCCGCACCGGCCGCCGCGGGCTTCCCCGTCACGGTGGCCAACTGCGGCGTGAACACCACCTACCGGCAGCCGCCGCGGCGGGCGGTCACGATGAACCAGCACGTCACCGAGATCCTGCTGGCGCTCGGGCTGGAGAAGTCGATGGCCGGCACCGCCTATCTCGACGACCGCGTCCCGCAGCGGTACGAGGCCGCGTACAAGAGCGTCAAGGTGCTGGCCGAGGAGTACCCCTCGTACGAGGCGCTGCTGTCGGCCGAGCCCGACTTCGTCTACGGCGGCTTCGACAGCGCCTTCGACGACAAACAGGGGCGCGGCAGGGACGCGCTGGCCAAGACCGGCATCCACTCCTTCCTCAACCTGGAGGCCTGCCCGTCCGGGCCGGTGACCATGGACCTGCTGGAGGAGGAGGTCCGCACGATCGGCCGGATCTTCGGCGTCGGCGACCGCGCCGAGCGGCTCGTCACCGAGCTGCGCGGCGTGCTCGACGGCGTCAAGGGCAAGGTCGGGGACGCCGGGAAGGTCAAGGTGTTCGTGTACGACAGCGGCGACAAGACCGCCTTCACCGCGGGCGGCGCCGGCATCGGCAACGACATGATCACCCGGGCGGGCGGCACCAACCTGTTCGCCGACCTGGACAAGGCGTTCGGCGACGTGTCGTTCGAGCAGGTCGCCGAGCGCGCGCCCGAGGCGATCGTGATCTACGACTACGGCGACCAGACCGTGGCGGACAAGAAGAAGTTCCTGCTGGCCAACCCGGCGCTCAAGGACGTGCCCGCGATCAAGGAGCAGCGGTTCGCGGTGTTGCCGCTGTCGTCCACGGTGCTGGGCGTCAGGGCGCCGGAGGGGGTGGAGTCGCTGGCGCGTCAGCTTCACCCCGACCGCTTCTCGTGAGCGGGGCCACGGCATCGCGGCCGGAGCCCGAAGCCGAGCCGCGTGCCCGTGCCGTGCGCCTGCCGTACGGGATGGTGCTGGTCCTGCTGGGGGCGGCGCTCGTGGTGGCGGCGACGGCCGGGATCGCGGCCGGGTCGGTCGGGCTGGCGGCGGGGGAGGTGTGGGCGATCGTGCTGCACCGGATCGTGCCCGCCGCGATCGAGCCCGCCTGGCCGCCGGTGCGGGAGACGATCGTGATGGACGTGCGCGTGCCGCGCGTCCTGCTGTGCGGGATCGTCGGCGCGGGCCTGGCGGTGTGCGGGATGGCGCTGCAGGCCCTGGTACGCAACCCGCTGGCCGACCCGATGTTGCTCGGCGTCTCCTCCGGGGCGAGCGTCGGCGCGGTGACCGTGCTGGTGCTGAACCTCTCGTTGTTCGGCGCGTTCTCGCTGCCGCTGGCCGCCTTCGCCGGCGCCCTGGCCGCCCTGACGGCGGTGTACGTCCTGGCCCGCTCCGGAGGGCGGATGACCACCGTACGGCTGGTCCTGGCCGGAGTCGCCACCGCCGAGGTGCTCTCGGCCATCGCCAGTTACCTCATCGTCACCTCCGGCGAACCGCGCAAGGCCGAGTCGGCGATGCGCTGGATGCTGGGCGGCTTCGGCGGCACCACCTGGGACCTGGTGCCCATCCCGGCGGCGGCGGTGCTGCTCGGGACGGTGGCGCTGCTCGGCGTCTCCCGGCCGCTCAACCTGCTGCTGGCGGGGGAGGAGGCGGCCGCCTCGATGGGCCTGAACGTGCACCGCTTCCGCGCCGCCCTGTTCGTGCTCGTCGCGCTGGTGGTCGGCGCGATCGTCGCGGTCAGCGGCTCGATCGGGTTCGTCGGGCTGATGTTGCCGCACATCGCCCGCCTGCTGGTCGGCGCCGAGCACCGCCGCGCCCTGCCGGCCGTCGCCCTGCTCGGCGCGGCCTTCCTGATCACCGCCGACCTGGCGGCGCGCACCGTGATCGCTCCCGAGGAGGTCCCGATCGGCGTACTGACCGCACTCGTGGGCGGCCCCTTCTTCCTGTGGCTGATGCGCCGGAGGGCCGCCCGATGACGACGCCGGGGACCCTGCGGGTCGAACGCGTGGGCGTCACCGTCTCCGGCCGTGACCTGGTACGCGAGGCGAGCCTGGAGGTGGCGCCCGGCGAGGTCGTCGCGCTCGTCGGCCCGAACGGCGCGGGCAAGTCCACCCTCTTGCGCACCCTGTACCGCGCCCGCCGCCCCACCTCGGGCCGGGTGCTGCTGGACGGCGAGGACGTCTGGCGGATGGGCGGCAGGCGGCTGGCCCGGCGGCTGGCCGCCGTCATGCAGGAGACGCCGGGGGAGTTCGAGCTGACCGGGTACGAGGTGGTGGCCATGGGGCGCAGCCCGTACAAGCGGGCCTTCCAGGGGGACGACGCCGGCGACCGGAAGATCATCACTGACGCGCTGGCGGCGCTGGACGTCACCGGGCTCGCGCGGGCGCCGTTCGACCGGCTGTCGGGAGGGGAGAAACAGCGCGTCCTGATCGCCCGCGCCCTCGCGCAGCAGACCGGCACGATCGTGCTGGACGAGCCCACCAACCACCTCGACCTGCGCCACCAGCTCGACGCGCTGCGGCTGGTGCGTGGCCTGGGCGTGACCGCGGTGATCGCGCTGCACGACCTCAACCTGGCCGCCGCCTTCTGCGACCGGATCTGCGTCATGGACGCCGGCCGCGTCGTCGCCGACGGCCCGCCCGCGCGGGTCCTCACCCCCGGGCTGCTCGCCGAGGTGTACGAGGTGGACGCCGAGGTGACCATTCACCCCGGCACCGGCATCCCGCAGATCAACGTCCTGCCCGGCCTTCCCCTGTCCGGTTCCGGAGGAAGCGCGTCCCCACAGCCCGGCCATGAAGGGAGCACCGCGCCATGACCCCGTTGCGGCCCGCGCCGCCCGCGTCCGTCGCCGAAGCCCTGTCGGACCTCGCCACCATCGGCCCGTTCTTCGCGATCACCGTCGGGGACGCGGACGGCGCCTGGCGTCCCATCGCGCACGCCTACGCCGAGGGCATGCCGCACCTGGTGGCGGCCCGCGCCGCCCGCTACCGCACCTCCGAGTTACGCGTCGCCGCCTCGATCGTGCAACTCGGGCACGCCGCCCGCCTGTGGTCGCTCACGCTGGGCTGCGCCGTCGCTCACGGCCTCGTCCCCGATCTCGACGACCTGCACCAGGAGACCGAAGGCGCGGCCCTCCTGGTGCCCCGGCCCCGAGGGTGGCTCGTGCCTGACGCGCTGCCCCAGCCCCGAGGGTGGCTCATCCCTGATCCGCTGCCCCGGCCCGGCGGGTGGCCGGACTCCGAGACGCTCGCACCGGTGTTGTACCGCCTGGTCATGGAGGAGCACCTGGCCGCGCTGGCCGCCGGGCTCCGGGTCAAGGTCGCCTCGGGGCTGCTGCACGGGAACGCCGCCTCCGCGCTGGCCGAGGCCGCCCGCGAGCTCATCAAGGCCCGCCCCAGCCTGCGCGCACCCGTCACCGAGCTGACCCGGCGGCTGCTCGGCACGGGAGACCTGCGCGGCAGGGGCCTGCCCCTCAACCGGGACTTCGCCTTCCGCCGCAGCACCTGCTGCCTGTACTACCGGGTCCCCGGCGGCAGCGGATGCGGCGACTGCTCACTGGACCGCGACCGTCACCGCCCGCCCGACGGTTGATCGAGGGCGGCGGGCAGGGCCGCTCTGACGCGGGCCGCGGCGGCGACCATGTTGCGCAGGGCAGATTCGATCTCGGCGGGCTCGCGGGTGCGCAGCCCGCAGTCGGGATTGACCCAGAGCCGGTCGGGCCCGACGGACCTGAGCAGGTGGCGCAGCGCGTCGGCCATCTCCTCGACGCCGGGGACGCGGTGCGAGCGGCTGTCGTACACGCCGGGGCCCACCCCGCCGCGGAAGAGCGCGGCACGCGGGCCGGACAGCGGTCCCATGCGGGGACGCGCCGACTCGACGCTGGTGACGTCGGCGTCGAGGGCGCCGATGGCCGCGAGCACGTCCTCCGACCACGACTGGCAGATGTGGGTGTGGATCTGGGTGGTGTCGGCGATGCCCGAGGTGGCCAGCCGGAACACGCCGGTGGCCCAGGACAGGTAGAAGGCGCGCTGGGCCTGCCGCAGCGGCAGGAGCTCGCGCAGCGCGGGCTCGTCGATCTGGATGATGCCGATGCCGGCGGCCTGGAGGTCGTGGATCTCGTCCCGCAGCGCGAGGGAGAGCTGCCGGGCGATGTCGGCGCGTGGCAGGTCGGTGCGCGCGTAGGAGCGGGCCAGCAGCGTGACGGGGCCGGTGAGCACGCCCTTGACCGGGCGGTCCGTGCGCGACTGGGCGTAGGTGGCCCAGCGGACGGTCATCGGGGCGGGGCGGGAGACGTCGCCGTAGAGGATCGGCGGGCGTACGTAGTGGGTGCCGGACGCCTGCACCCAGCCGTGGCGGGTCAGGGCGAACCCCCGCAGCCGCTCGGCGAAGTACCTGACCATGTCCTCGCGCTCTGGCTCGCCGTGGACCAGCACGTCGAGGCCGAGCCGCTCCTGGAAGGCGATCACCCGGTCGATCTCGTCGCGTACCGCCCGTTCGTAGCCGGCCTCGTCGATCAGGCCGTCGCGCAGGTCCGCCCGCGCCCGGAGGACGCGTTCTGAGGGAGGGAACGAGCCGATGGTGGTGGTGGCCAGGTCGGGCAGCCCGAACGCGCGCCGCTGCGCCGCCGACCGCACGGCCCACTCCGCGCGCGGCCGCCCTTTGCCCAGCGCGTCCAGTCGCGCGCGCACGCGGTGGTCGGGCGCGTACAGGCGGGCCACTGTGTCGTGGTCGGGCGCGTGCGGGCGGGCGGCCGTGGGGCGATGACCGGTGGCGTCGCTCACGGGAGGGTTCGGGGCGGTGGCGTGGGACGGGGTGGCCGGGCGTTCCTGGCGTAGGGCCCGGCCGAGCGCGACCACCTCATCGACCTTCTGCCTGGCGAAGGAGAGCCGCGCGCGCAGGCCGGGGTCGAGGTCGGGCTCGGCGTCCAGGTCGAGCGGCACGTGCCGGAGCGAGCAGGAGGTGCTCACCGTCACCTCCCCGGCCAGGCCGAGCAGGGACGCGCAGGTGGCCAGGGCCTGGCGCGGGTCGGTACGCCACACGTTGCGGCCGTCCACCACCCCGGCGACCAGGGTGCGCAGCGGCAGCCCGCCGATCGAGGCCAGCGCCTCAAGGTTGCCGGGACCGGCCACGAAGTCCAGGCCGATGGCCTCCACCTGGGTCGCGGCCAGGACGGGCAGCGCGTCCCCGATCTCGCCGAAGCCGGTGGAGACCAGCAGCCTGGGCCGGGACGGGAGGGCGGCCAGCCTGCGGTAGGCGTGGCCGAGCGCGGCGAGTTCGCGGGAGTTGCGGTCGCAGGCCAGGGCGGGCTCGTCGAACTGCACCCAGGTGGCGCCCGCGCCGCTGAGCCGTTCCAGCAGCTCGGCGTAGACCTCGATCAGGTCGTCGAGCAGGTCCAGCGGCCGGAAACCGGCGGGCGAGGCGGCCAGCAGCAGAAACGTCAGCGGCCCGACCAGCACGGGCCGGGTCTCCACCCCCAGCGCGCGGGCCTCCAGGTACTCGGCCAGCGGCTTGGCCCGTCCGGCCGCCGCCAGCCTGAACCTGGTGCCGGGGCCGATCTCCGGCACCAGGTGCTGGTAGCCGGTGCCGAACCACTCGTCCGTGGCCAGGCCGGGGATGCCGTCCGCGCCGCGTGCCATCGCGAAGTAGGCGTCCAGCCCGTCCAGGTGGCGGAAGCGTTCGGGGACGGCGTCCACCAGTACGGCGGCGTCGAGCAGGTGGTC
Organism: Nonomuraea sp. NPDC050404; assembly: GCF_040655495.1. Taxonomy (NCBI): domain Bacteria; kingdom Bacillati; phylum Actinomycetota; class Actinomycetes; order Streptosporangiales; family Streptosporangiaceae; genus Nonomuraea; species Nonomuraea sp. NPDC050404. Next base: position 194,103 of record NZ_JBFAKB010000009.1, read on the forward strand.
GTAGAGGGAGAAGGTGTTGGACGGGATCTGGTCGAGACCGGCCGCGCGCAGGTCCGTCCAGACCGACCCGCGCAACCGCGCACCCACCTCCAGCAGCCCTTCGGCGTCCAGCCGGCCCGCCCAGTACTCCTCCGTGGCCGATCTCAGCTCACACCGGGGGCCGATGCGGGGATAGCCGAGCACAGTGGTGCCGGGGACGGTGGTGCCAGGCGCGGTGGCGGGGCTGTCGGGCGCGGTGGCGTGGATGTCAGGCCCGGTGGCGGGCGTGGTGGCGGGGGTGTTGGCCACGTACTCTCCTTCGCGAGTCACGGGAGACCTCGACGATCCCCCGGAGGCGAAGGGCGCGACCGCAGAACGAGGTGTGGCGCGCACCTGCGATTCGCCCGGCCCGCCCTCGAGGCCGTCGATGTCGCCGCACGCCGGCGCGCGCGGGCAGCGGCAGGTCTTCGGACTCGTGGGCGTCCTGCTCGCTCCTACTGGCCGTCGCTTCCCGGGCCCGGAGGCCCAGTGCGGGTGACGGCGGTCGCTCCCACTCACCGCTGCGGGGCAGCCCCGGATTCACACCGGGTTCCCTCTTGCGACGCGCCTGCCTGGCGGGCAGGTACGAACCGACTGCGGCACCCACCCTAAGCCGCGCACACCCGTCCCGTGACCCCGGGGGCTCAGTCCAGGCAGAACTCGTTGCCCTCGGGGTCGGCCATCACGATGAAACCCAGCTCAAGCGGGGGAGCGGGCTCGACGCGGTGCGACCGGGTGGCGCCAAGGGGGATCAGCCGCTCGGCCGCCGCCTCCAGGGCCGCCATCCGCGCCTCGCCCTCAAGCCCGGGAGCCGCCCGTACGTCAAGATGCACGCGGTTCTTGACCTGCTTGCCCTCCGGCACCCGCTGGAAGAACAGCCGCGGCCCCGAGCCGTCCGGGTCGACGGCCGCCGAGGCGTCGTTGCGCTTCTCGGGCGGCACGCCCCACGCCTCCAGCGCCTGCTCCCACGACTCGAAGCCCTTGGGCGGATCCTGCACCTGATAGCCGAGCGCCTCGGCCCAGAAGGCCGACAGCGCGGCGGGGTCGGCGCAGTCGAAGGTGATCTGTACGTCGCGCGCCATGTCAGCTCGCCTCCCGGTGGGTGTGCAGGTAGAGGTCGCGCAGCAGGCACACCTCGGCCAGATGGTGGATCAGCTCGCGGTGGATGTGCAGCACCAGCGCCGAGAGCGGATAGTCGGCGTACGGGCCCTCCGCCTCACCGCACGGGCGGGCCAGCCCGTCCTCGCCGAGGGCCTCGACGCCGGCCAGCCATCTGGCGTACTCGGCGTCGAGCTGGGCCAGCGCATCGGTGGCGGTGGCGGCGTACTCGTAGGAGTCGTAGTCGGTGGGCACGCGGCCGAAGTGCGAGGCGTTACGCATCGCGAGCACGCCGACGTTCACGTGCGCGAGACGCCAGGCGATGGTCGTGAACGGCGCCGGTTCCGGCATCGGGAACGCGAAGTCGATGGTCATCGCGCCGGCTCCGGCCTGCACCGGCGCTGTGCCGGTGCCGCGCGGGCGCACGTTCCACGAGCCGGGCGCCGGCTCCCAGAAGTATTCGTCGTCGGTGAGCCCGTCGAGCCGGTCGCGCAGCTGGTGGGTCCAGTGCCAGTCGATCTGGTCGCGGAGCAGGGAGTTCCAGGTCTGGTCGGTCATGCGTCTCACCTTCCCGCAAATAGCGGACAGGATCGGTCCGTGATGTGTGGAACCATGAAAAAATGACCGTCGAGGGGACGACCGAGCGCGTGCTGCGCCTGCTGGCGCTGCTGCAGCACCGCCCGTCATGGACCGCCACCGAACTGGCCGCCGAGCTGGGCGTGACCGACCGCTCGGTGCGCCGCGACGTGGAACGGCTGCGCGTGCTCGGCTACCCCGTGCACGCCACGGCGGGCGTCGGCGGCGGCTACCAGCTCGGCGCGGGCACCAGGCTGCCGCCGCTGCTCTTCGACGACGAGGAGGCGATCGCGACGGCGGTGTCCCTGCGGCTGGCGTCCGGCGGCACGGTCGCCGGCGCTGGCGAGGCGGCGCTGCGGGCGCTGGCGAAGCTCGACCAGGTGATGCCGCCCCGGTTGCGCGCCGAGGTGCGGGCGGTGCACGGCGCCACCGACACCCTCACGGGGCCGGGGGTCGAGATCGACCAGGAACTGCTGGTGACGCTCGCGCGGGCCTGCCGCGACGCCGTGCGGGTGCGGTTCAGGTACGCCGCGCGCGAGGGCGGGGAGAGCGAGCGCACGGTCGAGCCGGTGCGGATGGTCGCCACCGGCCGCCGCTGGTACCTGATGGCCTGGGACACCGGCCGCGACGACTGGCGCACCTTCCGGCTGGACCGGATGCGCGAGGTGGCGGCGACGACCTGGCGCTTCAAGCCGAGGCCGCACCCCGACCCGGTCGCGTACGTGCAGCGGGGGACGACCGAGGCGCCCTACCGGTATCTGGCCCGCGTACGCGTGCACGCCCGGCCCGCCCAGGTGCAGGAGCTGGTGCCGCCCCAGGTGGCGCGGGTGGAGGAGGATCGCGACGGCTGGTGCGTGCTCATCGTCGGCGGGGACGACCTGAACTGGATGGCCGTGCACGTGGCCCTGGTGCCGTTCGAGGCGGAGGTGCTGGAGCCGCCCGAGCTGCGGGAGGCCATCGCCCGGCTCGCCCGCCGCCTCACCGCGATGGCCGAGCCCACCTGACGGGCCCGGCCGATCGGCTCTGAAGTGTTACGCCGGCGCCTGGGTGATCTTCGCGAAGGGGTTCGGGTACTGGCCGGTCCAGCGGTGGAGCTGGGCCTGGCCGGTGTGCTTCTCGACGCCGCCCTCGGTGACCTTGTCGGCGGCGGCCACGTAGTAGCGGCCGCCGCCGAGCGAGATCAGGCCGTACTCGCCGCCGGTGGCCCGCCAGCCCCTGACGCCCGTCGCTTCGTCCTCGACCCCGCCGGACGCCAGGGTGAGGAGCTTACCGCGCTCGGCCTCGGGCTGGCCCTTGATCTCGCCCGTCCTGGGACGCTTGTCGCCGTCCACCGCGAAGAGGGTGTAGTTGGGGAACGTCGGCTTCGTCCCCTTGTAGACGGCCATCATCCAGTTGCCGGTGTGCTCGTCGTACTCGAGGTTCTGCACGCCGTAGGTGGTGTTGCCGGTGTAGACGAAGTACTTGCCGTCCGCCCGCTCGGGGCCGCTGTCGTGCGGGGCGCTCTCGGTGAGGGGCTGCTCGTACTTCTTCCAGCGCTGGATGTCGTACTGGAGCAGGACCTGGTGGTCGTTGTCCGCCCGGGAGGTGTTGGCGTAGATGCCGTAGGCGACGGTCAGCTTCTGCTTGCCGCCCTTCTTGCCGAACTCGGGGCCGAAGGAGACGCCGTCGATGCCGCTGCAGCCGTAGCGGTGGTCGGGGGTGTCGCCGATGTTGCCGTCGAACTTGCCGTCGCTGTTCATGTCGGCGGCGTAGTCGGCGACGACGTCCTTCAGGTAGACGGTCTTGACCACGTCGGTGGTCTGGGCGTCCATGTCCGGCTTGGTGATGCGGTCCACATCGAAGATCGCGATGTAGAACGACTCCTGCTCCTTGTACTCCAGCGAGCCGTACACGCGGCCGTCCTGGGCGTTGAAGTCGAGGTCGCCGAGATGCCCGGTGAAGCCGGTCACGGAGCCGATGAGCTTGCCCTTGAGGTCGGTCTTGACCAGCAGGTTGGTGAAGGAGAAGTACATGAACCCCTTGCGCCGGTCGATGGCCATGCCCTGGACGTGCCCCGCGGTCCAGGCGCCGCCGTCGATCTCCGCCGGTAGGTCGCGCGGGCGGTCGGCGGCGGTCGCCGGAGGCGAAAGGAGGGTCAGGGCCGAGGTGGCGGCCACGGTGAGAGTCAGGACCTTGCGCATGGTGCAGTACCCGTCTTCGACGTTTCAGTGATCGAGCAGAGACGTTATACCGGCCCCATGCCGATGTCTGACTATTTCTTGAACTGTCAGTTAATCGCCGCCGAACCTCCTGTGTCGCCGGTCAGCCGAACTCCTCGATGTACTCCTCCGCCGGGCCCAGTTCGGCCCGGTCCCGGAGTTCCAGGAGACCGCCGAGCCGTTCCAGCTCCAGGACCGTCACGACGTTCTCGCCCGTACGCAGCAGCGGCGCCGGGCAGTACAGCGTGACCTGCGGGCCGATGTCCCAGTGGCGGCCGAGCAGGAAGCCGTTGACCCAGACCAGGCCACGTCCCGAGCCCGGCAGAGCGAGGAAGGTGTCCGCGGGTGTGTCCACGCGCACTGTCGCGACGGCGAAACCGGCGTCCCCGTCCTCCAGGCCGGCGTTGGTCGCCTTGGACAACTCGTCGGCCGACCACTCCTGCAGCGCGATCGGCGTGTTGTCCCAGCCCTGCACGATCCGCCGATCGACGAGTACGGGCCCGAGCAGGCCCTTGTGCCGGCCGAGGCCCGGCCCGTAGTTCACCCGGCCGAGGCTCTCGACCAGGACCTCCAGGCGTACGACGGCTCCGGTGCCGTGGATCGGGAGCTCCGGGGAGCCGGGCCCGGCGACGCCGAGGAGCACGCCGTCGGCGAAGACCAGGGCGCGGTCGCGTACGTCGGTGAGGGTGAGCCGGTGCTCGCCCGCCGGGATGCGCGGCCGCGCGGTGTGCAGCACCATGCCGGCGTCCAGTCCGAGCCGCTCGAAGGAGGCCGGGCGCGGCCCCGACGAGGTGGGCGCGGGCACGGCGCGCAGCCCCGCGAGCAGGCCGGCGTGGTGCACGAGGGGGACGCGCGCCGGCGGCAGCACCGGCATGCGCTCCGGCACCCGCAGGGGTCCGCTCGCCCCGAGCACCTCGCGCATGGCGTGGAACTTGGGCGTGAGCGTGCCGTCCTCGGCGACGGGGGCGTCGGAGTCGTAGCTGCTCACGGTGGGTTGCAGCAGTCCGTCCTGCTCGTTGGCGCCCGCCCAGAGCCCGAAGTTGCTCCCGCCGTGCGCCATGTAGACGCTCACGCTGCCGCCGTCGGCGACGATCCCTTCGAGCGTGCGCACGGCGCTGTCCACCCCGCGTACGTGGTGCCGCTCGCCCCAGTGGTCGAACCAGCCGTTCCAGAACTCGGCGACGACGAACGGCTCGTCCGGCCGCCGCGCGGCGAGCAGGCGGCGGGCGGCCCCGGGCTTGGAGCCCAGCGTGACGGCCGCGAGGGTGCCGGGCAGGGTGCCGCCGTCCTGCATCAGCTCGGTGGGGCCGTCGGCGGTGAACAGCAGTTCCCCGATGCCGCGCGCGGTCAGGGCGTCGCGGTTCCAGCGCAGGTAGTCCCGGTCGTCGCCGTAGCTGCCGAACTCGTTCTCCACCTGCACGGCCACGACGGGCCCGCCTTCGGCGGCCTGGAGCGCGGCCAGGCGCGGGATCAGCTCGTCGAACCAGCGGCCGGTCGCGGCGGTGAAGGCGGGGTCGGAGCTGCGCAGCGCCAGGTCGCGCCCGGTGAGCCAGCTCGGCAGGCCGCCGTTGGACCACTCGGCGCAGATGTAGGGCCCCGGCCGCACGATGACGTCGAGACCCTCCTCAGCCACGGTCTCGATGAACCGCTCCACGTCCCGCCAGCCGTCGAAGCGTGGCGCGGCGTCCTCGCGGGGCTGGTGGAAGTTCCACGCGACGTAGGTGTCGACCGTGTTGAGCCCGAGGTCGGCCAGGCGCCGGATCCGGTCCCGCCAGAGGGCGGGGTGCACGCGGAAGTAGTGCAGCGCCCCGGACAGGATGCGATGCGGTACGCCGTGCCGGAACAGGCGGCCGCCATGCCAGGTGAGCGTGCTCGTGGGCGGCGCGTGGGCCGTGGTCGTCGTCGTGGCCGGGGTGGGATCCGGCGCGGGCAGCTCGATCACGCAGGGGAGCCTATGTTATCGATGACATCTGTAACAAGCGCGCTATGATCTGGGCTGACGACTTCGCGGCGCGTACCGGCCGCGAGAAGTTCGCGGCGCTGAGCGGCCGCGAGAGGTTCGCGCGCTGAACGGCCGCGAGAGATTCGCGGCGGACCAACGCCGCGAGAGGTTCGCGGCGCGCAGCGGCCGCGAGAGGGGAGCGCCATGACCGAGACCGCCGGGCGGCCCGCGAGACAGCCGAGCATGGCTGACGTGGCCAAGACCGCCGGGGTGTCGGCGCAGACCGTCTCGCGGGCGCTGCGCGACTCGCCGAACGTCAACCCGGAGACCAGGAAGCGCGTGCTGGCCGCGGTGGACAAGCTCGGCTACCGCTTCAACAACGCCGCCAGGGTATTGTCGTCGGGCCGCAGCCACACCCTCGGGCTCGTGCTGCTGCAGTCGGGCGGCTACTACTCGCGCTCGGCGGTGACCGCCGGCGTCGAGGCGGCGGCGGGCGAGGCCGGCTACGCGGTGAGCATCGCGACCATCGCCAGGCTGGACACCGCGCTGATGGAGCGCTCCCTGTCCAAGCTCGCCGACCAGGGCGTGGACGGCATCGTCATCGCCGTGCCGCTCATCTCGGTGACCCAGAAGGTGGAGGACATCACCCGCGACATCCCCACGGTCACCCTCGACGGCTCGCGCACCGCCAGCGCCCGCGTGCTCGGGATCGACCAGAAGGAGGCGGGCCGCCTGGCCACCCGGCACCTGCTCGACCTCGGGCACCGCCAGGTCTGGCACGTCTCGGGCCCCGACGAGTGGATCGAGGCGCGCCAGCGCCGCCAGGGCTGGCAGGAATGCCTGGCCGCGGCCGGGATCGCGGCGCCTCCGCCGCTGGAGGGCGACTGGTCGCCCGACTCCGGATACCGGCAGGGGCAGGTGCTGGCGATGATCCCCGACGTGACCGCCGTCTTCGCCGCCAGCGACGAGATGGCCTTCGGGGTGATCCGCGCGCTGCGCGAGCGCGGCCGGTCGGTGCCCGCCGACGTGTCCATCGTGAGCGTGGACGACATCGCGCTGGCGGCCTACTGCCACCCGCCGCTGACCACCGTACGGCAGGACTTCTACCGCTCGGGCGCGGCGGCCGTCTCGCTGCTGCTGGACGGGGACGTGGCCGGGGATTCGCTGGTCAGCGCGTCACTGTCGGTCCGCGACTCCACCGCGCCGCCCCGCCCATCCTGAAACCCACCCCCGGAGCCCGGCCTGGGGCCGCCCCGGCGTCCCGCTGTCACGAGCCATGTGGCGGCTGGGCGTAAAGTGCCTCTTGCGCTGTCATGTTATCGATGCCACTGTAACAACGTCCGAACTCGGACTCGTTTCTCCGCCCCTGTCAGGTGGGCACACGGAAGGATCCCAGACCCATGAGGAGATCACTCGCCCTCGCGAGCGCCGCGGTCGCGGCACTCGGACTGCTCACCGCCTGCGCGTCGGAAGGGGGCGGCTCGGAGTCCGGCAAGACCACCCTGAGCGTCGCCGCGCTCGAAGGCGGCTACGGCCGGGAGATGTACAACGAGGTCATCCAGGCGTACGAGGCCAAGAACCCCGGCGTGGACGTGCGGTTGCAGATCTCCAAGAGCATCGAGGACGAGATCACGCCGAACATGAAGGCCGGCCGCTTCCCGGACGTCGTGGTGCTCGGCCAGGGCCGCAAGGCCGCGCTCACCGAGACGCTCATCAAGGACAAGGCCCTGGAGGACCTCACGCCCGTGTTGCAGGCGAAGGTCCCCGGCGAAGACAAGACCGTGAGCGGCAAGCTCATCGACGGCATCGTGGGCAACCTCAACACCAACCCGTACGGCGACGGCAAGACGTACACGATGCCGATGTACTACGCGCCGACCGGGCTCTTCTACAACAAGGGCCTGTTCGAGGAGAAGGGCTGGAAGGTCCCGGTCACCTGGGAGGAGATGTTCGCGCTCGGCGAGACGGCCAAGAAGGACAAGATCTCGCTGTTCACCTACCCCACCGCCGGGTATCTCGACTCGTTCTTCTTCGCGCTGCTCGCCAACGTGGGTGGGGAGCAGTTCTACACCGACGTCATGACGTACAAGCAGGGCGTCTGGCAGACGCCGCAGGCCAAGCAGGTGCTCGACCTGGCCACCAGGCTGCTGAAGTACGCCGCGCCGACCACCGTCGGGTACGCCAACGAGCAGGACTTCACCAAGAACCAGCAGTCGATCCTCGACAACAAGGCGCTGTTCATGCCGAACGGCACCTGGATCGTCGGCGAGATGGCCGACGCCCCGCGCGCCGACGGCTTCGAGTGGGCCCTGACGCCGCTGCCGGCGGTCACCGAGGGCGGCAAGCGTTACCTGACGACCTCGGTCGAGTCGGTCTGGGTGCCCAGCGGGGCCGGGAACAAGGACGCGGCCAAGCAGTTCGTCGCCTACCTGTACTCCGACGAGGCGGCCAAGATCTTCGCCAAGTCGAACGCGATCCAGCCGATCCAGGGCATCGCGAGCAGCCTGACCAAGGAGAACGCCGAGTTCTACAAGCTGTACGACGACTCCTCGGTCACCGCGCTGGTCGGCGCCTTCGCCGGCACCGCGCCCGTCGAGGGCGTGGACATCAAGGGCACGCTCTTCGACACCGCCAACAGCATCATCAGCGGCGACAAGACCCAGGACCAGTGGCAGAGCGCGCTCAACGACGCCAGCGAGAAGCTGCGCCAGGCGGGGAGCTGACCGTGGCCCGACCTGCGGCGCGCGGGCGACGCATGAACACGGCTCGACCTGCGGCGGCGGGTAAAAGAGGCAACGGGCTGTTCGTGGCCGCCTGCCTCCTGCCCGCGCTCGTGCTCTTCGTGGTGTTCATGATCGTCCCCACCGTGAACGTGTTCCGGATGTCGTTCTACACCTGGAGCGGCTTCTCCCCGGACATGCGTTTCGTGGGGCTGGACAACTTCACCAGGCTGCTCGACGACACGCAGTTCGTGCGCGCCTTCCAGAACACCGTCGCGCTCCTGGTCGTCGTGACCGTCGTGACGATGGGCATGGGCCTGTTCCTGGCGGCGATCATGACCCGGCAGCGGCTACGCGGCCGGGTGCTGTACAGGTTCGTCCTGTACGTCCCGAGCGTGCTGTCCGTGGTCGTCATCGCGGCGATCTTCTCCGCGATCTACGACCAGGAGAACGGCCTGCTCAACGGCACCCTCCGCGCGCTGTCACTCGACGGCCTGCGGCAGGTCTGGCTCGGCGACCAGCAACTCGTGCTCTGGTCGGTCGCGATCGCGATGGTGTGGCAGTCGCTCGGCTACTACATGGTGCTCTACATGTCCGGGATGGCGAGCATCCCGGAGGAGATCTACGAGGCCTCCTCGCTCGACGGCGCGTCCGCCGCCCGCCAGTTCTTCGCCGTCACGCTGCCGCTCATCTGGCAGAACCTGCGCACGACGCTGACGTTCTTCGTGATGAGCGCGGTCAACCTGAGCTTCGTCCTGGTCCGGGCGATGACCGGCGGCGGTCCCGACGGATCGTCCGAGGTCCTGCTCAGCTACATGTACAAGCAGGCGTACACGAACTCGTCCTACGGCTACGGCATGGCCATCGGCGTCGTCATCTTCGCGTTCTCGTTCCTCGTGTCGCTGCTGGTGAGCCGCGCGACGCGGCGCGAGGCCCTCCAGTTCTGAGGCACCCACCATCATGATCAACTCACTGCGCGCCGGCCGGGCGCTGACCTACGTCCTCGTCACCGCGATCGCGCTGGCCATCGTGGTGCCGGTCGGCTGGGTGCTGTTCGCCTCGCTGAAGCGGAGGGGCGAGTTCTACGGCAGCCCCTGGACGCTGCCGGAGGGCCTGCACCTGCAGAACTACGTCGACGCCTTCGTCACCGCGCGCATGGGCCAGTACTTCTTCACCTCGGTGCTCGTCACGGTGCTCGGGCTGGTGTTCGTCGTGGCGGTCTCCGTGCCCGCGGCCTACGTCATCGCCAGGTACGAGTTCCGCGGCCGCGGCCTGGTCGAGGTCGCGATGCTGGCCGGGCTGTTCGTCAACGTCAACTACATCGTGGTGCCGATCTTCCTGATGCTGGTCGGCTGGGACCGCGCGCTCGTGGACGTCTTCCCCGACGGCTTCTTCATCGACAACCCCGGGGTCCTGTCGCTCGTGTACGCGGCCACGTCGATCCCGTTCACCATCTACCTGCTCACCGCGTACTTCAGGACGATCCCCGCCGACTACGAGGAGGCCGCGTCCCTGGACGGGGCCTCCCGCTTCCAGGTCATGACCAGGGTCATGTTGCCGATGGCCAAGCCGGCGCTCACCACCGTGATCCTGTTCAACTTCCTGGCCTACTGGAACGACTTCATCATCGCCCTCACCCTGCTGCCCGGCGAGGGCAAGACGTTGCAGGTGGGCCTGCTGAACCTGATGACCGCCCAGAAGGCGGCGGCCGACTACGGGCGGCTGTACGCCGGCATGGTCATCGTCATCGTCCCCGTCCTCATCTTCTACGCGCTCATCCAGCGCCGGCTCATCGAAGGCATGGCTTCCGGCGGCGTGAAGGGCTGAGAGAGGAACCTCATGAAGGATTCGACGCGCAGCGCGCTGCTCGTCACCGTCAGGACGCTGATCGCGGCCGTCTGCGTCGCCGTCGTCGTCTCCGCGCGCACCCCCGTCGGCTGGGCCAACCTGGCGATCATGCTGGCCGGCCTGGCCGGGCTGCTGGCCGTGCTGGCCTCCTACAACCGGCGGTGGCGGTGAACGCGCTCACCGCGATTCGGCCGAGCGCCCGCCAGCTCGCCTGGCAGGCGATGGAGTTCTACGGGTTCATCCACTTCGGCATGAACACGATGACGGACCGGGAGTGGGGCGAGGGGCACGACGACCCGGCCCTGTTCGACCCGGACAAGCTCGACGCCGACCAGTGGGTCAGGGCGCTCAAGGCCGCCGGGATGACCGGCGTGATCCTCACCGCCAAGCACCACGACGGCTTCTGCCTGTGGCCGAGCGACGTCACGACGTACTCGGTCGCCTCCTCGCCCTGGCGCGACGGCCAGGGGGACGTGGTGGCGGAGGTGGCCGAGGCGGCCCGGCGGCACGGCCTGAAGTTCGGCGTCTACCTGTCGCCGTGGGACCGTACCGAGGCGTCCTACGGCGGCGGCGCCGCCTACGACGACTTCTACGTCGCCCAGCTCACCGAGCTGCTCACCCGCTACGGGCCGGTGTTCACGGTGTGGCTGGACGGCGCCAACGGCGAGGGCCCGAACGGCAAGCGCCAGGTCTACGACTGGGAGCGGTATTACGCGGTGGTCCGCGAGTTGCAGCCGGACGCGGTGATCAACGTGTGCGGCCCCGACGTGCGCTGGTGCGGCAACGAGGCCGGCGACACCCGCCCCGACGAGTGGAGCGTGGTCCCGCGCGCACTCCAGGACGCCGAGCGCACCGCCGACCGCTCGCAGAAGGCCGACGACGGCACGTTCTCCCGGCTGGTACGCAGCGACGAGCGCGACCTCGGCAGCCGCGCCGCGCTGGCCGGCCACGAGCACGACCTGGTCTGGTACCCGGCCGAGGTGAACACCTCGATCCGGCCCGGCTGGTTCCACCACCGGGCCGAGGACTCCCTGGTGCGCCCGGTGGAGGAGCTGTTCGGCATCTACCTGCGCGCGGTCGGCGGCAACTCCTGCTTCCTGCTCAACGTGCCGCCGGCCCGCGACGGGCTGCTGCCCGAGGCCGACGTGGCGGTGCTGGAAGGGCTCGGCCGGCGCATCGAGGACTTCAGGGCACGACGGATCGAGGCGACCGCGACGGTGTCGTCCGGCACACCGGGTGACGTGGCGATCGCCTGGCCCGGCGGCGGGCGTACACCTTGGAAGCCGGACGAAAGCGACAGCCTGCCCGGTGTGACGCTCACGTTCGCCCGCCCGCGTCGGGTCGAGTCGGTCGCCGTGGGCGAGGACATCACCCGGGGCCAGCGCGTCGAGCACGTCGTCGTCCGGGGCCGCAGGGACGGCAGGTGGACCACGCTCGCCGAGGCGAACGCGGTGGGCCACCAGCGCATCCTGACCTTCCCGCCGGTCGAGGTGGACGCCGTGCTGATCGAGCTGCCGCAGTTCAGGGACACACCGGTCGTCGCCCGCGTGGCCGCGATCGGGCCGGCCTCATGAGGCGCGGGCTGGTCGCGCTGGCCGGGGTGCTGGTCGCCGCCCTCGTGGCGGCCGGCGTGCTGCTCACCCAGCGCACCGGCCAGGTGGCCGCCCTCGACGGGCACCCGGTGACCTCCGACGAACTGCTCTTCCACATGCGGCGGCTCGCGCCCCAGGTGCAGAACGAGTTACGCAACCAGTACCACCTGACCGGCGCGATCGACTGGAACGCCAAGGCCGGCGACAGGACCGCGCTCCGGCGGCTCTCGGCCCGCGCGCTCGACGAGATCCGGCGGGACAGGACCACGCTCCTCCTCGCACAGGAGGAAGGACTGATCGCCGCCGCCGACCACGCGTCCTTCCTGGCCGAACTGGACGCCGAGAACGAGCGCCGCGCCGACGCCGCCGCGAAGGGCGAGGTCGTCTACGGCCTGAAGGAGTTCACCCCCGAGCAGTACTACTCGCACCGGCAGACCGAGCTCACGACCGCGCTCAAGCAGCGGCTCAGCAAGCAGGCCGGCGGGCCACTGCGGGTCACCGACGCCGAGGTCCGGCAGGCGTTCGACGCCGACAGGGAAGCCTGGAGCGCCAACGCGACCACATACACGTACGCGAAACTCGTCGTGCCGGTGCCCGACGACGCCGCCACCGGCTACGCGGCCGGCCTCCAGCGCCGGGTCACCGAGGCCGGGCGGCTGAAGAAGGTCGCCGAACCCGGCGCCACCCTCACCACCGGCACCTATGACGGGGGCGCCTCGGCCGCCCACCAGCAGGACCTCATGGCGGTGCTCGGGCCGCTCAGGTCCGGCCAGATCTCCGCCCCGGTGCCCGGCACAGGCCAGATCACCTACTACCAGCTCAACGGCAGGACCGTCGATGAGGACAAGGCGTTCACCGAGTACGCCCGGCGGATCCGGCTGTCGCTCGTCGAGCGGAAGTTCACCCAGTTCATCCAGCGCCGGGTCGGCGACAGCGATTTCACCATCGACCCGGCGGCGGTGGACGCCATCAACGCAGAGGATGTAGGCCATTGAAACCCCCCGTCGAACCACCCCGCCGGCCTCGCGCCGCACGAGCGCTGCGCATGGGACTGACCGCCCTGCTCGCCGCGCTGCTCGCGGCATCGCTGGCCCCGGCCGCGCCCGCCGTGGCGGCCCGGGATCGTACGCCCGCCAAGCCCGCCCTGCCCGGCAACCTGCCCAACAGGACCGGCGGCACCGACTTCTACCTCGACGCCACCGGCGGCCGTGACGAAGCGGCCGGCACCTCGCCCGGGACCGCCTGGCGCACCCTGGCCAAGGCGAGCGCGACGACGTTCGCCCCGGGGGACCGCATCCTGCTCAAGGCCGGTGAGCAGTGGCACGACGAGCAGCTCTGGCCGAAGGGCTCGGGCAGCGCCGGCAGGCCGATCACCATCTCCGCCTACGGCGACAAGCGGGCCCGCAAGCCGTACATCGCCACGAACGGCAAGGTGCCGAGCCCGTTCAAGGCCGATGGTACGAAAAATCCTGACACGGTGGGCCTGACCGGCGCGATCGTGCTGCGCAACCAGCAGTACTTCGAGATCAACAACGTCGAACTGTCCAACGACGACGACTTCGCCACCGACATCACCACGGGCTCCCACGTCCGTGACGGCATCGCGGTCTCGATCAACGCCGACCTCCTGGAGGCCGGCGCGGACACGATCATGGACCACTTCCGGATCACCGACGTGCACGTCCACGACCTCGACGGCCCGAGCACCTGGCAGAAGATCCACTACGGCGGCGTCAACTTCCAGGTCTTCGGCGCCAAGAGCTACAAGGAGTACGGCACCGGCGGCCACCACTTCAAGGACGTCCGCATCACCGGCAACACGTTCGTGAACGTCGAGTTGCACGCGGTGCAGTTCGCCTTCAACTGGTTCGCCGCCGACGGGCGCGACGCCGGCCAGTACGACGAGAGCGGCAAGTTCCACGAGGGCTGGGAGCAGCTCTGGGTGCGCACCCGCGACCTGTACAGCCGCGACGTCCACGTCGCGCACAACTACGCGGAGAGCATCGGCCAGGGCGCGATCCAGCTCGCCAACACCAAGAACATGACCGTCGAGTACAACGAGGTCAACGGCTACCTCGAACGGTACGACGCGGTGTCGTGCGCGCTCTACCTGTGGGCGGGCGCCGACTCGGTGATGCAGTACAACGAGGTCTACGGCGGCCCGGACAACGAGTACGACGGCACGCCGTGGGACCTGGAGTACACCAACTTCAACGTCACCTACCAGTTCAACTACTCGCACGACAACGCGGCGGGCTGGATGGCGTACATGGGCAACAGCTCGAACTCGGTGGCGCGCTACAACCTGAGCGTCAACGACAACGGCGTGCTGGTGAAGAACATGCTCTCGACGAATTACTCGCCGACGTACTTCGCCAACAACACCTTCGTCTACGACGGCGCCGACCTGGACTACGTGCACGACGAGACGTTCCTGAGCCGCGTCTACTTCCTGAACAACATCTTCTACAACTCCTCCAAGACCGAGCCGACGCCGTGGTACCGCCGTACCGGGGCGCTGCGCCAGGCGGTCTTCGCCAACAACGACTACTTCGAGGCGAGCGGCACCCCCTCCGCCCAGCAGCCGGCCGACAAGGCGGGCCTGCGGGTCGATCCCAGGTTCGTGGGCGACCCGGCGGACTACGTCAAGGGCGCGGGCGTGAAGAACATCAGGAAGGCCGCCGCGCACTTCAGGCTGCGCAAGGACTCGCCGCTGATCGACGCCGGCCGCTACAACGCGCACCTGGGCACCGAGGACTTCCTCGGCACGCACCTCTACTACGGCGACGCGCCGGACATCGGCATGGCGGAGAGCCGGGCCGGCAAGAAGGTCGAAAATCCGGTGGACGACGACCCGATCGAGGACGACCCCGGCAACGAACGGGCCAACCTCGCCCTCGGCAAGCCGGTCACCGCCAGTTCCACCCACCCGGGCGCGAACGGCACGCTCGTCGCGAAGAACCTGACCGACGGCGACCCGGCGACCCGCTGGGCGGCGGCCGACGACGCCACCTACCCGATCACGCTCGACATCGACTTCGGCGCGGACACCACGTTCGACGAGGTGTACCTGGACGAGTACACCGACTCGGGCACCAACCCCCGCGTCAGGTCGTTCGAGCTGCGACGCTGGGACGCGGGCACCGGCGCCTGGGTGAGCTTCGCGACCCGGGCCGACGGCATCGGGCACGACCTGTCCGTGACCGGGTTCGGCGACATCACCACCTCGCGGCTGCGGGTGGCGCTCACCGGGCAACTGCCGGACGAGCAGTACACCCCGACGCTGACCGAGATAGCCGTGCACCGCGCCGGCATGTGACGGCTGGGGAGCGGGCGGACGTCCCGGCGTCCGCCCGCCCCGGTCCGGGCGATACCGTCGCAAGAAGGTTGTCTTGCCCGGACAACCATCCCGCCTTTGAATGGGGACTTATGTTCCTCCGCAGCCCTGACCGCGTCAGTCCGCGTCCGACCGAGCTCCTGATCGGCATCGGCTTCTTCGTGGTGGTCGCCGCGTGCGCGGTCACCGCCCTGCTGGTCCCGGACACCATGCCCGAGCTGCGCTTCGCCGTCATGGGGCTGGCCGGCTGCCTGTACGCCGCGCTCGCGGCCGACCTGTGGGCCGCCGCCGTGACGGGCGCCCTGGCCTGGTTACTGGCCACCGGCTTCCTCATCCATCCCCCCGGCGAGCTCACCTTGACCGGCGGCCCGGACGTCGTCCGCCTCCTGGCCATCATGGGCCTGTCCCTGGCCGGCGGCCTCTACGGCGTCTCCCGCCGCCGCTCGCGCTAGGCCACTCAGCCCCTGGTACGGGCGCAGATGACGGCTTTTCTTCGGATAATCTTGTCGGGGATTCCTCGTTGATCGTCCGTTCCGGGGTCCGCCGAAGGGAGGCCAGATGAGATCAGACGTCTACCAACGCATGCGCGACGACATCGTGTCGGGCGCGCTCGCCGCCGAGGCGCCGCTGGTGGAGGTCGCGCTGGCCACGAAGTACGGCACCAGCAGGACGCCGATCCGCGAGGCGCTGCGCAGGCTGGAGCAGGACGGCCTGGTCGAGCGGGCCGACCGCAGCATGCGGGTCCGCGCGCGCAGCCCCGAGGAGATCCTGGAGATCTACGAGGTCCGCATCTCCCTTGAGGGCATCGCCTCCCGTGGCGCGGCCGAGCGGCACACCGCGCTCGACCTGGCCAAGCTGCGCCGCACGGCCGAGCGGATGGCCCAGGCCGACCGGGCCGACACCCGGGGGATGGCCGAGGCCAACCGGCGCTTCCACGAGGCGGTCTGGGCGGCCAGCCACAACGTGACCCTCGTAGACCTGCTGACCAGGCTCAACGACCACCTGATCCGCTACCCGACGACGACTTTGAGCCATCCGGGCCGCTGGGAGGAGGCGCTGGAGGAGCACGCCGAACTCCTGGCCGCCATCGAACGCCGCGACGCCGCCGCGGCCACCGAGATCGCCGAACGCCACATGACCAAGGCCAGGGACGTCCGGCTGCTGATGTACAGCGACGAAGGCCCCTGAGCTCAGACCTTGACCTCGGCCGGTTCGGCGGCGGTGGTGCGGGTGGCGAAGTAGATCGCGACGATGGTGATGAGACCCGCCCCGATCATGTACGGCGGGATGCCCGCGACCGCGCTTCCGGCCGCCGCCTGCAACGAGGTCAGGATCAGCGGCGCGAAGCCGCCACCGAGCATGCCGCCGATCTGGTAGCCCAGCGAGGCGCCGCTGTACCGTACGCTGGCGCTGAACAGGTCGGCGAACAGGGCGGCGAGCGGCCCGTACATCAGCGGGTGGATGACCGACAGCCCCAGGACGACGGCGACCCCGAGCGCCAGCGGTGAGCCGGTGTTGATGAGCAGGAAGAACGGATAGGCGTACAGGATGTACGCGACGGTCCCCCAGATGAACACCTTGCGCCGGCCGATCCGGTCGGAGAGCGCCGCGGCCAGCGGAATGGTGATCACCTCCAGCGCGGCGGCGATCGAGACGATGGTCAGGACCGTCCCCTCCGCGATGCGCAGGGTGCCGGTCGCGTACGTCAGGATGTACGTCCCGAAGAGGTAGAACTGCACGAACGGCGCGATGCACGCCCCGAAGGCCATCAGCAGGTTCTTCGGATGACGCCGGATGGCCTCGACGACCGGCAGCCGGGCCTGCCCGCCGGACTTCTTGACCGCCTCGAAGTCGGGGGTCTCGGCCAGCCGCAGCCGGATCACCAGGCCGACCCCCAGCAGCAGGATGCTGACCAGGAACGGCGCCCGCCAGCCCCAGCTCATGAACTCCTCCCTGGGCAACATGGAGACCAGGGCGAAGGCGGCCGAGGCCAGCACCAGCCCGGCGGGCGCGCCGGACTGCGGCCAGCTCCCGTTGAAGCCGCGCCGGTCGCTGGGGGAGTGCTCGACCGCCATGAGCACGGCCCCGCCCCACTCGCCGCCGACCGCGAAGCCCTGCAGCAGCCGCAGCGCGACCAGCAACAGCGGGGCCAGCACGCCGATGGAGTCGTAGGAGGGCAGCAGCCCGATCAGGAACGTGGCGGCGCCCATGATGAACAGGCTCAGGACCAGCATCGACTTGCGGCCGAGCCGGTCGCCGAAGTGGCCGAACACGATCCCGCCCAGGGGGCGGACGACGAAGCCGGCGCCGAAGACGGCGAAGGCGGCGAGCGTGCCCGCGACGTCGGAGAAGGTCGGGAAGAAGAGCTGGTTGAAGACCAGCGCCGCGGCCGTGCCGTAGATGAAGAAGTCGTACCACTCGATGGTGGTGCCGATGAAGCTGGCGGCCACGACCTGCTTCATCGAGTGTCCGCCGGGGGGGTTGTGGCGGTTCACGGGATACCTCCCTGTCCTCACGCCGTACGTGAGGAGTGAGTGTATGCAACGGTATCCAGGAATTGTCAACGGTGTTGACAGGGGGCGCGGCGAGCGGATATTCCGGTATTCATTGGTATACATCCGTCGAGGGGACAGACCATGAGGCTTGCGGAGCGGGCCGGGAAATGGCGTGCGGCCTGTGCCGCCGATCCGGCGCTGGCGGCGCTGCGAGCCCCCGGCCGCGTGGACTTCGGGGTCAGGGCCGGCGACGAGCTGGTGAGTTTCGCCTTCCGCGACGGGGAGCTGACCGGCGCCGCGTCCGGGAGCGATTTCGAGGTGGCCGCCCGGCCCGAGGCTTGGGAGCGGTTCTTCGCCGCCGAGCCGCGCTCGCCGTACCACTCCTTCTTCGGGATGCTGATGCGCGTGCCCGGCACCGCCGTCACCGGCGACGAGGTGTGCTTCGCCCAGCACGCCCACCTGGTGCGGCGCGTCCTGGAGCTCGGACGCGAGGTGATCTCCGGCCCCACCCCGGCGGCGGCGGCCACCGTCGCGGACCGGGAGCTCATCGAGGGCCGGTACGTGCGGGTCAAGGCCGGCGGGGAGCCCGTCCGCATTTTCTACGAGCACGCCGGCACCGGCCGGGACGTGTTGTTCCTGCACACCGCCGGAGCCGACGGCCGCCAGTTCCACCACCTCATGAACGACGGCGGGCTCGCCGATCGGTGCCACATGGTCGCCTTCGACCTCCCGTGGCACGGCCGTTCGTCCGGGCCCGCGAGCGAGCCGCCCGGCGCCCACCGGCTGGACACCGACCGGTACGTCGCCACGATCATGGCCGTGATAGACGCTCTGGAGCTCACCGACCCCGTCGTCGTCGGCTGCTCGATGGGCGGCGAGATCTGCCTCGAACTGGCCCTGCGCCATCCGGACCGGATCGGCGGCGTGGTGGCCTGCGAGGGCTCCGATCACGTGCCGGGACGGCAGATCGCCTGGGCCAGGGATCCCCGCGTCAACCAGGCGCTGTTCGTGCCCGAGTGGGTGGACGGGCTGATGGGGCCGCAGAGCCCGCCCGAGCACCGGCGGGAAGTGTGGTGGGGTTACTCGCAGGGCGGCTTCGGCACGTTCGCCGGCGACATCGCCTTCTACAGCGGCGACTGGGACGCGCGCGACCGGGTGGCCGGCATCGACACCGCCGCCTGCCCGGTGATCATGATGACCGGCGAGTACGACTACTCCTGCACCCCGGAGATGTCGCGGAGCACCGCGGAGCGCATCCCGGGCGCGATCTTCCGCACGATGCCGGGGCTCGGGCACTTCCCGATGGCGGAGAACCCCGCGGCGTTCGCCGGGCACCTGCTGTGGGCGCTGGACACGATCGACGAGGCGACGAAGGGCGGAGGCTCGATGAACGATCGCATGACGAAGGGCGAGGCTCGATGACGCATCGCATGACGAGAGGCGAGGCTCGATGAAGCATCGCATGTTGATCGGCGGCGAGCGGGTGGACGCGGCCGGTGACCGCCGGATCCCCGCGGTGAACCCGTACACGGGGGAGGAGTTCGCCACCGTGCCCGACGCCGGCGCCGCCGACGTGGCGGCGGCCGTGGACGCCGCGGCCGAGGCGTTCGAGCGCACCTGGTTGGGCACGCCGGGCGTGGAGCGGGCCAGACTGATGCACCGGCTGGCCGACCTGATCGACGAGCGCGCCGGCGAGCTCGGCCGCCTGGAGAGCACCGACAACGGCAAGCTGCTGCGCGAGACGACCGGTCAGGCGAGGTTCGCCGCCCGCAACTACCGTTTCTTCGCCGGGTACGCGGACAAGCTCTACGGCCGCACGATCCCGCTGGACAACCCGGACAGCCTGGACTACACGCTCAGGGAACCGATCGGCGTGGCGGCGCTCATCACGGCGTGGAACTCCCCGATGCAGCTCCTGGCCAACAAGCTCGCCCCCGCCCTGGCCACCGGCAACTGTGTGGTGATCAAACCGTCCGAGCACGCCTCCGCCACCACCCTGGAGCTGGCCGATCTGGTGGAACGCGCGGGCTTCCCGCCCGGCGTGATCAACATCGTGACCGGGGCCGCCGAGGCGGGCACGAGCCTGGTCGCCGACCCGCGCCTGGGCCGGATCAGCTTCACCGGCAGCGTACCCACCGGCCAGGCCATCGCCGCGGCGGCGGCGCGCACGCTCGTCCCCGTCACCCTCGAACTCGGCGGCAAGTCGCCCAACATCGTCTTCGCCGACGCCGACCTCGACGCGGCGATCCCCGGCGCGATGGCCGGGATCTTCGCCGCGGGCGGCCAGACCTGCATCGCGGGCAGCCGCCTGCTCGTCGAACGGCCCGTGTACGAGCGGGTGGTCAAGGAGCTGGCCAGGCGCGCGGACAACATCCGCCTGGGCGACCCGCTGCTGGAAGAGACGCAGATGGGCCCCGTGGCCAACGCGCCGCAACACGAGCGCATCCAGCGGATGATCGCCGCCGGAGTCGAGTCCGGGGCCCGGCAGGTCACCACCTCGGGTGAGATCCCCGGTCGGGGCTTGTTCGTGCGCCCGGCCGTCTTCGCCGACGTGGACAACTCCATGCCGCTCGCGCGGGAGGAGATCTTCGGTCCCGTGTTGTCCGTCATCCCCTTCGACGACGAACAGGAGGCCGTCGCGATCGCCAACGACAGCGACTTCGGCCTGGCCTCGGGCGTCTGGACGACGAACCTGGCGCGCGCCCACCGCGTCGCCGGGCGGCTGGTGGCCGGGACGGTGTGGGTCAACACCTACCGCTCCAGTGCGGCCCAGGCGCCGTTCGGCGGCACCCGGCGCTCCGGCTACGGGCGCGAACGGGGGGAGGAGGCCATGGAGGAGTACCTGCGTACCAAGAACGTCATGGTCGACCTGTCCGGCCGCACCCCCGACCCCTTCGCCATGCGCACCTGAGAAGGGACCATGTGGACATGACATCACCGGTGGGGCTGTGCGGCCTCGGGAACATGGGGTCCGCGATCGCCCGGCGGCTCTCCGAGACCCGTCCCTTGATCGCCTACGACCTCGACCCCGGCCGCACCGGGGCCGCCGCGGAACTGCCCGGCGTGACGGCGGCGGAACAGGCCGCCGACCTGGCCGGGGCGGAGACGGTCGTACTCTCGCTGCCGTCGCCCGCGGCCTCCGCGCGGGCCGCCGCCGAGATCGCGCCCGGCATGAAGGCGGGCTCGCTCGTCGTGGAGACCAGCACGGTCAACCCGGGGGACATGCGGTGGCTGGCCGAGCTCTGCGCGCCGCACGGCGTGCGCGTCATCGACGCCGCCATCCTGTCCGGCGTGGCCCAGATGGCCGAGGGCAGGTCCACGCTGCTGATCGGCGGGGCGGATGAGGACATCGCCCGCGCCCGGCCGGTGCTCGACGCGCTCGCGCCCCGGCAGCTCGTACTCGGCGACCTGGGCGCGGGCATGGCCGCCAAGGTCATCAACAACGCGGTGGCGCACGCCGTCATGATCGTGCTCGCCGAGGCGGGCGCGATGGCGGCGGCCACCGGCGTCGCGCAGGAGCGCCTCGCGGAGCTGCTCGCCGACCCGGAGGCCGGGCTCACCAGGCCGCTCACCCACCGGTTCGTCGAACGGATCCTGCCCGGCGACTACGCCGGCGGCATGCCGACCGACGCCGCCAGGAAGGACTCCACCCTGGCACTCGCGCTGGCGCAGGAGGCCGGCATCCCGCTCTTCGCCATCCAGGCGTGCCACACGGTGTACGAGATCGCGGGCGGCGCCGGGCTCGACCGCCAGGACTACGCCTCGGTGGCCACCCTCTGGGAGCAGTGGACGGGCCGCCCCATCACCTCGGAACAACACCGTGTATGAGCTGTACGCCATCCGGTACGCGCACCGCGACGCCTCCGTGCGCGGCGAGCACTTCTACGGCCACGACCCCTGCGCCGAGGCCCCCTACCCGATCGACTACTACGTCTGGGCGGCCGTCTCCCCGGCCCACGTCGTGCTCGTGGACGCGGGCTTCACCGCCGAGACCGCCGAGCGCCGCGGCAACCGGCACTACCTGCGCTCGCCCGTGGACACCCTGGCCGCACTCGGCGTGGACGCCGCCCGGGTCGGCCATCTCGTGCTCACCCACCTGCACTACGACCACACCGGCCACGTACGCGACTTCCCGGCCGCCACCATCGTGCTCCAGCGCTCCGAGCTGGCCTTCTGGACCGGCCCGCATGCCCACCGGGGCGCCCACCCGCACCTGGCCAGCCCCGACGACCTCTCCTACCTGGTGCGGGAGAACTTCACCGGCCGCGTGACCCAGCCGGACGGCGACCGCGAGCTGGTGCCGGGAATCAGCGTGCACCACGTCGGCGGGCACACGCCGGGCCTTCAGGTGGTCCGGGTCCGCACGGCCGCCGGCGACGCGGTCGTCGCCTCCGACGCCAGCCACTTCTACGAGAACATCGAGGGCGACCGGCCCTACGGCATCGTGAACCACCTGCCGGCCATGTACGACGCCTTCGACCGCATCAACACGCTGGCCGGCTCGCCGGAGCTCATCGTGGCCGGGCACGATCCGCTGGTGCTCGACCGCTATCCCGCCGTGCCGGGACTGGAAGGCTACGCCGTACGCATCGCCTGAGAATGGATACACTTGTATACCGATTGTGCAGCCCGATGGGAGTCAAGGTGGCCGGCGACATTTACGAGCGCATTCGTGAGGAGATCGTCTCCGGCGCACTCCCCGCCGGCGCGCCGCTCGTCGAGGCCGCCCTGGCCGGGGCGTACGGGATCAGCCGCACCCCCGTCCGCGAGGCGCTGCGCCGGCTCGAACACGACGGCCTGGTCGAGCGGGCCGACCGGAGCCTGCGGGTCAGGACCCGCAGCCCCGAGGAGATCCTGGAGATCTACGAGGTCAGGATCGTGCTCGAAGGCGCGGCCGCGCGGGCGGCGGCGGAGCGGCGCACCGAACTGGACCTGGCCCGGCTGCGCACCGCGCTGCGCGACCTGACGGCCGCCCCCGCCGTGCCCGCCGAGATGGCCGCCGCCAACCGGCGCTTCCACGACGTGACCTGGGCCGCGAGCCACAACGCCGCCCTCATCGACGTGCTGTCCCGCCTGCAGAGCCACCTGACCCGCTATCCGACCACGACGCTCACCTACGAGGGCCGCTGGCAGGCCGTCATCAAGGACTACGATGACCTGCTGGACGCCATCGCCCGGCGGGACGGCGGCCAGGCCGCGCGGATCGCCGAGGAGCACATGACCGCGGCCCGCGACATCCGCCTGCAGATGTACGCCGCCGACTCACTGCTGTCCTGACGGTCTGCGACCGGGGACGTGCCACCCGCCTGGCGGCCCGTTAAAGGAAGAAGCGGCGGCGAAAAATGGCACAAAGACAATTCGCCGTCGAGAAAGCCATGTAAATCGCGTCAGTAGAGTGAAGAACTCTTAGGTGATCGCGAACGGGACAGGATCGGCATGGCTTGGGAGGACACGCCGTACCCCATGCTGATCGTCGACGCCTCGGGCCGCATCGAGCGGGCGAACCGGGCCACCCGGACGTTGTTCGGCGGCGTGGCGGGCGACGAGTCGCTGACGCGGGCCGCCCCCGCGTGGCTGGCGCAGGCCCACCGCATGCTCTCCGCCCGCCTGGCCGCGGGCGCGGCGGGCCCGGGGTGCGAGGTGGCGCGCGGGCCGGTGGGCGAGAAGGTGTACGAGGCGCATCCCGTCTACACCGACGGCGGCCGCGTCACGTGGTGGCTGGTCGACGTCACCGTGCAGCAGCGCGCCTTCGAGGAGTTGCAGGCCGAGCGGGACGCCAGCGCGTCCATGGTGGAGGCCGCCACCGAACTGCTGTCCTCGCTCAACCTCGACCGCTGCCTCCAGGCCGCCGCGCGCCTGGCGGTGCGGCACCTCGCCGCCGCCGCGCTGGTCGTCATCCCGCTGGGCAGCCGCCGGTACGAGATCGCCTACTGCGGCGAGGCGAACGGCCGGGCCGTGCGCGAGAGCCTGACCATCGACCCCCGTACGCTGCCCGGGCTGGTGGAGGCGCTGCAGGGGTACCCGCCGGTGCCGCCCCACTGGGTCGAGCCGGAGCTGGCCCCCGGCTGGCTGATCCGCGAAGGGGCCGGCGAGATCGGTTCCATGGTGGTGATCGCGCTGCCCGGGTACGGCCTGCCCGCGGGCGCGCTGGTCCTGCTGCGCCGCCCGGACACGGCGGGCTTCTCCCGGCGCGAGGAGATGTTCGCGCGGTTGTTCGCCATCAGGGCCGGCACCGCCATCTCGATCGCCCGCCTGTACGCCGAGCAGTCGGCCGTCACGGAGACGCTGATGGCCGACCTGCTGCCGCCCGTGATCCCGCACCTCGACGGCGCCGAGGTGGCGGCCAGCTACCGGGCGGCCGGGGACAGCGCGAGAGTCGGCGGGGACTTCTACGACGTGCACCCCGCCGCGGGCTCGGGGCGCGAAGCCCTGGTGGTGCTCGGCGACGTCTCCGGCAAGGGGCCCGAGGCCGCCGTGCTCACCGGCAAGATCCGCAACACGCTGCGCGCCCTGCTGCCGCTGGCCGACGACCACCAGCGCGTGCTCGAACAGCTCAACGACGTGCTCATCGCCGGTGACAGCCTGCGTTACGTCACGCTCGTGCTGGCCGCGGTCGAGCGCCGGGGCGCCGGGCTCGGGCTGCGGCTGACCAGCGCGGGACATCCGCCGCCGATGATCGTGCGCAACGACGGCCGGGTGGACGTCGCCCGTACGCACGGCACGTTGATCGGCATCCTGGAGCATGTCACCAGCGTCACCGAGCCGGTGCTGCTGGAGCCGGGGGAGACGTGCCTGCTCTACAGCGACGGCGTCATCGAGGCCAAGGGCGGGCCGCTGGGCGATGAGATGTTCGGCGATGACCGGCTGCAGGAGGAACTGCGGCGCTGCGCCGGCATGACGGCCACCTCAGTGGCGGAACGGGTGCAGATGCTGGCCTCGCAGTGGGCCGGCGAGAACGAGCACGACGACATCGCGATCGTCGCCATCACCGCACCACGCGACACCCAGATGAGCCCGGACGAGGCTCCGGGGACGGGAGGTCCGGCGTGAAGGACGGCATCGAACAGCGGGTCGAAGGGCTCTGGGCGGCGGTGATGGCCGGCGACGAGTACGCCGCGATCGACTCGGCCCGGGTCGCCGTCGAGTCGGGCATCCCCATCGAGACCATGCTGCTGGACGTCGTCGGGGCCGTGCAGGCGCGGGTCGGCCAGGAGTGGGCCGACAACCGGGTGACCGTCGCGCAGGAGCACACGGCGACCGCCGTCAACGAGCGGGTGCTGGCCTTCCTGGCCCACCATTCGGCCACCAGGAACAACCGTGCCGCGCCGAACAAGGGACGGCTCAGCGTGGCGTGCGTCGAGGGCGAGTGGCACACCTTCCCCGCCCGGCTGCTGGCCGAGGTGCTGCGGTTGCGCGGCTGGGAGGTCGACTACCTGGGCGCGCACGTACCCACTCAGCATCTGATCGTGCACCTGCACCGCGCCGACCCCGACACCGTCGCGCTGTCCGACTCGATCGCCACCCGCCTGCCCGCCGCGCACGGGGCGATCACCGCGTGCCAGGCGGCGGGCACGCCCGTGCTCGTCGGCGGTGCCGCCTTCGGCCCGGACGGCCGCTACGCCCGCCTGCTCGGCGCCGACGCCTGGGCGCCCGACGCCCGCGCCGCCGCCGACCTCCTCTCTGACGGCCCGCTGCCCCGCCGGCCCGCCGCCAGCATGACCGATGAGCCGCCGCACCCGGTGGATCATGAGTACTCCGAGCTCACCGACCGCCGGGGCGGCCTGGTCAGACGCGTCATGGACGCGCTGCACCGACAGGCGGGGGAGCCGGGACCCCATGGCGGCGAACTGCCCCGGTACACGCCGGAAGACGTCGCCTACATCGTCGACTACCTCAGGACCTCCGTGTACGTCGACGACCCCGAGCTGTTCACCTCGTTCGTGGAGTGGATGACCCGCATGCTCAGGGCGCGCGGCGTGCCCGCGGGCGCGATGGACTGCGCTCTGACGGCCATGGACGACTGCCTGTCCGGCCTCCCGCACGCCCGCGACACCCTGGCCCGCGCCCGGCAATAGGGACCGCACCCACCTGAACCACCACGCGCAGGCGCGGTCACCGCAGCAGCGGCAAGAGCTGGTCGCCCTGGCGTTTGATCTCCGGCAGGTAGGGCGTGTCGGACAGGACGAAGTGGGTGATGCCCAGAGCCCGGTAGTTGCGCAGCGACCTGGCCACGTCCTCCGCCGAGCCGACCAGCCAGGTGGTGCCCGCGCCGCCGCCGCCGTACCTGCCGGGAGCGGTGTAGAGGTTGTCGTCCAGCACCTCTCCCCGCCCGGCCAGGTCGAGCAGCCGCCGCTGACCGATGGCGGAGCTCCAGTCCACGTCGCGGGCGACCTGGCCCTCGGCCATCCGGGCGACCTTGGCCTCGGCGTCGGCCCACGCCTGGCCGGTGGTGTCGCGGATCAGTGTGGTGACGCGCAGCCCGAACTCCAGCGGCGGATGCTCACGCCCGAGCCGGTCGCCGAGCCGCCTGAGCCGCTCGATCCGCTCACGGACGCCGTCGAGCGGCTCGCCCCAGAAGAGCTGCACGTCGGCCTCGGTGGCGGCCACCCTCTCCGCGGCTTCGGAGGCGCCGCCGAAGTAGAGCCGGGGATGCGGGCGTCCGTCCCTGGCGACCGGCCGCGGCCATACGGTCGCGCCGGTGACGCTGAAGTGCTCGCCGTGGTAGGTGACGTTCTCCTCGGTCCACAACTTCCGCACGATCTGGATGAACTCCTTGGTACGGGCGTAGCGGCCGGCCCGGTCACCCTCGTTGCCGCCGTACGCCGCCGGGTTGTCCTTGCCCGAGACGATGTTGACCAGCGTCCGGCCCCCGCCGAGGTGGTCCAGCGTCGCGGCGGCGGCGGCGAAGTTGGCCGGCCGCCAGTAGCCGGGCCGGATCGCGATCAGCGGCTGGAACGTCGTGGTCCTGGCGGTCAGCGCGGTGGCGACCGTGAAGGTGTCGGGTCGCTCCCAGCCCGTGCCGATGAGCGCCCCGTCCCACCCGTGTTCTTCGAGCGCCCTGGCATGGCCGGTGAGGGTCTCAAGGCTGTTGTGGCCCGCGACGACATCGTCACCGCGGTGCCCCGGCCGGGCCTGGTTCGGGACGTACCAGAGAAACTGGAGGCTCATCCGGCCATAATACTTATTTCATGTAGTTTTTATAGGAAATATCAGGACTCATCGAGGAGCCGCAGGTCCGACGGGTCGATCGTGGCGCTGGCGAGCAGTGCGGTGATCAGGTTGTGGTTGAGTGCGTTGCCCAGCGGCGGCGGGATCTCCTCCTCCAGGAGTCCGGGTACCTTGGCGCTGAGCCGCTTGCGGGTCTGGGCGACGATGTGGGCGGCCCGTTTGGTGGTCCACCGTTCGCGGGGACGCAGGCGGTTGAGCTCGTCGGCGAGCTGCTTCCAGGTCAGCGGCTGCGGCCAGGGCTCGGGCCGCAGGTAACGCTGCCCGAGGCAGACCAGCACCAGGCGTTCGACGTTGCTGAGCCGCCAGCCGGCCGGCTCGCGGGTGTTGGCCTCCGGGCTGTCCCCCGGGCGCGGCGCCGGCGGCGTCATGACGATCTGCACCTCAAGGAGGTGCTCCCGCTCGGGTCCGACGATGAACAGCGGCGTGTACGCCACCGGCAGCACCGTACTGTGCCCGTTGAGCACCAGTTGCCCGCCGGGAAGGCGGATGGGCAGCCTGCCGATGTTGTACAGGACCCAGCGTCCGCCCTCGTGGGCGATGTGTCCGTGCCGCCGGCTGACGTACGGATCGTTCCCGCCGACACAGACGTGCACTTCCGGCTCGTAACGCCCGAACACCACATCCAGCCCGGCGTCCGGCGCGACGCGGATCCCGCCATTGGTGCCCCGGACGCACAACGTGCCCGGCGCGGCAAAGGGGAGCCCGTCCTCGGGGTTGCCCGGCTCCTTCGGCAAGATGTCCACCTTGCTCTGGGGCTTGCGCATTGTCCACCCCATGTCGGCGATCCTCTCCACGCTTCGGGGGCAACGGTAGCGGACGGGTTTCGGGAGGGGTCCCGAACGCCCTTCCGCACGTCGGGTGAAGGGTCTTCCTTGACAGAAAGAAATTCTAGACGAGTTACCCGGCGGTAAGCTTGTGGGAGATCGACTACGTGACATCACAATGACCCATGTCTGACTTCACGCCGCTGACCCCCGGTGACCCACGGCAGTTGGGTGGCCTGGAAGTGCTGGGCAGGCTGGGCCACGGCGGGCAGGGCGTCGTCTATCTCGCCAAGACCCCCATGGGCGCGCGGGTGGCCGTCAAGTGGCTGAGCCTTTCCGAGGACGAGGGCAGCGTCGAGCGTTTCCTGCGGGAGGCGGAGGTCGCCGGTCGGGTGGCGCCGTTCTGCACCGCGGCCGTGCTCGGCACGGGGGTCGAGCAGGGCCGGCCGTACATCATCAGCGAGTACGTCGAGGGCCGCACGCTGGATCGGGCCGTCAAGGACGGCGGGCCGATCGCGGGCGGCGACCTGGAGCGGCTGGCGATCGGCACCGCCACCGCGCTCGCCGCGATCCACGAGGCCGAGATCGTGCACCGGGACTTCAAGCCCGGCAACGTCATCATGGGACCCGGCGGGCCGCGCGTGATCGACTTCGGGATCGCCCGCACGCTGGATCCGGCCACGATGACGAGCAGCACGCAGATCGGGACGCCCGCGTACATGGCTCCCGAGCAGATCATGGGGCAAGGGCTCGGGCCCGCGGCCGACGTCTTCTCCTGGGCCTGCACGATGGTCTTCGCCTCCAGCGGGCGGGCGCCGTTCGGCAGCGACGCGACGCACCCCGTGATGAACCGGGTGCTCCACGGGGCACCCGACCTCGGCCTGCTCGACGGAGGGCTGCGTGCGCTGGTGCTGGAGTGCCTGGCCAAGGATCCGGCGAGCAGGCCGACCGCCAGGGACGTGATCTTGCGCCTGCTGCGCAACCCGCGGCCCGGCGCCGACCCCCTCGCGGAGGGGACCATGCAGGCCGCTCCCTCTCCCGGCGACAATCCATCCGGGCACAAGCCTTCGCGCCTGCCGATCCTCATCGGCGCGGGGGTCGTGGTCGTCGCCATCGCCGTGGCGGCCACGATCGTCGTGCCTCGCTGGCTGCGCTCGACAACGCCTCCACCGGCCGCCGTCGCCTCCGCGACCACGCCGTCGCGGGCGGCCACCACCACGCCCCCGCCGGCCGCCCCGGTCAAGACGGCGCTGCCCGGCGGCTCGGTCACGCTCTGGGAGAGCCCGGCCGACCCGATCACCCTGACGTCGTACGAGCTGTACGACAAGAAACTCGACGACGACGTGGACTATGCCAGGAGATCGGCGCGGGGCGCCTTCGAGAAACTGCCGGCCAACTTGGACTCGCTGACCTCGCCCAGCGGCCGTTATCTGGCGGGCAGGTCGTTCGACTACACCTCCGACGGCTACGACTCGATCCTCATCACCGACCGGCAGACCGGCTCCTCCAGTTTCCGGGTCAAGACTGTGCGCAAGCCGATGACCACCAGCCTGCGCTCCTGGTCGAAGGACAGTTCCAAGATCCTCCTCGACCTCAACAAGAAGATCAAAGACGCCAAGGGCGAGGAGGTCTGGAACACCGTGGGCTTCGCCGTCATCGAGGTGGCCCAGGACGACGTGGCCCGGAGCCGCCTGCGGACGGTCGACCTGGAGGACGCCTCGATCGGAAAGAGCGACTTCGGCTGGGACGGCAGCGAGTCGGGCGTGGTCATCGTGTACGGCGAGGACGAAGGGCTGCGGTTCTACGACTCCGCCGGCAAGCGGGTGCGCGACCTGCCGGGCGTCGGGCCACTGGCCGCCGGCCCCAGGGACATCTTCTCGCCCTCGGGAAGGATGTTCGTGACCGACTGCCCGGGGGACGCCGAGGACGACCAGTGCCTCTGGGACGCCGGCACCGGCAGGCAGGTGCGCAAGTTCCGGTCCGACTGCGAGAAGGTGCTCGGCTGGTACGACGAGTCGCACCTGTACTGCTGGGAGCAGGACAACGGGGCCAACAGCGAGATCCGCGTCGTGGCGCTGGACGGCAAGCTGCTGCGCCGGCTGGTGGAGGTCGGGGAGAAGGACGACCTCACCCCGTATTTCACTGTGACCCCCACCGGGTCGTAGGCGATGATGATCTGGTGACCGACGAAGTGGTGTTGCAGGACACGCCGCACCGCCGGGTGCGCTGGTGCACCGGAGAGACGGGCCTGGGCGGCGAGCTCGCCGGATGGAGGTCTTCGCCGAGGCGGTGATCGACGCCCAGCGCGAGGACATCGAACGGATCCGCGGGTGGGCGGAGGAGGGTCGCCAGCCCCAGGCACGCTGGGTCGCGGACGGTCACCTGGACGACCTGCGTGCCAGGCTCGCCTGGAGCAGGGAGAACGTGCACCTGTTCGGCCGGTGACGGGTTGGGACGCGCGTCGCGACGGAAGACTCAACCTGGCGACGAACGTCCCGGGAGGAGAACCCAGTCATGAAGATCGTGGTCATCGGAGGCACCGGCCTCATCGGCGGCAAAGTGGTGGGCAAACTACGCGAACGCGGGCACGACGCGGTGCCCGCCGCGCCCAGCACCGGCGTCAACACCCTCACCGGCGAGGGCCTGGCCGACGCGCTGGCCGGAGCCCAGGTCGTGGTGGACGTCTCGAACTCGCCGTCCTTCGACGCGGCGGCGGTGCTGGAGTTCTTCACCACCTCCACCCGCAACCTGCTGACCGCCGAGGCGGCGGCGGGCGTGGCGCATCACGTGGCGCTGTCGATCGTGGGCATCGAGGGCCTGCCGGAGAACGGCTACTTCCAGGCCAAGGTGGCCCAGGAGCACCTGATCAAGGAGGGGCCGGTCCCGTACTCGATCGTGCGGGCGACGCAGTTCTTCGAGTTCGTCAAGGGCATCGCCGACACGGCCGCCGACGGTGACACGGTTCGGATCCCGCCGGTGCTCTTCCAGCCCATGGCGGCCGAGGACGTCGCGGAGGCCGTGGCGGGGGCCGCCGCGGAGCCGCCGGGCAAGGGCACCGTCGAGGTGGCGGGGCCGGACGTCTTCCGGTTCGACGAGCTCGTCGGGAAAGCCCTGCGCGCCTGGAACGACCCGCGTACCGTCGTCGCGGACCGGCACGCCCGTTACTTCGGCTCGGAGCTGCGCGAGCGCAGCCTCGTGCCCGACGAGGGCCGCGCCCACCTGGCCGGCCTCCGGTTCGACGACTGGCTGCGCCGCTCGGCGTGAGTGTTCCGCGTGCGGGTCAGGCCGGTTGCGGGGCCGATGCGCGGGCCGCCATCCGCCGTTCGAACCACAACGAGGTGAACGGCGGCACCGCGCACGCCAGGCCCAGCACCACCGCGCCCCGGCTCCAGCCCGCCTCCCGGGCCGACAGCAGCACGCCGGCCGCGTACAGCACGAACAGCGCTCCGTGGATCGGCCCGAAGATCTTCACTCCGAGGTCGCCGGTCGCGACTATGTACTTGAAGAACATCCCGATCAGCAGCCCCGCCCACGAGCAGGCCTCGGCCACCGCCACGACTCGGAACCAGCGCAGCATTTTCTCCCTTTCGCCCCAAATCTTCCGCACACTCTACAGGCTGTAGAGCGTGGCGCGATCAGCGGGCGGGGAGGGTCAGCGTCCCGGCCAGTACGGGCTGAACAGGTCGAACCTGTTCGGCAGGCCCAGCAGGTAACGCACGTCGTCGTTGTCGTGCAGCGGCTTGAACTCGCGCGGCACGTACAGGCTGAAGAGCCGGGCCCTGGACGCCGGGGAGCCGGAGGCGTCGAGGACGGCGTTGGCCGCCTTCCGCCCCGCCTCGTTGCCGCCCTCCATGGTGGCCAGGTTGATGCTGTTGCGTACGTAGTCGGCGGCCAGGAAGAGGTTGGGGATCGTGGTTGTGGCCTCGGGGCGGTTGCTCCAAGACGAGGGCGTGTTGATGAGCAGCGGCTCGTCGTTGGCCACGGCCGGAGTGCCCTCGCCGGTGATCGCCGGATCCACGAACCAGGACTTCACGATCGAGTCGGGCAGCAGCGCGGAGCCGCCGGGCAGGGCCGAGCGCACCTGGGCCAGCACCTCCTGGGCGATCTGCGGCCGGGTGCACTGCTTGGCGGTCTTGCCGAACAGGATGCCCGGGGTGTTCCAGTCGGACAGGTCGAGGGACAGGCAGTCGGTGACCGTGCCGTCCCCGTAGGTCGCCGCGAAGTCCCTGCTCCAGAACTGCGCCTGGCTGATCGAGGTGAGCGCCCACGGCGTGGCCGCGTAGATGAGGTGGCCGTTCGCGATCGGGCGGGGCTCCCTGAGATAGATCATGACCCCGTTCATCCAGTCCGTCTCCAGGTGGGACAGCCTGGCCAGGGCCGGGTCGGCCGCCTTCATCGCGGTGGTCAGCAGGGGTTGAAGCCGTTCGACGGGCAGGGCGGCGATGTAGTGGTCGGCGGTGATGACGCCGGCCGCGCCGCCGGGGTCGCTCACCCGCACGCCGGTGATCCGGCCGCCCGCGTAGTCGAACCCGGTGGCGGTCCAGCCGACCTTGAACCGCACGCCCAGGCCGGTGAGATGGTCGATCCAGGGGGTGACCCAGACGTCGTTGCTGGGGCCGTTGAGCACCTGGTCGGGCGGGCCGTACGGGCCGAGGCCGAGCGCGCTGTAGAACAGCGCCTCGAACATCAGGCCCATGGTACGGGTGTTGGCCTTGTCCGGCTGGGCCGCGATCAGGGACGCCGTGAACATCTTGACCAGCAGGTCACGGTACTCCTGCGACATGATGTCGGCCTTGATGAAGTCGGCGAAGCCCATGTTCTCCCACTGGCCGAGCCGCCGGCGCGGGCCGCTGGTGATGAAGGTCACGAGCTTGGAGACGAAGAACTCGATCTGCGGCAGCGGGACCGTGGTGACGGCGGTGAGCGCGCTGCGTAAGTAGTCCCTGATCACGTCGGGGTCGAGGCTCCCGCCGATGCTGCCGGGGATGGGGATGCGTAACTCCTTGCCCTTGTACGCGATCACCGTGAGGCTCGCCGGGACCAGGTTGTCGCGTACGGTGCCGCTGCCGTACGGGATGCGGCTCATCGTGTCGGGCAGATTCTGGTAGAAGCCGGGGAAGAACCGGAAGCCGTGCTCGCCGGGTAGGTCCTGCCTGCCGCCGGTGGCCGTGCCCGGCACGGGGATGCTCCTGGACTTGCCGCCCAGGGCCTTGCGTTCGTAGACGGTGACCTGGAAACCGCGCTCCGCCAGCTCCTGAGCGGCGCTCAGCCCGCCCATGCCCGCACCGAAGATCGCCACGTTCCTGCCCGCCGCGCCGCTCACCAGAGATGGCGCCGCGTTGGCGGGCCCGGTGCCCCACAGCGGGCCCGTGGCGGCGCCCGCCGCCGTCGCCATCGCGCCCGTGACGAAGCTGCGCCGCCCGATTCCGTTCCGGTCGTCTGACTGGCCCATGACAGGACCTCCCACCTAACCGACACTGCTGTTGGTTCAGTTAGGCGAACGATGAACGCGCGGATCACTTCTGTCAATACGTGAACGTGACGGCCGCTCAGCGGACGTCTTCGCCGGGAAGCCCGGGGCCGTCGCAGGGCGGCGGAGAGTCGTCGGGGAGCCGGGAGAGCCCGTTCCAGAGCACGAGCATGGCGGACTCGACGAGCTGGTCCCGCGACACCGAGGGATGCCTGGCCCACCACTGGGCCAGGCCGTCGGTGCCGGTGATCAGCAGTTCGACCACCGCCTGGGCGGCCTCCGTCTCGGGGTCGAGGCCGAGGCGGCGCAGGTCGCGCCCGAGCATCACGGCCACCGAACGCGTACGGGCCTCCCTGATGCCCCAGCGCACCGCCTTGATCTCGGGATCGTCCTCGTCGGTGTGGTCGAACAGCAGGCGGCGGGCGGCCGGGTTGCCCTCCGCGAAGCTGAAGTAGGCGTTCAGCGTGGCGCGCAGCCGCCGGCCGGGGGAGCCCGAGCCGGTGATCCTGGCGCCGACATGCTCCACCAGCAGGGCGTTCTGCTCCTGAAGTACCGTGATCAGCAGCACCCGCTTGGACGGGAAATGGTCGTAGAGCACCGACCGCGTCACCCCGGCCGCGATCGCGATCTCCTCCATCGCGGTGGCGTGGTAGCCCCGCGCGGCGAACACCTCCAGAGCCGCCCCGGCGATCCGGGCCCGGCGCGCCGAGCCCGGCAAACGCTTCCTCAGCTCCTTGCTCGCCATGCCGTGCACCCTACAACCCGGCCGGGCGTTGACTCCGGACTTCCGTCCGCTTACCGTCCTTACAACCGACATGTGAGTCGGTTATCGGGATCGACGCGCGGGCGGCGGCGCTTGCCTGCCCGCCGCATACCGTCTTGCGAGGAGGCCCGATGGCCGAGCAGGCCGACGTCGTGATCGCCGGGGCACGCTGCGCGGGCTCGGCCGCCGCCGCCACCTTCGCCAGGGCCGGGCGGCGGGTGATCGCGGTGGATCCGGCCAGGTTCCCCGCCACCACGGTCTCCACCCACCTGCTCTTCGCCGGGGGCGTCGCCGAACTGGCCCGCGTCGGCGCGCTGGAACGCGTCGAGAAGATCGGCGCTCCGCAACTCTCGCGCGCCTTCATCGGCGGCCCCGGCCACGCGGCCGGCGGCTCCTACACTCCGGTGGACGGGATCGGCTACGGCCTGTGCGTGCGGCGCGCCCCTCTCGACTCGGCCCTCGCCGAGACGGCCTGCGCGGCCGGCGCGGAGATCCGGCAGGGCCACCGCGTCACCGGCCTGATCTGGGAGGACGGCCGCGTCGTGGGCGTACGCGTCCGCGACCAGAGCACACGCGGCTCAAGGCAGGGCGGCTCAGGACAGGGCGGTGGCTTAGAACAAGGGTTAGGGCAGGGCGGCGGAGAGTACGAGATTCGCGCGGCTCTGGTCGTCGGCGCGGACGGGCGGCGTTCGACGGTCGCGCGGCTGGTCGGCGCCGAGCGTCCGCGCATCGCCCACGCCAACGGGCGGGCCTGCTACTACGCCTACTACGAGGACCCGCGCACGGAATGGCGCTCCACCGCCGCGATGTGGCTGACCGGCCGCGAACTGGGCAACGCCTTCCCGTGCGACGGCGGGCTGTCCCTGGTCCTGCTGATGCCGCCGGTCGAACGCGCGCCGGACTTCCGCGGCGACCTGGAGGCGGAGTTCGACCGGACCGTGGGCCTCGTCCCGGGGCTGGCCGCCCGCCTGGAGGGTTGTACCAGGAGCACGAGGATCGTCAGCTCCGCCGAGCACCCGTCGTTCTTCCGCCGCTCGGCCGGCCCCGGCTGGGTGCTGGTCGGCGACGCGGGGCACTTCAAGGATCCGGTCACGGCGCAGGGCATCCGCGATGCCGTACGGTTCGGGCGGCTGCTGGGCGAAGGCGTCGCGGACGTCCTGGACGACCCCGCCGCGCTCGACCGGGCCACGCTCGCCTGGGAGCGCAGGCGCGACGCGCAGTGCGTGCACACCTACCAATGGACGAACCTGCTCGGACGCGGCGACGGCCTGGCCCACGTCCAGTTCGAGCTGCTGCGGGCGCTGACCGAGGGCCCGGACGGCGTCCGCCGCATCCTCGACGTCTACTCCCGCATCCGCGACCCCCGCGAAACCCTCGCGCTGCCCGGCCTGCTCAAGGCCACCACCCGCGCACTCCGGCACGGGACGGGCACGCGGGCGGCCATCGTACGGGCGGTCGGCGACAGCCTGCTCGAACTCGCCGGCCACCGGGCAGAGGCCAGACGACTACTGACCCGCCGGGCCACGGCCTGACACGTGATCAACGCGAGCGGGGATCACCGGCTCTACGCGGCGTCCGGCCCCTCCTCCCTGGGCTCCGGGATGTCGAGAACCTGGTGCGGCGCCCGCGCCTGGTCGGCCGGTCGTGGCGGCGGCTCCTGGCCCACGATCCGCTGAATCGCCTCCTGGCGTCGCTTCGCCGACTGCTCGTCGTCCTGCCACTGAATGCTGGGCCTGATCTTCCTCGTCACGTCGGCAACCGTACTGACGTCTGGTCCAAGAGCCGGTAACAGGAATCTCCGTTCCTGCTGACCGTTCTCCCGCCGGGCCCGTCAGCCGAGCAGGCGGGTCCTGGAGGCGTCGAGGTGCGTGCGCATGGCCGCCGCCGCGCCCAGGGGGTCCGCCGCGGAGATCGCGTCGCGGATCTTCCGGTGCTCGCCGAGCACGTGGTCCAGGTGGTCGGGGTCGCGTTCCGAGCCGGCGTACGGGCGGGTGATCGCGGCGGCGCCGAGCGCGTCGAGCAGGTCGGGGTAGAAGCGGTTGCCGGTGGCGACCGCGATGGCGCGGTGGAAGGCGAAGTCGGCCTCGACCGCGTCGCTCGCGCTGCCACGTACCGCGGCCATCCGGTGCAGCGCGGCGTCGATGGCGGCCAGGGCGGCGGGCGTACGGCGGGTGGCGGCCAGCGCCGCGGCCTCGACCTCGATGCCGCGGCGCAGTTCGAGCAGGTGCAGCCGGTCGCGCGGGCTGCGCACCGTGCCGATGGAGTGCGCGAAGTCCGCCTCCGCCGGTCTGGTCAGCACGGACGTCCCGCGTCCGCGCCGGGTCTCGACCAGTCCCGCCGCGCGCAGCCGGGAGATGGCCTCGCGTACGACGGTGCGGCTGACCTCGAACCGGGTGGCCAGGTCCCCTTCGGAGGGCAGCAACTCACCGGGCTGCCAGCTCCCGCGCCCGATACCCCGCCGCAACTCCCCCTCCACCCGGTCGGTCAGGCTCGCGCCGTGGTCACCCTCCACGCGCCCAGCCGGGCTCGCGCCGTGGTCGCGCCGCACGCGCTCATCAGGGCTCGCGCCGTGGTCGCCCTTTACGCGCTCAGCCGGCCTCGTGCCGTGGTCGTCAGCCATGTTCGGCTCCGTGTGCGGCGGTTTCGTCCAGGCCGAGGGCGGCGGCGGTGCGGAGAGCGGTCTCACGCAGCAGTTCCGGTTGGCCGGACAGGGATGTGCCGTAGGAGGGGAGGAGGGTGCGCAGGGCGGGACGCCAGTCGGGCACACGATCGGGGAAGGCGCGTTCGAGCACGTCCAGCATGATGGCGACGGAGGCGGACGCGCCCGGCGAGGCGCCGAGCAGGGCGGCGAGCCCGCCATGTGCCGACGTCACGACCTCGGTGCCGAAACCGGCGATCGAGCCCCTGCCGTTCACCCGCTTGACCACCTGCACCCGCTGACCTGCGGTGACAAGCTCCCAGTCGGCCGCCCGCGCGTCCGGGACGAACCTGCGCAGCGCCCTGAGCCGCCCGCGACGCGTCTGCGCCAGTTGCCCGACGAGGTAGCGCAGGAGACCGGCGTTCCCACGGGCCGCCCCCAGGAGCGTGCCGAGGTTGCGGCGGTTCACCGAGCGCGGCAGGTCGCTGAGGCGGCCCCGCTTGAGAAAGCGTGGTGAGAACGCGGCGAACGGGCCGAACATCAGGTACGCGCGCCCGTCCACGACCCGGGTGTCGAGGTGCGGCACCGACAACGACGGCGCGCCCGGCTCGGCGTGGCTGTAGACCTTGGCGTGGTGCCGGGCCAGCAGTTCGGGCCTGGACGTGCGCAGGAACCGCCCGCTGATGGGAAAGCCGCCGTACGCCCGCGTCTCCGCCACACCGGCACTCTGGAGCAGGGGAAGCGTTCCGCCGCCCGCGCCCAGGAACACGAACCCGGCGCGCACGTCGTGGTCATCGGCGCCTTGCCGGTCCCGTACCCGCAGCCGCCAGCGCCGGTCGTCCCTGGTGAGGGAGCGCACCTCGTGGCCGGTCCGCACCTCGACGCCGTCGCGAGCGAGCGCGTCGAACAGCCGCCGGGTGAGCACGCCGTAGTCGACGTCCGTGCCCGCGCGGGTACGGCAGACGGCGACCTGCTCACCATCGTCGGGGCGATGGCCGAACATCAGCGGCAGCCACCGCGCCATGACGTCCCGGTCGCGGGTGAACTCCATCCCGTCGAACAGCGGATGCCCGCGCAGGGCCTCGTAACGCAGGCGGAGGTGCGCGACGCCGGCGTCGCCGTGGGCGAAGCCGTAGTGGGGGACCGTACGGATGAAGCCGGCCGGGTCGCCGAGCGTGCCCTCCTCGGCCAGTCGCGCCCACAACTGCCGGGACAACTGGAACTGCTCGTTGACGGCGATGGCGCTGCCGACGTCGATCGAGCCGTCACCGAGCAGCGGCGTGTAGTTGAACTCGCAGAGCCCGGCGTGGCCGGTGCCCGCGTTGTTCCAGGCCGAGGAGCTTTCGAGGCCGAGCCCGTCGAGCCGTTCGAGCACCAGGATCGACCAGTCGGGCTGCACGCGGCGCAGCAGCACACCGAGGGTGGCGCTCATGATGCCGCCACCCACCAGCACCACGTCGTAGTCCGTCACGTGACATCTCCAACCTGTATGACAGGAACTCGTCCTGTATGACAGGTTAGCAGCAATGAAAGATTCTCCTCCTCCGAAATATTTCGGCAGATATAACACCACCTCAAAAGCCATGAATAGACGAAGGGTGTCTGATTGAGCCGAAACCTTTCTGAGATCCGTTGACTTGTTTCGGATGGTGTCCGCACAATGTCCGGCAGGTGCAGCCCCCCCAACGATCAAGGGATCAGTATGCGGAAACGCCGTTCAGTTCTGGTCGCCGCACTCCTGGGCGCGATCCTCGCCATCTGCCTGGCCGTCACCGCCACCTCCGCCGTGGCCTCGGGCCCAAGCCTCGCCGCCGCCTGCAGTGCCGGATACGTCGGGCTGACGTACGACGACGGCCCCAACGCCGGCAACACCGCCAACCTGCTCAACGCGCTGAGGTCGAACGGCCTGCGGGCCACGATGTTCAACACCGGTCAGAACGCCCAGAACAACCAGGCCCTGGTACGGGCGCAGCGCGACGCGGGCATGTGGATCGGCAACCACAGCTGGTCCCACCCGCACCTCACCCAGCTCGGCAGCGCGCAGATGACCTCGGAGCTGCAGCGCACGCAGCAGGCCATCCAGCAGGCCACGGGGACCGCGCCGCGCCTGTTCCGGCCGCCGTACGGGGAGACCAACGCCACCCTCCGATCGGTGGAGCAGCAACTCGGTCTCACCGAGGTGCTCTGGGACGTGGACTCGCAGGACTGGAACGGCGCGAGCACCGCCGCGATCGTCCAGGCGGCGGGCCGCCTGCAGAACGGCCAGGTCATCCTCATGCACGACCAGTACGCCACCACCCTGGCCGCCGTCCCGCAGATCGCCGCCAACCTGAGCAGCCGCAACCTGTGCGCCGGGATGATCTCGCCCGTCACCGGCAGGGCCGTCGCCCCCGACGGCACCACCCCGCCCACCACCCCGCCGCCCGGCGGCGGCACCTGCACCGCCACGATCTCGCAGGGTCAGCAGTGGAGCGACCGCTTCAACCTGTCGGTGACCGTCTCGGGCTCGAACTCCTGGATCGTCACGGTCACCCTCGCCTCGCCGCAGAAGGTCATCGCCACCTGGAACGGCAGCGCGTCGTGGAGCTCCGGCGGGAACGTCATGACGGTGCGGCCCAACGGCAGCGGCAACACGTTCGGCCTCACCATCCAGCACGGCGGCAACTGGAACTGGCCGTCGGTCTCCTGCCGTACGGGCTGATGTGACCTACCCGACGTTGCCGGAGCCCGCCCGGTGGGTGCATGATTCGGACCATGAGTTCCGAAACTACTGGTTCCGTAAAGAGCGTGGTCTGGGCGGGCGGGATCCTGCTCGTCCTGGGCGCCGCACACGTCGTGCTGAGCGGGGTGCTGAGCGCCGCGCACATTCCCGGATGGTGGCAGGGCGGGTTGTGGAACGTCCGGATCGCCGCCCTGATGAGCCCGGAGCCTGCCATGGGAGCGTTCTGGCTCGTCTGGGGCAGTTTCGGCGTGCCGCTCGCGCTGATCGGGGCGCTGGTCGTCGGGTTCGGGCGGCGCGGGCAGGCGCCGCCCGTCTATCTCGGCGTCGGCGTGCTGGTCTGGGCGCTGGTCGGTGCCGCCCTGTTCGAGCCCTCGCCGTTCGTGGTGGGGGCGATCCCGGGCGTCCTGATGCTGGCGGCCACGCGGAAGAGCCGGACCGCGCGGGCGGGCGCACCGACTTACGGACCCTCCGGTTCCGCATAGGCTCCCATGCATGACTCGATCAGTGGGTCGCCCCCGGGACAGCGCATTGAACCAGACCATCGCCGACGCGGTCCGCGAGGTGCTCGCCGAGAAGGGATACGCGCAGCTCACCGTGGACGCCGTGGCACGCAGGGCCGGAGTCGGCAAGGCGGCCATCTACCGGCGTCACACCACGAAACAACGGATGATCTTCGCCTCCGTCATGCACGACCTGGAGCTGGCGCCGCCACCCGACACGGGCTCACTCGTCGCCGATCTGGCGGCGGTCACGCTGAACATCGCCGAGATCCTGGCGGGGCCGCCGCCCGGCGTGGTGCCCGCCCTGCTGGCGGACGTGCACACGGACGAGAGCATGGCGGCCGCGTTCTCGGGGAGCCTCGTCAAGGCCGAGCGCGACTGCCTCATCGAGGTGCTGGAGCGGGCGATGGCCAGGGGCGAGTTGTCGCGGCTGCCCGACCTGGCCACCGTGCACGCGATGTTGCTCGGCCCGATCTTCGCCTGGTTGTTCCTGCTCCTCGAAGAGCGGGAACGGATCCCGGCGCTCTGCGAGGCGCTGGCCGAATCGACCGCCCGCACGTTGCTG
The DNA here is from genome assembly GCF_040655495.1 of Nonomuraea sp. NPDC050404. Classification (NCBI taxonomy): domain Bacteria; kingdom Bacillati; phylum Actinomycetota; class Actinomycetes; order Streptosporangiales; family Streptosporangiaceae; genus Nonomuraea; species Nonomuraea sp. NPDC050404. The sequence goes on from NZ_JBFAKB010000009.1 coordinate 234,577, forward strand.
GCCGGCGGTTGTGACGACCTGCGGCCGCGAGACTTCCCGGCGTGACGTTTCCGGCGTGACGTTCCCGGCCTGACGGGGGAGGGCGGCGCGCAGTCGCCGCTGACCTGCATTATCGTAGAGACCGAGTCCGGCACACTGATCCTGTGCCGGACTCAGCCTCGCGACGACTTCCGGGCGGTCAGCCCTTCCTCCAGATCGACGCGATGACGCCGTCCTCGGAGCTCAGCACCTCAGGCTGGTAACCCAGCGCCTTCAACTTCGCCGCCTTGATCGAATGGGCCAGCTTCGACAGGCCCAGCAGCTCCTTCTGGTCGCCGTTGACCTTGCCCCACACGGTGGTGTAGAGCTGGCCCGGCTCGACGGCCATGAGAACGGGCTGCAGGCCCTGCTTGGCCTTGGTCAGCAGTTCCTTGCCGCGCTCCTCGACGGTCTGGCCGAGGGTCACCTGCAGGGCGCCCGTGGCGCCACCGGCGACCCAGACGGCGGCGTAGAGGGGCTTCTCCACGGTGCCGTACACGTCCAGCGAGGCCAGGCTGTAGCCGGCCGCGGACAGTTCGGCGTTCACCTTGACGAGGGTCTCCTTCGTCATGGTGAGCTGCGACTTGACCAGCTGCGAGGTCTTCTCGAAGATCGCGCCGAAGACCGCGTTCTGGCCGGTGCCGGTGCCCGTGATCAGCGTGGGCTGGTAGCCCGCCTTGACCTGCTCCTTGATCCGCGCGGGCAGGTCGGTGACCGACAGGCCCTGCAGGACGTTCACCTTGCGGGTGGTGTCCTTGATCCAGGAGGACGTGTACTGCGGGTTGGCCGCGTTCGTCACGTTCAGGGTCGTGGGGACGTAGCCCTTGCCCAGCAGGTCCTTGACCTTGGTCACCAACTTGCCGCCGGTGAGCGCGTCAAGGGACAGCCACTCCAGCGGCTGGCTCTGGACGGCCTTCGCGGGCTGCGCGGCCGGCTGCACGGCCATGGCCGGGGTCGCGCAGGCCAGCATGGAAGCGGTGACAGCCGCGGCGAGGGCGAGGGCCTTCTTCGTGCTCGTCATGTTCCTCCTCGGTAAAAGGCATCCCAATTAGGGACAAGACGGGACCATAACAGGGGATGAGTGGAAGGCAACCCAAAGTTACCGTGATCGTGACAAGGCTGTGTCAAAACCTCCCACACAAGGATGACTGCGGTGAGCTATAAGACCGGCCGCCGCCCGCGTGACCGCTGCGTATCCTTGACCTGAGGCACCCCCGGGCCAGCGAGAGAGGACGATCACCGATCGACGCTCTGGACCTGTACGCCGTGCTGCCGCCGGCCGTCACCGGAGCCGGGTTCGTCGCCGGGGCCGGTTATGTGGTCGCGGGTCTGGTGGCGTGGCGGTCGCGGGCCGGTCGCCGGTTCGGGGCGCTGCTGGTCGCCGAAGGGGTGCTGTGGTCGCTGCACCAGCTTCCGCTGCCCGTACCGCGTGAGGTCGCCGGGCTGATGACCGGGCTGTGGCCGGCGGTGCTCGCCCACCTCGTCATGGCCTTCCCCACCGGCCGGCTGGGCGGCCCGCTGCCCAGGACGGTGGTGGGGCTGGGCTACCTGTGCGCGGCCGTCATGGGGCCGCGGCACCTCGCCGGTCCTGACGCGAGCGCGGTGATCGGTGGCGTGGGCACGGTCGCGCTCGTGCTCATCGGCGTGACCGTGATCGCGCTGCAGGCGCTGCGGTTGCGCAGGAGCAGCGTGGCCGCGCGCCGCTCACTCACGCCGGTGCTGGTAGCGGCGGTGGTGGCTACGGCGCTGTTCGTGGTGTGGAAGCCCCTGGAGATCGCAGCCAACTCGGCGGTCGCACGGGGCCCTGTGTCCGCGGCCGGACCGGAGGCCGCGCTCGCGCATGGGCCGGGATCCGTGGCTGGGCCGGAGGGCGTGCTCGCGTTGGTCGTGCAGGTTGCCTTCGCCGCCGTCCCGCTGGCGTTCCTCTGGAGCCTGCTGCGCCGCCGCATGGACAGGGGCGGGGTAGCGGGGCTGGTGGTGCGGCTGAACGGCGTACAGGTGGAGCCGGGAGGGGAGCCGCGTCCGGCCACCCTGCAGACCGCGCTGGCCGAGGCGCTGCACGACCCGGCGCTGCGCGTGGGGTACTGGGTGCCGGAGGCGGAGGCGTACCTCGACGTCGGGGGTGATCCCGTGCGGGAAGGTCCCGGCCAGGTGGTGACGAAGGTCGACAGGGACGGCCCGCTCGCCGTGCTCGCCCACGACCCGGTGCTGCTGGAGGACCCGGAGCTGATCCAGGCGGCCTGCGCCGCCGCCTCGCTCGCCCTGGAGAACGAGCGCCTGACCGCCGAGCTGCGCGCCCGCCTGCGCCAGCTCGCCGACTCCCGCGCCCAGGTGCTGCGCGCCGCCGAGTCCGAGCGGCGCCGGGTGGAACGCGACCTGCACGACGGCGTACAGCAGCGGCTGCTGGCGATCCCGCTGACGCTCAGCCTGGCCGAGGCGGCGCTGGCGTCAGGACCCGAGCGGGCGCGACCGCTGATCGGCGAGGCCAGGGACACCGCGTTCGCCGCCCTGGCGGAGGTGCGCGCGCTGGCCCAGGGCATCCATCCGCCGATACTCACCGAACGCGGCCTCGTGGGCGCGGTGCGCGAGCTGGCGGCGGTGGCGCCCGTGCCGGTGGCGGTCTCGTCCGAGGTGAGCGGCGACCTGCCGGCGGAGGTCGAGACCACCGCCTACTACGTGGTGGCCGAGGCCCTGGCGAACCTGGCCAAGCACGCCGCCGCCGGCCGGGCCGCGGTCACCATCAGCCAGGCGGACGGCAGGCTGCGGGTGGAGATCCGGGACGACGGGCACGGCGGAGCCGACCCGGAACGCGGCTCGGGGCTGCGCGGGCTGGCCGGCCGGGTCGAGACCAACGGCGGCAGCCTGCGCGTGCACAGCCTGCCGGGCCACGGCACCAGGATCGAGGCGACGCTGCCGTGCGCGTAGTGATCGCCGAGGACAACACGCTGCTGCGGGAGGGCGTCGCGCGGCTGCTCACCGAGGCGGGCTTCGAGGTCGTCGCGACGGTGGAGGACCCGGCGGCGCTGCTGGCCGAGGTGGCGGCCCGCCGCCCGGACGTGGCCGTCGTCGACATCCGCCTGCCGCCCACGCGGACCGACGAGGGGCTGCGCGCGGCCAGACAGATCCGGCGGGCGTTTCCGGGCACGGGCGTCCTGGTCCTGTCCCAGTACGTACGCGTCAGCTACACCGTCGAACTGCTGGACGGCGGCGCCCGCGGCCTCGGTTACCTGCTCAAGGACCGGGTGTCGGACCTGGCCGAGTTCGCCGCCGCGGTACGGCAGGTGGGCAGGGGCGGGTCGGCGTTCGACCCGATCGTGGTGGACCAGCTCGTCGGCCGGCACACCGGCGGCGACGACCCGCTCCGCACGCTGACCGAGCGGGAGCGGGCCGTGCTCGCGCTGATGGCGGAGGGCCGTACCAACCAGGCCATCGCCGAACGCCTGACCATCGCGGAACGCACCGTGGAGAAGCACTGCACCGGCATCTTCACCAAGCTCGGCCTGCCGGCCCGCCCGGACGACCACCGCCGCGTCCTGGCCGTGCTGCGTTATCTGAACGCCTGAACGTTCGCGGGTGCGGGTAGCCGCACCCCCGCGATGCGGGTGGCACGGCCCCGGATGGGAGCGGGCTCGCTTCCCGCCGCCAGGCCGCGCCAGCACACTCGTCCGCAAGGCATCCGGATGAGAGCGAGTGTTCGCCATGAACGTTGTCACAGCCGCCCGCGGGGTGGCGGCGGCCCTGAGCCTGATCATGGCCGTGTACCTGGCCGTGGACGGCGCGCACCGGCCGGCCAATCTGTTCCTCTGGCCCGACGTGGCGGTGGCGGTGTTCCTCGCGGTGGCCGCCGCCCTGCCGGCCCGGCGGGCCCGCGCCGCCCTGATCTTCGCCTTCGGCTGGTCGGGAGGCGTCCTGACGACCTCGGTCTTCGGTTACGTGGTGCGCGGCGAGTTCGCCTGGCCGAACTTCGGCCTGGTGCTGGTCTCCGTGGGCATGGCGGTGCTGCTCGCGGTGACGGGTGAGCGCGAGCGGCATGGCGGTGCCGCTCGCGGTGACGGGTGAGCGCGAGCGGCGGACCCCCACCGCTCGCGCCCAGGCTCCGGGTTACTTGTAGGTGATGTCGGAGGAGGAGTAGAGGCAGTTCACGCCGTCGGCGCCCTCACCGATCTTGCTGGGCTCGTCGCCCTTCGGCACGCCCTTGTACTTCTCGCAGATGGTTGCGCTGCCGTACACCGTGATCCGGCTGAAGCGCGCGGTGTCGCCCCAGTTGGTGTTGATGCCGGCCAGCACCTTGGTGGAGCGGGCGGTGATGCCGTCCATCACCACGTGGCGCTTGTAGGAGCTGGAGCAGTTGCCGCAGGCGCGGTAGAGCTTGCCGGAGCTGTGCACCTGGAAGTTCTTGATGGTCAGCGTGCCGGCGCCGTTGTGCTGGAAGACCTTGTCGGAGCCGGACTTGGCGCCGCCGCCGTCCACCAGGTACGTGGCCGAGGAACTGGAGGACTTGAACGTGGCGGCGTCCTCGCCGACGTCGTTCCACCACACGTTGCGGATGGTGCAGGAGCCCTCGCAGTGGATGCCGTCGCCGGCCGGGGCGTCGAGGATGACGTTCTGGATCGTGCCGCCGTTGGCCACGGTGAACATCGGGTCCTGGCTCTCGCCCTGGCCGCCGTCGCCGATGCCGTAGTAGCGCTTCATGCCGCCGTCGAAGAACGTGCCCGCGTCGCGGGTGGTGGTCTGGTGCACGCTGCCGGTGTTGGAGGGCCAGGAGCCGCTGCCGTCACCGCCGCCGGGGGGCGGGGTGATGGTCGGGGTGGGGGTCGGGTCGGGGCCGGGGTTGGAGCCGCCGGCGGCGCGTACCGTCCACTGCTTGGTGGCGGCGGAGTCGCAGGAGTTCTGCTGCAGCACGGCGCCCGAGGAGGTGGAGTTGTCCTTGACGTTCAGGCACTTGCCGCCGTTGGAGTTGACCACGCGGTAGTTCGATCCCGAGGCGGTCAGCGTCCAGGTCTGGGAGGCGGCCCCCGAGCAGTTCTCCTGCTGGACGGCCTTGCCCGCCGAGGTGGAGGCGTCGCGCACGCCCGCGCACTTGCCGCTGTGCTGGGCCTTGATCTGGTAGTTGCCGCCCGAGGCGGTGAGCGTGAAGATCTGCCCGGCGGCGTCGGAGCAGGCGTTCTGCGTGAGCTGCACGCCGTCGCCGGTGCTCTGCCCAGGTACGGTCGCGCACAGCCCGCTCGCGCCGTTGACCAGCACGTAGTTGCCGGTGGACGGGGCGGCGGAGGCCGGCGCGTTGAGTGCGGTCACCAGCCCGCCCGTCGTGACGATGCCGGTGGCCAGCACGAGTGCCAGCCTCCTGAGACGTTTGTTTTCGCGCACGTCGAACTCCATTCGAAGATGAGTGCTGAACGGTGGCCTCTTCCGGCGCATGCCGAAGCCGAGGCCGCGGAGCCCAGACGGGCGGGGACGCACCGTTTGGGTAAGCGCTTTCCGGTGCGGTCGAGTTAAGCACAGCCGGAATGCGCCCAGGAAGTGTCCGTTGCCGATCCCCTGCAAACGGGCGGCAAGTCGCAGCAGTGCCGATCGAAGACCGAGTATTCGCCCAGGTCACGGCCGAAGGCGGTAAGGCGGGTGCGAGGTGAAAGTTTCACGGCTCACCGCATTCGCGGTGGCCGCGGGAAGTTGGAGCGTTGTTACGGCGCGACGCCCCCTCGTCCCGGAGGAGCGGTCCGACCGGTGCTCGGCGACCGCGTTGGACTCACAGAGGGGCGCGGCCGGTCGGCTTTCGCCGATAGGCACGTCGATCTCACGCACGAGCCGCACGACCGGTGGTTCGCCTATTGGGCGGCAGTTTGACTATCTATGGGAATCGGCTCCTCAGGTGTGGTCTGTCGCCGAATTACCGGACAGAGGATGAGATCGGATGGAAAGGCGCTCCCGGCCCACAACCGGGATGCCGGCATCTGATCACGAGGGGAGCCGCGGGGGCCGCCTCACGCATCCGGTGACGTCCGGACACGATGTGTTTTAATTCCACTTCAATACCACGGATTCCCCGCCATTGGCGGCGGTTTGCGCCAACGCGTGGTCCCGGCTTCGGGCGCGGGAGGTGGGAGGCGGATCCGGTGGGCGCTCAGGTGAACCGGGGTGCCGGCCCGTCACTACCACAACGCCCGTGACATCGGATGACCTCTGACGTCGGTACGCGCGAAACCGCCTGCCGCGCCGGAGAATGCGGGCCCGGGGAATCGCCGGAGTGGCCCCGGATGGGCAAGGAGCGACGTAACCGGGCGCGGGTTCGGTAAAGTCGTTTGCGCAGCTAACGCACCCCTGGGTGATGCATGATGTGCTGAAGGCGGCTACAGTACCTGCAACCGCGACCTAATTGGAGCACCCTTATGGCGAAGCGCATTGTTGAGTCCTTTATCGATGACCTCGACGGTAGTGAGGCCGAGGGGACGACAAGGTTCGCGCTCGACGGAACGAGCTACGAGATCGACCTGTCGGGGACCAACAGGGAGAAGCTGGAGAAGGCTCTGGCGCCCTTTATCACCAAGGCGCGGGCCGTCCGTGCCGAGCGGACCGGCCGCGGCCGTCGTGGCGCCGGCGCCTCGGCACGCGCCGTCAGCCGCGAGAAGGCCACTGAGATCAGGCGCTGGGCCAAGGCTCAGGGGCTGCCGGTCAGCGAGCGGGGGCGCATCGCCGCCACCGTCGTCGAGCAGTACGAGTCGGCGCACTGAGCTTATTGCCGACTCCATGTCGGCCCCACCGGGTCGGGACGATTGTCGCCGTCAGATGATCTTCTTTATTCGGAGGGGTCGGGCTTTTCGCTGTCTAGGGAATGAGCGCGGCGATGAGCCCGTATTCGATGGCCGTCGCGGCGGAGGCCGCTTCCTGAACCACCGCCATGGCCAGCAGGGCGATGCCGAGCATGACGACGATCCTGAGGGTCGCGCGCATGAGGGTCCCCTTCGATCGGCGGGTTCTTCCGAACTCTTCGACGTTCGCCGGGCCCCGAATGGTTCACCCCGATCGAAAGCGCGCGTCGTGATCGGGGAACTTGCAGAGTGTGGGGCATGGAGATTACCTACGAACTGGGCGAGATCGTGGCCGAGCGGCAGGTGGAGGCCATCGCTGCGGGCGGGGCCCGCACCCCGGTGACCATCAGGTTCGGCAGGCCGCGCCCCGACGAGCTCAGCACGACCGGCGACTGGTGCTGCCCCCACCAGATCCTGGGCCTCGGAGACGACGGCGTCGATGCCGCGTTCGGCGTCGACTCGTTGCAGGCCCTCATGCTGAGCGTGTACACGGTGCGGCTGACGCTGGCGGAGCGCGCGGAGGCCGGGTCGGTCCGGCTGGACTGGCTGGGTCAGCCGGACCTCGGCCTGAAGGTGGACCCGGAGATCGACAAGCTCTTCGGCGGGCCCACCCCGAGCTGATGAATCAGCGGCTGCCGGCCGGCAGGAGCAGGCGTTCGTCGGCGCGGCGCTGCTCGGTCTCCCGGTCCTCGATCTCGGCGTCCGGCACGGCGTCCGGCAGTCCGTCCTCCAGGTAGCGGAAGCGGCGGCTGAGCCAGCCGTACAGGGTCCAGCCGACCAGGATCACCGCGCTGACCAGGATCACCAGCGCGAGCCCGCGGCCGGGACCGGTGCCGAGCAGCGGGCCGAGCGAGCCGGCCAGCGCGCCCCCGGGCTGCAGCAGCGGCGTGAAGGCCCGGTCGGCCAGCGGCCCGATGACGACGTACCCGAGCGGCATGGTGAGCATCATCAGCGTCATGTACGTCGACAACACCCGCCCCTGCAACTCCAGCCCCACCTTTGTCTGCACCAGCGCCAGCCAGTGCCCTTCCACGACGGACTCGGCGAAGAAGAACGTGAACATGCCCACGGCCAGCAACCACGGCTCACCGCCGAGCGCGATGGCCACCTGACCGGCCCTGTTCACCCACATGAACGCCAGGATCCCGGTGGTACGGCGGCGCGTCCCGCCCCAGGCACTCATGGCCAGCGAGCCCAGCAACGCCCCCAGGCCACCCGCGCTGAGCACGACGCCCAGCGTCTCGACCCCGTGCTCGATCATGATCAAGGGGACGAAGAGGGCGAACCCGGCGGTGTAGAAGACGTGGTCGATGACGAACAACCGCAGCGCCGCCGTCAGCCCCGGCCGCCGCGCGATGTAGCGCCAGCCGCCCGCGATCTCGGCGAGCATCGGCTCCTCGCGGCGGCGGAAGAGCCGGTCGGGGAAGCGGACCAGCAGCAGGGTCGCCCCCGCGACGAGGAACGTGGCCGCGTCCGCCAGCAGGATGCCCTGCAACGGCACCTCGCCGAACAGCCCGGCCGCGAGCAGCGGGGCCAGCAGCGTGCCCGCGCCGACGCCCAGGCGGCTGATGCCGTTGGCGTGGCCGAGGAACGGTTTGGGCACGAGTTGTGCCACCCCGGCCGCGTACGCGGGCCGCTGGAAGGCCGAGCACAGGGAGCTGATCCCGCACAACAGGTAGATGTAGCCCATGTGGGGATCCCCGCCGCCGGTCGCGAGCAGCGCGACGGCCACGGTGGCCAGCGCGGCGATGAGGTCGGAGACGAGCATGACCATGCGCCGGTCGTAGCGGTCGGCGATGGCTCCGGCCAGCGGCCCCGCCAGGATGCCGGGCAGCAGGGCGACCGCGGAGATGTAGGCGAAGTCGGCGATGTTGCCGGTCCGCTGGTACACCCACAGGGTCAGGACGAGCTGGGTGAGCGCGTTGCCCACCATGGACACCGACTGGCCGGCGGCCACCACCGCGAACCTGGTCAGGCTCGCCCGCACCTCGCCCCGCTCGGGCGGCGGCGCGGCCGGCCGCGGGCTTCTGCCCCGGGCCAGGTCGTCCGCCCAGCCGGTGAGTATCCGCGCGAGCTGGTCGGGCTGGTGCTTGAGGAAGCCGTGCCCGGCCTTGGGGATGACGGCCAGGTCCACGCGCTCGGCGAAGTGCTCCCACTCCCGGTGGCGCTCCTCATGCAGCTCGGTGACCCGGTCCTTCTCGCCGACGACGCTCAGCAGCGGCGTGCGCAGGCGCGGCGCGTCCTCGTCCAGGAGCGCGTGCGCGAAGTACGCCTCGGCTCCCCGGTCGTCGTGGCGGACGGCCCGCATGAACGCGGCCTGCTCCTCCTCGTCGGCGAAGTCGGGGATGCCGCCGCCCAGCGCCCTGATCTGGGCCACGACCCTGCGGTCGGAGATGAAGCGGTCCAGCGGGAACCGGCGCTGGAGCCAGTCGAAGACCCGTCCGGGGAGCCTGGCCGTCGGGAAGACCGCCCCGATGGCGACCCCGCGCAGCGGCAGGCCCTCCTGCTCCGCCCGGGTGGCGAGGGCGACGGAGAGGGCCGAGCCGAAGCCGCAGTGGCCGTAGATGTACAGGGGGCCCGGCAGGGCGCGCAACTCCTCCAGGCAGCGCTCGACGAGGTCGGCCAGGGGGAGCGCTTGTTCGTCAGGGCGGCTCCAGTCGCGTCCCGGGCTCTGCAGGGAGTACAGGTTCCAGCCTGGGGGCAGGACGGGGACCAGCGGCTCGAAGGAGATGGCCTGGCCGCCCGAGTACGGGATGCAGACGAGCGTCCCGACGGCGGGACCGTCGAGCGGCGGCGTCAGGCGATGCAGCAGCGCGTCGCCTGTGCTTTCCCGGCCCGTGTCCGACAGCGTGTCGAGGTGGGTGGCGAGCAGGCGGACGGTGGGCCGGCGGTACAGCTCCAGCAGGCTCACCCGGACGCCGAACGCGGGCTCGATGGCCCGGACCAGCTTCAACGCGGTGAAGGAGTCCCCGCCCAGCTCGAAGAAGCCGTCGTCGGGACCGATGTCGCGCACCGGCAGGACCGTCGCCCACACCTCGGCGAGGCGGCGTTGCGTGGCGGTCTCCAGCTCGGCGGGCTCGCTCTCGCCCCGCTCCTGCGGCGCGTCGGGCAGCGCCGCGCGATCGACCTTGCCGTTGGGGGTCACCGGCAGCACGTCCATGCTCATCATGCGGGCCGGGATGGCGTGGTGCGGCAGCACCTCCTGCAGCCCCGCCCGCAGCCGCGCCATCGGGGCGTCATGGTCGGCCGGAACCACGTAGCCGACCAGGATTGGCCGGCCGCGGCCGTCCCGGCGTACCGCGGCGGCCGCGGTACGCACCTGGGGCAGCGCGGACATGGCCGCCTCGACCTCGGCCAGCTCGATCCGGTGGCCGTTGACCTTGACCTGGTCGTCCAGCCGGCCCAGGAAGTCGAGCACGCCGTTGGCGCGCAGCCGCGCGCCGTCGCCGGTGCGGTACATCCGCGCCCCCGGCCCGTCGCCGAAGGGGTCGGGCCGGAAGCGCGCCGAGGTCAGCTCGGGCCGTTCGTGGTAGCCGGTGGCCACGCCCGCGCCGCCGATCCACAACTCGCCCGCCACCCCGAACGGCACCGGCTCCCCGTACGCGTCCAGCACGTAGAGCCGGTTGCCCGGATAAGGGCGGCCGATCGGCAGCGGCGAGCCGTCGGGCAGCCCGTCCGTGTCGCCCTCGAAGCAGGCGTTGTCCACGGTGGCCTCGGTGACGCCGTAGGAGTTGACCACCCGGCCGCCGGGGCCGACCAGCGCGCGGGCGCGGCGGTACTCGTGTACGTACCACTGCTCGGCCCCGCCCGCCAGGATCCGCAGCGTGGACAGGTCCTGCCCGGCGCCTTCGACCTGGTCGAGCAGGCCGCGCAGCACGGTCGGCACCAGCTCGGCGACCGCCACCTTCTCGATCCGCAGCAGCCCGGCCAGCGCCTCGGGGTCGAGCAGGACCTCGCGCGGGCACACCACCAGCCGCCCGCCGGTGCACAGGGCCCGCAGGGTCTCGCCCGCGAACACGTCGAAGGAGAAGCTGGCCGCCTGCAGATGCGTCCAGCCCTCCTCCAGGCCGTACGCCTCGCGCCACATGGCGGCGGCGTGGCGGAGGTTGCCGTGGGAGACCACGACGCCCTTGGGCGTTCCGGTGGTGCCCGAGGTGTAGAGCATGTACGCGGCGTCGTCCGCGCCGACCTCGACGGGCGGGCGCTCCTCCGGCGGGGCCTGATCGTCGTACCTGATCGCCCGTACGCCGTCGAACTCGGCCTCCGAAGCCGTCAGCAGCGCCTTGGCAGCGCTGTCATGCAGCATGTGACGCAGCCGCTCGGCCGGATAGTCGGGGTCCAGCGGCACGAACGCGGCCCCCGCCTTCCAGGCGGCCAGCACGGCGGCGAACACCTGCGGGCCTCTGGCCAGGTGGATCCCCACCCGGTCCCCGCGGCCCACCCCGGCGGCGTGCAGCAGCCGGGCCAGCCGCTCGGCCTCCTCATCCAGCTCCGCGTAACTGGTGTCGCGGCCCTCGTGACGGATCGCGGGCGCGCCGGGGGCGCGGCGCGCGTGCGCCTCGATCAGCTCGTGCACCCCGCCGCCGTCCGGCACGGCGGGCGCGTGGCCGATGCCGGCGGACAGGATCGCCGCGCGCCGGTCGGGCGAAAGGAGCGGCAGCCTGCCGCAGTCGGCGTCCGGCTGGCCGAGCGCGCCGTCGAGCAGCGTCAGGAGCTGGTCGAGCAGGGCGTGGGCGGTGTCCGCGTCGAACAGGTCCTTGGCGTACTCCACGGCCAGGAGCGGTCCATCGGCCGGATAGTCGAGCGTCACCGTCAGGTCGAGCTTGGTCAGGCCGGGAAAGGTCTGTCCCAGGCGCTCGACCGTGACGCCGCCGTGCGCGGCGGTGGCCGCCGGGGTGTTCACGACGATCAGCATGACCTGGCTGAGCGGGCCGCGGTCCGGGCGGTGGCGTACCCCGGCGGCCTCCATGATGTCGGCCAGCGGCAGGTCCTCGTGGTCGAGGGCGTCGAGCACGGAGGCGTTCGCCCGGCGCAGCGCCGTGCCGAAGCCGGGCTCGCCCGACAGGTCCGTGCGCAGCGGCAGGACGTTGATGAACGCGCCGATCGTGTGCTCGCGTTCCGGGTCGGCGCGGTGCGCCACCGGGGCCAGGACCGTGATGTCGTGGTGCCCGGTCTGGCGCGCGATGAGGAGCTGGAGCGCGGTCAGGACGAAGGTGTGCGTGGTGGTGCCGGCCTCGTGCGCGGCCAGTTCGACGCGTTCCAGCAGTTCCGGGTCCAGCGGGCGCTCGATCTTCGCGCCCGCGAAGGTGCGTACCGGCGGGCGGGGCCGGTCCGCGGGCAACTCGACCTCGGTGTCGGCGCCCGCCAGGCGGGCGGCCCAGTGCTCGCGCAACCCCGCCCTGTCCCGTACGGACCGCGCCTCGCGACGCAGGTGGCCCGCGAAGTCGCCGGGGTCGGCGAGGTCGCCGCCGCCGAGCAGCGCCGCCAGCTCCTCGGCCAGCACCGAGGCGGACCAGCCGTCGAACACCAGGTGGTGTACGGCGACCACCAGCTCCCACTCCTCGGCCGCCATCCGCATCAGCAGCCCGGCCAGCAGCGGGCCGGTCCTCGGGTCGAACGCGCGCCGCCCGTGCTCCTCGGCCAGCTCCTTGGCGCGGGCGGTGCGCCGGTCGGGCGGCAACGAGGTCAGGTCGTGGACGACCAGCGGTGTCTGCCCGGTTGTCAATCGCGGCGTTCGATCGCCCGTGTCGAAGAGCATCACCGGTCCTTCGTCGCCCTGCTCGACCACCGCGCGCAGCGCGTCGTGCCGGGCGACCACGGTACGCAGCGCTTCGGCGATGGCCGATTCGTCCGCGGTGCCGGTGATCCGGTAGCGCACGCCGAGGGTGTCCAGCGGGGTGCCGGGCCGGAACTGCTCGGCCAGCCAGGAGTCACGCTGGAAGTCGGTGAGGGGCAGCTCGCCCGTGGTCTCGGCGTCGGTGTCCTGGTCCGGGAGCGGGGCCGGGGCGACGTCTTCCAGCAGCCCGGCCAGACCCGCGACCGTGGGGTTGGCGTACAGGTCGGCCAGCGCCACCCGTACCCCGAACTCCCGCTTGACCCGGGTGACCAGCCGGGTCGCCAGCAGCGAGTGCAGGCCCAGCTCGAAGAGGGAGTCCTCGCGGGCGACGGTCACGACGCCGAGGACCTCCGCCACCATCGCGGCCAGGCGGTCCGTCGGTTCGCCGCCGGGCTCGGATCCGGCCAGGAAGGCGGTGTCGAGCGCGGCCAGCGCGGCCAGGTCGATCTTGCCCCGCGAGGTGAGCGGGAAGACCTCGACCGGAATCAGCAACGACGGCACCGAGTGCGGCGGAAGCCTGCGGCGCAGACCCTCGCGAACCTCCTCGACCGCCGCCTGCGCGGTGGCGGGCAGCACGTAGGCGATCAGTGACCCGCGTGCGTCGTCGTAGCGGACCACGGCGTCGCGTACCTGCGGCTGGTCGAGCAGCGCCCGCTCCACCTCGGCGAGCTCCACCCGGTGCCCGCGGACCTTGATCTGCCGGTCCATCCGGCCCAGGCAGACGAACCGGCCGTCGGGGAGTTGCCGTACCCGGTCGCCCGTGCGGTAGTAACGCGTGCCGTCGGCGGCGGTCAGGAAACGTTCGGCGGTGAGTTCCGGCTGGCCGAGGTACCCGGCGGCGACCGTGGGGCCGCCGATCAGCAGCTCTCCGTCCGCGCCGGGCGCGACGGGCTCGCCGTCGGCGTCCACGACACGGGCCAGCACGCCGGGCAGCGCGCGGCCGATGGCCGGGGTGCCGAGCTCGGGTGCGGCCAGCGGCCCCGCGTGGTCGTCGTAGGTGACGATGACCGTGGTCTCGGTGGGACCGTACACGTCCACCAGGCGGACCAGGGGGTCGATCGGCAGCCGCCGCCAGTCCCTGACGCGGTCGGCGCGGACCTGCTCGCCGCCGATGCGGACGAGGCGGATCGACTCCGGCAGCGGCAGGTCGTCGGCGAGCATGCCGTCCACCAGCTCATGCCAGTACGCGGTCGTGGTCAGCGCCACGCTGATCCGCAACTCCGCGCAGCGCTGCAGGAAGGCATCGGGCGAGGAGATCATGTCCTCGTCGCGGACGACGATGGTGGCGCCGGCGGACAGCGGCGTGCAGATCTCATCGACACTGCTGTCGAAGGAGATCGAGGAGAACTGCAGGACCCGGTCCCGGGGCTCGATCTCGTACGCGGCCGCCATGTTGCGGCACAGGTGCGCCAGCGAGCCGCGCCGGATCCCGACCCCCTTGGGCCGCCCGGTCGTGCCGGAGGTGTGGATGACGTAGGCGAGGTCGTCGGGCCCGGCCACGCCCGGCTCTTCCTCATCCCCTGCCGGGGCGGTGTGCCCGGGGGCGGCCAGGCAGCGCAGCCCCAGCTCCGCGAAGACCGGCTGCCAGCGCGTGGGGGACACGACGGTGGTCACGTTCACGCCCCGCGCCGTGGTGGCCAGGCGGTCGGGCGGGTCCATGGGGTCGAGCGGGACGAACGCCGCGTCGGCCAGCAGGATGCCGACGATCGACACGATGGCGGGGGCGCCGCGGCGGGCGCACAGGCCCACGGCGTCGCCCGGCGCGACCCCGGCCGACCTCAGCTCGGTGGCCAGGGCGCGGGCTCGCGCGTACAGGTCGTGGTAGGTCAGCGCGACCTCGCCGTCCACGACGGCGAGATGTGTACCGCGGGTGACGGCGTGCGCGCGGATTGCGGTCGTGAGGTCGATCGGAGATATGGGGGAATCGGTACGTTCTTCATCGAGTGGACGCAGCCGATCCAGCCGTCCGTGGATCATGATGAAGAGGGTTCTGTTCAACGATGAACATCATGAGACAGGCTCGCATCTGATGCCCGACCCCCGTTGAAAGTTCAAATTTACCGCTTTGTTGGCGGGTTGTAGGTAGTAACAGTCAGGAGTGCCGCGCTCTCTCGGCGTGGCGTCGTCCCTGGTCGGCGGATGGCAAGTGACAATGATCGGTAACGGTGGGTAAGGGGGAGTTCGATGCGGGGCATCGTGCCGGTGCTGGCGGTCGCCGTCCTCGTGCCCGCCCTGATGAGCGCTCCCGCCGTGGCGGGGGAGTGGCCGCCGGACTGGCGCGAGCTCACCTCGTTCCAGGTCATGCCGCACGCGCCGCACCAGAACGACGTGATCAGGGTGCTGCTGCACTGTCCCGGCGACGCGAACCACGCGATCGTCGGCTCCACCGCGTTCACCCTGAAGGGCTCCTGGCGGCCCTACCGCGAGGTGGGCCTCGGCCTGTCGGAGCGGGGCTTCGCCAGGGACGGCGTCATCATCTCCCGCTACGCGCCGCCGGGACACCACAAGGTGCGCCTCAAATGCGTCAAGGTGCTGATCGACAAGGCCACCCGGCTCAGGAAGGTCAAAGTGCTCAGCCGCGCCTACGCCCCGCTGCTGGTCCGCGATTTCCGCATCCGGCAGTACTTCTAGACCAGCGCGTAGGCCCGTACCGGGAACGTGCCCATGCCGCGGATGGCGGGCGGCGCGGCGTGGAACACGAACGGGCGGCCGGCCAGCCGTTCCAGCCCCGTCAGGTGCTCCACCACCGGGATGCCGGCGGCCAGCAGCTTCGTGTGGGCGGGGCGGGTGGGGTCGGTCAGGTCGTCCACGTTGACCGCGTCGATGCCCACCAGGGCGGCCTCGTGCTCCACGAGCCAGTCGGCCGCCTCCGGGGTCAGGTACGGCTGCGACGCGTGACCGTAGTGCGGGGTGCGCCAGTGCCGGTCCCAGCCCGTGTGCACCAGCACCGCCCTGCCCCGGACCTCGTGCTCGTCGAACGCCTCGGGCCCGATCTCCCTCGGCCCGCCGGTGGCCGGCACCAGAGTCCCCGCCAGGTTCACGAACTTGGACAGGGGCATGTCGCTCAGGTCCATGCCGTCGGCGTACCGGTGGAAGGGGGTGTCGACGTAGGTGCCGGTGTTGCCGACCATCGTGATGCGGCCGATCTGGAACTCGGTGCCGGGAGCGTAGTGCGCGCGGGACTCCGCCCTGGACAGGTGGTCGGCCGTCTCGGGCCCCGGCAGCCCGGGGTGGGTGGTCATGCCGTCCTCGACGACATGCGAGAGGTCTATCAACGTGTGCTGCCCCATGGGGTCACGGTAGCCCCTACTGCTTGACGAGCCACTCCTCGAACGTGGTCGGCGCGATGCGCGCGCCGTCGCCGGGCAGCAGCACGTTGCCCGCCATCTCGGGGCCGAACATCGTCGACCACGTCGGCACGAGCCTCACCTCGCGCCCAAGTGCCTGGTGGGTGCGCCTGACCATGTCCACGAGATCCTGCGGCTCCGGTCCCGCGACGTCCGCGTGGCGTCCCTTGGGCTCGCCCGCCGCGATCTCCGCGAGCACGTCGGCCACGTCTGCGGGCGCGATCGGCTGCACGAGCAGCGGCGCGATCGTCGCCACGCCGTCCTGCTCGGTCCAGGACGCCACCATCGCGGCGAAGTCGTGGAACTGCGTGAACGGGACGATCGTCCACGGCACGGGCCCCGCCGCCACCAGCTTCTCCTGCTCCCGCTTGCCGGCGTAGTGATCGTTGCCGTCCACCCGGTCGATGCCCACGATCGACAGCAGCACGTGATGGCGCACGCCCGCCCGCTGTCCGGCGGCGAGCAGGTTGCGGGTGGTGCCGCCGAAGTAGGCCACCGTCTCCGCTCGCCCGCCCGGCTGGCCGTTGACCGCGTCGATGACCGCCTCCACGCCGGTGAGGGCGGCGTCGAGGCCCTCGCCGCTCACCAGGTCCACGCCCAGCGAGCGGCTCATGCGCACGACGTCGTGCCCTGCCCGTTCGAGGGCGGCGACGGTCAGGGCGCCGATGTTGCCGGTCGCGCCGGCCACTGCGATCCGCATGATGATCTCCTTCGATCCGTTGGCGGCTTCACCATATCTCGGACTAAACAGATCCTCAATGTCCGCGATATGCTGTCGATCGTGAAGTTGCCTGGGAGCACCGAATGGTTGTTGCATTGCGCGACGTCGCTGGCGCAGCTCGAACCGGGCGAGACCGCTTCCGCGGCGCAACTCGCGGAGTACTACGACCTGCCCGCGCCCTACCTGGCCAAACAGTTGCAGGCGCTGGTCAGGGCGGGGGTGCTGGCGGCGACGACGGGGCCGCGCGGCGGGTTCAGGCTCGCGCGGGCGGCATCGGACATCACGATGTTGCAGATCGTGGAGGCGGTGGACGGGGCGGCGTCGCCGTACGAGTGCAGGGAGATCCGGCAGCAGGGCAAGGGCGCGCTGCCGCAGGAGGAGTGCCGGAGCATCTGTGTCCTGGCCCGGAAGATGGCCGACGCGCACCGGGCCTGGCGGCAGAGCCTGCGCGGGGTCTCACTCGCCGACATCCTCGACGAACTGCCGGAAGGCGCGCCGCAGCGGACCCGCTCCCGCCTGACGGGCATCACGCCTCCGCGCCGATGAACGACAGAAGGGCCGGCCCCCGGTGGGGGGACCGGCCCTGGGCCGAACGTCTACTCGCTCACCTCGATGGCGGCGCCCGGGCAGACGGCGACCGCCTCGCGGACCACGTCGTGCTGGTCGGCGCCCGGCTCGGCATTGAGCAGGATCACGATGCCGTCGTCCTCGCGCTGGTCGAACACCTCAGGTGCGAGCAGGACGCACGACCCCGCGCCACAACACTTGTCCTCATCGACGATGACCTTCATCTCTTCTCCTCCTGGTTGATCGGGTTCACCAGCGGACGGGGACCGTACGCAGGCCCCCGACCGCCAGCCCTTCCACGCGCTCCAGCTCCTCCGCCGGCACGGTCAGCTCCAGCGTCGGGAGCTTGCGCAGCAGCACCTCCAGCACGACCTGCAGCTCGGTACGGGCCAGCGACTGGCCCAGGCAGGAGTGCGCGCCGGAGCCGAAGGAAAGGTGCGCGTTCGGGCTGCGGGACAGGTCCATCTCGGCCGCGCCGTCGAAGGCGCTCTCGTCGCGGTTGGCCGAGGCCATGCTGCAGATCACCGTGGTCCCCTTCGCCAGGAGCTCCCCGCCGATCTCGGCCTCCACGGGCAGGTAGCGGGGCAGGCCGAAGCCGGAGTTGGCGTCGAGCCGCAGCGTCTCCTCCACGGTGGTGCGGATCAGCGACGGGTCGGCCAGCAGGGCCTCCCAGCGGGTACGGTCGGCCAGCAACATGCCGACCATCTTGCCGATCATGTTCGCGGTGGTCTCGTGCCCGGCGACCAGCAGCGCCATGCCGGTGACCAGGATCTGCAGGTCGGACAGCCCGCCCTCCTCCGGGCCGCCCGCCGCGAGCAGCTCGCTGAGTATGTCCTCGCCGCCCGGGTTGGCGCGCTTGTCCTCCAGCAGGTCGGACATGTACTGGAAGAACTCGGCCTGCGCGGCGTCGATCTCCTCCTTGCCGTACCGGGTGAGGTTGAGCAGCGTGTCGGACCAGTACGAGAACTTCTCGCGGTCCTCGGCGGGCACGCCGAGCATGTCGCAGATGACGTACACCGGCAGCGGGAAGCCCAGGCTCGCCCTGAGGTCGCCCGGCGCGCCGCTCTTGACCATGTCGTCGATCAGGTCCTCGGCGATCCGCGCCATCTGGGGCCGCAGGGCGGCCATGCGCTTGGCGGTGAACCACCGGCCGACCAGGCGCCGCCAGTGCACGTGCCCGTCGCCGCTGTCCGGGATGATCTGCGCCAGGTCGCTGTTGAACACCCCGCCGCCGTCGGCCGTCAGCCGGGCCGCGTCGGGGGCGGTGAGCTGGCGGGTGAAGCGCGGGTCGGCCAGCACCTGCTTGACGTCGTCGTACCGGGTCAGCAGCCGCGCGCCGTCACCGCTGGGCAGCTTCACGTGCGCCACCGGGCAGCCGGAACGCAGCTCGGCCCACTCCTTCGGCGGGTCCAGCGGCGTTTCGCTGGGGATCGGATAGCTCAGGACCTGGTCGTTCACCGACATTCGGCATCTCCTCGCGTACGGATGGTCGGCCGCCCGGGGGCGGCCCTGATGTCTTGCTCGTGTCAGCCCTTTGGTGCCGTCGTGACGGGCCTGGCGCCCTGCCCGGTGCCGAGGCTCTGCTGCCTCAGCACGCGGGCCTGCTTGGGCATGTTCCAGCCGAGTACGCCGGTGACCTGCCCGTTCTCCCGGTAGACGGCGGCGAAGCGGCGCTGCTCCAGGTCGCCCTCCGCGATGCTCACCTCGGCCGCCGCGGACGGCAGGCCGTGCGCCTGGATCTTGATGTCGTACTGGTCGGTCCAGAAATACGGGATCGGCGTGTACGCACGATCCGCACCGAGCACGTTGGCCGCCACCACCTGGGCCTGCTCGGTGGCGTTCGTGCGGTTCTCCAGGCGCAGCCGCCTGCCGAGCCCCTCGTGTTGCCAGGAGGCCACGTCCCCGACGGCGTAGACGCCTTCGGCGGCCAGGCAGCGCGAGTCGCACTCCACCCCGTCCCCGAGCGACAGCCCGCTGCCCGCCAGCCAGCCGGTCACGGGCCGGGAGCCGATGGCCACCACGACCGCGTCGGCGGGCAGCACCTCGCCGGTGGCCAGCCGTACCCCGGTGACCCGCCCGTCCGCGCCGATCAGCTCCTCGACCGCGACGCCGAGCCGCAGCGCGACCCCGCGCTCGGCGTGCGTCCGGGTGAGCAACGCGGCGGCCGGGTCGCCGAGCTGCTCGGCGAGGATCGCGGTGCCGAGACCGACGAGGGTGACGTCGAGGCCCATTCCACGCGCGGTCGCGGCCACCTCCCCGCCCAGCACGCCTTCGCCCACGACCACCAGCCGCCGGGCGGCGATCAGGTGGGTGCGCAGGGTCAGGGCGTCGTCCAGGCCGCGCAGCGTGTGCACGCCCGCCAGCCCGTCCTGGCCCGGCAGGCGGCAGGAGGTCAGGCCGGTCGCGATCACCACGGTGTCGGCCCGCAGCGCGCGGCCGGTGGCCGTGTGCACCTCGCGGGCGGCGGTGTCCAACGCTACGGCGGGCTCGCCGCGTACGAACTCGGCGTTGAGCGCCTCCAGCTGGGCCTGCCCGCGGAGCTGGGCGCGGGCCGGCTCCCAGGCTCCCGCCAGGACCTGCTTCGACAGCGGCGGCCGGTCGTAGGGGAGGTGGGGCTCGGCGTCGAGCAACGTCAGCCGTCCCTCGTAACCCTGCCGCCGCAGCGCCTCCGCCGTGCTCAGACCGGCGGCCGAGGCGCCGACGATCAGCACGCTCCCGGGCGGGGTCACGCCGCGTCGCCCCGGTGCCGGCCTGCACTGATTGGCATAGCTCGTGGTCCTTTCCTTGGTCTCGTCCCACAGATTACCCTACACATGTAGGAAAACCTGCACATGTAGGAAGACGATAAGGTGAATGGCGTGGTGACGACCAGAGGCGGCAGCGGCCCCACGGGGGACAGGCGGGTCCGCCGTACTCATACGGCCCTGGCGCGGGCGCTGCTGCGACTCGTCGAGGAGCAGGACCTGTCCAGGGTCAGCGTCGCCGACGTCGCCGAGCGGGCCGGCGTGAGCCGCTCGACCTTCTACGACCACTACCGCGACGTGCACGAACTGGCCGAGGCCGCCTGCACCGCGATGATCGACAACCTGGTCGAGTCGCTGCCCGACACCGGCCGCTTCGACCCGGCCGACCCGGGGCCCAAGGCCACCCAGTCGCTGGAGAACTTCTACGCCAGCCTCGCCGAGCACGCCGGGCTCTACCGCGCCCTGCTCGGGCCGCAGGGCAGCGCGCGCGTCGCCGACCACATCCGCCGCCGCACCACCCACGCCATACACGAGCGCCTGCGTGCCGCGGCCGACGATGGCGAGTTGTCCGAGCACGCGGGTCCGGCGGGAGGTGTTCCGCCCGAGATCCCCGCCGCGTTCACCGCCGGGGCGCTCATCGGCGTGGCCGCCGACTGGCTGCAGCACGGCTGCCCGCGTTCGCCCGCCGAGATGGCCGCGCTGACCTGGCCGCTCTTCAGCGCGCTCTTCCGCCTCGACGCCCGCACACCACGCTGAGCCCGCGCGGCCGCGACCGGTGATTGTGCCGATGCGGGACGGACGGGAACGCGGGGAGCATCGGGAATGGCCGGCTCACCGGAGCCCCGGAAGGAGATCGACCCATGGCGCCATTCCCCGAAGCCGCACGTACGCTCGCCCGCACCGCCATCGTGGCGTTGACAGCCGTGAGCTTGTTACCCCTCAGCTCGCCGGCCGCCGCCTCGGTTGTGCCGGTGGCGGTTCCGCAGGTCGAGGGGCCGCTGCCGGGAGCGCCGCCCGGGGATCCCGGCTCGCCCGACCTGGCGGAGACCTATCCGTGGCTGGCGACCGACGCCGACCTGGCCGCGCGGGGCTACGTCGAGCAGGAGTTCTACCTGTCGGGCAATGCCGACGCCTACAGCGCGACGGGGGAACTGCTCGCCTCCGACGTGCCGTACCGCACCCGGGCCGTGGTACGCCGCCCGGTCAGCCAGGCCAGGTTCAACGGAACCGTGCTGACCGAATGGCAGAACGTCTCCGCCGGGTACGACCTGGACGCCCTGTGGGACCCGGAACTCGTCACCCGCGCGGGCTACGCCTGGGTCGGCGTCTCCGCCCAGCGCGTCGGCGTGAACCAGTTGCGCCAGTGGAGCCCCACCCGGTACGGCGCCCTCGACGTCACCGGCGGCGGCCAGTTCATGACCGACCAGCTCTCCTACGACGTCTTCTCCCAGGCCGCCAAGGCGATCAGGGGCACGACGCTGCTGGGCCGGCTGCGCGCGGACACGGTGCTGGCCATCGGCGCCTCGCAGTCCGCGGGCCGGCTGACCGTCTACTACGACGCCGTACTGCCGCAGATAGAGAGCGTCTTCGACGCCTACGGCCAGATCGTCGGCCCCGCCCCCACCCGCGCCGGCACGGAACCGGTCTTCCACGTGTTGTCCGAGACCGACGTACGCTCGCCCGTGCGGCAACCGGACACCGCACGCTACCGCCGCTGGGAGGTGGCCGGCAGCGCCCACTCCGGCTGGCACGGCTACAGCGCCCGCGTGCCGCTGCTCACCCGCGACCTCGGCACCCCGCCCACCTACACCTGCGCCAGGCCGCCCTTCAGCCGCGTCCCGCTGCACCACGCCCTGGCCGCCGCCTACGACCACCTGACCCGCTGGGCCGAGCGCGGCGTCGCGCCGCCCACCGCGCCGGTGCTGGAGTTCGCCGCGGACGGCACCAAGGCCCGTGACGAGCTGGGGCTGGCGCGCGGCGGCATCCGGTTGTCGCAGGTGGAGGCGCCGACCGCGCTCAACGACGGCGACAACTCCGGACCGACCTTCTGCGTGTTGTTCGGCGCCCACATCCCGTTCGGCCAGGACGTGCTCGACCGGTTGTATCCGAGCAAGGGGCACTATGTCAC
The DNA here is from genome assembly GCF_040655495.1 of Nonomuraea sp. NPDC050404. Classification (NCBI taxonomy): domain Bacteria; kingdom Bacillati; phylum Actinomycetota; class Actinomycetes; order Streptosporangiales; family Streptosporangiaceae; genus Nonomuraea; species Nonomuraea sp. NPDC050404. The sequence continues at coordinate 256,744 of NZ_JBFAKB010000009.1, forward strand.
GGCGGTGGTGCGCGCCGACGCGCACAACGTCAAGGCCGGCTACCTGCTGCCCGCCGACGCCCGTCGCAACCTCCTCGACGCCACCCGGCCGTGAATGGCTTTCGGCTTTGCGGTCGAACTTGCTTTCGATTACGCTGCCTGTCCGTGGCCCACCTGACTCTCAGCCTCCGGTCGGCGCGACGGCTGGCCGTGATGTGCCAGCACCTGGCAGGTCCGCGCCCCGGCGGCGACCTCGAAGGGTTGCGCCAGGTCCTGCGCAGGCTGCGCTGCCTGCAACTCGACCCGATCAACGCGGTCGCCCGCAGCCACCTGCTCGTGTTGTGGAGCCGGGTCGGCCACTTCGACCCCGCCGACCTCGACGTGCTGTTGTGGCGGGAGCGGTGGTTGTTTGAGTACTGGGCGCACGCCGCCTCGATCGTGCTGGCCGAGGACTACCCGATCCACCATTACCTGATGCGCCGCTACGGCGCGGGCCAGTCCGCCTACTCCAAGATGGTCGGCGACTGGCTGCGCGACAACGACGCCCTGCGCGGCCATGTGCTGGACCGGCTGCGCGAGAAGGGGCCGCTGCCGCCCGCGGGGTTCGACGACCTCGCGGCGGTGCCGTGGAAGTCGACCGGGTGGACCAACGGCCGCAACGTCGATCGCATGCTGGACTTCCTGTGGTGCCAGGGGCACGTCATGGTGGCCGGGCGGCAGGGCCGTACCCGCCACTGGGACCTGGCGGAACGCTGTCTCCCCGAGCAGGCGCGCGCCGAGCCGCTGCCCACGGAGCAGGTCGTGGCGCTGGCGGCCGAGCACGCCCTGCGCGCCCTCGGCGTGGCCCGCCCGATCGACATCGAGCGCCACTTCACCCGCGACCGCTATCCGGGGCTGCCGGAGGCGCTCGACGGCCTGCGGCGCGCCGATCGGGTCGTGCCCGTCACGGTGGAGGGCGGCGACGAGCCCTGGTACGCCCACCGCGACGCGCTCGCCCTGCTGGAACGGGACGAATGGGAGCCGCACACCACGCTGCTCTCCCCGTTCGACAACCTCATCTGCGACAGGGAGCGCACCGCACGGCTGTGGGGCTTCGTGTTCCGTACGGAGATGTACATCCCCCGGCACAAGCGGCAGTACGGCCATTACGTCATGCCGATCCTGCACGGGGACCGGCTGATCGGCAGGCTGGTCCCCAAGGTGGACCGGCGGCGGGGTGTGCTGGAGGTCGAGGGCGTGTTCCCTGAGGCGGAGATGGAGACGGCCGACGAGAGCACCGTACGGTCCGTCGGCCGGGCGGTGGCGGAACTGGGCGCGTTCGCGGGGGCCCGCGAGGTCGCTTACGGCGAGAAGGTCCCGGACCGGTGGCGACCCCACCTCGTCACCGGCTGACTCACCGCCGACCGGGGACAGCCGGCTGATCCACCGCCGACCGGGCAACTGGCTGATTCATCGTCGGCCAGGGACAGCCAGCCGATTCACCGCCGGGCGGAGGCAGTCGGCTGAGTTACCGCTGGTCGGGAGGTAGGGGGCGGACCGAGTCGCGGACGATGATGTGGGTGCCGAGCATGACGTGCTCGGCCTGCCCCGTCCTGTCGGCGCTGCCGGTGCCGCGTTCCAGGGCCATGCGCACCGCCGTGCGTCCCAGCTCCTCGTGCGGCACGTGCACGGTGGTGAGGTCGATGTCGGCGGAGGGCGGCAGGTCGTCGAAGCCGACCATGGAGATGTCGTCGGGGATGCGCAGCCCGTGCTCGCGCAGGGCCTGGCGCGCGCCGGCGGCGATGAGGTCGTTGACGGCGAAGATGGCGGTGAAGTCGGGCGGCCCGGCCTCCAGGCGCTGCCGGACCATGCGGTAGCCCTCGCCGCGCTCCATCGTGCCGTCGAGTTCGAGGCCGGGGTCGTGCGGCACGCGGTGGTCGGCCAGCGCGTTGCGGTAACCGGCGATGCGGCTGTCGGGGGTGGTGTGGCCCTCGCGCCGGCCGAGGAACAGGATGCGCCGGTGCCCGGCCGACAGCAGGTGGCTGGTGATCGCGTACGCGCCGCCGGTGTTGTCGTACTCGACGACGAGGGCGGGCACGCCGGGGCCGAGCGCGGGACGGCCGCACAGCACGAGCCGCGATCCGGCCAGCGCCAGCGCGCGGGCGTACTCGGTCATGCGCTCGCGGTAGGCGTCGTTGTTGACCACGTTGCCGACCAGGATCACGCACTCGGCGTGCTCCTGGCGCATGAGCTGCACGGTGGCCAGCTCCCGCTCGGGGTCGCCGCCGGTGGTGCCGACGATGCACAGCTTGCCTTCGAGCGCGGCCTGCGCCTGCACCCCCTGCGCCACGTGGGCGTAGTGCGGGGAGACGACGGAGTTGACGATGATGGCCACGCTGCGGCTGCTGGCCCCGGCCAGGCCCCGCGCGTTGGCGTTGGCCACGTAGTCGAGCTCGCGCACCGCCCGCATGACCTTGCTGCGGGTGGCGGGGGCGCTGGGGTAGGTGCCGGACAGGATCCGGGAGACGGTGGCCACGGAGACGCCCGCGTGCGCGGCCACGTCGCGGATCGTGGTCGGCCGCCGCTCTCCGCCTTCTGACGCCGTACGCCGCGCCATCCCGCCTCCAGGTGCTGAAACAAGAGGGTAAACCGTTTACACGCATGGTTCCGTCTGGCTGTCACCGTGTCAAATCTCCCGCCGGGGCTTCCGGATGCCCGGAAACCGAGTGAAGCGATTACCCGCCAAGACCGTAAGAGCACTCCATTCGTCCGGTTGGTTGGCCTAGTATGCGTTTTATGTCACTGCCGGATGAATCCTGGACCAGGGCGCAATGGGAGGCCATGGCGGATCGCCTGCTGGCCGCCGTGGCGCCGTACGCGACCGACGGTTTCGCCCAGTACCGGCTGCCCGGCAAGGCAAGCAGATCGGGGCCGGAGAGCGACGGACTGGAGGGGTACGCGCGCACATTCCTGCTCGCCGCGTTCAGGATCGCCGGCGCGCGGGGCCAGGTGCCGCCCGCGCTGATCGAGCGGTACACCGGCGGGCTGACCGCCGGGACCAACCCGGCGCACCCCTACGCGTGGCCGGCCCTGACCGACATGTCGCAGCAGCTCGTCGAGGCCGCCTCGATCGCCCTGGCGCTGCACGAGACCCGGCCCTGGTTGTTCGACCGGCTGTCCCCGGCCGAGCGGGAGCGGGTGGTGGACTGGCTCGCGGGATTCGTCGGAAAGCGCACGCCGGACAACAACTGGGTGTTGTTCCGGGTGGTGGTGGAGCAGTTCCTGGCCGAGGTGGGCGGGCCGTACGAGCCGGACGAGATCACCGGCGGCCTCGACCGCATCGAGGACTGGTACGCCGGCGACGGCTGGTACTCCGACGGCAAGGGCAAGAACTTCGACTACTACTGCGGCTGGGCGATGCACCTGTACCCGTCGCTCTGGGCCAGGATGGCCGGCGACACCGCCAGGCAGGAGCTGTACGCGGCCCGGCTGCACCGCTTCCTCGACCAGTACCAGCACTTCTTCGCCGCCGACGGCGGCCCCGTGCACCAGGGCAGGTCGCTGACCTACCGGTTCGCCACGGTCGCGCCGCTGTGGCTGGGCGCGCTGACCGGCGCCTCACCGCTGCCGCCCGGCAGGACCCGCCGCATCGCCGGCCGCACGCTGCGCCACTTCGCCGAACGCGGCGCGCCGGACGGGCGCGGGCTGCTCACCCTCGGCTGGTACGACGCTTTCGCGCCCATCGCGCAGTCGTACTCGGGGCCGGGCTCGCCGTACTGGGCCAGCAAGGCGTTCCTCGGGCTCCTGTTGCCGCCGGAACATCCGGCGTGGACGGCCCCGGAGGAGCCCGCGCCCGTCGAGTTGGCCGACCAGGCGCTGGCCATGCCCGCCCCCGGCTGGCTGCTGCACGCCACCCGCGCGGACGGCGTCGTGCGGCTGGTCAACCACGGCAGCGACCGCGACCGCGTACAGGACCCGGACGGCGACCCCGACCCGCACTACCTCAAACTCGCCTACACCAGCCACACGGGCCCCGAGGTGGGGGAGAAGGCGCAGGGCGTGGACAACCACCTGGCCGTCGTCGCCCCCGACGGGACCGCCTCGGTGCGCCGCTTCATCGAACCCCTGACCGTTTCCGACCGCTTCGCCGCCTCCGCCTACCGGGACGGCCCGGTGCGGGTGGTGACGGCCTCGGTCGTGGACGGCGCGGCGGAGATCAGGATCCACCGCGTCACGGCCCCGCCCGGCCACCGGGTACGCGACGGCGGCCACGCCCTGGCCGCGCCCGCCCCGCTCGACCTGCGCGAGGAGGCGTCCCTGGCGCGGGCCCGGCGTCCCGACGGCCTGACCAGCGCGGTTCGCGCCCTGCACGGCTACACGGGCACGGGACTGGCGACGGCGGAGGGCGCCAACGCCTACGGCGCCCACTCGGCCACCCCGTACGCCCTGGCCGCGTCCCACCCGGGCGGCACCGCGTTGTACGTCAGCCTGGTCTGGCTGGCGAACACGGAGCCGCCCGCCCCTGACGTGCGGATCGAGGACGGGGACCTGGCCGTGGTGACCCTGCCGGGCGGGGGAACGGCGGCGGTCCGCATGGCCGACGTCCCCACCTGCGAACGCCGGGACACCATCAGCTGACGGCGAAGAGCAGGGCGGCGCTCACCAGCATGACCACGGCGGTCGCGAAGTGGATGCCGAACGCGACCGCCTTCGTTCCCCCGTGGCGCAGCACGATCAGCGTGTCGCCCAGCGGCGCCAGAATGAGGACCAGCATGAACCAGGCTTCGGCGGCAGGCCCGGCGAAGGCCAGCAGGGCCAGGCCGACCAGGCCGTAACAACCGTCGCGCAGACCCTTGATCGTCAGGTACGCCCGGTCGCCGTCGGCCTTGGCGGGAACGCCGTAGCCGGCCGCCGCGGCCTGCGGGACGAACAGGAAGCGGTAGCCGACGAAAAGGATCAGCAGGTTGAGCGCGATGGCCAGGCCGTAGGCGATGAAAGTGAGCATGTCCTTCTCCGAGTGCTAGCAGTGCTAGGAACGAGAATGACGCTAGCACGAGCGACGACAGAAGCGCTAGCGGTGCTAGATTAGGGAGCATGTCGATCCAGAAGCGCCGGGAGCGCGAGCGGGCGGAGCGGGAGCAGCTGATCATCACGACGGCGCGGGAACTGGCCGAGGCCGAGGGATGGGAGGCGGTGACGACCAGGCGGCTGGCCGAACGGGTCGAATACAGCCAGCCGGTGCTCTACAGCCACTTCAAGGGCAAGGACGCCATCATGACGGCGGTCGCGCTCGAAGGCTTCGCCGAACTGGCCGAGGAACTGCGCGCGGCGCCTGCGACGCTGGCCGGGGTGGCGCGGGCGTACACGGATTACGCCGAGCGGTGCCCCGCGCTCTACGACGCGATGTTCCGCCGGCACGTGGACCTGCCGTTCGCCACCCCGCAGGCCCCGCCCGCGCTCTGGGCCTCCTTCGACGTGCTGACCGAGGCGGTGCGCCCGCACGCCCGGGGCGAGGACCTCGGCCTGCTGACCGAGACCTTCTGGGCCGCGCTGCACGGCCTGGTGACGCTCACGCTCGGCGGCCGGCTGCCCCGTGACCAGCACGACCGCAGGCTCGCGCTCCTCGTGGCCCGTTTCGAGACGTGACCATGCTTTTCGGGGCGGCATGATCGGTATACGTTCGGGCGATACCCTGGCCCTCCTCCTAAGGAGTCGCATACCGTGCGATCCCGATTACTGGCCGCCCTGGCCATCGTGGCAGCCCTCGCTTTCAACGCCGTCCCCGCGGCGGCCCAGGACGACCTGCTGGACAGGCTCAAGGCCATCCCGGGACTCACCGTCGTGTCGGAGACCCAGCCGTCCGGCTACCGCTTCTTCGTGCTGAGCTACACCCAGCCGGTCGACCACAGACATCCAGGCAAGGGGACCTTCCAGCAGCGCCTCACCCTCCTGCACCGCGCGGCCGACGCCCCCGTCGTGCTCGCCACGGGCGGGTACGGGCTGCCGGTCAACCCCACGGCCTCCCGTACCGAGCCGACCCGGCTGGTGGACGGCAACCAGGTCTCCGTCGAGCACCGCTTCTTCCGCTCCTCCCGTCCGGCCCCGGCCGACTGGGACGATCTGACGATCTGGCAGGAGGCGACCGACGAGCACCGGATCGTCGGGGCGCTCAAGACGATCTACTCGGGCAAGTGGATCCAGACCGGCGTCAGCAAGGGCGGCATGACCTCGGTCTACCACCGCCGCTTCTACCCCGGTGACGTGGACGGCGTGGTGGCCTACGTCGCGCCCAACGACCCGGTCAACCCGCAGGACCGCGCCTACGACAGGTTCTTCGCCCGGGTCGGCACCGGGGCCTGCCGCGCCGCGCTGGAGAACGTGCAGCGCGAGGCGCTCAAGCGGCGCGCGCGGATGGTGGCGCTGCTGGAGGCCGACGCCGCGAGCAACGGCTACACCTTCGACAACACGCTCGGCAGCGCGGACCGCTCGTTCGAGATGACGATCCTCGACACGGCCTGGGCGTTCTGGCAGTACTCCACCGAGGCCGACTGCGCCTCGGTGCCGCCCGCGACCGCCACCGACCAGGAGCTGTACGCCTGGATCGACGCCGTGGCCTCCTTCGGCTTCTACACCGACGAGGGCCTGGAGTACTACCTTCCGTACTACTACCAGGCGGCCACCCAGCTCGGCTGGCCCGACCTGTCCTTCGGGCACCTGCGCGGGCTGACCCGCCACCGCAACCTCTACCAGCCCAACGGCGTGCTGCCCGCCGAGCTGCGCTCCCGGCACGATCCCCGGCCGATGATCGACGTGGACCACTGGGTGCGTACCCGATCTGAGCGCATGTTGTTCATCTACGGTGAGAACGACCCGTGGAGCGCCGAGCGGTTCACCCCGAGCAGGCGTGACTCCTACCTGTACGTCGCGCCGGGCGCCAACCACGGAGCCTCCATCGCGCTGCTGCCCGAGGCCGACCGCGCGGCGGCCACGGACACGCTGCTGCGCTGGGCGGAGGCGTCGCCGGCCAGGCGACTGCCGGAGGCGGCGGACCTCCCGGCCGACAACATGCTCCCGGACCGCCGGACCCGCTGACCCGAGCGGGCAACCCTCGACCGGACCGCAGGACCCGCTGCCCCGGCGGCTACCGCGCCGTCACCGCTTCTCGGCGGTGGCGAGCGCGGCGGCCGGGCCGCCCCAGGACACCAGCCGGTCCCTGACCTCCTCCCGTACGGGCAGCGCCAGCGCCTCGTCGTACGCCTGATCCAGCAGCGCCCCGATCTCGACCCGCTCCCCGGACTCGGCCGAGCGGACCGCCCCCTCGACCATCGCCAGGCTCCTGACGTTGCCCTGGATCGTTCCCGACGGGGTCACGCCCGTGCGCAGCGCACCGGCGAACTCCTCGAACGCCCCGGCGATCTGCTCATGCGCGCCCGGCGGCACCTCGGCGGTCCCGCTGACGCTGGAGGTGACCTGCCGCTCACCGTCCCACGTCGCGGTGCCGCCGGCGCCACTGGCCCGCCACTCCCCGTTCCAGGACGTCTCCTGCCCGTCGGCGCACCAGCTCCCGGTGTACACGTACCGGGCGCCGTCGTCGAAGACGAAGGTGGCGGTGGCCGCCGCGTCGCCCCTGAACCAGCTCCACGCGGGGTTCCAGCTCTCGCACCGCACCGAGACCGGCTCGGACCCGAGCAGGTAGCGGGCGGCGTCGAAGGCGTGGATGGCCATGTCCACCAGCAGCGGTTGCGCCATCTCCTCGCGGAAGCCGCCGAAGCGCGGCCCACGGAAGAACCCGGTGGTGAGCAGCCCGGGAGTGCCGAGCCCCGCGAGCAGGTCACGGTAGGCGGACAGGGCGGCGAAGTACCGGCGCGACTGGCTGATCATCAGCAGCTTCCCGGCCGCCTCGGCCGCCGCGGCCTGCACGAGCGCCTCGGCCAGGGTCGGCGCGGCGGGCTTCTCGCACAGGACGGGGACCCCGGCGAACAGCGCCTCGATGTTGACCGCGCTGTGCGCCGCCGGGACGGTGACGTTCACCACGGCGTCCGGCTCGGTTACGGGCAGCAGGTCGCCGAGTGTGGCGGCCGCCTTGGCCGCGCCGCCGACGGACCGCACGGCCGCCTCCGCCCGCCCGACGTCCAGGTCGGCCACCCCGACGACCTCCACGCCGGGGGCGGCGGCCAGGGTACGAAGCCAGGCCTGGCCCATTCCCCCCGCCCCGACCTGGACGACGCGCAACGGTCTCACTGGTTCTCCTTGTTGGCCATCGCGCCCCGGTAGCCGTGCCCGTTGAAGAAGTCGCCCGTCTCGTAGCGCAGCAACGTCGGCAGTTCGCGCCGCGCCGGGTCGCCCGCCGCCCACTCCACGCCGTTGGAGATCACCTGCAGCACGTCCGGGTGGTGGTAGACGGGGTAGTCCTGGTCGCCGGGGCTGAAGTAGAAGATCTTGCCGTTGCCGCGGCGGAAGGTGCAGCCGCTGCGGAAGACCTCGCCGCCGGAGAAGGAGCTGATGAAGATCAGCTCGTCGGGTGCGGGGATGTCGAACTGCTCGCCGTACATCTCCTGGGCCGGGATCTCGATCGGGTGCGGGATGCCGCGCGCGATGGGATGGGCCGGGTTCACCGTCCAGACCAGCTCGCGGTCGTTCTCGCTGCGCCAGCGCAGCGTGCACGTGGTGCCCATCAGCTTGGTGAAGATCTTCGACCAGTGGCCGGAGTGCAGCACCAGCAGGCCCATGCCGGACAGGACGTGCCGGTGCACCCGCTCCACCACCTCGTCCGACACCTCACCATGGGCGGCGTGCCCCCACCAGGTGAGCACATCCGTGTTCGCCAGCACCTCTTCGGTCAACCCGTGCTCGGGGTCGTCAAGGGTGGCCGTGGCGACGCTCGCCCGCTCGCCCAGCCTGGCCTCGATGCCGCGCCGGATGGTGTTGTGCATGCCGTCCGGGTAGATCTTGGCCACCTCGGGCTCGCGCTGCTCATGCCGGTTCTCGCCCCACACCAAGACGCGAATGGATGCGTTCATCGATATTTCCTTCCCATTTGACTATTTGACCGCGCCGCTGACGGCGCCTGCCGCGATGTAGCGCTGGGCGAAGATCAGGAGCAGCGCCGCCGGGATGGAGGCGAGCACCGCCGTGGCCATCACGGCGGACCAGTCCTGCGTGTTCGCGCTGATGTAGTCGTAGATGCCGAGGGTGATCGGCCGCACCTCGGGCGTGCTGGTCAGGGTGAGGGCGAACAGGAAGTCGCTCCACGCCGACAGGAACGTGAAGAGCGCGGCCGTCACGATCGCGTTCCTGCTGATCGGTACGACGATCGAGACGAACGCCCGCAGCGCCCCGGCCCCGTCCACCATCGCGGCCTCGACCAGCGCGCGGGGGATGGAGCCCATGAACGCGCGGATGAGCAGCACCGCGAAGGGGATGCCCGCCGCCGTGTTGGCCAGGATCAGGCCGAAGATGTTGTTGAGCAGGAACAGGTTGTTGAACAGCGGGTAGAGCGCGTTCGCGATGACGATGGCCGGGACCATCTGCGTGATCAGCAGCACCAGCAGGAACACGTTCAGGCCGCGGGATCGGAAGCGGGACAGGCCGTAGGCGGCCGGGGTGGCGATGACCAGGGTCAGCAGCACGGTGCCGAGCGCGATGAGCAGGCTCGTGACGAAGTTCTGCCCCTGCTCGGAGATGGCCTTCGCATAGCCGGTCAAGGTCGCGTTGATCGGGAAGAAGTCCCTGGTGGTGGCGCCGGAGCTGTCCTGCAGGCTGCTGTTGACCATCCAGTAGACCGGGAAGATCATCACAGCGAGGAAGAAGACGCCGAGCACCGTCATGGGCAGCCGGCGCACGGTGGAGGAGTTGTTCACGTTCGGCTCCGATCAGCGGCCTACTCGTTCGGCTCTCGGCGCGAGATGTAGAGATAGACCAGGGCGAAGACGAGTGACACCACGATGAGGATGTTGCTGATCGCGGCGCCCTCGCCGAAGTTGAACTCGACGAAGGAGGCGTTGTACGCGTCCGTGGCCAGCGTCTGGGTGGAGTTGGCCGGGCCGCCGCCGGTCAGGCCCAGGATGATGTCGACGACCTTGAGCGTGTAGACGACGCCGAGCACGATGACGACGCTGACCACCGGCCTGATGTTCGGCCAGGTGATGTGCCTGAACGCCTTCCAGCCGACCGCGCCGTCCAGCGAGCCGGCCTCGTACAACAACTTCGGCACCGCCTGCAGGCCGCTGTACAGGATCGCCACGTTGAACGGGATCCCCAGCCAGATGTTCACGCCGATGACGCCGATGAGCGCCAGCGTGGGATCGACCAGCCAGGGCACGGCCGGCACGCCGAACAGGCCGAGGAACTGGTTGAGCGCGCCGCTCTCCTGGTCCAGCAGCCATTTCCAGACCGCGCTGGAGGCGATCAGCGGCAGCAGCCAGGGAAGCAGCAGCAGTGAGCGCAGGAAGCCGCTGAGCGGGAAGTTCCGCTTGAAGAACAGCGCCAGCGCGAGCCCGATCACGAACTGGAAGACGATCGACCCGACCGTGAACAGCGCGGTGTTCACCAGGGTCGTGGTGAACAGATAGCTCGACAGGATCGTCGCGTAGTTGGACAGGCCCACCCAGGGCGCCTCGCCGCTGTAGAAGGTCGAGGTCGTGTACTCCTGGAAGCCCATGACGACGTTCTGCACGATCGGATAGCCGAAGAACATCGCCACGAACACGATGGCCGGCAGGCAGAACAGCCACGGCGTGGCCCGCCTGAGCAGCCGCATTCGGGCGATCTTGCGGCGGCCGCCTGCCGCGGCCGGCAGGCTGAGGTTGGCTGACGTCACCAAACCACTCCTTTTCGGGGTTCTCGGACGCCTAGTCGCCCTGCGCCAGGCGCAGCGCCTCGGCGGGAGCGGCCTTGCCCGTCAGCGCGAGCTGCACGGCGTTATAGATCTTGGTCGCCGCCTTGGGCCAGTCGGGCCCGAGGAGCGCGGTGCGCGAGCGCGCGTTCTGCACGGTCGTCACGAACGGGGCCAGCGCCGGATTCGACCTGCCGGCCTGCTCGGCGACGGCCGGGGTGGTCGGCACGTTCTGCGCGACCTTCGCCGTCTGGAGCTGCTGCTCGGGCGAGACGAGGCACTGCACGAACCGCCCGGCCTTGGCCATCTTGGCCCTGTCAGCGGTGCGCGGCACGGTGTAGACCTCGCCGCCGAGCGGCGCGACCGTGGTCTGCGTGGGCAGCCGCGTGGGGATGGTGAACGCCCCCCACTGCACGTCCCGCTGCTCCTGCAGGGCGGGAATCTGCCATGGGCCGTTGACCACCATGGCCGCCTTGCCCGCGATGAACTGGTCGATCACGTCGTCCTGGCTCCAGATGAGGGAGCTCTTGGACATCGACCCGTCGTTCTGCAGATCGACGAGGAACTGCACCGCCTGAACGGTCTCCTCGGTCGTGATGTCCTGTTCCGTGCCGCCGTTGCCCCACATGAAGGGCAGGAACTGCCACGTGCCCTCGTAGGTGTTGATCGTGCTCATCGCGAAGCCGTAGCGGTCCTGCGTGGTCAGCCGCTTGGCGTTCGCGCGCAGGTCGTCCCACGTCTTCGGCGGTGTGGTGATGCCCGCGGCCCGGAACATCTCCTTGTTGTAGAAGATGCTGAGCGTGTTCACGGCGGGGGCGAGGCCGTACAGCTTGCCCGCGTACGTGCCCGCCTTCACCACGGCCGGCAGCATGCCCTCGCCGCGAATGCCGTAGTCGGACAGCGGGGACAGCGCGCCGGACTCGGCGATCTGCTGCACGTCGGGGTTGTCGAGCATCAGCACGTCGGGCAGGGTGCGGGAGCTGCTCTGCTGGAGCACCTTGCGGATCAGCCCGGGTCCTGCGACGTGGCTGATCACCAGCGTGACGCCGACCTCCTTGGCGCACGCCTGATAGAGCGGGTCGCGCGACGGGTCGAGATAGTCCTGGACGGTCAGAGTGTTGGGGGATTCCGTGCCGGAGGCGGCCGCCCCGCCGCACGCGGTGAGCGTGGCGGGGAGGATAAGGGCCGCCGCCGCGACAGCCACTTTGGGCGCTCTTCCGGTGCGCTTCTGTGCTGTCCTCATGTGCGCTACTCCTTCGGGAACGAAGGCTTCGAGCTGGGGGAATAGGTCACGAAGGGGCCGGCGGGCCGCGCCCCGTGAGCAGGTGGAGGTGTTTATGAGCCACGCGCAGCGTGGACGGACACTGATCAATCAAAACGCTTAACCGCGTTCGCTTGTGCAGTATGTTGCGCCGATCTGTCTGTGATGTCAACCACAAGTCAATCGTTTTGCAAACGGCGGCCGGGAGATATAGTCGCAGTGCTTCGCGCCCCTCACGAGCGAGCCGGGAGGCGGCATCCATGGTCACGATGCGCGACGTCGCCGAGCGGGCCAACGTCTCCATCGCCACGGTCTCGTTCGTGCTCAACGGCACCAAGCGGGTCGCGCCCGAGACCCGGGCGCGCATCGAGGCCGCCATCGAGGAGCTCAACTACCGGCGCAACGTCGTCGCCCGCGCCCTGGCCAGCTCGCGCACGCGCATCCTCGCGCTGCTGCATCCCGACCTGGAGTCCCGGCCGAACGCGACGGTGATCCAGTTCGTCATGGGCGCGGCGCACGGGGCCCGCGAGCGCGGCTACGACCTGGTGTTGTGGCCGGTCAACGACGACGAGCAGATGTCGCACCTGCTCGCCGGCGGGCTCGTGGACGGCGCGCTGCTCATGGAGGTGCGCACCCGTGACTCCAGGATCGGGCGGCTGGTCGCCTCGCGGGTGCCGTACGCGCTGATCGGCCGCACCGAGGACGACGACCAGCCGTACGTCGACATCGACTTCGCCACCACCATCCACCAGGCGGTCGAGCACCTGCGCTCCTTCGGCCACGAGCACATCGCACTGGTCACGCAGCCCACGACCGGCCAGGAGCCGGGCCGCGTCAGGCGGGTGGAGCTCGCCTACCTCGACGCGATCGAGCCGCTCGGCGGGGAGCCCGCCGTCATCGCGGTGGACAGCACGTCGGCCGGCGGGCGGGAGGCCGCGCAGGTGCTGAGCGCGCGGTTCCCGCGCTGCACGGCCGTGGTCCTGGCCAACGAGGGCGCCTCCGCGGGGCTCGCCAAGGGGGTGCGGGCCCTCGGCCGCGCCATCCCCGGCGATCTGTCCATCATCTCGGCGGCCACCACCCAGGAGCTGGGCGAGATGATCGAGCCGTCGCTGACCGTGATGGCCGCGCCGGCCCCGCGGCTGGGCCGCCTGGCCGCGGACGCCCTGATCGACCAGCTCGAAGGGGTCCAGGACGCGCCGTTGCAGGTGCTCATCCCGTGCACGCTGGTGCCGGGCCAGTCGGTGGGCCCCGCGCCGGGCCAGTGAAAATGTCGGGAATCTCCCGAGGTTGGCGGTGAGCGTGGCGACTGTGTTCTGCTGATCCTCGGGGGAGGCGCGTGAGCACACGGTTGGGCCACTCGTTGCGTACGCGGCTGGCGTTGTTCGCCAGTATCGCGATGTTGCTGCTGAACGTCGTCGTCAGCGCCTTCGTGCTGTACGGAATCCGCGGCGAGGCGGCCCGCGCCAGGGCCCACGAGGCGGCCGGCAAGGGCGTCCGCGTGCTGCTCCTGATCAAACAGGACCGGCTGCCCCGGGAACTGCCGCCCGACGGGCTGGACGGCATCCAGGTGGTCGACCCGAGCGGCCGGCCGGTCGCCTGGACGCCGAACCTGGCGGGCGAGCCGCGTGTGACGAGCGAGGTCCCGCGCCGGAGCCAGGCCAACGACTCCAGCGGGATGTGCGACCTGCCCGCCCTCCCCGGGCGCTGCGAGATCGTGGTGGCGCTGGTGGCCTACCAGCCGGAGGGCGAGTGGGTGATCTACTCGCTCACCCCGGCCGTGCCCTGGTACGTCAGCCCCTACGTGATCCTCTTCCAGCTGGCCGTGACGGCGCTGCTGGTCGCGCTGACCTGGTTCGGGGTCTCGCGCGTGGTGGCCAGGACCCTGGCGCCCGTCAGCAGCATCACCAGGAAGCTGGCCGAGATCAGCGAGGGCGGCGGCGGGATGCGCGTGCCCGTACCGGACAACGAGGATGAGATCAGGGAGCTGGCGGAGACCGGGAACAGGACGCTGGAGCGGCTGGAGTCGGCACTGGAGCAGCAGCGGCTGGCGATGGAGCGGCAGCGCCAGTTCGCCGGCGACGCCTCGCACGACCTGCGCAGCCCGATCACCGCGATGCGCGCCCAGATCGAGGACGCCCTCCTGCACCCCGAGGACACCGACTGGCGGGAGACCGGCGCCGAGGTGCTGACCAGCCTGGACCGGCTGCAGGCCATCGTGACGGACCTGCTCACGCTGACCAAGCTGGACGCGGGCGCCCCGCACCGGCGGGCCCCCCTCGACCTGGGCGAACTGGTGGCCGCCGAGACCGCCGCGCGGCCGCGTACCAAGCTGGTCGCCGCCACCCTGGAGACAGGGGTGATCGTCGCGGGCGACCGGCTGCAACTGGCCCGCCTGCTGACCAACCTGCTGGACAACGCCGAGCGGCACGCCGAGCGGCAGATCATCATCACGGTGCGGCGGCAGGGCGAGGAGGCCGTCCTGGAGGTGGTGGACGACGGCACCGGCATCGAGCCCGAGCACCGCGAGGTCGTCTTCCAGCGCTTCACCCGGCTGGACGCCTCACGCAGCCGCGACGCCGGCGGCACCGGGCTGGGCCTGCCCATCGCCCGCGAGATCGCCACCGCCCACCTCGGCACGCTGACCATTGAGGACTCCGGCACCGGCGCCAGGTTCGTGTTGCGGCTGCCGATCCACGAAGACGGGCACATCCTGGGACATGACTGATTCGGCGATGATCGGGGCATGCCTTCCCGGACCAGGTTTGCGCGACCGGAGGGAGATCCACATGGAGCAGCGGGGGACCGGCACCCGAATCAGTCATTCCGCCGAGGGGGAGGCCCGCGTCCGTTGCACGCCTCCTGCCGCCGCTGAACTTTTCGAGATCGCCGTCCTGGACACCACGGGCGACGATGGCCAGGCGCGCTGGCACACCATCGGCTGGGGCGTGGACCGGGGCGATGCCGAGAACATCGCGGAGGAGTATGTGACACGGACGTTGTGCCCGTACGACGAAGCACAGGTCCGGCAGAACGGGACCCTGGTAGGAGTGCACCGCAGGCCGGCCTGACGGCCGGCCCTGGAAGCTCTGACGGCTACGCCGCGGGCTCCGGCGGACTCAGGTGGCCGAGCACCGCGAAGAGAGCCTGATCGACATGGTCGTACATCGACACCGCCCGCTCGGCTCCCGTGATCTCCATCAGCCGGGCGGGCATCGGTTGCACCGCGGCCAGATGCAGGGCGACGCCGTGTGCGCGGGCGAGCGCGGCGGCGGCGAGCAGCACGGCCAGGCCGGAGCTGTCCAGGAAGGTCAGCCGGCTCATGTCCACGATGAGGGGTTCGTCGAGCCGGCGGCGCTGCGTGTCGATGTACTGTTCCAGATCGCCGGAATTCGTGGTGTCCACCTGTCCCGCCACGCTGATCAACGTGGCCCCGGGAAGGTGGCGACAGGTGAGGTTCACGGGCACTCCTGCACGGGGTGAACGGCTGATGGGTCAACGATCGCCGCGGCGACGCCTGTCGTCTGCCCCGAACTCTAAACCCGTAGGTAGATACCGGAAAGGTTTTTCGTCATAGAATCTTCGGGAAATGTTATTCACCTGTGTCCCGCTCTCCGGGGCCGGGACCGGGCCGAAGGGGCGAAGGGCCGTGAGCTCAACCGACGACCGCTCGTCCAGCTGGACGTTCCTCACCCATCATGCCCGGGTGCTCGTGGAGATCGCCCGGGATCCCGCCATCCGGCTGCGCGACATCGCCGCCGGCATCGGCATCACCGAACGTGCCGTGCAGAGCATCGTCCGCGATCTCTACGAGGCCGGATACCTCAGCCGTCACCGGGTCGGCCGGCGTAACCACTACAGCCTCAACCTCGACCAGCACTTCCGCTACCCGACCGAGGCGAACCTGCCGATCAGCCTGCTGGTCGACATGTTCGCCCAGCACGACCTGCACGACAGGAAGAGCCCCGGCGATCAGTCCTGACCGTCCATGACGCCGTAGGCCGTCGAACGGAAGAGGAAGGAAGCCCAGGAGCGGTAGGGCCGCCAGGACTCGGCGATCTTCCGGTACGCGGCGGGGGAGGCGTCCTTCGGCAGCCCGTACGCCTCCCGCAGGATCGCGAACAGCCGCGGCTCGTCCCCGGGGAAGGCGTCCGGCGCGCCCGCGCCCCGGATCAGGATCAGGCCCGCCGAGAACGGCCCCACGCCGGGCAGCGCGCGCAACTCGGCCAGGGCCTCCTCGGGGGACAGGGAGCGCAGGTGCTCGGTGGTGAGCACGCCGTCGAGCGCCGCCCTGGCCAGGCCGCGTACCCACTCCTCCTTCTGCACGGGCAGCCCGAGACCGCCGGCCTCCAGCAGTGAGACGGGTGGCGGGAAGGCCGTGTACTCCTGCCCGTCCACGGCGACCCGCGCCCCGTACCGCTCGGCGATGCGCTGCTTGATCCGGGAGGCGATGAGCATCGACGAGCGCTGCACGATCACGGCCCAGCACGCCGCCTCCCACGGGCTCCAGAAGCACACCGGGCGCAGTCCGGGGCGGCGCCGCCGCAGATCGCCGAGCACCGGGTCCTGTTCGCCCAGTTCGGCGAAGCCCGTGCCGTCCACGTCGAGCGACAGGATCCGCGCCACCTCGCCCCTGATCCCCGGACCCGCCGCGCGGGTCGTGGTGACGGCGACCCCGCCCGGTGCGGCGGTCACGCTCACGCCGATCGGCCGCCAGTCGGCCTCCGCGCTGTAGGCGAAGCGCAGCGTCCTGCCGTCGGAGGGCAGGGCGCTGGTGGCGGGCCAGTCCTCGACGAAGCGCAACGAGTCGGCGAACTCGAAGGGGCCTTCGGCGGTGAGCGTGAAATCGTGCGTGGTCATGCGCGTATGGTAGGCGGGCCCGGTGCGGGCTATGACCTGGCCGGGAGCTCCACCACTCCGAGGATGTCCGCGCGGCCGACCGTTCCCCCGCCGAGTTTGTCCATGCTGTAGCGGGAGTCGAGGGAGACGTTGCGGTAGTCGCACATGAGCCAGACCCGATCCTCCCGCACCTTGACGCTGAACGGCTTCGGGTTGCCCGGGTGCAATGGGGACAGGTAGGGCTCGTCCAGCGGCTTGCCGTTGAGCACGACCCGCTCTCCGGGCGCGTCACAACACTCCAGGGAGTCTCCCGGCACGCCGATGACACGCGCCAAGACCGATGATCCCGGCGAGATCCTGGTCCAGTCGTCGGGTACGCGGTACATGACGATGTCGCCGCGGCGCGGGACGTACTCGCCTTGGGTGAGCCGTACCGTCACCCGCGAGTCCTTCTTGATCGTCGGTTCCATGCTCTCCGACGGGACGAGGACGAACTTCCGGCCGATCACCACATCGGTGAGCCCGCACCCGGTGATCAGCAGCAGGACCAGCGATAAGCAGGCAAGACGATTCATTCGCCGTACCCTACAGGCGGCAGCTGATCTCCATGCCGTCCTCTATGGGGAAGGTCACGCTCTGGTAGCCGCTCTCGGGGTCGCGGACGTGGTCGAGGTAGGGCCGGAGGCTGTCCAGGTTGACGTCGTCGGCGACGACGAGCGTGCCGGGGGCGAGGCGGGGCTCCAGCAGGCGCAGGACGGGCAGGCACAGGTCCTTCCAGCCGTCCAGCAGCGCGAAGCCGACCGGTTCCGTGCGTCCGGCGAGGGTTTCGAGGGCGTCTCCCTCCAGGATCGTGATCACGTCGTCGAGCCCGGCCTCGACGAACGTCTCGCGGGCTGCGGCGATCTTGTCCTTGCTCATCTCGGTGGTGAGGACGTGGCCCGTGCCGTTGTCGCGTACGGCGGCGGCCAGGTGCAGGGTCGAGATGCCGAACGAGGTGCCGAATTCGACGATCGTGGCCGGGCGGGTGGCCCTGACCAGGTTGTAGAGCAGCTTTCCGCCCTCGGCGGAGATCGGCATGTAGATCTCGGCCGAGGCGTCGGCCAGTTCCTGGGCGGTCGGGGGTTCGGCGGGGAGTCCGGCGTAGGCGCGGGCGGCGGTGGCGTCGTCGTGCTCGGCCGCGGCGAACATCCGGTCGATGGCCTGCTTGACCCGTTGGTCGGTGAGTGTGTTCATCATGGATCCTAGAGTAGACGCAACGTCGCGTCTAAGCTAGTGGGTATTCTGACGGCATGACGGAGACGGGCGGGCCGGAGCGGCGTCACCACGGCAACCGGCACGGGCGCAGCGAGGCGGCCAGGCAGGCGGTGCTGCGGGCGGCCGACGACCTGCTGGCCGAGAAGGGCTTCGCGGGCGTCACGATGGAGGGCATCGCGGCGCGGGCCGGGGTCGCCAAGCAGACCGTCTACCGGTGGTGGAGCAGCAAGACGGCGGTGCTCGTGGACGCGTTCGTGGAGGACCTGGCCGAGGAGCTGACCCCGCCCGACCACGGTCGTCTCGCCCTCGACCTGCCCGCCTACCTCGCGCAGCTCGCCCACGTGCTGAGCGGGACCGACACCGGGGCCGTGTTCCGGGCGCTCATCGCGCAGGCGCAGCACGATCCGGCGTTCGGGGCGGACTTCCGGGCCAGGTATCTCGACGTTCAGCGGGGGCGCGACCGGTTGCCGCTGGAGCGGGCGGTGGACAGGGGCGAACTGCCCGCCGGCCTCGACGTGGCGGCCGAGACCGATCGGCTCGTGGGGCCGCTGTACTACCGGGTGCTGGTCACGGATGAGCCGGTCGGGCGCGAGTACACCGACCGGCTCGCCGAGGACTTCCTGCGCCGCGCGACCCGCGACGCCGGGCGGCCATGACCGGGTCGGAACCGCCGTGCCGGGTGCTGGTCAGGCCGGGTTTCCTGCCGTGGGTGAGTGCGTGCTCAGCGCGCGCGTGAACCAGTCGAGCGCCTGGGACAGCTCTTGCGGGGGCACCCAGCCGTTGATCACCGCGAGGAGGCGGGTGTAGGTGTCCCAGCGCGGGTCGTTCGCCGCCTCCAGCCGGGCCGTCAGGCGGCCGGTCAGGCCGGGGTCGTCCGGGTTCAGGCCGTGGTGGCGGGCATAGCTCGTGATGAGCGACGTGACGTACGGGCGGGCCTCGGGGGAGGCCGGGTCGAGGCCCGCCGCCAGGGCGGGGGCGGCCAGGTCACGGGCCAGCGCGGCGGGGTCGGGACGCAGGACACCGACGGACTGTTCGCCGTGGAGTTCGGCCATGCGTGCGATGCTCGCGCGGAAGTCCGGGTCGCGGGAGAGTTCGGCCAGTTCCACCCACGCCTCGACCTGCTCCGGTGCGGGGTCGTCCGGCAGTTCGGGGGTCAGCGAGGTCATGGCTCCGGCGAAGGAGGGCCCGGCGTCGCCGAACGCGGCGGACAGGAAGTCATTGATCAGGCGGTGCCGCTCGTCCTTAGACAACTTCGCGAGTTTGTGCATCAGTTCCGTCTCCTCTGGGGTGGAGCCGCGCCTGGCCACCGCCGTCAGCACCGCCCGCCGCACCCGCAGCGCGCGGATCTGCGTCTCCAGGGCCTCGGCGTGCGCCGCGGCGACCTCGGGCAGGGACAGTTCCCGGTCCACGACCGCGCGGATCGTGGGCAGGTCCAGGCCGAGGTCGCGCAGCGTGCGTACGAGGTCCAGGCGGGCGGCGGCGGTCAGGTCGTACAGGCGGTAGCCGGCGGGGCTGCGGGCGGTGGGCGGCACGATCCCCTCGTCGGAGTAGAACCTGATGGTCTTGACCGTCAGCCCGGTGCGCCGGGCCAGGTCGCCGATCGAGTAGAGCGTGTCCCCGTCCATGCGCCCAACTCTGGCGTCTCCCCTCGCTGGAGACTCAAGCGGCACCGTACGATCGCGCCGCCGGTGCCGTACACCTTCTGCACGTCCCGTTCCAGCGGTTGCCGGGTGATGTGGCGGCCGATGCCGCGGTTCGCGCCGGTCACGAGGGCTACGGAGCCGGAAATACGCATGGCTGCCTCCTGGCAGTCGTCAGGTGAGTGATTCGGCGTTCACGCTAGGACCTGACATTGACGTCAGAGGCAAGGGTTGTGAGGAGGGGCACGCATGCCCGGGTGACATCGCCGCTGGAAGGGGGACAATCCCACCATGGCCCGACCTGCCGCCCGCGCCGGATGAGTCGCGTGGAGACCGCGTTCGTGCTCGGCGGCGGCGGCGTGCTCGGCGCGTACGAGGTGGGTATGCTGCGCGCGCTCGACGAGGCCGGCATCCGCCCCGACCTGGTGGTGGGCACCTCCGTCGGCGCGCTGAACGGTGCGGTCATCGCCGCGGCCCCTGGCGAGGCGGTCGAGCGGCTGACGGGACTGTGGCAGTCGGACGTCGTGCGTACGGCCTTCGCCGGCTCCTGGGTCGCCCGGTTGTCCACGCTGGCCAAGACGGGCACCCACCTGCACCCGATCAGCCCGTTGCGCGGTGTTCTGAGCAAGACCGTGCGGGTTTCGCGGATCGAGGAGCTGGAGGTCCCGTTCCAGTGCGTCGCGGCCTCGGTCGAGCGGGCGGCGGCGCACTGGTTCACCGGCGGGCCGCTGGTGGACGCGGTGCTGGCCTCGTGCGCGGTGCCCGGGCTGCTGCCGCCCGTGGTGATCGGCGGCGAGCACTTCTACGACGGCGGGCTGGTGCACAGCATCCCGATCGGGCGCGCCGTGCTGCTGGGCGCGCAGCGCGTGTACGTCCTGCACGTCGGCCGCATCGAACGCCCCCTGGCGCCGCCCAGGCGGTTCTGGGAGGTGGGCATGGTGGCCTTCGAGATCGCTCGCCGGCACCGCTTCGCCGAGGACCTGGCCTCGCTGCCGCCGGGCGTGGAGGTGCACGTGTTGCCCGCCGGGGTCACCGAGCCGCTCTCGCCGCTGCGTTACCGCGACGTGTCCCAGGTCGCGGCCTGCATCGACCGGGCGTACGAGGCGTCTTCCAGGTACCTGAGTCACGGGGCAGGATGAAAGCAGGCCCCTGAAGGAGGCTGCGGTGCTTCCACCTCGCATTCTGCGCAGGCTCGTGCTGGCGCCACTGGTCATCGTGGTGACCGTGTTCATGGTGGTGACGCTGCCGTTCTGGCTCGTCGTCACCGCCGCCGCCTCGTTGCGCCTGCCGCCGCCGCAACGCAGGGGAGCCAGGTTCGTCTGGTTCGGGGTGGCGTGGCTGACGTTGGAGCCGGCCGTGCTGATCGCCTGCCTGTGGTTGTGGGTGGCGGGCGGTGCCCGGCTGCAGGATCGGCACTACGGGCTGATCGAGTGGTTCCTGTCGCAGGTGTACGCCGCCGCCGTGCGGATCTTCCGGCTGGCCGTGGACATCGAGGAGCCGGAGCTGACCGAGGAGGAACGGGCGGCCCGGCTGAACAGGCCGATCATCGTGCTGTCCAGGCACGCCGGCCCCGGCGACTCCTTCCTGCTGATCTACCACCTGCTCGCGCGCTACCGGCGGCGGCCCCGCATCGTGATGAAGGCCGCGCTCCAGTACGACCCGTCGCTCGACGTGGTCATCAACCGGCTGCCGAACGCGTTCGTGCCCCGCAAGTCGGGGCAGGGCCACATCGTCGAGGAGATCCGCCGCCTGG
Source organism: Nonomuraea sp. NPDC050404 (assembly GCF_040655495.1). Taxonomy (NCBI): domain Bacteria; kingdom Bacillati; phylum Actinomycetota; class Actinomycetes; order Streptosporangiales; family Streptosporangiaceae; genus Nonomuraea; species Nonomuraea sp. NPDC050404. The sequence goes on from NZ_JBFAKB010000009.1 coordinate 278,280, forward strand.
CCGCCACGATGAGCGACCGGGACGCGCTGGTGATCTTCCCCGAGGGCGGGAACTTCACCCCGCGCCGCCGGCGGCTGGCGATCAGGCGGCTGGAGGAGAAGGGGCTGGCGGCGGAGGCGGAGCGGGCGCGCGGCATGGACCACCTGCTCCCGCCCCGCCCGAACGGCGCCATCGCGGCCATCGAGGCGTGCCCGTCGGCGGACGTCATCTTCGTCGCGCACACCGGGCTCGACGACCTGATCACGCTGGGGGACGTCTGGCGCAAGCTGCCCGTCAGCGCACACATCACCGCGAAGTGGTGGCGGGTGCCGGCCGACGCCATCCCGGGCGGGCGCGAGGAGCGGATCGACTGGCTGTATGACCACTGGGAGCAGATCGACGCCTGGATCAGGGCCCAGCGCCTGGCCAGCACCGCCTAGTCAGACGCCTGGATCACCGCCCGGCGCCTGGCCAGGGCGGGCTAAGCCGGCGCGCCCGGTGGCAGGACCGGGAGGTCCTTCGGCGGGCCGTGCTGGATGAGGTGGAGCAGGGCGTCGGTGTCGAGGTGCTGTTCGACCAGGTCGCCGAGCGCGTCGAGCCGTTCCTCGCGCAGCCCGGCGAAGTCCGTGTCCGGATCGGGGGTGAAGTCGCGCCCGGCCCGCCGCGCCACGTCGGCCAGGAAGGCGCGACGGAAGCCGTCGTTCTCCAGGGCGCCGTGCCAGGTGGTGCCCCAGACGTTCCCGGCCCGGCAACCGTCCAGGAACGGCTCGCTCCCGGGATCTTCGCCGGGTTCGTGACCAGCGACCCCGAGACCGCCGTCCACCGTCGCCACCCCGTGGTGGATCTCGTACGCCCGCACCGCCTGCCCGTACGCCGTCCCCTCGGGCCTGCCCAGCCGCTTGTCCCGCCCGAACTCGGTCCGCACCGGCAGCAGCCCCAGCCCCTCGACCAGCCCCGCCCCCGACTCGACCGGGTCGTCGATCTCCCGCCCGAGCATCTGGAACCCGCCGCAGATCCCCAGGACGGGCCCGCTCCTGGCGCGGATCGCCGCCGCCAGGCCGTTCTCGCGCAACCAGGCCAGGTCGGACACGGTGGCCCGGGAGCCGGGCAGCACCACCAGGTCGGCGTCGTCCAGCTCGGCGGGATCGGATGCGAAGCGCACCACGACGCCCGGCTCGGCCGCCAGCGCGTCCACGTCGGTGAAGTTGGAGATGCGGGGCAGTCGCACGACCGCCACGCGCAACGTCTGTCTGCCGTACGGCGGCCGTACCGCGACGCTGCGGTTGTCCAGGGCCAGCGAGTCCTCGACGTCCAGCCAGAGCCCGTCGAGCCAGGGCAGCACGCCGTACACCGTCCGCCCGGTCACTCCCTCGATCATGTCGAGCCCCGGCTTCAGCAGCTCCTTCGCGCCACGGAACTTGTTGACCACGAAGCCGGCCACGTGGGACTGGTCGGCGGCGTCCAGGAGGCCCACGGTGCCGTAGAACGCGGCGAACACCCCGCCCCTGTCGATGTCGCCGACCACGATCACCGGCAGGTCCGCGGCCCTGGCCAGGCCCATGTTGGCGATGTCGCCGCGGCGCAGGTTGATCTCGGCGGGGCTGCCCGCGCCCTCGCACACCACCACGTCGTACTGCTTGCGCAGCCGTCCGAGCGACTCCAGCGCCGCGGCGCGCAACCTGTCCCTCAGTGCGCCGTACTCCATGGCGTCCACGTCCGCCACCGGGCTGCCCATCAGCACGACCTGGCTGCGGCGGTCGCTGCCGGGCTTGAGCAGGATCGGGTTCATGTCGGCGACGGGTTCGAGCCCCGCGGCCTGCGCCTGCATGGCCTGTGCCCGGCCGATCTCGGCGCCCTCGGCGGTGACGTACGAGTTGAGCGACATGTTCTGGGCCTTGTACGGGGCCACGCGGACCCCCTGACGGGCCAGCCAGCGGCAGATTCCGGCGGTGATCACGCTCTTGCCCGCGTCCGACGTGGTACCCGCGACCAGCAATGCCCCATTGACCATGAGATCACCGTACACACGGCATGAGTCGCGAAATTTCGCGGTAACCACCCATTTACGAATGCTGTGACTTCTGCCACTCTGGCTAGAACATTGCCCTAGAACTCGATTCTAGATTTCCCTACGGAAAGGGTGGGCATGGTCGGGACGTTCGGTTCGCCACGTACAGGCACCATCGACGCGCGGTCCCGCGCGCCATTTGGCTGGGCACCCCTGGTGGTGCTGTTCATCGTCGGACTAGTGGACCGGATCGAGCACAACCTCCTGTCGGGCGTGCTCCCGCTCATACAGCAGGAATGGGGCTTCAGCGACACCGCGGCCGGCTCCATCCCGACGGCCGCCGCACTGGCCGCCGCCGTGGTGTCCCTGCCCGCCGGGTACCTGGCGGACCGCTTCAGCCGTACGCGGATCATCACGATCGTGGTGTTCTGCTGGGCCATCGCCACGCTGGGCTCCGGCCTGGCCACCGGCTTCGCGATGTTCTACCTGATGCGGGTGTTCCTGGCGGTGGCCGAGAACATCGACAACCCCGCCGCGGGCAGCCTGCTCGCCGACTACTACCCGCCGGCCAGCCGCGCCAAGGCGTACGGGCTCACCCGCGTGACCACCTACCTCGGCGGCGTCGGAACCCTGCTCGGCGGGGTGCTGGCGCAGGCGTTCTCGTGGCGCACGGCGTTCCTCATCATGGTCATCCCGGGCCTGCTCACGGCGCTGCTCGTCTGGTTCCTGCGCGAGCCGAAACGCGGCGAGCTGGACCGGCTGATCGCCTCGGGAGAGCCGCCGTCGGAAGCCGCCGCCGCCCCGCCTTCCAAGGAGGTCAAGCCGCCGTTCTGGAACCAGCTCCGCCAGGTGGCGGTCATCCCCACCCTGATCTTCGTCTGCGTCGGCCTGGCCCTGCTCAGCCTCGGACTGGCCGGCATCTTCTTCTGGCTGCCCACGCTCATGGTGCGCGAGTTCGCCGTCGGCGTGGGCACGGCCGCCTCGCTCAGCGGCCTGATCACCATCGCCGGCACGCTCACCGGCACCCTGGTCGGCTCGTGGCTGGGCAGGAAGTGGCACGGCACCCGCAAGGGCGGGCGCCTGCTGGCGGGCGGCGGCGGCATCACGGCCGGCTCCGCGGTGCTGGCCGGCGCGCTGTCCATGGACTCCATCGGCGCGCTGACGGTCCTGGTGCTGGTCGCGTGCTCGCTGATGTCCATCGCGATCCCCAACATGACCGCCTGCCTGGCGGACGTGGTCCCGGCCGCCTCGCGCGGGCTCGGCTTCGCCGTCCTGCAACTGCTGCTGACCTTCGGCGCCGCGTTCGGCTCGCTGGTCGTCGGGATCGGCTCGGACGCGCTGGGGTCGCTGCTGTCCGGCATGTACATCCTGATCGTCCCCATGGTCGTGGGCGGCCTGCTCACGCTGGGGGCCAGGGCCTCGTTCGAGCGGGACGCCCGCAAGGTCATGGACGACGCCCGCGGCTGACCTGGAACGCACAGAGGCGGCGCACGCACCCGAAGGGCGTGCGCCGCTCGTCTCCGTTCGGGCTTACGCCGGCGGCGGCGTGCGGCGCTCGCGCTCCTCCTCGGGCGTGAGCGGCGGCTGCTGCCGCGTCGAGTGCGGCTCCTGAGGCTGGGTCGGCGGCTGCTCACCCGGGCGCGGCTCACCTGGGCGCTGCTCGCCACCACCGCTGCCATAACGGCGCTGTACGGCGTCGGCGCCCTTGCCGATCTGGTCGTCGTACTTGTGCCCGGTGCGCTCCTTGACGAACTGCTCGGCCCGGTCGATCACCTGGTCGGCCTGCTTGGAGTGCCCTCTGGCCAGGTCTTCGGCCTTCTTCAGCCAGTCTCCGATGCGGCTCATGACCAATTCCCCGTTTCTTCAGACTACGTCCGGCCCCTACCCGCCGAACCTGGAATCAGTCACTGACGGCCAGTCGCACCCCGAACCCCACGATCACCACACCGGTCAACCGGTCGAGAACCCGCCGTACCGTACGAGACCGCAGGAACCCGCCCATCAGCGACGCGAACCCGATCAGCAGCGCGCTCCACACCAGCCCTTCCACCACGTGCACCCCCGCCAGCACCAGCCCCATCAGCGCGTGCGGCGCCCCCTCGGGGATGAACCCCGGCAGCACGGCCACGTAGAACGCCCCCACCTTGGGGTTGAGCAGGTTCGTCAGCAGCCCGCGCCGCAACCCCGCGCCGAAGCGCACCTCCTGCCGGAGCTCCGGCGCCTGCTGCTCGCCATCCCTGGCGAGCAACATACGCAACCCCATCCACAGCAGGTACGCCGCCCCGGCCCAGCGCAGCACGTCGTAGGCGAGCTGCGAGGCGGCCAGCAGCGCCGACAGCCCGGCCGCGGTGAGCACGCCCCAGACGAGCGTGCCGAGCTGGATGCCCAGCGTCACACCCCAGGCCGGGCGCCGGCCGGCGAGCAGCGACGTCCGCAGGACCAGGGCCGTGTCGAGGCCGGGGGTCACGGTGAGCAGGGCGACCACGGCGGCGAACGACCAGATCGATGCGGCGATATCCACAAATATCAGGGTATGAGGAGCAGCTTTCCGGTGGTACGCCGGGCAGCCAGGTCGTCGTGCGCCTGCCGCGCCTCGGCCAGCGGGTAACGGTGCGAGACGTTGATCGCGAGCTGCCCGGAAGTGATCCAGCCGAACAGGTCGGAGGCGCGCTGGAGCAGCTCCTCACGGGCGGCGATGTAGTGCACGAGCGTGGGCCTGGTCAGGAAGAGCGAGCCCTTCCTGTTGAGGACCTGGGGGTCGAGCGGCGGCACGGCACCGCTGGCGGCGCCGTACAGGGCCATGAGGCCGCGCGGGCGCAGCGCCTCCAGCCCGCCGTCGAACGTGGCCTTGCCGACGCCGTCGTACACGACGTCGATCCGATCCCGCAGGGCCTCGGCGAAGTCGTCGTAGCCCAGCACCTCATCGGCCCCCGCCTGCCTGGCCAGCTTCTCCTTCTCGCCGGTGGAGACCGTCGTGTAGACCTTGGCGCCCTTGAGCTTGGCGAGCTGGATCAGCAACTGCCCCATGCCACCCGCGCCGGCGTGCACGAGAACCTGATCGCCCCGCTTGACCTCGTGGGTGGAGGTGATCAGGTAGTGGGCCGTCATGCCCTGCAACATCGCCGCCGCCGCGACCTCCGCCGGCACGCCCTCGGGCACCGGCACCAGCCGCCGAGCCGGCACCACGGCCTTCTCGGCGTAGCTCCCCATGACGTTGGCCCACGCGACGGTGTCGCCCACGGCCACGTCCCGCACGCCCGCCCCGACGGCCGAGACCGTGCCCGCGCCCTCGGAGCCGATCGGGGTGGGCAGGTCGAGCGGGTAGACGCCGGAGCGGTGGTAGATGTCGATGAAGTTGACGCCGCTGGCGGCCACGTCGACGACTACCTCGCCGTCACCGGGCACGGGGTCGGGACGTTCGACGTATTCGAGAACCTCTGGGCCGCCTGTGGCGGAGACGATGATCGCATGCATGCCCCTAGTCAACTCCTTGCCCGGGGGCCGGTGCCACCCGGGTCAGGGCTCCTTCGTGCCGCGGAGTTCGAAGTCGTCGAAGGCCATCTTCAGCAGCGACTTGCCGTCCTTGGTCGTGCGGGCGAACACCCCGACGTGGCCGTTGCCGATCCCGTTCGGGTCCTCCACCTCGTGCACCCGCTCGTCGTTGACCCACATGGTCAGCCGCACGGCCGAGTCCACCTGCTGACACGACGCCGTCACGCGGGCCTTGCCGCCCAGCCCGTCCACCTGTACGGGCTGGGCCAGCGTGCCGCCCGACCCGTCCACGATGCGCCGGATCCTGGCCTTGCCGCTCGTGTCCAGCGCGAACTCGTAGTAGGTGTCGTTGCTGGAGTTGTCGTCCAGGTCGTGGCAGTAGACGCCGTACTCGCTGGTTCCGGTGGATTTCTTGACATCGGCGGTGACGCTCACCACGACCGAGGCGGGCAGCAGCGGAGTGGGTGTGGCGGAGGGGTCGGGCGCGTCCGTTGGCTTGGTGATCAGGAAGGGGATGGGGGCCTTCGCGAACTCCTCCTCGTTGCCCTGCTCCACGTCCAGCCCGTAGGTCCCGTCCGAGCGATATCCGTAGCTGGAGCTCTCCGTCGGGTCGTAGGTGCCGCTCCAGCCGCCGGAGGTCTGCGTGAAGTCCTCCTGGTAGAGCAGCCCCAGGTCCTTGGGCGGTCCGCTCGGCGACAACACCGCCCACGCGGTCACGCCCCCCGCCACCAGGACGGCCGCGGCCGCCGCCAGGCCCGCGTACAGCGCTCCCCGCCGGCGCTTGGGCTGCTGCGGGACGGCCGTGAAGGCAGCGGTGGACTGCTGCCAGGCCACCTGTACGGTCTGCGCCGCCTGCTCCGGCGCCGCCGCCCGCCCGACGAGATGGTCGAGCAGTTGTTGCGCGGTGGGCCGCGTGGCCGGGTCCTTGCGCAGCGCCGCCGCGACCAACTCGCGCAGGCCGGGCTCGACGGCTTCGAGGTCCGGCTCGGTGTTGAGCACCTGGTACACGATGGCCGGCAGCGTGTCCCCGCCGAACGGCGCCCGCCCGCTGGCCGCGTACGCCACCAGGCAACCCCACGAGAACACGTCGCAGGCCGGCGAGACCGGATCGCCCCGCAACACCTCGGGCGCCATGTAGCGGGGGGTGCCGACGAGCTCGCCGGTGCCCGTGACGCCGCCGAGCGTGTCCAGCGCCCGCGCGATGCCGAAGTCGATCACGCGCGGGCCGACGGGGGACAGCAGCACGTTCGACGGCTTGAGGTCCCGGTGCACCACCCCGGCGCCGTGGATGGCGGTGAGCGCGGTGGCCACGCTGACGGCCAGCGCGTCGAGGCTGGAGCCGCGCAGCGGGCCCGACTGGCGTACGGCCTCTTCGAGGTTGGGGCCGGGCACGTACTCGGTGACCACGTAGAGCTGGCCGCCGTCGAGCGCGGCCTCGATGACGGCGGCCGTGCAGAACCTCCGCACCCGCTGCGCCGCGTCCGCCTCCCTGCGAAAACGCATGCGGAACTGCTCGTGCTGGCTCAGCTCCGGGTTGATCACCTTGACGGCGACCCGTTGCCCGGCAGGGTCCTCGGCGAGATGGACCGTGCCCATCCCGCCTCTGCCCAGCACACTAAGCAGCCTGTAGCGCCCGATGTGGGAGGTTTCACCGCTCACGGCGCGTAGCTTACCGATACCGCGCTCGCCGCCGCTGAGCACACGGGGTCCTATTCGAAGTCGCACCCCGGGTTCGGCGCGTCCACCGAGAGCGGCGCGCCGTGCGGGAGCACGTACAACACCTCCAGGACGATGGGCTTGTCGCCGCGGTTCTGCCCGATGTGCACCTCGTCGGAGCCGCTGGGCTCGACGATGATCTGCCCTGCCTGGTACACGCCGTCGGACTCGCAGGTGGAGCCGAAGTGGCTGAGGGTGCCCTTGCGGACGACTCCGTAGAGGGTGCCGTCGTGGTAGTGCCAGCCGGTGCTGCCGCCGGGCGCGATGGTGATCTCGCGCAGGATGTAGTCCTGGTCGCCTATCGTCCGCTGGGAGATCAGCTTGGCGGTGACGCCGGTGCTGGGGGTGGCGTTGGCCGTACCGGGGATCAGTACGAGGCTCGCGGCGGCGATGAGTCCCAGTCGGATGAGTTTGTTCATCTGCACTGCCTTCCAGATCTTGGTTACCGGTTCGCCAGCTAAGACAGGGCGGGCTGCCGATCTCGTGACAGGTGCGGCGAATTGGCCCTGGAACGGCTCAGCGATCTCTTCCGGACCGCTGGATGACTTCGACGATCAGCCAGGCGTTCGTGGAGGGGTTACGACCTTTCCGGTTGGGTTCACAGTGCTCCGGGTCCGCTCGCAGCGCACGTTCCCGCGCGATCTCATGGTGAGCGAAAGGGAAGTCCCGTCCCAGGTGCTTGTCGTAGTCCTTGATGTGTTTCCTGAGTCGCTGTCTGATGCGTTCCTGGTCGCAGGCGGCCGTGTGGTCCTCGAAGTGGTGGAGGATCCACAACTCGAAGCAGGGCAGGGAGACCGCCAGGTTGACGCGACCCCTGCGTGCCGCGACCAAGGCTTGCTCAAGGGTGGTGTGCTGGTCGACATCCACGACGCACCACACTTCGTCGTAGGCGATGTTGACGTCCCGCTGCGCGCGAGCCTCCCGATCCTTCTTGTCGCGCTCGCGGACGGCATAGGCGACGATGGCCGCCGGATCTCGCCCGAGGCCGATCACCTTGCAGTTGCGGATCTCCACGGGGAGGGAGCGGAAGTAGTGGCGGACGCCTTCGAAGTATTCGACCTCCGTGACTTCTCCCTCACACGCCACGAGGACACGCTTCTTCGGTGCCCGGCGGCCGACGGGACGGTCAAGGCGCGGGGGGCTACGCCTGGGGCTCATGGGTGCTGGCGGGTCCCTTCAGGAAGATCTCACGAATGTCCTCGAAATTGAGGTACGGAACTGCGCCATATCGGCCCTGTAGATAGCCGCGTTCTATGTTCTCGTCACGACGGGTGTGAAATTCGGCGAGTGAGTAAAGGTTGGTGGCGCCTGAGCTGTCCTTCTCGGTGAACCACACCTCATCCCTGGCCAGAAGCCCATCCTCGATGAGTGAGCCGAGGAGTGTGGTGTCGTGCGAGGAGAAGATTAGCTGTGCGTTGGCTCTGTTGATGTCGGGGTCCTTGAACATCCGGATCAACGTCGAGCTGAGCAGTGGATGCAGGCTGGAGTCGATCTCGTCGGCGAGCAGGATGCCACCGATGTGCAGGACGATGATCGTGTGGCCCAGAAGGGAGAGCCACGCGCGGGTGCCAGCGCTTTCTTCCTCAAGGCTCAGTGACGGCATCTCTCCCGCTCTACGCATGATGAGCTGGTCATGCGGCTCGGCCTCCACAAGCTCGACCCGCTCGATGCCCAGGTCCGCGATACGCAGCAGTTCATTTATGTTGTCTGTCGCGACCCCACGGCGCAGGAGGAGTTTAACCAGGTCAAGGCGAGACTCCTCATTCAGTTCGCCGTGCTGGACAAAATCGATGGCGACGAACTTCAGAGTGTCGTAGATGGCGGTCAACAGCGAATGGTTGTTGGACGCCGCGCACGAAAGATAGAGCGAGTTCGGCCGGGTGAGTCTGCGTATGCGCTGTACCTCGCCGGTAAGGCTGCGCCCAAAGGTCATGTCGGCGGGCCCGGTGCGATCGAAGAGCTTCTTCGGCCGCCCTCGGGGAAAGGCGTTGAGCCATTCCCCTAGCACTACTTCATCGTCCATCTCGAAGCCATAGGAGTATCGGACGCCTTGATGGAGGAAGTCGGCCTCGAAGAACGATGGTGTCCGAAGTCCGGCTCTGGAGAGCTTGAAGGGGTTTCTGGGCACCCCTTTGGTCGGATCCCAGGAGGTGTGGGACGACCGGATGGCATCGGACATCCACCGCAGGGCGTCGAGAAGATTGGACTTTCCCGACGCGTTCGCGCCGTAGATCCCGGCGACGTGGAGCGATTCGGTGCGCTTCGGCTCCCCCCGGCGCGGAACGGCTATCAGGGAGAGCGTCTGCTCGTCACGGATCGACCGATGGTTGGCAACCCGGAAACGCAGCAGCACGATCTTCCCCTAGCCTTCAACTGGCAGTGAGCCTACACTTTCAAGCCCTCTTACGAAGAGATTCCCCGTAACTGCTCAGGTAAGCGCGGACTCTGGCCAGAGTCGGCAGGCCCCGCTCCGGTGAGACCACCAGTACGCGGCAGCCCGCCGCCCGTGCCGCCGCGATTCCCGTTGGGCTGTCCTCGATGGCCACGCATCGGGACGGTGCCGCGCCGAGGAGGCGGGCAGCCTTCAGGTACGGGTCCGGCCACGGCTTGCTTCGTTCCGTGTCCTCGTCCGCGATGACCAGGTCGAACGCATGCCCCAGCCGGGGCAGCACCAGCTCCACGATCCGGCGGGGAGAGGCGGTGACCAGGGCGGTGGGGATGGCGCCGGCGGCCAGGCCGGACAGGAGTTCGGTGGCGCCGGGCAGCACGGTCAGGTCGCGGGCGACGCGGGCGGCGAAGGCGTCGGTGAGGGGGCCGGTCAGGCCGGGGTCGCCCAGGTGGGCGGCCACGTCCTCGACGGTGTGGCCGTGTACGTGCGGGTGGTCGGCGGGGGTGAGAGTGCGGCCGAGGGGCTCGGCGACGGCGGCGACCGCCTGCCACCACAGCCCCTCGGTGTCCACCAGCGTGCCGTCCATGTCGAGCAGGACGGCGGCGGGGTCGGGCGGGGTACCCGGCGGGACGGTGGCGGGGCCGGGCGTCATGGTGCCTGGCCGGTTCGCGGACTCAGACGGCATCGGCGGCCACGACAGGGGAGGGGACGGTGACCGTGCGGGCCGCCACCAGGACGGGGCGCTCCACCAGGCGTACCGCGACGCGCGTGCCGGGGCCGAGCCGGGCGGCCTCGTGGCCGGGCACGTCCGCGAGCACCTCCCCGCCCGCCACCGCGAGCCTGAGCCGTACGGAGGCGCCACGGAACGAGGCCGCCAGCACTTCGGCGGGACCATCGGAATTCTGGACGACCTGCACGGCCTCCGGACGGACCAGGACGTCCACGGACGGATCCGCTGGAACGGGGCCGTCCACGGGAAGGAGTTGGCCGAGCACCGTCACCTGGTTCCCGGAGACCTGCCCGGTCAGGTGGTTCATGGTGCCGACGAACTCCGCCACGAACGGGGTGGCCGGCCGGTCGTAGACGTCGGCGGGCGCGCCCGCCTGTTCGAGCCGCCCGTCCCGCAGCACCGCCACCCGGTCCGCGATCGACAGGGCCTCCTCCTGGTCGTGGGTGACGAAGATGGTGGTGATGCCCAGGTCGAGCTGGAGGCGGCGGATCTCCTCGCGCAGCGTCACCCGTACCTTGGCGTCCAGCGCGGACAGCGGCTCGTCCAGCAGCAGCACGCGCGGCTCCAGGGCGAGCGCGCGGGCCAGCGCGACACGTTGCTGCTGGCCGCCGGAGAGCTGGTGCGGGTAGCGGTCGGCGTGGGAGGGCAGGCCGACGAGTTCGAGGAGTTCGTCCGCCTTCTTCCGCCGGGTGGCCACCGGTACCTTGCGTACGCGCAGGCCGAAGGCGACGTTGTCGCGGGCGTTCAGGTTGGGGAAGAGGGAGTAGGACTGGAAGACCATGCCCGCGTCCCGCTTGTTGGCGGGGACGTTCGTGACATCGCGGCCGTCCACCAGCACGGCTCCGGAGTCCGGGCGTTCGAACCCGGCCACGCACCGCAGCGCCGTCGTCTTCCCGCAGCCCGAGGGCCCGAGCAGGGCGACGAACTCGCCGGGTGCGACGATCAGGTCGAAGCCGTCCAGCGCGACCGTCTGGCCGAACGTACGCCGCAGCGCACGGAACTCCACCGATGCGGTCATTTGCCCTTCTCCTTGCTGAAAATGGTGGACACGGCCAGCAACAGCAGCCAGATGAGCAGCAGGCTGAGGATCGACACCGCGACCGAGAGTTGCCCCTTGGAGCCGGAGACGGTCACGATCCACACCGCGAACGGCTGGTAGCCCAGCAGGCTGGCCACGGTGTACTCGCCCAGCACCAGCGCCAGCGTCAGGAACGACGCGCTGGCCAGCGCCGTGCGCAGGTTGGGCACGACCACCCGGGCCAGCACGTACGGCCACGAGGCGCCCAGGTTGCGTGCCGCCTCCACCAGCGTCCGCACGTCCATCGTGCGCAGCCCGGCGTCCAGCGACCGGTACACGAACGGCAGCACCAGCACCACGTACGCCAGCACCAGCACCACCGGGAACCCCGGATCCTGCACCGCGATCATCGTGGCCCAGAACGGCGTCGGCGCGAGCAGGTCGGTCCCGTCGCGCAGCGCCGTGCCGATCCCGGCGACGAACGTGATCGGCGGCACCACCAGCGGCAACGTGCACAACACCTCCATCACCACCCGCAGCCGGGGCGCGAAGAGCCGCACGGCCAGCATCGCGGGCAGCGCCAGCAGCAGCACCAGCACGATCGTGGCCACGGCCAGCCCGAGCGAGAGCGACAGCGAGGCGGCGAAGCCTTCGGCCGTGAGCAGTTCCCCGTACGCGGCGAACGACACCCCGGCGGTCGGCGTGTAGATCGTGTACCAGAACGAGGTGCCGAGCGGGATCAGGAAATAGGCGGCGGCGAGCAGGAACACCGCACCGCGCCACCACGCCCTGGTGCGCCGGGGCGGGGCGCCGGAGACGCGTTCCAGGCCGGTCAGTGCAGCCATCGCGAGGTCCTCCTCTGCAGCGGCAGGTAGATCGCCATGACCAGCCCGGCCACCACGATCATGTCGAGGCTCAGCGCCAGCGCGATGTTCTCGTAGCCGACCAGCACGTCGCCGGTCAGCGCGCTGGCGATCTTCAGGGTGACGAGCGGAACGACGGTCCCGACCATGGCGTTGGCGGTGGCGTACGCGGAGAAGGACGACCCGAACAGCAGCACCACCCCGCCCAGCATGGCCGGGGCCAGCACCGGGAGCCCGACGAAGCGCCAGTAGTGCCAGGCGGTGGCCCCGCTGCCGGCCGCCGCCTCGCGCCACTGCGGTCGCAACCCGTCCAGCGCGGGCGCCATGGCCAGCACCATCAGCGGGACCGAGAAGTACAGGTAGACCACGACCAGGCCCCAGAACGTGTACAGCGAGCCGGAGGGCAGCCCCACCAGGCCGCTGACCACGCCGGCGTTGCCGAGCGTGGCGATCCAGAAGAAGGCCAGCGGCACGCCGCCGAAGTTCGCCAGCACGCCGGACGCGGTCAGCACGGCCTCGCGCAGCAGCGTGGAGCGGGAGGTCACCACGGCGTGGGCGAGGAACGTGCCCAGGACCGCGCCCAGCAGCGCCACCACGGCCGACAGCTTGACGCTGCCGGCCATGGCGGTGAGGTAGCCGCCCTGCAGGCTCTGCGACAGGTTGGCCAGGCTTGGCCGTCCCTGCGCCGTGAACGCCCCCGCCACCAGCACGACGGCGGGGACGCCGAACACGAGCGCGAAGAACGCCAGCAGCGGCAGCGCCCCCAGCCAGCCCCTTGAACGCGAGCGGTTCATCCCGAGATCGCGGCGTCCCAGCCGGCGGCCAGCTTGGCCTTGGCCGCGTCCACCTGCGCGGTGGTCGGGAACTCCGGCGTGCCCTCGACCGAGGGCAGCTTGTCGGCCAGCGCCTTGTCCACGGTGCCGTCGGCCGTCATCGCGGGCAGCAGCACGGGCCGGGCGAAGCCCTTGAGGTAGAGGTTCTGGCCCTCGGCGCTGTAGAGGTACTCCTGCCACAGCCGGGCGGCCGCCGGGTGCGGGGCGTCCTTGTTGACGGCCTGGGCGTACATCTGGAAGTACCTGCCGTCGGAGGGCACGTTCACCTTCCAGTCGATGCCCTTGGCCGTCATCTGGGGCGCGTAGGCGGCGTTGTTGTAGTCCCAGTCGATGCTGATCTGGGTCTCGCCCTTCTCGATGGTGGCCGGGGTGGTCTCGACCGGGTTGTAGTTGCCGGCCTCCTTCAGTTTCTTGAAGAAGTCGATGCCGGGCTGGATGTCGTCGAAGGAGCCGCCGTTGGCGACGGAGGCGGCGTACACGCCGGCGAAGGCCGAGCCCGACTTGGTCGGGTTGCCGTTCATCGCGACCTTGCCCTTGTACTCGGGCTTGAGCAGGTCGGCGAACGTCGTCGGGCAGTTCTCGATCTTCTTGGCGTCGCAGCCGATGGACACGTACCCGCCGTAGTCGTTCACCCAGAGCCCGGTCTGCTCCTTCTGACCCTCGGGGATCTTGTCGAAGGTCTGCACCTTGTACGGTGCGAACAGCCCCTCGGCCGCGCCGCTGATCGCGAACGACTGGCCCAGGTCGAGCACGTCGGGGGCGCGGTCCTGGCCCTTGCGGGTCTTCACGGCGTTGATCTCGTCGGCGCTGGCCGCGTCGGGGGTCTCGCTCTCGATCTTGATACCGTACTTGGCCTGGAACTTCTCGATGATCTCGCCGTAGTTGGCCCAGTCGGGCGGCAGCGCGATGACGTGCAGCGCGCCCTCCTTCCTGGCCGCCTCGACGAGCTTGTCGAAGCCGCCGAAATCGGCGGCGGAGGTCGCGGTGGCCGCGTTGACCGCGTTCGCCCCGCCCTGCGACGCCTGGGTGGTCTGCTGGGTGCCGGGGGCGGCGCCGCACGCCGCGGTGACTACGGTGATGGCTGCGGCAACGCCGGCCGCACGGGCGCGAAGTGTGAACACGTCGCCTCCACTTTCCAGGGGGTGTGGCAAGAACGTAGGGGAACTTGTACAAACAAGCGAGCACCAGTAAGTCGCATCAATGTTGCTCTTTCGTGAATGGGAGGGATCGGTGATGGTTGCGCGCTATGAACGGATCGCCGATGAGCTGCGGGGCGAGATCATCGCCGGCGCCCATCCGGTCGGTTCCCAGCTCCCCAGCGAGGCGGAGCTGGCGGCGCGGTACGGCGCGGCCCGCGGCACCGTACGCCAGGCGGTGGCCGTGCTGGCCGCCGAGGGCCTGGTCGGCTCCCGGCAGGGGGCCAGGCGCATCGTGCTCGGCAGGACCCGCAGCCAGAGCTTCGCCGAGTTGCACAGCTTCGCCCAGTGGGCCCGCGCGAACGGCTACCGCTTCGGCGGCCAGGTGATCGCCCAGCGCCGCAGGCCCGCGGGCGGGACCGAGCCGGCCAGGCTCGGCTCGGAGGAGGTGCTGGAGGTGCTGCGCGTGCGCACGCTGGAGGGCGAGCCGGTGTTGCTGGAACGGACGGTGTACGCCGGGTGGGTGGCCCCCGCGGTCGAGGAGTTGCCCGCCGACTGCGAGTCGGTCACCGAGGCGCTGCACGCCTCCATCGGCCTGGTGTTCGCCTATGGCGAGCATCTCATCGACGCCGTGCCCGCCGGGGCCCAGGACGCCCGCCTGCTGGGGGTGCGCCGGGGCAGCCCGCTGCTGCGCCAGCGCAGGACCACGACCACCCACGAAGGCCGCCCCGTGGAGTCCTCCGACGATCGTTACCGCGCAGGCAGCGTGGCCTTCAGCATCCGCAACTCGATCGGCGCGAACCCCCTCGTACGGCACGCCGGCGACTTGCGTTTCGGGGCCGGAGAACATATGTTCGAGTTGTAGCACCCGCCTTCCCCCGGGTGGCTCAGCAAACCGACCAGAGCCGCGGGGGGAGAAGCGTCTTGAGCAGACTCTATGGCGATCCGATAGAGGTGTGGACGCGAGACGGGGAGCCGACCCAGTTCGTCTGGCGTGACCGGCTCTACCTCGTCCGCCGCGTCCTCGACCAGTGGGTGGTCGCGCGCGAGTGGTGGAAGACCGGCGAGGGCGACCCCGGTGAGCGCCAGTTCTGGCGGGTGGAGGCCAGCCCGGGACGCGAGACGGGCTCGTACGAGCTGCGTTACGACACCGCCAGCAACGGCTGGCTGCTGCTGCGGGCGTGGGACTGATGGCGCCCCCGTTCCCGCACCTCAACGTCTCCTCCGCCTACTCCATGCGCTTCGGCACGGCCTTCCCGAAAGCCCTGGTGAACCGGGCGGTCGAGCACGGGATGGACATCCTCGCGCTGACCGACCGCGACGGCCTCTACGGCGCGATCAAGCACGTACAGGCGTGCGCGGAGGCCGGGATCGCGCCGGTGCTCGGCGTGAACCTGGCGCTCGACGTCCCCGCCTCGGCCTTCACCCCGGTGCCGGGGCTGCGCGCACCGCGCCCCAGGACCGGTCCGGGAGCCGAGGACCGCGTCACCGTGCTGTCCCGTGGCAAGGGCTGGTCCCGCCTGGCCCGCCTGGTCACGGCCGCGCACCACGTGGGGGAGCGGGGCGAGCCCAGGGTGACCCGCGAGCTGGTCGGCGAGTGGGCGGGCGGCCCCGGCGAGCATGGGTTCGGCGCGGAGGACGGGCTCGTGGTGCTGCTCGGGCCCAGGTCCGACGTGGGCCGCGCGGTGGCCGAGCGGCGCGACGAGCACGCCAGGACGCTGCTGGGGTTGTGGCGCGCCGCGGTGCCCGGCGTGGTGGTCGAACTGGTCGACCAGTACGGCTTCCGCGACGCCATCACCGCCGTGCGGATGCTCGGGCTGGCCGAGTCCATGGGCGTGCCCGCCGTGCTGAGCAACGCCGTACGCTATCTCGACCCCGCCGACCACCAGGTGGGCGACGTGCTCGACGCGGCCCGCCAACTCGTTCCCCTGCACCCGCGCCACCTCGACCGCACCACCTCCCACGCCTACCTCAAGGGCACCAAGGAGATGCGGCAGGTGGCGGCCAAGGTGTGCGGCGCGGACCAGGAGCGGGTGGCCCGGCTGCTGTACACCACCAGGCGGCTGGCGGAGGCGTGCGCGATGGAGCCGCTCGACCTGCTCGCGCTCCGCAACGACCCGCCCGACCTGCACCTGCCGGAGATCGGCCGCGACCCGGTGCCGCTGCTGCGTCACCGGGTGGAGGACGGCCTGTTCAGGCGCGGCCTCGACGGCTCGGGCTCGGGCTCCGGCTCCGGCTCCGGCTTCGGCTCCGGCGAGGTCAGGGAACGCCTGCGGGACGAGATGGCGATCATCGAGCGCAAGCGCCTGTCCGGATATTTCATCGCAGTGGCTGGCATCACCGACATGATCCGTGGCATGGGCATCCGCTGCGCCATCCGCGGCTCGGGCGCGGGCAGCCTGGTCAACTACCTCATCGGCATCGGCGAGGTGAACCCGATCGAGCACGGCCTGCTCATGGAGCGCTTCCTGTCCGAGGGCCGCATCGGGCTGCCCGACATCGACGTGGACGTCGAGTCGGCCCGCCGCCTCGACTGCTACCAGGCCATCTTCGACCGCTACGGCGAGTCCCGGGTGGCCTGCGTGTCCATGATGGAGACCTACCGCGCGCGCAGCGCCATCCGCGACGTCGCCGGGGCGATGGGCCTGCCGCCGCACGAGATCGACGCCATCGCCAAGGCGTTCCCGCACATCAGGGCCAGGCAGATCACCGCGTCCCTGGAGGACCTGCCAGAGCTGCGCGAGAGCCGGCTCGGCGAGGCCGGGCTCGACCGGGTGTTCCGGCTGGCCGAAAGGCTCGACGGCCTGCCCAGGCACATCGCGCTGCACCCGTGCGGCGTGCTGATCGGCAACGCGGGGCTGCGCGACCGCACGCCGGTGGAGCGCAGCCTGCTGGGGTACCCGATGTCGCAGTTCGACAAGGACGACGTGGAGGAGGCCGGGCTGCTCAAGCTCGACGTGCTGGGGGTGCGGATGCAGTCCGCGCTGGCGTACGCGCTGAGCGAGGTCAAGCGGGTGGACGACGTCACGGTCGAACTGGACACCCAGCACGGCGACGACCCCTCCGTGCAGTACGTGCCGCACGACGACCAGGAGACCTACGACATGATCTGCGCTTCCCGCACCCTGGGCTGCTTCCAGATCGAGTCGCCGGGTCAGCGCGAGCTGGTGGCCAAGCTGGAGCCGCGCAGGATGCACGACCTGATCGTGGACATCTCGCTGTTCAGGCCGGGGCCGGTCAACTCCGACATGGTCACCCCCTACCTGGAGGCCAGGCACGGGTGGCGGCAGCCGTACTATCCGCACGAGCGGCTGCGCGAGGCGCTGAAGGAGACGCACGGCGTCGTGGTCTTCCACGAGCAGGTGCTGAAGATCATCTCGGTGATGACCGGGCGCGACCTGTCCTTCGCCGAGAAGCTGCGGCGCACCCTGGACACGCCCGAGGGGCGCGAGCGGGTGCGCAGGACCTTCGTCCCCCTGGCCAAGGCCGGCGGGTTCGACGAGGCGGCCGTGGAGCGGGCCTGGAAGGTGCTGGACGCGTTCGGGGCCTTCGGGTTCTGCAAGGCGCACGCGGCGGCGTTCGCGCTGCCCACGTACCAGTCGGCCTGGCTCAAGCGGCACCACGCGGCGGCGTTCTTCGCGGGGGTGCTCACGCACGAGCCCGGCATGTACCCGCCGCGCGTCATCATCGACGAGGCCAGGCAGTGCGGGGTGAAGATCCTGCCGCTGGACATCAACAAGTCGGGCAGGGACTGGCGGGTGGAGCGGCTGGGGCCGCGCGTCCAGGTCCGGGTCCGCCCCGCCGACCTCGAAGGCGCTCCTCGCTCTTCCAGGGAGTTCAAGATCGGGGAGATCGGTAAGGGGTACGCGCTGCGGGTGCCGTTCTCGGCGATCAAGGGCGTGAGCGAGGCCGAGGTCGAACGCATGGTGGCGGGGCAGCCGTACACCTCACTGGCCGACTTCTGGGACCGCGCCCGCCCCTCACGGCCCACGATCGAGCGGATCGTGCAGGTCGGCGGCCTGGACGCGCTGCACGACCTGCACCCGGGCGGGCCTCGCTGGAAGCCCGGCGAGCTGACCCGCCGCGACCTGATCGCCCAGGTCGGCGTGCTCGACCGGGCTTCGGGGATCGGCGTGCGAGCCGGCCCGCGCAAGTCCAAGCGCTACAGCTCTCACATGGATCTCTCTCAGAACGTGGCTCCTCCGGCGGTCCAGTTGCCGCTCGGGTTCGGCGAGCGACTGCCGCCGGGGGAGCTGCCCGAGATGACCGAGACGGAGATGGTCGAGGCCGAGCTGGAGATCCTCGGCGTCGACATCAGCCGGCACGTCATCAGCTTCCACGAGGACCTGCTGGACGCGCTGGGGGTGGTGCGTTCCAGGGACCTGCTCGCCCAGCGCAACGGGGCGGAGATCCTGGTCGCCGGGGTCAAGGTGGCGACCCAGACCCCGGCCGTGCGCTCGGGCCAGCGCGTCATCTTCACCACGCTCGACGACTCGACCGGGCCGGTCGACCTGACGTTCTTCGAGTCGGTGCAGGGGCACTGCGCGGCGACCGTGTTCGGCTCGTGGCTCATGCTGGCCAGAGGGGTGATCAGACGCACCGGGCCGCGAGCGGTCTCGATGCGGGCCGTGGACTGCTGGAACCTGGCCGACCTGGACGCACTCTGGCGCTCCCGGGGCATCGATGCGGTCCGCGCCGTGATCGACCGGGCTCCTGAGGACCTGGCGGGCGTCGGTGGCCGCCCGATCGAGTACGCCAACGGCTTCCGCCTCTCCCCGTACTCAGACCTCGCCCCCGCCACCCCGCCCCGCCAACTCTGGCACGCCAGCCCGGGCAGCTCCGGTCCCGCTGCTTGATCATTCATCTTGTACGGCACAGCCGACGTCACGCCACCCACCGCACGTGGCCGGCCTCCATCCAGGAAACGCTCCTCCGGTTCCCCGGCGCGCCGCCGTTACGTGCGCAACGTGGGCCGTCCGCGTGGGTCAGTCGTTTTCCAGCACGTATCGCAGGTAGAAGTCCGGCTTGGCCAGAAAGCGCCGCCAGTCGTCAACCAACTGGAGCTTCTCCCACTCCGTGGTCTGAATGCCGTGCTCATTCAGTTCGTTGATCTGCGCTCCGGGAAGGCCGGCCAGGATGGGTGAGTGTGTCGCGCAGATGATCTGACCGCCCTCACGTGAGACACGGTCCATGAGAGCGAGCAGGCGAAGGCAGGAGCGGAACGACAATGCCGCTTCGGGTTCGTCCAGCAGGTAGAGACCTGGGCCGGACATCATGCGGTCGAGGACCGTGAAGAATCCCTCTCCGTGGGACTGCTCCGTGAGGTCCTCCTCCCAGAATCCGTGCATGCCGGACACGCTCTGTCCCAGGTTGAAGAGCGTCTCGGCGCGGAAGAAGAATCCCCGTCGCTTGCGCCGAGGACCGCGCAGAAGTCGCAGCCCGTCCGTGGTCAAATCGGCGTTGAGTGCTTCTCCCAGCGGAGAGGGCATCCCCGCCGAGGCGTATCTCGTACCCGCCTTGCCGCCCTCGGAATTGATGCCACAGACATCAGCGATGGCCTCCACCAAGGTGGACTTTCCTGACCCGTTCTCACCCACCAGGAACGTCACTCGATCGGTGAAGGTCAGCCCGTGCGTTTCAAGATGACGGACCAGAGGAAGGGCGGCGGACCAGTCTTCTGGAGGGCGGGGAAGTTCCAGCCGCGTCAACAGCACGTCTACCCTCTTTCCGCCGTGTTCGGAAGCCGGCGCGCATGCTCGCGGACCGGATGTCCCAGCTCGGCGTGGTCGCCGACCCGATGTGCGCGTCCGAGGATATGTGCTGCCGCGCTGAGCTGCCCGCCCGGCACGTCGAGCAGGTCCGCGAGGCTGCTCATAGGTCGGTCAGGCGGGGAGATCCCAGGAGGGGCCGTCAACATCGCCCAGCCAGACACGCTGCCAGCTTGGAGTGACGGTCAATCCGAAGCCGGATTGATGGGGGGAGCCCGCTTGCTGCCATATCCCTATGGCGTCCTCAACCGCATCCCAAAGACGCAGCGGGCCATGCTGCTGCACTACCCACCCCCCACCCTCGGCTTTACGGGTGCTCGCCTGTGAGCCGGTGGCGACATCGAGCAGAATTGTCTCGTCTCCCAGACCTGCACGCTGGGCCGATGGTGCGCCCAACTGGGCCACGAACAATCCTGTGCTGTCATCAAGGATCCTCGGATCGATCCTGCTCTCTCGTGGCTCTCCTCGCGGCATCAAAGTAGACGCCAGGGGATGAGGTAGGTGCGGACGCGCGGTCATGAAATAGAGGTCATCGCTGAGGAAGCGTCCGTTCGCATTACCGGCGTCGTCGAGGGTCAGGTGAGCGAAGGCGACGCCTCCCATCCATCCAGCCATCGGGGTCGTGACAGTCCCACCATCGCGTACCTGCCATATCCAAGGAACCGGGATGTAGCGGACGGAACAAGTGGTGATCAGGCGGTCGTATTCGGCGTTATCCGCATACCCCGCCAGGCCGTCACCCACAGCGAGCGTCGGTGCGTATCCGGCGGCCTGGATCGCATCGTGAGCGCGAGCGGCTACCACAGGGTCGTACTCGATCGAGGTCACCTTGCCGTCGCCGAGCCGGTGGCACATCAGAGCGGTGGAGTATCCGGTTCCTGTTCCGATCTCCAATACCTTGTCGTCCTCGCGGATCTCGGCGGCCTCCAGCATCCGGACAACCAGGCTGGGCATGGTGGACGAGGAGGTGGGCACGCCCGACATTCGGCCGGTCGCCTGCTCCGCCATGACGCCGTTCACCTGGGTGACCCAAGTGGCATCACGGTAGACCAGTCGCAGCCAGTCAACCGTACTCATGTCCTCGCGCCGGATGACCTCCCAGCGATCCCCATACTCCGCGCTCTGTAGGACCGCCTTTCCGAGGAAAAGTTCACGTGCGACGGATTCGATCGCATGCTGCCACGGCGAGTTTTCGAAAATAGCGGCCAGAGCGTTTCTCGGCGGCGGAGACGCGTTGGACGTCTGCGGGATGTTCATTTGCTGTTCTCCAACAGAAGATCGGCAATGGCGGCCGATATCGGTGCTCCCGTTTCGTCTTCAATCTATCCCCATTGCCCGCTGTGGGGTTGCATTCAAGAAAAATCTGGCCAATCCTCGGAAAGGTTCCCAGCTGCGCGTGCGGCTTCGGGGGCCGTTCTCGGGAGCGCCCGTTCTCGTGTCACGCGCTCTTCCGCGGGCCCCGGACTTGGAGCACATATCCGATCTATATCAGATATATAACGGCTACCGCTAGCATTTATCCCAGTCCAACCAAAACGAACGGTGAAGGATGTGTCGTGCGCCTAGGGAAAATATCCGCTCTGGCAACGGCCGGATTCGCGCTCTGTGTGAGTTCGGCGATCCCAGCGGCTGGTCCGGCTGCGGCTGCGGTTTCCGCCAAGGGCTGGTACAGCGATAATTACCACCGGAAAGAAGACAGCGACAAGGGAGGGATCAGCACTACCCTGGTGCTGAAAACCCGTGACAACAACAACCGGGTCCAGGCGACGTTTTGGGCCGAAGGGGAAAAGCTGCAGATATCCGATAACGACCACCCGTATGAATATGCGTGCGTGAAACTCTGGAAAAGAGGCACGGATTACACCAGGTGTGCAGAGGAGGGGGACGAAGGATTCAGGAACCTCGATCTGCCGGAAAACATCGAATATACGCTTGAACTCTGGCTGGAAAAAAATGGAAGCGCCGGTCACCGGGAAGTTTCGACTCGACTCGGCGGCGGGCGCACCTAAAGTTCTCAGGAAATTCTCTCTACGTCACAGTTTCGCCCGATATCGACCCACGCCGCAAACACAGGGATCAGCTTGTAGACGGGCACTTAGCCGAGGTCCGGCATGGGCTCAACACCGGTTGATCATGAACAGCCGTGGAGAGGCCGGCGGAACTCGCTCACGCTCGCCCCAAGGGGTGGCCTACGGCCCTTCCGCCGGCCTCTCCACTCCCGCCTGGTCGCGTATCTCCACTAGAGACCTGGAGAAGGGATGGCGGGCACGTCAGCGAACGACCTTGCGCCATCCGCCTCGGGCGAGGCGGATGGCACCGTCCGGCTGGATGAACACTCGCGCCCCATGCAACGGCAGCGCGCCGTTGATCAGCCAATGTTCACGGATGTCATCGAGGATGTCCCAGAGGCGGCGCGGACCGGACTGATGGATCTCTGGCAACTCGGCACCGTGCGCTTCGGCCCGTGCCCATGAGCCATCCGCATGCACCAGCAAGGCTGTCCGTCGCCCGTCTTCGCCCTCCTCATAACCGTGCTGAATACCGCCCGAGGTCATGACCTCCAACATGGACCTCAGCTCCCACGCGCTCCCGGCATCCACCACCGGGTAGCGGCCACGGCTCACCTGCTCACCCGTTTCCTCTTGCGCGCGGCCGAACAGCTCCTGCAGCCGGGGTGGATAGTCGCCACCGGAACGCGTGGGCATGAACATCGCCCAATCCCGCGCGATATGCCCCACGGCCTTGCCGTCCGCCGTCTTCATGGCCGTCACGATCAACGAGGTATTCGCGATCACGGTGACGAGCCGCCCACCCGGCCTCAGCGCCACCAGCCAGCTCGGCGGAATCGGACGTACCGACACCATCGACACGATGCGATCGAACTCCCCCGGCAGCGGACCGGTGGCATCGCAGGTGACGACCTTGGGATGCAGCCCGATCGAATCCAGGCGCGCCGAAGCCGCCTCGACCAGGTACGGCTCCACATCGATGCTGGTCACAAGGCCGTCTCCGAGCAACCGCGACAACAACGCCGCGCTGTATCCCGATCCCGTCGCCACGTCGAGCACCCGCGCCCCGTCGTAGACCTCACCGTGCCGCAGCATGCGGACCACCAGACTCGGCAAGGTGGCCGATGACGTCGGACGCCCGGACACGACGCTGCCGGGATCCGCGTGATCGGCGTGCTTGCCCGCGACCTCCGTGATCATCGTCTGGTCACTGTACGCCGTCGCGAACCAGCTCTCCTCGTCCTCAGCGCCGTCGTGCAGCTCCCAGTGCCCGAACTCGCCCCCGGGAGGTGTGTCCCACCAGCGGGGCACAAAGACATGCCGGGGCGTGGACGTGACCGGCTCGCGCCAGCGCGACCCTGCTGATGCCACCTCGACCGCGAGCTGCGCAGCGCGCGCTTGCCACGTCATGTGGTTCCCCTACAGGTCTGGGTCACAGTAGGACGGATCGCACGCCTCGGTCTCTGCCGGCGAGCAGTCCGAACCGTCCCCCGTGCTGGGCTTGCACTCAGGGTTGCACGCCATCGTATGAGGTGACGGCGGGATGGCGGAGACGAGTTGCCGCCACAGGTCCCCCGCGAGGATGTCACCGAGTGGGCTCGCCTTCACGTTGCCCGCTGACATCCATCGCGCCATGACGCACGGCCACACCTCCCCGTCCGGGCTGATGGCGACCTTGGTCCGTCCGCACTTGCCGCAGAGCTGCCCGACCTCGGGCGTCGTCGTCGTTGTCCCGCGACCGATGCCCCTGATCCGGTCCGTGCCGATCCTGGTGATGCCCAGTGCTTTGAGATCGGCGATGGCACCTCCTACCCGTTGATCTGGGAACATCTCGACAATGGCCGCTCGAATCGGGATGCTGCGGCGTACCGCTTCGATGATGTTGGCCCGTGTCCGGGCGTGGCTGCCTGAACGTGTCGTTATCCGATCATGCATTTCGGGATCGTCACTGTAGTAACTGGTGGCGAGGGATACGCCAGGCAGAGTGAATAGCTCCTCCCACCACGAATGGCGGATGTTGAGCAGATTGGAGAAGACCTCCACGGACGAACCCACATCCACGGCATGCCGCAGAAGA
The DNA here is from genome assembly GCF_040655495.1 of Nonomuraea sp. NPDC050404. NCBI lineage: Bacteria > Bacillati > Actinomycetota > Actinomycetes > Streptosporangiales > Streptosporangiaceae > Nonomuraea > Nonomuraea sp. NPDC050404. Next base: position 302,298 of record NZ_JBFAKB010000009.1, read on the forward strand.
GCGGGAAAGGCAGGATGAATCGTTGCCTCTCCGCCGATGAACTGGACTTGCGCAATCCCCAGGCTTGCCGCCTGGGTGATGACGTCCGACCAGTCGGCAGCCGTCATGCTTCCATGCGTCCCCAGAGGGCTAGAGCTGGCATAACAGTGTCCGCACTGAAGAGGGCAGCGGCCGGTCAGCTCAATTTCCAGCACTTTGATCGCCATGGGGGGTTCTTCCCTTGAGGTCGCGGGCTTCAATTGCCCGGATTTCAGAAACAATCATTATGACTCTCCCCTCCGACCGACAGTTTGGACGCTACGCAAACGATGCCAGCCCGTCCAGTCGTAGTAGATAATCTTCTTTGCGTCGCTCCCCTCACGTATACCTATGGCGATAATAAGGCATTCGTATGTGATGCGCTTGTTGTTTCTGCGGCTAGGCCGAAATGGCCTCCCAGGAATCAATAATCAACTTTCCCCACCAATGTCCCAGTAGGGTATTGATGGATCTTTATCTCGTGAGTCATGTGCCAACCAGTTCCCGCTCGGCGACGATCAACGCAGAGCAGCTTCTGTCCGACAAGAGGGGTAGAGGGCGGCAACGCGGGCGCTCAACCCCCTACAAGAGGAGCGTCAACCGCGTTGCCGCCATCCGGAGCGAGATGCGTCCCAGGGCCATCCTCGGCAGGAGCCGGCCCAACACCTCACTCCGGGCTCGGGACTTCTTCGGATCTTGCCGAAGGGAGCGAGGCGGGTTGCAGATCGTCCAGAGTGACGACGAGCTGCACGGCGAGTGCGTACTCCAGCAGATGGAAGGCATCCAGCGGGATCACGCGATGACGTTCCACGGTGATGATCTTGCCGCGAGATGGGCGCAGGACGTTGGCCAGCACTCCGTACGGCTCCGCCCGGCCAGCCGTGTAGACAGTTGCACCCTGCCGCAGGCGCGGGCACGCGGCCACCGATTCCGGGGCGCAGGCGGCGCAGGTCGGCGGCGCGTTGGTGTAGCCCTTGACGGCAGGATCGTCGTCCAGGTCGTCAGCCACCAGCCACGGGATACGGCCGTTCGGCTCAGCCGCCGAACGGCCGCACACCTGGCACAACAGGTGCATCATGCAGCGACGTTGCCGTATGGAGTTGACCATCTTCCACTCCGGCCGGCCTCCCCGGTGCAGCCCATGACGTGCCCACAGCACGCCAAACTGGAAGTCCTCTCGTACGGCGTCGGCGTAGCTGAGCCGTCTCCCATCCGTGGCCCCCGGGTCCGGTACGAACATCAGCGGATGCGATAGTGCCTCCTCGCTGTACGCGGTGATATACGGCACCCGCAACCGTGGCGGCGCGGCAGCGGTCATGACCTCCTGCCATCCGACTGGCGGTGGCGGGCGGCGGCGCACAAGCCCTCATAGAGGGACGCTGCCGGATCCATTCCGTCCGCTCCGGCCACATGCCCACCACTCCCGGAGCCCGCTCTGATCCCGGCTTGATCGATCCCTGCACCTGAGATCTCCCGAACCTGCTCCTCCGATGAGGGCACATCCATGAGCGCCCACACCACGCAACCCTGTCTGGGCCAGCACACGCCCCACTCCTTGGCAAGGCTTTCGACCAGGTGGAGCCCACGCCCGGACTCCTTGATCGGCCCGTTCTCCTTCATCGCAGCGGTCGGTGTACGCGGAAAGGGCACCTGCATCGACCCCTGATCGATCACCCTCACCCACAGGCTATTGGAACGATCCAATTCGAACTCCACCCGCACCTGACCGCCCGGCCATCCGGACCGGGTGTGCTTGACGGCGTTCCCAACCAACTCGGTGAGCACTAGCAATACATCGTCGATGGCATCGCCGACCGACACGCGAAGAACCACTCTCGCGCAGTGCCGCGCCACCGTCACCGACGCCGCGATCCCCGGCAGCCAAAAGCCACCCACGTGCTGCCCCATTACAACCACCACGCTGCGCGATGAACCCGCTGCACAGCGCCTGCGTCTTCGGCGTCCACTCGGCACCAGGGCCGCGGCCCCCACGTATAGATCCAACGCCCGCGCCGGATCTTGGCGCGGACCCTTATCGAGGGCAGGGCGATGCCGACTCGCCGCAAGTCGAGCTTGGAGTTCAGGCCGAGGTCGGCCAGTCCTTTGTCGAGGCGCATCAGGTGAGCGAGGCGTTGCACATCGTGACTACTGACAGCCATGAAGGACCTCTCGTCTGCTCGTGAAGCCACGCCGTCGCAGGCTTGGCTCGGGGCGGTCTTGGCTCCTTAACTGCGTCCGATGCTGCACCATGTAGTCCCAGCGTGCAAGAGAATCTGTAAATTTACATGCCGAGTCGACAGGGCAAATGACACGCTACGATGCGTGCTGACATAACCCTTCAGTCGAGATGCTGGAGATCGTGATGGTGGGACGAGGTCCGACAGTCCGACGCCGACGTCTGGCGGGCGAGCTTCGTAGGCTGCGCGAGCGAAGCGAAATGACCATTGAGGCCACCGCTGAACGCCTGGGCTGGTCCACTGCCAAGGTTTCGCGTATCGAGACTGCGCGCACCGGGATCAATGCACCCGATCTAACAGCCATGCTTGATCTCTATGGCGCAGACGAGGATCGGCGCATGGCGTTGCATGCGCTCGCTCGCGCCGCCCGCAAGCGCGGCTGGTGGGATGCCTACGCCGACTCCACGCCCAGCGACTACGCCACCTATATCGAGTTGGAGGCTGAGGCGGCATCCCTGCGCAGCTTCGACCCACTCATCATCAACGGGCTTCTTCAGACCGAGGACTATGCCCGTGAGATCATCCGGGCGGCTCTCATGGCGCTGTCCCCTCCAGCGGAGATCCAACGGCGTGTGGAAGTCCGCACGACTCGGCAACTCCTCCTTGCGCAGGAGGACAGCCCGCTTACCCTTTGGACGATCATCAGCGAGGCGGCGTTGCAGCAACAGGTGGGCGGCCCGGAAGTTATGGCCGCGCAGTACGCCAAGCTTGTGGAGCAGGCAGAGCGAGGCAACGTCATCGTTCAGGTGCTTCCGTCTGTCAAAGGTGCCCATCCGGCGACCGCTGGACAGTTCGCCGTCATGGAATTTCGCGAGCCCTACGACCCTCAAGTGGTGTATGTCGAGAGCATGACGAGTAGCCTGTATGTGGAGAGTGAAGTGGAAATTTACCGCTATACCCTCGCGTTTGACCATCTCCGAGCAATGGCCCTCGATCCCGACGAGTCGAAGGCGCTGATCTTGAGCATGGCCAAGCGGTCATGGTGAGGAAGGGTGTCCGGTTGCACACAGAGAGCCCAGGTGTCCAGGTGGACTTGACCGGCGTGGCGTGGCGCAAGAGCAGGCGTAGTGGCAATGGCGCAAACTGCGTCGAGGTGGCCGCCGTGGACGCTCGGCTTCTCCCACTCGGCAAAAGTGAGACGACTGATCGCCTATTCCTGGTTCGCGATTCGAAAGATCCTGATGGCCCCATCCTCGCCTTCACGAAGGCCGAGTGGGACGCGTTCGCTGAGGGTTTCAAGGATGGCGAGTTCGACGACCTAGGCTGACCTCGGTCTCATCTAGGTTCGTAACGATCTCTCATCGTCGGTCTGCGGACACTGCTGATTCTTCAGGAAAACGCTCCTCCGGTTCACCGGCGGGACAGCGTGATGTGCGGGACGTGGGCCATCCGTGTGGTGAACCGTGAACCGGTCAGCTCGTGCCGCTCACCGCGGTCGAGCCCGAGGTCGGGGTGGGCTGGGGTGCGAAGGTCTGGACCGGGGCGGGTTCGAGGGTCCAGGTGGAGCGGCCCGTGCGTTGCAGCGTGGTCAGTTCGCGTACGGTGCTCGCGCACAGCAGGGCGGCCACGCACGCGCATGCCAGCTCCAGCACCCCCACCCCCGTAAGGTCGCCGGAGGAGGAGTCGAGGGGCAGTCGGATCGTCACCAGGGCGAGTGTGGCCAGCCAGCTCAGCCACCAGCCCGTCAGCAGTGTCAGCCACCGGCCCCGGCGGCCGGCCGGTGGGCGGGTGCGGCGCCAGACCTCGTCGACCAGGACGGCGGGGGCGATCAGGTTGAGGCCGGGGATCAGCCAGGCCGCCGCCACCGGGGCCGTCGCGGCCGAGCGGTCGTTGGCCTGTCTGGCACGTACCAGCCAGGTCACGTAGGCGGCGGCAGCGGCGACGGTGGTGCCGGCTACCAGCATCATGAGCACCGCGAACGTTGTCACCGCCCCTACCACCGCCTCGGCGTCGGCGCCGACGGGCCGGCCGCCGAACGCGGCGAGTTCGGCCGCGAGTTGCCGGCCGCGGGACAGCTCGAAGATCACGAGGGCGCCGATGGAGAGGAGCTGGGCGGTGAGGGTCACGTAGACGGCGGAGGCGGCTCTGGTGGGCGATGCCTGGGTGTAGCGCACGTTGTTCTCCCCCCGGGCCATGCGCTGAGCTTCTGATTAACTTGTATCCCGGGAGCCCCTCTGTTAATCAGCTCACCACGCCGGATTCCCATGCCCAGGCAGCGATTTCGACCCGGTTGCGTACGCCGAGTTTGGCGAAGATGCTGCCCAGGTGTGTCTTGACGGTGGACAGTGACACGAACAGCTCGGCGGCCACCTCCTGGTTGGAGCGTCCCCTGGCCACCAGGCGCACGACGTCCAGCTCGCGGTCGGTCAGCGGATCGTTCACCGGGAGTCCGGCCGTGCGCCGGGGGTGGGTCAGGTGCTGCAGCAGCCGTACGGTGATCGACGGCGACACCAGCGCGTCGCCCGCCGCCGCGGCCCTGACCGCCTCGATCAGCAGCGTGGGGCCGCTGTCCTTGAGCAGGAAGCCGGTGGCGCCGGAGCGCAGGGCGCCGTAGACGTACTCGTCGAGGTCGAAGGTGGTGACGATGACCACCCGCATGGGGTTCTCCACGCCGGGGCCCGCCAGCACCCGGGTCACCTCCAGCCCGTCGAGCTTGGGCATCCTGATGTCGAGCAGGCACACGTCCGGCCGCAGCCGCCTGGCCTCCGACACGGCGTCGGCGCCGTCCGCTACCGCGGCCACGACCTCCATGTCCGGTTGAGCGTCCAAAATCATCTGGAAGCCGGTGCGTACCAGTTGCTGGTCGTCGGCGATGAGAACCCGAATAGTCACGGCCCCAACTCTAGGATCAGCCGTTCGGCCGATGGGCTCTGGTCGCAAGGAGGATCCCGGGGCGTACCCTCCGGCGGGAGCCTGGACGGCATGAACGACGTGCTTGTTGGACGAGCCCTGGCCAAGCGGTTCGGGCAGACCGTCGCCCTCGGCGGCGTGGATCTCACGGTACGGGCAGGCGAAGCGGTGGCGATCATGGGCCCGAGTGGTTCAGGCAAGTCGACGCTGCTGCACTGCCTGGCCGGCATCATGAAGCCGGACGAGGGTGAGGTGCACCTGCTCGGGCACCGCATCGACACCATGGGCGAGCGCAAGCGCAGTGCGCTGCGCCGTACCCGCTTCGGCTTCGTCTTCCAGTTCGGCCAGCTCCTGCCCGAGCTGCCCGCCGAGGAGAACGTGGCGCTCCCGCTCATGCTGAACGGGACGCCGAGGGCCCAGGCCGTACGGCAGGCGCGCGAGTGGTTCGGCCCGCTGGGCCTGCGGTCCATGGAGTCCAGGCGGCCGGGGGAGTTGTCCGGCGGGCAGGCCCAGCGGGTGGCCATCGCCAGGGCGCTGGTGAGCAGGCCGGCCGTGGTCTTCGCCGACGAGCCCACGGGGGCGCTCGATCAGCAGACCGGGCAGGAGACGATGCGGCTGCTGGTGGAGGCCACCAAGCACAACGGGGCCAGCCTGATCGTGGTCACCCATGATCTGAATGTGGCTGCCTGGTGCGATCGCACGGTGGAGGTCCGCGACGGTCAGTTGCTGGTAACCGGGGTACGCGCGTGAACCTCGAACTGACCTGGCGGCTGCTCAAGGGTGGCGGGCGCAGGGGAATGCTGGGCACCTGGCTCACGCTGGGGGCGGTGGCCGTGGCGACGGCGTTGCTGCTGTTCGCGGTGGCCGCCAACTTCGCCTTCGAGGCCAGGGCCGAGCGCGGAGCCTGGCGCAACCCGGTCCCGGCCGCGTCCGAGGCGGGAAAGGGGACGGCGGGGAACGAGGCGGGGGCGGCCGGGGACGCGGTGGCCATTGAGGCGTCGCGTTACGACTTCGTACGCGACCAGGCCATCACCGTCATCGACCTGGCCGCGCTCAAAGGTAAGACCCCGGCCCCGCCGCCCGGTCTGCCCCGCTTCCCCGCACCCGGCGAGGTGTGGTTGTCGCCGGCCCTGGCCGCGCTGGCCAAGGAGCTGCCGGCCGCCGAGCTGGCCGGCCGCTACCCGGACCCGGAGGGCGTGCTCGGCGACGAGGCGCTGGTCCACCCCGGCGAACTGGTCGCGGTCGTCGGCCACGCGCCGGACTCCCCGGCGATGACCGCGAAACGATCCCAGGACTGGATCGTCGGCAAGCCGCCGGTCAAGGTCGCGAGCCTGGCGGGCGCGCCGAGCGAGGACGCCGAGGCGTACCAGGTGCTCTCGGTCATCGCCAGTGTGCTCATGGTGGTGCCGCTGCTGGTCTTCGGGGGCGCGGCGGCCCGGCTCACGGTGGCCAGGCGCGATCAGCGGCTGGCCGCGCTGCGGCTGATCGGCGCGACGCCGGGGCAGGTCGTGGCCATGACCGTGGCGGAGGCGGTGATCGTGGCGCTGGCCGGCGCGCTCACGGGGGCCATCGCCTTCGCCCTGGCCGTACCGCTGCTGGCTGGGATCGAGATGCAGGGCGGGCCGTGGTTCGTCGCCGACCTGTTCCCGGGCCCGCTCGTGCTGGCCGGAGTGCTGGTGGCGGTGCCGCTGCTGGTGGGGTTGTCGGCGGTGGCCGGGCTGCGGCGGGTGGTGGTGAGCCCGCTCGGCGTGGCCAAGCGGGAGACGCCGCCCGCCATGCGGTTCGTACGGGTGATCGCCCTGCTCGCGGCGCTGGCCGCGTTCCCGATGATGACCAGGGGCACCAGCGTCGCGATCATCGCGGTGGCGCTCGCCCTGGCCTTCCTGTGCATCAATCTGGCGGGGCCCTGGGTGGTCGGCATGATCGGCCGGATCACGGCGGCGAGCGCGCGGGGGCCCGCCCGGCTGCTGGCGGGTCGGCGGCTCGTGGACGATCCCCGTTCGGCCTGGCGGACGGTGAGCGGCGTCGCGCTGACCGGCTTCGTGGCGGGTTTCCTCGGCTTGCTCAGCCCGGCCGCGTTCGAGACCGAGGTGTCGGGCCCGCCCCAGCTCCGCGTCACCGCGCCCGCCGGACAGGCGGCGCAGGTGGCCGACCAGGCCCGCGAACGGCTGCGGGAGGCGGGGGTCACGGCCACCGTGAAGCCGGTCAAGGACGTCGTGGGCGCGGCCATACGGGACTCCGACGCGGCCGCCCTGGATCGCGCCCGTACCGCGATGTCCGGACTCGTGCCCGGCCGCACGCCCACCACCGAGCTGGACGACCAGCGCTTCGGCGTGCAGATCCTGGCCGACGTGCGGGTGGGCACGATCGTGGTGCTGTCGGTGTCGTTCCTGGTGGCCATCGCCGGCTCGGCCATCACGGCCACGTCGTCGATCCTGGACCGGCGGCAGACGTACGGGCTGCTGCGCCTGGCGGGCACGCCGCTGGAGGTGCTCGACCGGGCACGCAGGGCCGAGACGCTGATCCCGCTGACCGTGATGGGCGGCGGGGCGATCCTGACCGGGGCGTTCTGCGCGCTGCCGTTCATGTTCGGCGCGGTGAACGTGGTCGGCGTGGCCACGCTGGCCGGCTGCGTCGTCGTGGGCTTCGGCGGGGTGATCGCGGCGGGCGCGCTGAGCCGCCCGCTGCTCCGCTCGGTCACCGCCGACCCTGCGCCCCGCCCGGACTGACCGCCTTGTACGAGCCCCGCCCGGACTAACCTCCCTGTACGAGGTCGCGGACGAGCTTGAGCGACGGCTCGTCCCGCACCCCCATGACCAGCAGGCTAGTGACGGGGCTGCGGTGCCACAGCTCCAGTCGTTCTTTGATCCGGCCGGGCGGGCCGACGAGCGAGATGCCGTCGGCCAGTTCGTCCGGGATCGCCCGGAACGCCTCGTCCTTACGCCCCGCCAGGTAGAGCGACTGGATGTGCTCGGCGGCCTCGGCGTACCCCATCCGCCCGATGATGTCGGCGTGGAAGTTGCGCTGCCTGGCGCCCATGCCGCCGATGTACAACGTCAGCATCGTCTTGACGATGTCCAGCGCGGCCGGCACGTCGTCGGAGATCAGCACCATCACCATGGCGGCAACGTCGAAGCCCGGCTCGGCGCCCGACAGCGACTCGCCGTACATCTCCTCGATCTTCTCGGGGAAGGCGAACAGCGGCAGCCACCCCTGCGCCACCTCGGCGGCCAGCGCGACGTTCTTGGGCCCTTCCGCCCCGAGGTAGATGGGAATGTCGGGGCGGAGCGGATGTGTGATGGATTTGAGCGGCTTGCCCAGCCCGCCGGGCAGCGGTAGCGGGTAGTGCTCGCCGTCGCTGGTCACCGGCTCCTCGCGCCGCCACACCTGCCGCATGATGTCGATGTACTCGCGCGTCCTGGCCAGGGGTTTGGCGAACGGCCGGCCGTACCAGCCCTCCACGACCTGCGGCCCGGACGCGCCCACCCCGAGCAGCAGCCGGCCGCCGGTCAGGTGGTCGAGCGTCATGGCGGTCATCGCCGTCGTGACCGGGGGTCTGGCCGAGATCTGGGCGATCGAGGTGCCCAGCTTGATCCGGCTGGTACGCGCGCCGTACCAGGCCAGCGGGGTGAACACATCGCTGCCGTACGCCTCGGCCGTCCACACCGAGTCGTAGCCGAGCCGCTCCGCCGCCAGCACCGATTCGGTGGCGTCGTCGGCGTCGCGCTGCCAGTAGCCGAGATTGAGACCGAGCTTCATGAAACACCTCCGGAATTAAGTTCTATTACGGTCGGAGGCGCGCAAAGTGTCAATGGAGGATCTTCCGGGGTAGTTCACACTCTGTGCTCAAGGTTCTCTGCCGTCTCGCCTGCCTGCTGCTCGTCCTGCCGGCGGCCGAACCCTCGGTGGCCGTGGGCGCCTCGCGGCCCAACATCGTCGTGGTGGTGGCCGACGACCTGGAGACCGGCACGCTGCCGAACTTCCCGAACATCACCCAGCACCTCGTGGGCCAGGGCGCCTCGTTCGACCGGTTCTTCGTGACGAACTCCTGGTGCTGCCCGTCCCGGGCGTCGATCCTGCGCTCACAACACGTGCACAGCCACGGCGTCCTGACCAACACCGCGCCAGAGGGCGGTTTCGACCGTTTCCACAATCTGGGCCTGGAACGTTCCACCATCGGCACCTGGATGCAGGCGGCCGGCTATCGCACGGGCCTGATGGGCAAGTTCCTCAACCACTACCCGGGCAAGACGGCCAAGGAGACGTTCGTGCCGCCCGGATGGGACGAGTGGGCCGTGCCGGTCCGCGAGTTGTACCAGGAGTACGGCTACCGGCTCAACGCCAACGGCGCCGTGCAGGACTACGGCTGGATGGAGCAGGACTACCTGTCCGACGTGCTGAGCCGCAAGGCGCGCGACTTCATCACCACCTCCGGTGACAAGCCGTTCTTCCTCTACCTGGCCCCGATCGGGCCGCACAACCCGGCCAACCCCGCCGCCCGGCACGCGCACGCCTTCCCGCAGGCCATGGCGCCGCGCACGCCGTCGTTCAACCAGGCGGACGTGAGCGCGGAGCCGCTGTGGTTGCGCAGCAGGCCGGTGATCCCGCCGGAGGGCCTGGCCAAGGTCGATGAGGACTACCGCAGGAGGCTGCGGGCCATGCTCGGCGTGGACGACCTCGTGGGCGAGGTCGTACGGGCCTTGCAGGCGTCCGGCAACCTTCAGGACACCTACATCTTCTTCACCTCGGACAACGGCTTCCATCTCGGCACGCACCGCCTCAAGCAGGGCAAGACCACGCCGTACGAGGAGGCGATCAGGGTCCCGATGGTCGTGCGCGGCCCCGGCATCACGCCCGGCTCGACGATTCAGCAGATGGGAGCCACGATCGACCTGGCGCCGACGTTCGCGGAGCTGGGCGGGGCCACGGTGCCCGCCTTCGCGGAGGGCCGCTCGCTGGTGCCGCTGCTGCGGGGCCGGCCGCCCGGGGAGTGGCGGCGGCACGTGCTGGTGGAGTTCACCCGGCCGGCCAACCGCTCGTCGGCCGCCCAGACGCCCGTGCCCGCCTATCGGGCGTTGCGTACCGAGGACTACACCTACGTCCGGTACGAGACGGGAGAGCTGCAGCTCTACGACCTGAAGGCGGACCCGTACCAGCTGCGCAACCTGGCCGCCACCGCCGATCCGGCGCTGCTGCAGGGGCTGGAGCAGCGGCTGGCGGGGATGGCGGGGTGCTCGGGGGCGGTGTGCCGGGAGGCGGATCGCAGGGAGTGAGCGCTCAGCGGAACAGCGTGGGGTAGGCGTGTGCCAGGTGCTCGGAAACGGCTCGGGTCGCCTCCTCCGCGTCGCCGTCCTCGATGGCCGCCAGAATGCGTACGTGGTCCGCGCGCAGGATCGAGGTGTCGCCCAGGCGCTGCACCGCTTCGACCGAGTATCTGCGCATCGAGTCGCGTAGCGACCGCATGATGGCGGCGATGAGCCGGTTGCCCGACGCGTCCGCGATCGCGCAGTGAAAGGCCGTGTCATGCTCCACGAACTCCTCCGCCGACTCCGCCGCGTCCATCCCGGCCAGGGCGGCGGCCAGCGCGGAGGTGTCGGCCCCCGCGCCGGCGGCGTGCGCGGCCGCCCACTGCTCGATCATGTGCCGGGCGTCGATGACCTCGCGCATCTCCAGGCTGGCCAGGCCGAGGTGGAGCCGGAGCAGGTCGGTCAGTGCCGAGTCGGGGCGCGAGGTGAGCACCGCACCCGCGTCGGGACCCCGGCCCACCTGCGAGGAGACCACGCCGAGCGTCTCCAGGACGCGCATGGCCTCGCGTACCGAGGAGCGGCTGACGCCGAGCTGCTCGGCGAGCTGGCGTTCGGCGGGCAGCCGGTCGCCTGCGGTGAGGCCGTCCTCGGCGATACGCCGCTCGATCTGTGCGAGTACGTCCTCGAACGTCCGCGTTCGCTTGACGGGACGCCAGCCGGTGCCGTCCAACGACGCCTCCCAGTAGTGGCCGGAATGATTGTGGTTCGGTATGGTCTGACCATACTGTGGTCGGACCATACCTTGGAAGGAGAGCCGTGCGAGTCGCCCTGTTCATCACGTGCGTGAACGACACGCTCTTCCCCGGCACCGGCAAGGCCGTCGTGTCGCTGTTGCGCAGGCTGGGCTGCGACGTGGACTTCCCCGCCGCCCAGACCTGCTGCGGGCAGATGCACGTCAACACCGGCTACCGGCAGGAGGGCACGCGGCTGGCCCGGCACTTCACCGAGGTGTTCGCCGGGTACGACGCGGTCGTCGCGCCGTCGGGGTCGTGCGCGGCCATGGTGCGCGAGCAGTACCCGAAGCTGGCCAGGCCCGGCAGCAGGGGAGCGGTGGCGATCGCGGAGGTCGCGCCGAAGGTGTACGAGCTGTCGGAGTTCCTGATCGACGTGCTCAAGGTTGAGGACGTCGGCGCATATTTCCCGCACCGGGTGACATATCACCCGACGTGCCACTCGCTGCGCGGCCTCCACCTGGGCGACCGGCCCACGCGGCTGCTGCGGAACGTGCGCGGCCTGGAGCTCGTGCCGCTGCCGGGATCCGACGAGTGTTGCGGCTTCGGCGGCACGTTCGCGGTCAAGAACCCGGCGGTGTCGGCGGCGATGGGCGCCGACAAGACCCGCAACGTGCTCGACACGGGCGCCGAGGTGTTGTGCGCGGCCGACAACTCCTGCCTCATGCACATCGGCGGCACCCTGAGCCGTCAGAAGACCGGCGTCAGGACCATGCATCTGGCCGAGATCCTCGCATCGACGGAGGAGATCCAATGAGTGCCACATTCCTCGGCATGCCAGGAAATTTCCCGGAAAACTCGCAAAAAGCCGTACAGGACTCGCAGCTCCGCTTTAACCTCCGCAAGGCCACGCACACCATTCGCGGCAAGCGGGCGAGCGTCGTCGGCGAACTGCCGGACTGGCAGGAGCTGCGCGCGGCCGGCAAGGCGATCAAGGACGACACCCTGCGCCACCTCGACCGCTACCTCCTCCAGTTGGAGGAGGCCGTGACGAGGGCGGGCGGCACCGTGCACTGGGCCAGGGACGCCGCCGAGGCCAACCGCATCGTGACGGACCTGGTCAAGGCCACCGGCGAGAGCGAGGTGGTCAAGGTCAAGTCGATGGCCACCCAGGAGATCGGGCTCAACGAGGCGCTGGCCGGGCAGGGCATCGCCGCGTACGAGACGGACCTGGCCGAGCTGATCGTCCAGCTCGGCGACGACTTCCCCAGCCACATCCTGGTCCCCGCGATCCACCGCAACCGTTCGGAGATCCGCGAGATCTTCCTCGACAAGATGCCCGAGGTTTCGCCCGACCTCACCGACGACCCGCCCGCCCTGGCCGAGGCCGCCCGGCTGCACCTGCGCGAACGTTTCCTGCGCAGCAAGGTCGCGATCTCCGGCGCCAACTTCATGGTGGCCGAGACCGGCACGCTGGTGGTCCTGGAGTCGGAGGGTAACGGCCGCATGTGCCTGACCCTGCCCGAGACCCTCATCAGCGTGGTCGGGATCGAGAAGCTGCTGCCCTCCTGGCGGGATCTGGAGGTGTTCCTCCAGCTTCTGCCCAGAAGCTCCACGGGCGAGCGGATGAATCCCTACACGAGCATGTGGACGGGCGCCGTCGAGGGCCAGGACTTCCACCTCGTCCTGCTCGACAACGGCCGCACGGACGTGCTCGCCGACGAGGTGGGCCGCCAGGCGCTGCGCTGCATCCGCTGCTCGGCCTGCCTGAACGTGTGCCCCGTGTACGAGCGCGCGGGCGGCCACGCCTACGGCTCGGTCTACCCGGGCCCGATCGGCGCCATCCTCACCCCGCAGCTGCGCGGCATGTCCTCGGAGCTGGACGCCTCGCTGCCGTACGCCTCCAGCCTCTGCGGCGCCTGCTACGAGGCCTGCCCGGTGGCCATCGACATCCCGGAGGTCCTGGTTGACCTGCGCGCCAAGGCCCCGCACTCGGCGGCGGAGAAGGCCGGGATGAAGGTCGCGGGCTGGATACTGAACGACCACGAACGCCTGGCCAAGGCGCAGCGCGCGGCCACCCGCGTACGCAAGCTGGTGCCCAAGCGGCTCCCCGGGCCCGGGCTCTCGGCCTGGACGGACACCCGGGACCTGCCCGAGATTCCGGAAGAATCCTTCAGAGATTGGTGGGAGCGCGATGGGCGCGCGTGAGGAGATCCTCGCCAAGGTCCGCAAGGCCGTCGCCGGTGCGGAGGAAGTAGCGATTCCCCGGCATTATCGGACGGAACGGCACGGTGGGGACATCATCGGCCTGTTCGCCGAGCGGGTGGACGACTACCGGGCGATCGTGCACGTCGTGCCGGCCGCCGAGGTGCCCGGCAAGATCGACGAGTGCCTGGGCGACCGCCGCATGTTCGTCCCCGACGGCTTCGACCGGCAGGGCGGCTGGAACGACCTGAAGACGGCCGACGGCGTGATCACGAACTGCGCCGTGGGCATCGCCGAGACCGGCACCATCGTCCTGGACCACGGCCCCGGGCAGGGCACGCGCGCCCAGACGCTGGTCCCCGACTACCACCTGTGCGTGGTGCGGGCCGACCAGATCGTGGCGAGCGTGCCGGAGGCCGTCGCCCGGCTCGACCCGGCCCGCCCGCTCACCTGGATCAGCGGCCCATCCGCCACCAGCGACATCGAGCTGAACCGGGTCGAAGGCGTGCACGGCCCCCGCACCCTGGAAGTGATCATCAGTACCTGAGCACGGCGGCCACGTCGGTCACCGCGTCGGTGAACCACAGCTCGGCGTCCGTCATCGAGGCCGCCCTGGCCAGTGCCGCGTCCGAGCGCTCCCGTACGGGCTCATCGACGCCCCACCGGCGCAACTCGGCCGGATCGGTGCCGACCTGCGTGCCGTCCCCGCCGATCCAGACGGATTTCGGCAGCTCACCGGGCAGCAGCACCGCCTGCACCCGGCCCTCGCGCAGGGCCTGGCACACCCGGGCCATCCCCGTGGGCCCCGCCGACTCCTGGTGCCGCTCCAGCAGCTCCGCGCGCCTGCGGGCGAGCCACTCGTCGAGCGCCCGCTCCACGTCGGCCTCGAACCGGCCGTGGTCCTCCCGGCTGCCGTGCTCGACGATCGTCACCCGGTCGGCGGCCTTGGTGCCGAGATGGTGCAGCAGGTACGAGCGCGACTTCGGCTCGCCGGCGACCAGGACCAGCTCCGCGCCGATCCTGCGTACCTGCTCGTCGATCTCCTTGGCGACGGCGGTCGCGTTCTTCTCCCAGGTCTCGTCCACGGCCCGCTCGTACCGCTTCTGCGACCAGCCCCCCTGGGCGGTCTTCTGCAGCGGCCACGAGGCGGCCTCCACGACGGTCCTGCGCGGCGATCCGCCGCCGAAGACGGTCAGCTCGGCCCCCGCGTGGTCCACGATCACCCGCAGGTGCGGCACGTTCTCGCCGCGCCGCATCAGCATGGGCGCGACGTGCGGCAGCGGCGTCCAGGTGGCCAGCTCGTACGGCGCCTCGGGCAACGTCTCGGCCAGCACCACGTCACCGTGCGTGGCGAACAGCGCCTGCCCGGCGGCGGCCCGCAGGGCGCCCTCCTCCAGGGCCTCCACGGTCGCCTTGTCGGCCTGGTGGTCGAGCTGGTCGCGCACGCTGCGCCAGTGGGTCAGCCGCTCGGGTCTGGTGAGCGCGCCCAGGTAGACCGATGCGTACGGGCCGCGCCGCTCGTACAGCGGCCGGAGATGGTCGAGCCGCACGGTTCACCACCTCCGCTTCTCCACGCCGAGCCCGAGCGCCTCGGCCACCTCCGCGATGTTCGCGTAGCGGCGCTCCGGCAGGGACTCCACCATGTCGGCCACCTGGTCGGGCGCGTCCACCCGCCGCGCGTGCCGCAGAAGCTCGCCCTTCTTGGCGGGCCAGTGCGCGTCGCTCAGCCATTTGGCCAGGTCGCTACGGACATCCACGCCATGTTGCGTGATGCCCTCCGCGGTGCCGGGCTCGTGACCCGGCGGATAGGACTGGGGCGACCCCTCGCCGGGGCCGGGCATGGCCTCGGGCCCCTTCCACTCTTCGGCGTGCGTGCTGCCCCCGCCGCGCACCAGGCCCTCGGTCTCGTGCTTCTGCTGATCGTCCAGGCGGGGCCCGTGCTTGTCGCTCCCACGTTCCATGTTGTCACTCCCCTCCAAGCGGCCCCTACCCCCGCTTTGGTGGGCAAACATGGCGGCTGTGTACTCTGCGCAGGGTGTTCGATTCCGACGTGCGCATCGCCACGGAACGGCTCACGCTGCGGCCGTTCGGACCCTCGGACGCCCTCAGGATCCGCGCGATCGTGCAGTCCGGCGCCCGGTTCCTGCCGCCGGGCGCACCGACCGGAATCTCCGGCATCGCCGGCTGGCTCATGGCCGGCGTGCACGAGTTGCGCCGTTCGGGGCAGGGCATCCACCTGGCCATGATCGACGCCGAGGGCCTCATCGTGGGCTCCATCAGCCTGTTCAAGACCTCGTGGACCGCGGGCACGACCGAGGTCGGGTACGCCGTGCACCCCCAGCACCGGGGCCGCGGCCTGGCAACCGAGGCGGTGCGCGCGCTGACCGCCTGGGCGTTCGACTCCGTGGGGCTGCGCAGGATCGACCTCACCGCCAGGCCGGACAACCTGGCCTCGCTGAGCGTCGCCTGCAAAGCGGGCTTCACCTGGGAGGGCACGATCCGTGACGCGGTCGTGGACCAGAACGGCGCGCACGACCTCGTCCTGTTCGGCCTGCTGCGGCACGACGGCCGCGAGCCGGTGGCCGCCCTGCCGCGGGCGGAGCTGCGTACAGAACGGTTGCTCCTGCGGCCCCTGCGGCCCGGGGACGTCCCTGACCTGGCCGTCACCGGCGCGGATCCGGTGACGCAGGCGTACACGGGCGTGCCGCGCGGCTACACCGAGGAACACGCGCGCCAGTACGTCGAGCACGCCCACCGCATGTGGTTGCGCGGCACGGGCGCCGTCTGGACGGGCGAGGAGTTGGACGGCGGGCGCTACGCGGTGAACGTGGACCTGCGCGACCTCGACTGGCACAACAGGAGCGCCGAGGTCGGCTACATGACCGCGCCCTGGGTCAGGGGCCTGGGGTACGCGGGCGAGGCCGTGCTGGCCGTCGCGCGCCGGCTGTTCGAGCAGCACGGCTTCGTCCGGCTCCAGCTCCGCGCCACCCCCTCCAACCTCGCCTCCCAGCGGGTGGCGGAGAAGGCCGGCTTCGTACGCGAGGGCCTGGCCCGCGCCTCGCTCGGCGGCCAGGACCTGATCGTCTACAGCCTCGTCCCCTCCGACCTGGCCTGACTCCCCGAGGGCACACCGGACTGTCCCTCGCACCCTTTGTGAAACCTCTCCGCAACCGTCACCCTTGGATTGAGGACGGTGAGGCACAATGATCACGGTTGTCGGCTGGGACGGATCCCAGCTCTCGGCCAAGGCGACGGCCAAGCTGAACGAGGCCGGGCTCGTGGTGGGTCCTGACGCCATTGTCGGGCAGCTCAGGCACAGCACGGCGACCGTGACGGACGGC
Source organism: Nonomuraea sp. NPDC050404 (assembly GCF_040655495.1). Taxonomy (NCBI): domain Bacteria; kingdom Bacillati; phylum Actinomycetota; class Actinomycetes; order Streptosporangiales; family Streptosporangiaceae; genus Nonomuraea; species Nonomuraea sp. NPDC050404. The sequence goes on from NZ_JBFAKB010000009.1 coordinate 318,926, forward strand.
CCGCTGCTGGAGGTCCTGGACGGCCATCTGGAGCACGGCCAGGGCCCGGCGGTCGTGGTCGTGGAGGGCGATCCCGGCTTTTTCGGCGTCGTACGCATGTTGCGGGCGCACGGCCTCAAACCGGATGTGTTGCCGGCCACCTCGCTCGTCACCCGCGCCTTCGCCTGCGCCGGGCTCAACTGGGAGGACGCGCTGATCGTCGCCCCGTCCGGCCCTGGCCAGCTCAACAGGGCCGTCAACGCCTGCCGCGCCCATCCCAAGGTGGGGCTGCTGGTCGCGCCGGGAGTGGGCCCCGGCGAGCTCGCCAGGGAACTGGCCCCGACGACGCCGCGCGCGCTGATCGTGTGCGAGGACCTCGGCGGCCCCGACGAGCGCGTCACCCACAGCCGCATGGGCGAGGCCACGACCAGGCCGTGGAAGGACCCCGACGTGGTCCTCGTCATCGACCCGCTGCACCGGCCAAAGCCGCCGGGCTGGGTGGCGGGGGCCCAGCCCGGGCCGGCCGAGTGGGCGCTGCCGTTCGAGGGCGGGCTGCCGCCGGAGGTCAGGGCGTACGTGCTGGCCAAGCTGGGACCGCGGCTCGGGGACCTGGTCTGGGACGTGGGCGCGGGCGTCGGCCAGATCGCCGTCGAGTGCGCCAGGCTCGGCTCGGCCGTCGTGGCCGTGGAACGGGACCGGCAGCGCTGCGCCGAACTGCGTGCCAACGTGATCGCGCACGGCGTGAAGGTGGCTCTGACCAGGGGCCAGGCGCCGCCCGCGCTGGAGCCGCTGCCCGACCCCGACGCCATTTACGTGGGCGGCGGCGGGCTCGACGTGATCATGGCCTGCGCCGCCAGGAACCCGCGCGTGCTCGTCTGCGCGCTGAACAAGGTCGAGCAGGTCGCGGCTCTGCTCGACCGGCTGCGCGAGCAGGGCTACCACGGCGAGGGCACCCAGATCCTGGCTTCCAAACTGTCCTTGAACCCCGACGGCTCGCACAGTCTTACCGCGTCAGACCCGGTTTTCGTGGTCCACGCGACGCCCGTGCGCACAGCGTGACCTGTTCCCTACGGGTGCGCATCGGTTATCCTCGCGTGACTTTGTCCACCGCACCGGAGAATCCCTCACGATGAAGCCGCCGCTCCTGCTGATCGGGCAGGGCTCACAGGACGACGCCTATGCCGCGGAGTTCGGCAGGTTCGTACATCGCCTTCGCTGCCGCCTCGACCAGACGGGCGCCGACGTGTCCGGGGGGTATCTGGAGCGGGCCACGCCCCGGCTGAGCGACTCCGTCGCCTCCCTGGTCGCCAGGGGGCACCACCGGCTCGTGGCGCTGCCGCTGAGCCTGAGCAGGATGGGCGAGGAGTTCCCCGCCGCGATGGCCGTGGAACAGCAGCGGCACCCCACGCTGATGTACGACTCCGGCCGCCCGCTCGGCCCCGACCCGCGCGTGCTCTCGCTGCTGGCCGAGCGGCTCAACGAGGCCGCCACCGAGTTGTCGGGCTTGCGCGAGCCCGCCAGGCCCCGCGCGCTGGAGCTGGCGGGCGCCAGGCCCCGGCTGCGGGCCGTGGACTCCTCGCTCGTGGAGGACCTGTACGCGCACGTCGAGCCGGGGGAGACCGCCGTCGTGCTGGTCGGCGAGGGCTCCACGGACGCCACCGCCAACGCCGAGGTGCACCGCGTCTCGCGGCTGTTCTGGGAGACGCACGCCTACGACTTCATGACCGTCGAGACCGCGTTCGTGTCGGTCACGCCGCCCGGGGTGCCCGGCGGGCTCGAACGTTGCCGGCGGCTGGGGGCCAAGCGCGTGATCGTGGTGCCGTACCTGCTGTTCGCGGGCGGCATGCTGGAGCGCGTGTGGGCGCAGGCGCTGGCGTACGGCGCGGGACATCCCGACCTCGACATCCGCTGCGCCGAGGTGATCGGCGACTGTGAGAGCCTGGCCGACGTCGTGATCGACCGTTACGAGGAAGCCCTTCAGCTCGTCCCGTGATCGCTTTTGTGGAGGTTTGTCGTGCTAGCTGAGACGCTTGCCGCGATCCGTCCGGCAGACCCGTCCGCTCTCGCCGAGGCCCGCGCCTACCAGGACCGCCTGACCAAGCCCCGCGGCTCGCTCGGCGTGCTCGAAGAGGTCGCGGTACGCCTGGCCGGCTCGGCCGGGGTCAGCCCGCCGCCCATGCCGGAGCCGGCGGCCCTGGCCATCTTCGCCGCCGACCACGGCGTGCACGCGCGCGGCGTCAGCCCGTGGCCGCAGGAGGTCACGGTGCAGATGGTCGCCAACTTCCTGGCGGGCGGCGCGGTCGCCAACGCCTTCGCCGCCCAGTCCGGCGCCTCGGTGACCGTGGTGGACGTGGGCGTCGCCGCCGACCTGCCCGACGCGCCCGGCCTGGTCAAGCACAAGATCGCGTACGGCACCGCCGACCTGTCCGCGGGCCCCGCCATGACCGTCGACCAGGCCGTCAGGGCGATGGAGGCGGGCATCGTGGTGGCCGCGGACCTGGTGGCCAAGGGGGCGCGCTGCCTGATCACCGGCGACATGGGCATCGCCAACACCACCGCCTCGGCCGCGCTGATCTCCGTCTTCACCGGTGTGGACGCGGCGGAGGTGACCGGCAGGGGCACGGGGATCGACGACGAGACGTACGAGCACAAGGTCGGCGTGGTGCGCGAGGCCCTGCGCCTGCACGCGCCCGACGGCGCCTCCGGCTCGCCCAGTGAGGCGCTGCGGGCCCTGGCCGCCGTCGGCGGGTTCGAGCACGCGGCCATCGCGGGCTTCATCCTGAGCGCCGCCGCGTCGCGCGTGCCGGTGATCCTCGACGGCGTCATCGCCGGCGCCGCCGCCCTCGTGGCCGCCGCGCTCGATCCGGCCGCGATCGACCACTGCGTGGCCGGCCACCGCTCCGCCGAGCCCGGCCACGCCGCCGCGCTGATCCACCTCGGGCTGCGCCCGCTCGTGGACCTGGAGCTGCGGCTCGGTGAGGGCACGGGCGGCCTGCTGGCGCATCCGATGGTGTGCGCGGCCGTACGGGTGATGCACGACGTGGCCACGTTCGACTCCGCGGGAGTGACCGAAAAGCCCAGGTGATGATCTCGGCGGGAGCGGCCGAGAAGCCCGGGTGATGATCTCGGCGGGATCGGCGGGAGTGGTCGAGAAGCCCATGTGATGATGGAGACACTGGAGGTGCGGACAGTGTCTCGATATGGACCGATGTACGGGCCCGACATCACGTTCCTCGGGGTGGACCGTTGCGACGTCAACGATCCCGGGAGTTACGCGGACGCCGATGTGGTGATCATCGGCGCCCCCTTCGACGGCGGCACCACGAACCGGCCCGGCGCCAGATTCGGCCCGCGGGCGCTGCGCCAGGCCTGCTACATGCCGCACGACGGCTCCAGGCCCAGCCTGGCGCTGCGCGTGGACGCGCTGCGCGACCTGCGGGTGCTCGACGCCGGCGACGTGGAGTGTTACTCGGGCGACGTGGAGGGCTCGCTGGCCGCCATCGAGGAGGCGGTGCACCGGGTGGCGGCATCGGGGGCGATCCCGCTGGTGCTCGGGGGCGACCACACGGTCGCGCTGCCGGACGCCAGGGGGACTGCCAGGGCGTACCCGGCCGGGCGTACCTCGATGATCCACTTCGACGCGCACGCCGACACCGGGGACATCGCCTTCGGCCACCTGTACGGCCACGGCCAGCCCATGCGGCGGCTCATCGAGTCCGGGGCCATCCGCGGCGACAGGTTCCTGCAGATCGGGCTGCGCGGCTACTGGCCGGAGCCGGAGACGCTCGGCTGGATGGCCGCCAGGAACATGCGCTCCTACGAGATGACCGAGATCGTGGCGCGCGGGCTCGACGAATGCCTGACCGAGTCGTTCGGGATCGCCCTGGACGAATGCGACCAGATCTTCCTGTCCGTGGACATCGACGTCTGTGACCCCGGCCACGCCCCCGGCACCGGCACGCCCGAGCCCGGGGGTTTCACCTCCAGGCAACTCCTCGATTCGGTTCGCCGGATCTGCTACGAACTGCCCGTGGCCGGGATGGAGGTGGTCGAGGTGGCGCCGCCCTACGATCACGCGGACATCACCGCCTACCTCGGCAACAGGGTTATCCTGGAAGCCTTGTCAGCGATGGCCAGACGCCGCAGGGACGATGAGGGCGGGCCTCGCTGGGATCCGCGGCAGCCACTTCTCGACGGTCGTTAACCCATGCGCAGCAAACGACGTATGCGAAGCCGGTAGGTTTACCTCTGAACAGAACCTTCGCGAACGGGAGATTCCCCCCATGGGTCCCTACCTCCTCGGCCTGCGGCTTTCCGGCCGCCGGGTCCTCGTCGCAGGCGGCGGCCGCGTCGCTCAGCGGCGGGTGCCCGCGCTGCTAGAGGCCGGTGCGGAGGTCACCGTCGTGTCGCCGTCGGTCACGCCGGCGCTCGACGACCTGATCGCCGCCGGCAGGGTCACGTGGCACGCCCGGCCTTACGAGGTCGGCGACTGCGACGGGGCCTGGCTCGTACAGGCCTGCACCGACGACAGATCCGTCAACACCGCGATCGCCGCTGAGGCGGAGGCCAAGCGCGTGTGGTGCGTGCGCGCCGACGACAAGGACGCCTCCGCCGCCTGGACGCCCGCCACCGGGCGGGTCGACGAGATCAGCGTGGCCATCACCGCGGGCGGCGACCCGCGAAGAGCCGCCGGCATCAGGGACGCGGTGGTCGAGGCGCTGCGCGACGGCACGGTCGACGCCCGCCGCAACCGCACCAAACCCGTCGGCGTGGCCCTCGTCGGCGGCGGCCCCGGCGATCCCGGCCTCATCACGGTACGCGGGCGGCAACTGCTCGCCCAGGCCGACGTGGTCGTCGCCGACCGCCTCGCGCCCCGCGCCCTGCTCGACGAGCTGGCCCCCGACGTCGAGCTCATCGACGCCGCCAAGGTGCCCTATGGCCGGTCGTTGTCCCAGGAGACGATCAACGAGCTGCTCGTGGACCGCGCCAGGCAGGGCAAGTTCGTGGTCCGGCTCAAGGGCGGCGACTCGTTCGTGTTCGGGCGGGGCGGCGAGGAGATGATCGCCTGCACCCAGGCCGGCATCCCGGTGCTGGTCGTGCCCGGCATCACCAGCGCCGTCGCGGTGCCCGCCGCCGCCGGGGTGCCGGTGACGCACCGCGGGGTGAGCCAGGAGTTCCACGTCATCTCCGTGCACGTGGCGCCCGACGACCCCAAGTCCACCGTCGACTGGCCCGCGCTGGCGCGTTCCGAGGGCACGCTGGTGTTGATGATGGCCGTCGAACGCCTGGCGAAGGTGGCCGAGACACTCGTCCGCGACGGACGTTCCCCGGAGACTCCCGTAATGGTGGTACAGGACGGTACCCTTCCGACCCAGCGGGCGGTAATCGCTTCGCTTTCCACCGTGGCCGACCGCGTGTCCGCGGCTGGGATACGGCCGCCGGCGATCGTCATCGTCGGCGACGTCGTGCGGGTCGGCCAGGAGGTCGAGATGGTTCGAGCGGAGCGCTTGCCGTGAACACGGCCATGGATGACGGGCGGAACGAGTCACCGGGGGAGCAGACGTTGAGCTTCCGCCCGGTAACCGACGAGGACCTGGACAAGGCCCCGACCGACGACGCCCAGGACACCGCGGCCGGCGGGGCTGCCGCCCGGGACACACCCGAGGGCGGGGCCGCGCGGGACGTATCCGAGGGTGAGGCCGCGCGGGACGTGCCTGAGAGCGGGGCCACGCAGGACGTACTTGAGGATGGGGCCGTCTTGCGGGACGCACCCGAGGACGGGGACGTCTCGCGGGACGTACCTGAGGACGGGGCCGTCGCGCGGGACGCGCCCGAGGGTTCCGAGTCCCCGCCCTTTGAGGCGGCTCCGGCGCGCGAGCCGTCGCTCTTCGAGGAAAGACCGGTGCGTGAGCCCTCGATCTTCGAGGGCACTCCCGCGCGCAGGCCGTCGCTCTTCGAGAAGCCGGCCGCGTTGCGGCGGCCTCCCGAGGGGGAGGGGCCGCAGCCGGGGCTTCGGGCGCGGCCCGGCTTCGATGAGCCGCCCTCCGGCCGTCCCTCCATGTTCGTACGGCCTGCCGCACTCGGCGGCCCGGGCGCGACTCCTCCCGCGGACGCCGGCGGACCCGTAACCGGTGGTCACGAGCCCGTTGAGGGCGATGACGAGCCCGCGCGTGACTCTGCTGGCAAGCCCGTGCGCGACGAGGCCGCCGCCACCTCGGATCCCGCCGATTCCCCGCAACCCGAAGCCACGGGAAGTGATGTCCTGTGGACCGCCGAAGAGCCTGAGCCCGGCGCCGAGCCTGTGGCCGAGGACTCGCTTGAAGCTGAGCCCGAGCCCGAGCCCGGGCCCGAGTTCGAGCCAGAGCTTGCGGCGGAGGCTTCGTCCGAGCGTGAGCCCCAACCGGACAACCAGCCCGAGCCCGAAGCCGCCGCCGATCGTGACGCCGTCGCTGACAACGCTGACACGATCTCCGCCGAGACTGGTTCCGAGCCCGAAGCCGCTGCCGAGTCCCCGAGCCCCGAGTCTCGGATCACCGACTCCGAGACCGCTGGCTCCGATGCCGCCGCCGACGCGGACGCCGCCCGTACTGAGGCTGCCGCCGCAACGGACGCAGACGCCCGTACCGACGCTGACACCGACGCTGACACCGACGCCGAAATCGGCGCTGAAGCCGGAACCGACGCCGGCCCCGAGGCGGAAGCCACCGCCACGACCCCCGGATCTGAGGCAGAGAGCGAACCCGGGCCGGGGGAGCGGCTGGAGGAGTTGCCGGCCGAGGCGGCTGAGGCGCTCATGGAGGCGCTCGGCTCTCTCCGCGAAAGCGTCGCCGACCTGCGCTTCGCTCTGGACCTGCCCGGCTCGGAGGAGGCCCAGCAGGCCCAGGCCGACCTGCTGGCCCAGCTGGAGAACTACGTCCTGCCCCGGGTGAGGACCCGCACCGCCCCCGCCCTCATCGTGATCGCGGGCTCCACCGGCGCGGGCAAGTCCACCTTGGTCAACAGCCTCGCCGAGAAAAACGTCTCGCGTACGGGCATCCGCCGCCCGACCACCGGCACCCCCGTCCTGGTCTGCCACCCCGAGGACTACGACTGGTTCGCGCGGGGCGAACTGCTGAGCGGTTTGGAACGCCTGGACAGGCTGTCCCCGGAGTCGGGCACGCGCAGCCTGGTGATCAGCGCGACCGAGAAGCTCCCGCAGGGCGTCGCGCTGCTCGACACCCCCGACATCGACTCGGTGGTCGAGGAGCACCACGACGTCGCGCACCGCATGCTCGACGCCGCCGACCTGTGGATCTTCGTGACCACGGCCGCCCGCTACGCCGACGCCCCGGCCTGGAAGCTGCTGCGCCTGGCCAAGGAGCGCGGCGCCCGGCTGGCCATCGTGCTGTCGCGCGTACAGCAGAAGTCCGCCGACGTGGTGCTCAAGCATTTCGTACGCATGCTCACCGAATACGGGCTGGGCGACATCGACAGGTTCGTCATCCACGAGTCGACGGTGGCCGACGGGAAGCTGCCCGACAGCGAGGTGACCGACCTGCGGCTCTGGCTGGCCGAGCTTTCGGTGGATGAGAAGCAGCGGGCCCAGGCCGTACGCGAGACGCTGAACGGCGTGCTGAACAGCTTCCGCACCCGCGTACCCGCGCTGGCCAGGCACCTGGAGGCGCACGTCGCGTTCAGGGCCGAACTGCGCGGCGACGTGGAGGCGGCCTTCCTGGGCGCGCTCGGCGAGATCGAGAAGTCCTCGAAGAACGGCTCCCTGCTGCACGGCGAGGTGCTCGCCCGCTGGCAGGACTTCGCCGGTTCCGGCGATCTCGTGCGCTCGCTGCAGCTCCGCAAGCGCGGCCGGGCCGCCAAGCAGGCGCCGGAGCGGGTGCTGGCGTTCAAGGGGGCGATCCGCACCGGGCTCGAATCGGTCATCGTCGCCGCCGCCAACCGTGCCTGCGAGGAGGTGGTGGCGCGCTGGAGCCACCGTTCCGAGCTGGGGGCCAAGCTCGGGAAGGACCTCGACAGGCCCTCCGACAATCTTGTACGGCACACGGGCCGGGCCATCGCGTCCTGGCAGGATCATCTGGGCGAGCTGGTACGCACGGAAGGCGTGGCCAAGCGTTCGGTGTCGAAGCTGGTCTCGTTCGATCCGGACTCGCTCGCACTGATCTTCATGGTCGCGATGTTCAGCGGCAACAACGGCGAGGGAGTGCCGCACCGGCTGGTCAACGCCGTGCTCGGCGCGGAGTCGCTGCGCGGCATCGGCGCCAAGGCGCTCAGCGATCTGAAGGCCAGGATCGGCATGCTGTTCGACGAGGAGGCCATGCGTTACGTGCAGGCGCTCGATTCCGCGGGCATCCCGGACGAGTCCGTGGCCACCCGTCTCTACCAGGCAACGTACAACCTTGAGGTCGCTCGATGACCACCACGACCACCAGACCGGGGCTCGCTCCGCGGCTGGCCGCGCTCACCAAGGTGGTGGAGCTGGGGCCGGGGCGGCTGGACAAGAAGCTGCTCGACGAGGCGAACGCGCTGCTGAAGCGGGCCGGGGACCGGCTCAAGCTGTCCTCGGAGCACACCGTCGTCGCCCTCGCGGGCGGCACGGGCAGCGGCAAGTCGTCGCTGTTCAACGCGGTCTCCGGGCTTGAGCTGTCGCCGACCGGCGTACGCAGGCCGACCACCGCCCGTACCCATGCCTGCGTGTGGGGCCTTGAGGGCGCCGGGCCGCTGCTCGACTGGCTGCAGATCCAGTGGCGGCACCGCTTCTCCCGGGCCAGCGCGCTGGACAAGGGCGACAGCCAGCTCCACGGGCTGATCCTGCTCGACCTGCCCGACCACGACTCGATCAGGGCGCTCACCGACACCGAGGCGGACCGGCTCATCGGGCTGGCCGACCTGGTGGTGTGGGTGCTGGATCCGCAGAAGTACGCTGACGCCTCCACGCACCGGCGCTACGTGACGGAGCTGGCCGGGCATGAGGCGGTCACGGTGTTCTCGCTCAACCAGGCCGACCGGCTGACCGCCGAGGAGCTGGCCGAGCTGGTCATCGACCTCAACGACCTGCTGCGCAGGGAAGGCGTCGACCATCCGAGCGTCGTACCGACCTCGGCCGTCACCGGCCGCGGCATCGAGAGCCTCAAGAGCGTCATCGCCACCGCGGTGGCCCGCCGCCGTGCCGCCATCGTGAAGCTCGAAGCCGACCTGCACCGGCTGGAGCAGAAGCTCAGCCAGGCCATGCCGATGGGGGAGGCGCTGTCGGCGCCCTCCGCCGTGGACGAGGCCCGCAGGATGGGGCTGACGGACGCGCTGTGCGACGCCGTCGGCGTACCGGCCGTGGGCGAGGCCATGGAGAACGTGTACGCGGAACGGTCGAGCCGGTGGGTCGGCTGGCCGTACCCGCGTTGGATCGGGAAATTCCGCCCCGACCCGCTCAAGAGCCTCAAGCTCGACGATGTGGGGCAGGAGATCCACGGCATCGCGACCACTTCGGTGAGCGCCCAGTCGGCCGAGGTCGCCAACGCGGTGCAGGCGCTGGCCGACGGCCTGTCCATGGGTATGCAGCCGGTGTGGCGCACGGCCGTGCACCGGGCCGCCAGGTCCCGCGCCGGTCAGCTCCCGCAGGCCCTGACGGAGGACCTCACGGAGGTCGCGCCCCAGCTCGACCGGGTGCCCGGCTGGTGGCGGGCGCTCAAGGTGTGGCAGTACTTCCTGGTGGCGGCGTTCGTGGCCGGCCTGGCCTGGCTCGGGGTGGGCCTGCTCATGCCCGGCCAGCTGCCGCCGTCGCTGGAACTGCTGGGCGACACGGCGACACTGCCGTGGGTGGGCCTGATGATGGCCGCCGTACTGGGGCTCGGGGCGTTGTCCGGCATCGCGTCACGCAACTTCGTGGAACTGGGGGCTTCGCGGGAGCGGGAGCGGCTTGAGCGCGAGATGAGGCGCAGGGTCGCGGCGGTCTCGGCCACGATGGTGGTGGAACCGGTGGAACGGGAACTGAACCGCCACCACGCCTTCTACACGGCACTACGCGATTTGTCGGTGTAAGCCTGGCCCGGTGTCGGTGTCACCACGGCTTGTTGTTTGATGTGGGCCCGGCTTGACCGGGACGTGAAGCGAGGCCGCGGCCCAGCACAATGGGGTGCCGCGGCCAGCTCGCCTTCCTCCTACTTCCCGACCGCCTGCACCCTCCCTGCCGCTCACACCCCTCATCCACAGCCTGCACGTGGCCTCACCCTCTCCATCCACAGAATCGCGTTCGGCCGCCCCTGCCCCAGCCCTTCCACGGCACCGTGTTCCCCGATAGCGGGCAGCCGGCCCGCCATATGGGAGGCACGGATGAACGACATTTACATCACACTCACCGGCAACGTCGCGGCCGAGCCGAGGCAGTACAGCTTCGACGAGGGCACCAAGGTCACCTCACTGAAGGTCTTCACCTCACACCGCTACTTCGACAAGAAGACGGGTCAGTGGACGGACGGCGAGCGGGTCTGCTTCACAGTCCGCTGCTGGCGCGCCCTGGGGGAGAACGTGGCAGCGTCCGTACGAGCGGGCCAACCCGTGGTGGTGTCGGGAAAGCTGCGCATCCGCGAGTTCGGCCCTGAGGGAGAGCGCCGCTTCATGCCCGAGATCGAGGCGAGCGCGGTGGGCCACGACCTCCGCTGGGGCACCGGTGCCTTCACCAAGCCGGAGCGAGGCGGAGTCAGCTCGGTGAGCAAGGAGATGCGCGACCGGCTGGATGAGGAAACCCGCGACTGGGCAATGGGCACCCGCCCCCAACGCCCCCTCACCCGCCCCAGCCTCCACACCGAATCCGACCCCGCCACCACAAACGACAGTATGAGCCCCCTGGACTCCTGGGACGCCCTGCCCCGCACACGGGGTACAGACGAGGGCACAACAAACCCCCTGACACCGAACGACGACACGGCACCCGCACCGATCTCCCAACCCTCACGCACCCCGGCGTCCACCGGCAGCACAGTCCGCAGCCAGGAGCCCAACGGAAGCACCGTGCGCGGGTTGGAGTCCAACGGCAGTATCGCGCGGGGATCGGAGCCCGAGGACGGTACGGCGCGGGGCCTGGCGTCCGAGAACGGCTCCGCGCGGGGTTCGGCGTCCGAGAGCAACACCGTCCGAGGCTTGGAGTTCGATAACGGCGGCACACGCGGACTTACCTCGAAGAACGAAACCGCGCAGACACTGACGTCGAACCAAGACCAAGACCAAGACCAAGACCAAGACCAAGACCAAGACCAAGACCAAGGCCGGGGTCTGGAATCCGAAGCCCGCCGCCCTGTGCGCTCGCGGAAATCAGCGAGCGCAACCGTGCGTACACGAGGCCAGGAAGGGGAGTCCGGGCCCGCGCAAGTGCGGGAGGCAGACGCCGTGTCCGCCCAGGGCCCAGAGGAGGGCACCGTACGCAGGCTCGCGACGAAGGACGGCACGCCCCGAATCCTCGGCGGCGAGGACCACGACAAGGGACGCATGACGAGCGGCGATGAGTCGGGCGTCGAGGAAGAGCCGGCGAAGATGAAGGCCAGAGTGGCAGCGTAACGACGCAGCCCTCGCAGCATCCCGAACTTCGAGACATCCCGGGGCTCCAAACCGCCTGGAGCCCCGGCACGAGAGAACTGCCGGGGACTCTGAACTGATCCGGGGCTTCGGAGCCGTCCGAACTTTGGGCGACTCCGCGGCTTCGGGCTCGTCTGCGCTTTGGGCGGCTCCGACGCTTCGCAGGACGTGAATCAATCGGCGATGTGAGCCAGATCGGGGATGTGCGCGGCAGCGATCCGAGGCTGGGCCGGGGGCTGGAGGAGGAAGAGCTTCCGATCCAGCCGCTGCATGTCACCGCCCCGCCCGCAGATCAGCCCAGCGCAGAAGTCCACCAACTGTTTGGCCACGTCATCAGCCAGTTGCGTGAGATCTATGGCCACGGGAACACCCGTACGGAAGTAGTGCCCAACGTGGAGCACCTCGTTGTAGTCCTTCGGACGTAGCGTCTTGATCACGGGTCAAGTCTGCCGACGCTCCCATGTATTACAAGGGCCGTATCTCATGCTGGTGGGGTACGGGGCCGCGTCGACGATCACCGACTCGACGCCGAAGGGTGCCGGTTCGTGGTGCCATGCCTCGGCCAGGCTGCCCTAACGGCCCGTCCCTTTTCGCCGACACTTCATCCGCCCGGGAGGCAGGCGACGAATACCGGCTGTTCGAGAAGTCGATTCGATCCCGGAGGTACCTCATGCGAGACTCTCTGGTCCGCCCGCGCCTCTTCGCCCTGGTGCTGGCGCTGGGCATGCTGCTGGCCGCAGCGCTGGCGCTGGCGGCTGGCTCGCAACTGTCACAGACCATCCAGTCCGAGCTCATCCAGGGCACCCACACCAAGTGGACCGTCCTGGCAGAGGGCGTCGCGGCCCCGAGAAGGCCCATGACGCCGTAAGGAACGTGAAAGGCGCTGTTCCGGCTTGGATGTGACCTGGCTCGGACCCACCAGCCTCCAGACGCTCGCTGACCTCCAAAGGCTCGCTGACCTCCAAAGGCTCGCTGACCTCCAAAGGCTCGCTGACCTCCAAAGGCTCGCTGACCTCCAAAGGCTCGCTGACCTCCAAAGGCTCACTGACCTCCAAAGGCTCACTGACCTCCAAAGGCTCACTGACCTCCAAAGGCTCGCCGGCCGCCAGGAGGTAGCTGGTCTCCGAGGGTGCATGATCTCCGGGGGATGGCTGGTCTCTAGGGCACGAAGCCCCGGCCGCACCGCTGCCCGTCCTGCTGCAACTGCGCGTGCACGCGGCGCCCGGCCCCCGGGAATCACCCGGTCCTAGCCGTCGCTGCAACTGCTCGTGCACGCGCGGTGCCCGTAACTTCCCCTTGAGCGCGCGTGCACCGCGGCGATCTCCCCGGCCAGCTCGGCATCGCGCCCTGCGCCCCGCGCCCCGCGCGCGGGGGTCGGGTGCGGCGTTGCGGCGGTCGTAGAAGGCAGTACGGGAGACTCCCAGCAGCTCACACGCCCACTGGACGCTGTGGCCGCCCTGCTTCTCCGCCTAGATGAACGGGTGCACGCTCACCGGGTCTCCTTGGCGAAGAAAGCCGTCGCCCGCTTGAGACGTCGATGTTCTCACGCAGACGCCGATCCTCACGCAGACGCCGGGTCTCTCGCCCTAGCGTCGCCAGTTCCTCCCGTTCGCTGCTGGTCAGCCCGTCCCGCTGCCCGGCATCGACCTCGGCCCAGCGCACCCACTGCCGCACCGCCGTCTCGGTCAGGTCGAAGTTCTGGGCCACCTCACGGACCGACCGGTCGCCCCGCCGGCACAGCTCGACGATCTCGGCCTTGAGCTCCGGCGTGAACGAGCGGCGAGGACGCGGCTTCTTCTTCCCCATGCTCTTCATATGCACGTGAGCCTGGAGGTGCACACGCGCCGCCCCTGTCTCATCGGTGATCTCGATCATGGACATCTTCCGGGGACGAACCCCTGATCTCGGATGTCCGTCAAAGCGGATCAAGCCCACTGAGGGTGTGGGGTGTGTGGGGGTGGCGTTGGGGGCCTGGGGGTGTGGATGTGGGGCGGGGGCGAGCTGAGGTGTGAGGCGGCGCGTTCAGGGCTGAGGGCGTGGGGGCGGGGCATGGGTGGGGACGCAGTTGACGGTCTCTTGTGCGGGGGCGGTGGGGGCGGTTGAGGTGTGATTGGGGGATGGGTGTCGCAGGTCGAGTTTGGTGTTGCGGAGCTTGGGCTGAGGTAGTGCAGAACTTGCGGATTGTGGGGACCGGCCGCGGGTGTCAGGGGTGGGCGATTCCGTGCGCGGTGGCGGTCAGTTGGGATGGAGGGGGAGGGGGCATCGGCCGGGTCCCGTAGACACCCCGAGGACGGCCGATGGGCTGTTGCCCGCGTCAGATGGCTAGAGCTCCTGTCAGGTCCAGGTTACGCCCCGCACCATGGCTGCTCCTTTCCAGCACGGCTCTCCATCACGGCCCGCTCGTGGAATGAGCAGGTGTGGTCAGTGCCAACGTATCGGTTCCCATCGCACAACGCACACTCCGCAATTATTGTGTTACACATCGTTAGTCAGGGAGGAGACGAGATGGCGGTGACCAGTCACGCCTCGATCAAGTCTCGCGACGGTGTGTCAACACTGGCCGACCGCTGGCCGTTGCTGGGGCAACGTCGCCCGCTCGTGGTCTACTTGTGCGCGATCGTCGCTCTTGATCTCGCTGCGATCATGATGTTCGCGGCGTCCACCGTTTTCTATTGGAGAGACGCCCTCACGTTCGGCGCTCTGATGGGGTGCGGTGCGGTGTGCATCGAGGCCACCAGGCGGCTGGGCGTTCCTGCCGGAGTGTCACGCGACCTGTTGTCGGCGTGGTGGTTGCCGGTGGCGCTGCTTCTGCCGCCGGTCTATGCCCTATTCGCGCCTATCGTGCTGCAGATCCTGCTTCAGGTACGCGTGCGTGCGACGGTGCTCTATCGGCGGGTGTTCAGCTCGGCGGCCATCGGACTGGCCGGGTGTACGGCCTCTTTCCTGTTCCACCGGTTCGTCGACGATCCGTGGGTGTTGTCGCGGGGCACTGGTCCGCCGATCCTCTTCGTGGTGGCGGCGGCCGTACTCTTTTCCCTGCTCAACATCGGTCTCATCGCCATCGCCGCGCACATGGAAGATCCCGAAACCGCCTGGCGGGATCTGTTGTGGAACAGGGAGAGTGTGCTGCTGGACATCGTCGAGCTCTGCCTGGGCGTCACGGTCTCCATCGGGTGCGGTCTCAACCTGGGGTGGCTGGTTCTCGCGCTGCCGCCCGTGGTGCTGCTCCAGCGCAGCCTTCTGCACGCCCAGCTTCAGGCCGCCGCACGTACCGACGCCAAGACGGGATTGCTCAATGCCGCCGCCTGGCAGCGCGAGGCGGACACCGAGATCGTCCGGGCGCGGCGCAACGGTGACAGCCTGGCGCTCCTGATCATCGACATCGACCACTTCAAGCGGGTCAACGACGCCCACGGCCATCTCGTCGGCGACCAGGTTCTGGTCGGAGTGGCGTCCATGCTGCGCGGTCAGCTGCGTGAGTACGACGTGGTGGGTCGGTTCGGGGGAGAGGAGTTCGTCGTCCTGCTGCCGGGCACCGACATCGATGAGGCTCGTCTGGTGGCCGAACGTCTGCGTATCCGCATCGGGCGCATGGCCATTCCCGTGGACGACACGTTGGTGAGGGTGACGATCTCGGCCGGGGTGGCGTTGTTGAACGTTCACGGTGATGATCTCATCGACTTGCTCACGGCTGCCGATCTGGCTCTTTACCGGGCTAAGGAGCTTGGTCGGGATCGGATCTGCATTCCTGCTGTTCAGCCTTCCTCCTCTTCACCTCCCGATGGCCGCCCACTCCCCAGCGACGGCTGATCGCCGCCCACTCCCCCGCGACGGCTGATCCCTGCCTTCTGACTTCCTGCCCTCTGGCTTCCTGCTCTGGGACTTCCTGCTCTGGGACTTCCTGCTCTCTGAGCCTCCGGTCCCTGAGCCTCCGGTCCCTGAGCCCCCGGTCTGAGAGTCCGGGCTCTCTGCGTCCGCGACCTCTGCGTCCGCGACCTCTGACGCCTCGTCTACTGACGCCCCCTCTGCGCTTCCGTCCTGACCCACCCCTTCGCTTCCCGCCCCCGTTCCCGGTTTGGCGTCCCCTCGTTTATGCCGCCCGGGTTTGCTTCCTCCGAACTCCGCTCCTAGCTTCCGCCGCTGGGCTCTCCGTCGGATGGTTCTCGTTGAGTGGGTTCGCGTTCGCTGGTTCCCGTGTGCCGGTCTCCCCCCCGTGAAGGCTTGCGGTTCTGGTGGCGTTGGCCTGTTCCTGCCTGGTGGTCCTGGCCGCCCGGTGGTGCCCGATGGGTGGTTCAGGGCTGGTGGGTTCCCGATGGGGTGGTTTGGGGTCGGTGGGTTCCAAGCTGGTGGGTGGGACGGTGCATTGCCCGGGGTGGGGTGGGTTGGCTGGTGGGATGGGGCTCGTTCGTTGTTTGGAGGTGTTGGGTGGATGTGCGCTTCCGGGGAGCGGCGGAAGCCCGGTTGGGAGCCCCTAAGCTAGAAGGTATGCCGGAGTACATCTACACGATGCAGCGCGTGCGCAAAGCGCACGGCGACAAGGTTGTCCTTGACGACGTCACGCTGTCGTTCCTGCCCGGAGCCAAGATCGGTGTCCTGGGGCCGAACGGCACCGGAAAGTCGACGCTGCTCCGGATGATGGCCGGTTTGGAGCAGCCGTCCAACGGTGACGCCAAGTTGATGCCGGGCTTCACGGTGGGCATGCTCCAGCAGGAGCCGCCGCTCAACGAGGAGAAGACCGTCCTCGGCAATGTGCAGGAAGGCGTCGCCGAGACGATGGCGATGCTCCAGCGCTACAACGACATCGCCGAGCAGATGGCCACCGACTACAGCGACGAGTTGCTGGAAGAGATGGGCAAGCTGCAGGAGCAGCTTGAGCACCGCAACGCGTGGGATCTTGACAGCCAGCTTGAGCAGGCCATGGACGCCCTGCGCTGCCCGCCGCCCGACGCCGACGTGACCATGCTGTCCGGTGGTGAACGCCGCCGGGTCGCGCTGTGCAAGCTGCTGCTCGAAGCCCCCGACCTGCTGCTGCTCGACGAGCCCACCAACCACCTCGACGCCGAGAGCGTGCAGTGGCTGGAGCAGCACCTGGAGAAGTACGCGGGCACGGTCCTGTCCGTCACCCACGACCGCTACTTCCTCGACAACGTGGCCGGCTGGATTCTGGAGCTCGACCGGGGCCGCTCGTTCGTCTACGAGGGCAACTACTCCACCTACCTGGAGGCCAAGGCCCAGCGGCTCAAGGTCGAAGGGCAGAAGGACGTCAAGCGCAAGAAGCGCCTCGAGGACGAGCTGGAGTGGGTGCGGTCCAACCCGAAGGCCCGTCAGACCAAGAGCAAGGCCCGCCTCCAGCGGTACGAGGAGATGGCGGCCGAGGCCGACAAGTTCCGCAAGCTGGACTTCGAAGAGATCCAGATCCCGCCGGGCCCGCGTCTGGGCACCACGGTGATCAGGGCCGAAGCGCTGACCAAGGGGTTCGAGGATCGGGTCCTGATGGAAGGGCTGACGTTCGACCTGCCCCGTAACGGCATCGTCGGCGTCATCGGCCCCAACGGCGTCGGCAAGACCACGCTGTTCCGCATGATCACCGGTAGTGAGACGCCGGACGACGGTAAGATCATCGTTGGCGACACCGTCAAGATCTCCTACGCGGACCAGAGCCGGGGCGGCATCGAAGCCGGCAAGAACGTCTGGGAGGTCGTCTCCGACGGGCTCGACCACATCAAGGTCGGCAATGTGGAGATGCCGTCGCGGGCGTACATCGCGGCGTTCGGGTTCAAGGGCCCCGACCAGCAGAAGAAGGCCGGGGTGCTGTCGGGTGGCGAGCGTAACCGGCTCAACCTGGCGCTCACCCTCAAGCAGGGCGGCAACGTGCTGCTGCTGGACGAGCCCACCAACGACCTCGACACCGAGACGCTGTCCTCGCTGGAGAACGCGCTGCTCGACTTCCCGGGTTGCGCCGTGATCACCTCGCACGACCGGTGGTTCCTCGACCGCATCGCGACCCACATCCTGGCCTGGGAGGAAGGGTCGAACTGGTACTGGTTCGAGGGCAACTTCGCGGACTACGAGAAGAACAAGATCGAGCGGCTGGGCGCCGATGCGGCCCGCCCGCACCGCGTGACGTACCGGAAGCTGCACCGCGACTGATTGGGGAGAGGGGCCGGCTTCGGCGGTTACGCGACAGCCGGATGCCGGCCGCCCCGAGACTGATCTCGGAGCTTTGGCTGCCGGTCACGTGGCTATGGGGCCGGATGCGTAACCTCACGCTGGTCGGTGGGCGCACGCGATGCCGGTTGGTGGGCGTACGCAATGTGGTGCGGCTCGACTTGCTGACACAACCTGACGTTGTCAGACAGAACAACCCACGGATCAGCTGAAGGGCATATCCGTGGGTTGTTCTGTCTGGTTTCTCGATCCGTGGCGTGTGCGGAGGGTCAGGCCCGTGGTGTGTCCAGGGGGTCAGGCCCGTGATGTGTGCGGAGGGTCAGGTCCCTGGTGTGTCCAGGGGGCCGGGTCCGTGGTGTGTGTGGAGGGTCAGGTCCCCGGTGTGTTCAGGGGATCGGGTTCGTGGTGTGTGCGGAGAGGGCGGCGGCTATGTCACTTGGCCTCTTCGAGTAGGGCCTTGGCGGGGGTGTGGGGGGAGCGTCGCCAGGGGCCGTTGAACAGCAGGATCGCCGGGATGAACAGGACGAGGCAGCCCAGCGCCACGAACAGCCACGTCTGCCAGTTCGTGGCCTCAACCACGTGCGGGATGACCAGCAGCCCGATCACCGCGATGCTCTTGCTGAGGAAGCCGAACAGACCCCAAGCGGTCCCCTGCAAACGCGGGTCCGCGTCCTCGGCGTCCTCGGAGTAGTTGGCCATCCAGGGGGCGTAGGCGACCCCGAGCGAGCCGCCGAGCAGCGCGCCCACCACCATCAGCGTGCCGGTGGAGACGCCCTCCTGGCCGAGTGAGACGGCCAGGTAGGCGGTGACGAGCACGGCCGCGACCGTGCCGCCGAGGGAGAACGGCTTGCGTAGTTGCGTACGGTCCGACAGCCGGCCCGTCACGATCAGCGTGATGAGGTTGAGGCTCCAGAAGGCGGCCATGATCGTGGAGGCTTCGGCGCTGCTGATGCCCAGCGCTCCGACCAGCATGGTCTGCCCGAACAACGACAGCGTGATGTAGAGCACCAGCCACAACGAGATCCCGACCACGTGCGCCCAGATGTTGCGCCTCGCGAAGAGCGTGCGCATGCGGGGCGGGCTGCCGAGGTCCACCACGGCGCTGCTGGCCCGTTCCGTGTGCTGGATTCGCGCGCGCAGTTCGGGGGACAGGTCGGCGATGTTGAGGGCGATGACGATCGAGATGACCAGCGAGAAGCAGCCCATGATGACGAACTGGGAGCGCCAGGAGTCGTTGAAGATCGGCAGGGTCCAGCCGGCGACGGCCGCCGCCAGGAAGTTCGCGCCGACCGGTCCCCAGGTCCAGAAGCCGAACGCCTGCGCCCGCCCCAGACGAGGCGAGAAGTCGCGGATCAGCGGTGCGGTGCTGGCCATGGCCACGCCGTCCACGAACGCCAGCACGATCCTGGCGATCAGCAGGTCGCGCGGGCTGTGTACGAGCGTCATGGCGAAGCAGCACACGGCCGTCAGCGCCATGAGCGGGATCAGCAGCCGCACCCGGCCGAGCCGGTCGGTGAGCCGGCCGCCCAGGATCGAGGCGATCGCCCCGGCCACCGCCGCCGTGCCGGACACGAGGCCGTACGTGGCCAGCGTCATGTCGAGGTCTTCGAGCAGCAGGGGCACGACGGGCGCGATCTGCCCTTCGTAGGAGCCGATGAGGATGGCCAGCACGGCCATCGTGAGGATCTTCATGCGCCGGGCGCCGGTCGGGTACTCGTCGAGCTCGCGGACGTAGGACAGCCTCATGCGCTGTCAGCCTTTCTGTCGTGCCGAACCCCTCGCAGCGTTCTAGAAGCTAGCTCTAGAATTCTTTTCTGATGCTGCTCCTCACAAGAGGCTCGGTCAAGAGTGATCGGCCCGTCGGCGGCTAGAATGAAATTCTAGGATTCCGGACGTAAGGAGCCCCCGTGGACCTGGAACTCGACGGCGTGCACTTCGACCACACGGCCGTGGCCGCGCCCCGCATCAGGGACCTGCTGCCGATCTACCGCGACCTGCTCGGCGGCCGGCATCTGGGCGGTGGTGGGGACAACCGGGTGGTCGGCTACCGGACGTTCCAGCTCACGTACAAGGGCGGCGGCAAGGTCGAGTTGATGGAGCCGCTGGCCGGATCGACGTTCTTCGACAGCTTCTTCGAGCTGACCAGGGGCAGGGGCGGCGTACACCACCTGAACTTCCACGTCGACGACCTGGACGCGGCGGTGGCCAGGCTGACCGAGCGCGGCTACCGCCTGCACGGGCTCAACCGGGCTGACTCCCGCTGGCGTGAGGTGTTCCTGCACCCCAAGGAGGCGCACGGCGTGCTGATCCAGCTCGCCCAGCCGGGGTCGCGCGCCGGTGAGGTGCGTTCCACTCTGGAGGAGGTGCTGGCCGGGCGCGGCCGGAACGGCAACGGCATCCCCAGCCCATGAGGCCCTTGAGCGGGAGCAGAAGGTAGATCTAGAGTGTGATTCTAGAACTACGGATTGGGGAGGCCGATGAAGCCGGTGCCTAAGCCCACGCCCGAGACCCAGCCCTTCTGGGACGGCACGGCCGCGGGAGAGCTCAGGATCCAGCGCTGCAAGACGTGCGAGCGGCACTACTTCTACCCGCGGCCGAGCTGCCCCCGCTGCGGCGGTGACCAGGTCGAGTGGGTCCGCGCCAGCGGCCGCGCGACCCTGTACTCCTATGTGATCAACCACCGCCCCGCGCCCGGTTTCGAGGACGAGGCCCCGTACGCGATCGCCGTCGTCGAGCTGGAGGAGGGCGTGCGGATGATGACGAACATCGTGGGCGTGCCGAACACCCCCGAGAACCTGCCGCTGGACATGGCGCTGCGGGTGGTGTTCGAGCAGCGTGGCGAGATGAGCGTGCCCCAGTTCGAGCCGGCCGGAGACGCCCGATGACCATCGTGATCGCCGGCGCCGCCGAGACCGACGAGGTGGGCCGCCTGCCCGGCCACTCCACCATGCAACTGCACCTGGAGGCCGCCAGGAACGCGCTCGCCGACGCGGGCATGACCATCCACGACATCGACGGCGTCGCCACGGTCGGCACGCCCGGCCCGATCCAGATCGCCCACTCCCTCGGGATCACGCCCGCCTGGCTGGACGGCACGGGCGTGGGCGGCTCGTCGTTCCTCTTCCACGTACGGCACGCGGCCGCCGCCATCCGCGCCGGACTGTGCCACACGGTGCTGATCACCCACGGCGAGTCGGGCCGCTCGCGCGTAGGGGCCGGAAAGTACGCGATGGGCGCCGACTCGCTGCTGGGGCAGTTCGAGCTGCCGTACGGCGTGCTCGGGCCGCCCACGTCGTTCACCATCCCGGCGCTGCGCTACATGAAGGAGACCGGCCTCACCCACGAACAGCTCGCCGAGGTCGCGGTGGCGCAGCGGCGCTGGGCCCACCTCAACCCGAGGGCGATGTATCGCGACCTCATCACCGTCGAGGACGTGCTGGCCTCGCGCCTGGTGGCCTACCCGTTCCACCTGCTGGAATGTTGCCTGGTCACCGACGGCGGCGGCGCGCTCGTCGTCACCACGGAGGAGCGGGCCCGCCGCTCCCCGGTGTACCTGCTGGGCTCCGGCGAGTCGGCCGACTCGCCGATCATCTCGCAGATGGAGGACTTCACCACCTCCAAGGGCTTCCGCCTGTCGGGCGAGGCCGCGTTCACCGAAGCCAAGATCACGCACGAGGACGTGGACCACCTCATGGTGTACGACGCCTTCGCCCACGTGCCCATCTACGGCCTGGAGGACCTGGGCTTCGTCGGCCGGGGCGAGGCGGGGGCGTTCATCGCCGAGGGCCACACCTCGCCGGGCGGCCGGCTGCCGCTGAACACGAACGGCGGCGGCCTGTCGTACACGCACACCGGCATGTACGGCATGTTCGCCATCCAGGAATCGGTGCGCCAGCTCCGCGGCGAGGCCGCCGCCCAGGTGCCGGACGTGGAGCTGAGCGTCGTGCTGGGCAACGGCGGCATGTTCGCCTCGGCCGCCACCCTGGTCCTGGCCAACCGCCTGCCCTGAACGGAACTTGATGGAACGGGTATGGAACGCCCTTCTCACAGGGAGCAGACTCTGACGTAGGAGGAGGGATTCGCCATGCCGAAGTTCATGGACGTGCACAGTGGGTTCGTCGGCGCGACCGAGGAGCAGTTGCGCGCGGCACACGAGCGTGACCTCGCCATCGAGGAGGCCGAAGGGGTGCACTTCGAGCGCGCCTGGCTGGACCCGGACTCGGGGAAGGTGTTCTGCCTGTCGTCGGGGCCGTCGAAGGAGGCGGTCCTGCGCGTACACGAGAAGGCGGGGCATCCCACGTCGGAGATCTACGAGCTCCCAGTGGAAGTGGACTAGCACACGACGGGCGGCCCACCGAAGGGCCGCCCGTCCCTCAACATGAGGCAATCAACGCCAGGTGATCAGCGCGTCCAGGGCCTCGACGCGGGATCCGGCCACCAGCAGCGGGTTGATCTCCAGCGACTCCAGCCCGTCCCCCAACGACTCGGCGAACGCCGCGATCCGCGCCACCACCCCGGCCACCGCGTCCAGGTCCACGGGCTCGCCACCCCTGACCCCGTCCAGCAGCGCGGCCCCGCGCAACTCCGACAGCGCCGTACGCACCTGCGCCGCGTCCACCGGCAACACCCGCAGCGCGGTGTCACGCAGCACCTCCACCCAGACCCCGCCCAGCCCCACGGCCAGCGTCAGCCCCCAGGCCGGATCGCGTACCACCCCGACCAGCAGCTCGACCCCGCCGGACCGCTGCGGCTGCACGAGCACGCCGTCGAGCGAGGGCAGCGCGGCCACCAGCTCCCGGTAGGCCCGCCGCACCTCCTCGGGCCCGCCCAGCCCCAGCCGTACCCCGCCGATGTCGCTCTTGTGCCCGAGCCCGTCGGCGGCGACCTTGAGCACCACCGGATAGCCGAACCGCTCGGCGGCCGCAAGAGCCTCGCCCTCCCCGCCGGCCAGCTCGGACGGCACCACCGGCAACCCGGCCGAGCCGAGCAGCGCGGCGGCGCGATGTTCGGCCCACACCCCGCTCGCCCCGGCAGGGGGCGCGGCGGAGACGGGAGAAGGGGCAGGCCGGGAAAGAGCCTGTGCCCGCAGCGAGGACCACCGGACCGCCGCGCCGATGGCGTGCAGCCCGTGCTCGATCCCGCCCGCCACGTACGGGAACCCGGTCTCCTCCTGCACCCGCCGCCCGAACTCCGTGACGTCGGTCAGCACGTTGCTCACCACCACGACCGGCACCGGCGACTCGGCGATGCGCCGGGCGCTGGCCGTGTACATCGCCAGCACGGGAGCGGGGTCGGGCGGCGCGGCCTTGGGTGCGTCCGACAGCAGCATGACCAGGTCGATCCCGGGGTCCGAGGTCACGATGTCCAGCGCGCGGCCCATGAGGGTGCGGTCGATGAGGACGTACCCGGTGACGTCGAGCGGGTTGGCCACGGTGCCGAAGGCGGGGACGATCTCCGCCAGCCGCGCCACCGTCTCGGGCGCGAACGGCGGCAGCTCCAGCCCCTCGTCCTCGGCCCGGTCCGCGATGATCTCCGAGGCGCCGCCGGAGGGGGTGACGACCCCGACGCGCCGCCCCGGCAGCGGCCCGGAGGAGGCCAGCAGCCCGGCGGTGATGATCAGGTCCTCCAGCGAGCGCACCCTGATCACGCCGAGCTGCCGCAGCGCGGCGTCGATCACGTCGTCGTCGCCCACGAGGGCGCCCGTGTGGGCCTGCGCGGTGTGCGAGGCCAGCTTGCTGCGGCCGATCTTGAGCGCCACGATCGGCTTGCCCGCCTCCAGCGCCCGCCGCGCCACCCGGGAGAACTCGGCCGGATTCCTGATCGTCTCCAGGAACAGCGCGACGACCTTGGTGGCGGGGTCGTCCACCAGGTACTCGATCACGTCGGTCACGGTGACGACCGACTCGTTGCCCATCGAGGTCAGCAGGCTCACGCCGACGTTGCGGGCCTGCGCGAACCCCAGCACGGAGCTGGCCAGCGCCCCGCTCTGCAGCACCACGCCGACCGAGCCGCGCAGCAGCGGCTGGGGGATGGGCAGCCCGTAAGGGGTCACGCCGGCGGCGGCGTTGATGTACCCGTTGCCGTTGGGCCCCAGGATCGTCAGCCCGTGCTCCACCGCGAAGGCCGCGACCTCCGACTCCAGCCGCGCCCCCTCCTCACCGGCCTCGCCGAACCCGGCGGTGAGGATCACGTAACACCGGATCCCCAGCTTGGCGCCCTCCCGCAGCACGCCCAGCACGGCCGCGGTCGGCACCATCACGTACGCCAGGTCCACCCGCTCCGGAATCTCGGTCAGGCTGCGGTACGCGGGCATCCCGTGCACCACGCCGCCCCGCGGATTGACCAGGTGCACGGGCCCGGGAAAGGCGTGCGCACGCAGGTTGGCCAGCGTGCTGATCGACCATCCGGACTTGTCCGTGGCCCCGACCAGCGCGATCGAACGAGGGTTGAACAGTTCCCCGACCGACATGTCCCTCATTCCCCGATGAGACCGAGCTTGGCGTGGCCCTTGATGAGGTTGCGGGCGATCGTGCGCCGCTGGATCTCGTCGGTGCCCTCGAAGATGCGCAGCAGCCGCAACTCCCGATACCACCGCTCGATCGGCAACTCCTTGGTGTACCCCATGCCCCCGTGGATCTGCAGCACCCGGTCCACGACCTGGTTGGCCATGACGGCCCCGTTGAGCTTGGCGATCGAGGAGGCGTGCCGCGCGTCCACGCCCTGGCCGACCCGCCACGCCGCGTACAGCGTCAGCCACTTGGCCGCCTCGATCTCCACCTGGGAGTCGGCGATCATCCACTGGATGGCCTGGTACTCGGAGATCGTCTGCCCGAAGGACTTGCGGATCTTGGCGTAGTCGATGGCCATCTGCAACATGCGCTCGGCCGAGCCGATGGCGCGGGCGGGGATCATGTAACGGCCCTGGCCGATCCACTGCATGGCCAGCTCGAAGCCCTTGCCCAGCTCGCCGAGGATGTTCTCCTCCGGCACCCGTACGTCCTGGAACACCAGCGAGGCCGGCCCCCACTGGCCCATGGTGGGGATCGGCTCGGACTTCCAGCCCATCTCCCTGTCCACCAGGAAGCAGGTGACGCCGTGCTCCTCGGCCAGGGCGAACACCATGACGAAGTCCGCCTCGTTGCCGCCCGTGATGAACGTCTTCTCCCCGTTGATCACCCACTCGGAGCCGTCGCGGGTGGCGCGGGTGCGGATGTTGCGGGCGTCGGAGCCGGCGCCGGGCTCGGTGATCGCGAAGCAGGAGCGGCGCTCGCCCTCGATGGTGGGGATCAGGTAACGCTGCTTCTGCTCCTCGTTGCCGGCGTAGAGGATGTTGTCGGCGCTGCCGCCGAACGAGAACGGCACGAACGTCCGGCCGATCTCCATGGCGATGATCGCGGACATGATGGGGCCGAGTGCCGCGCCGCCGTACTCCTCGGGGGTGTTGATGCCCCAGAAACCGGACTTCCTGGCCTTGGCGCGCAGGTCGCGCAGGACGTCGGGGGCCAGCGCCGGACGGCCCTCGCGCTCGTTGCGCAGCACCTCGGGCTCCAGCGGTACGACCTCCTTGTCGATGAAGGCGCGGACGGTGTCGCGGATCTGTCGTTCCTCGGGGGTGAGCGAGAAGTCCACAGCCGCCTCCTGGAAATTTCTAGAATCGTTCTCTAGGAAGAGATTCTAACCGTTGTGACCCCATGTCAAGAATCTGATTCTAGAATTCGCAACGATAGGATACGAGGCATGGCACGCAAGTCCTCGTGGGAGTGGAGCCGTACGGCCCAGACCCGCAAAAGCATGCTGCAGGCGGCTCGCGAGGTCTTCGGCGAGCACGGCTTCGCCGAAGCCAGCGTCTCCGAGGTCGTCCGGCGCGCCGGCTCCAGCGTCGGCAGCCTCTACCACCACTTCGGCGGCAAGACCGAGCTCTTCCTGGCCCTGTACGAGGACCACCAGGTCGCCCATGAGCAGGCCGCGGCCTCCAGCGTGGCCAAGGCCAAGAAGCAGGGCGTGGCCGACCCGGTGGAGCTGCTGATCGCGGGGGCGCGGGCGTACCTGGCGGGCGCGTGGGAGCGGCGCGACCTGGTCAGGCTGTTCATCGACGGCGACGGGCCGCCCGGCTTCGAGCTGATCCGCCGCACGCGCGGCCGGGAGTGGGTACGCCAGAACGCGGTGCTGCTCGGGGCCGGGGGAGACCCGCTCGACCGCTTCACCGTGGCCGTGCTGACCAGCATCATCGGTGAGGCCGCCCGCGAGGTCGCCACCTCCGACAGCGAGCAGGAGGCCCAGGAGGTCATCGAGGCGGCGGTGACCCTGATCCACCGCCTCGACCCCCTGCGCTCGCTCGGTGAGCCCTAGACCACTGTCGCGTGATCCACCGCCTCGACCCCGACGCCTTGGGCCACTGTCGTGTGATCCACCGCCTCGACCCCTACGCCTTGGGCCACTGTCGTGTGATCCACCGCCTCGACCCCCAAGCCTCAGGTCACTGTCGCGCGGCCCCTGTCGAGGACCACGGTGCCGTCGTCCTTGGCGGTCCTGAACAGCACCTCCGTCCCGTCCACCCAGATCGACACCGTCAGGGACTCCCCGGGCAGCACCGGGCTGGAGAACCGCCCCGACATCGCCTTGAACCGCGCCGGATCCGACCCCGCCACCGCGTGCAGCAGCGCCCGCCCGGTCAGCCCGTACGTGCACAGCCCGTGCAGGATCGGCCGGTCGAAGCCGGCCCTGGCGGCGAAGGCAGGATCGCTGTGCAGGGGGTTGTAGTCCCCGGACAGCCGGTAGATCAGCGCCTGCTCCGGATAGGTGGAGTAGGTCACCTTGTGGTCGGGCGCCCGGTCGGGCAGGGTCCAGGAGTCCTTCGGCCCGCGCTCGCCGCCGAACCCGCCCTCGCCCCGGATGAACACCGAACTCCGCGAGGCGATCACCAGCTTCCCCGAGGCCAGGTCCACGGCCCGCGACTCGGAGGTGACCAGCGCGCCGGAGCCCTTGTCGTAGATGCCGGTCACGCGGGACGTGGTCCGCACGCCGCCCGCCGCCGGCAGCTCGCGGTGCAGCTCGAAGCCCTGCTCGGCGTGGACCAGCATGGCCCGGTCGAAGTCGCCGAGCCGCCGCCCCGGCGCCTGCGCGGCCAGGACGGCGAACGTCGGCAGCACCCGCTGGTCCTTCTCCGTGGTGAACTCGAGCTCGGCGGTGCCCGCCCCGACGCCGAGCGCGTACAACATGGTGTCCTTTGAGGTCCACGTGCGCTCGTGCGCCGGTCCCTCGACGCCCACTATCGAGTGGTCGAGTGGCATCGTCAGTCCTCCTCCCGCCCGGGGATGCGGCCGTTGGTCAGCGCGTTGGGCGCGGCCTTGTCGACGAGGGCGGGGATGACCGAGCCCAGCTCGGCCGGGTCCCACCGGGCGCCCTTGTCCACGCCGGGGCCCGCGTGCCAGCCCTCGGCGACGCTGATCCGGCCGCCCCGCACGTTGAACACCCGCCCGGTGATCGAGCGGGCCTCGGCGCTGGACAGCCACACGACCAGCGGCGCGATGTCGTCGGGGTCGGCGCCTGTCGCGCCGGCGGGCATGAGGTTCTCGGTCATGCGGGTCAGCGCGGCGGGGGCGACCGCGTTCACGGTCACGCCGTAGCGCTCCAGCTCCCTGGCCGCGATGACCGTCAGGCCCGCGATGCCCGCTTTCGCGGCGCCGTAGTTGCCCTGCCCCGGGTTACCGTAGATGCCGGAGGATGAGGTCGTGTTGATGATCCGGGCATCCACGGCGTCGCCGGCCTTGGCCTTGGAGCGCCAGTAGGCGGCGGCGTGTCGCAGCGGCGCGAACGTGCCACGCAGGTGCACCCTGATCACGGCGTCCCACTCGTCGGCGGTCATGTTGACGAGCATCCGGTCGCGCAGGATGCCGGCGTTGTTGACCAGCACGTCCAGGTCGCCGAAGTGGTCGATGGCGGCGCGGATCAGCCGCTCGGCGCCGTCGAAGTCGGAGATGTCCTCGCCGTTGACGACGGCCTGGCCGCCCATGGCCTCGATCTCCGCCACCACCTCGGCCGCGGCGCCGGAGGAGCCCGTGCCGTCCACCTCCGCCCCCAGGTCGTTGACCACCACCTTCGCGCCCTGTCTGGCGAATTCCAGGGCGTGCCCGCGCCCGATGCCCCTGGCCGCCCCGGTGACGATCACCACACGGCCTTCGACGATCCCACTCATCCGACACCTCGATCCTTGACCGGCTGACGATGTGAATTGGATTCTAGTATTAAAATCTAGAAAGGACAGGGCCCTTGGCGGCGACCACGACCACCACCCCGATCGGCTACGCCTGGCGGACGTTGTCCGTCGTGAGCCTGGCCAGCATGCTGACCGGGCTCGGCGGCAGCGCGATCAACGTCGCGCTGCCGGAGATCGCCAGGCACACCGGCGCCGGCGCGACGGCGGCGGGCTGGATCCTCCTGGGATACCAGTTGACCACGACCGTCCTCATGGTGGTGTTCGGGCGGCTGGCGGATTTGTTCGGCAGGCGCAGGATGTACCTGTTAGGGCTGGGCACGTACACGCTGGCCGCCTTTCTCGCGGGCCTGGCCCCGAACGCGTGGGTGATCGTGGCCATGCGGGTGTTGCAGGCCGCCGGGGCCGCGATGTTGCTCACCAACAGCGCCGCCCTGGTCAGCGACGCCTTCCCGCGCGAGCGGCTGGGGGAGGGCATGGGCGTGTACGTGGCCTCGTTCTCGATCGCCGGGCTGATCGGGCCGACGCTGGGCGGCCTGCTGGTCGGCAGCCTCGGCTGGCAGTGGGTGTTCTGGTTCAACGTGCCGCTCGGCCTGCTCTGCCTGTTGTGGGGGGCGATCGTGCTGCGCAGGCCCGAGAGCGGGAGCCGGGACGGCGGGCTCGACGGCACGGGGAACGTTCTGGTCCTGGCCACGCTGGGCGGGCTGCTGCTGGCGTTGTCGGAGGTCACCAGGCTCGGCTGGGACCATCCCGTGGTGCTCGGCGGGCTGGCGGCCTTCGCCGTGGGGCTGCCGCTGTTCCTGCTCAGGGAGACCCGTGCGGCGCATCCGGTGGTGGACCTGGGCCTGTTCCGCGAGCGCGGCTTCGCCTACGGCACGCTGGCTTCCTTCCTCAACGCCGTGGCCCGCATGGGCATGGTGTTCCTGGTCGCGCTCTACTTCCAGGCCGTGCGCGGCGACGATCCCGTGGAGGCGGGCGTCAAGGTGCTGCCGCTGGCCATCTCCGCGCTGATCGCCTCGGTGACCTCGGGCTTCCTGCAACGCCTGATGAGCGCGCGCACGCTGGCCGCAGCCGGGGCCGCCATGACCACCTGCGGGCTGGTGGTCATGTGCGCCGTGATGTCGGCGACGATGCCGTACGCGGCCGTGGCGGCCGGGCTGGTGCTCATCGGCCTCGGCTCGGGCGTGTTCCTGCCCGCCAACAACACCGCCATCCTGGACGGCCTGCCCTCGGGCAGGCTCGGCATCGTCAACGCCATGCGCCTCATGCTGCAGAACACCGGCAACGTCGTGGGCACCGCGATGGTCCTGTCGATCATCACCGCGCCGCTGCCCGCCGTGCTGCACCAGCAGGTCTTCGCCGGCACACTGGCGCAGCTCTCGGGCGTCGCGGTCGAGCAGCTCGTGACCGGCTACCGCTGGGCGCTGGGCTCCATGGCCGCCATCTCGGTGCTGACCGTGCTGGCGTGCCTGGCCCGCCGCAAAGCCACCTGACAGGTACGGGTAGCGTTGCGGACGTGGTTGAACGCATCCCGCCCGAACGGCATATCTATCTCCGCACGGTGAGATTCGGCGATGTCGACTCCCAAGGGCACGTGAACAACGTACGTTTCCTCGACTACCTTGAGGACGCCCGTTTCGGCATGTTCCACATCGATCCGTACAACGCGGGCGACGAGCCGTTCAAGGGGCTGGTCGTGACCCGCCACGAGATCGACTACCGCCGCCCGCTGGGCTTCCGCGCCGAGCCCGTCCGCGTGGAGACGTGGGTGACGCAGGTCAGGGCGGTGCGCTTCACCCTGCAGTACGAGATCCGCGACGACGAGGGCCTCTACGTCACCGCGTCGTCCGTGCTGGCGGCCTACGACGTCGAGCGGGCCGGCCCGCGCAGGCTCACCGAGAGCGAACTGGCCTACCTGAAACGCTACGCCGCGGAATGAGTCGCGGTAACAAGCGCTGGCTGATGCTGGCGCTGGGGGTGAACGCGCACGCCTGCGTCACCCTGGGGCTGTTCGGCCTGCCCCTCGTCATGCCCGAAATTTTGCGACATTTCAACGTTCCGTTGCCCGTGGGCGGTCTCATAGCGAACGCCCCGGCCATCGGCATCCTGGTCACCCTCGTCGCCTGGGGCGCGCTGGCGGACCGGCACGGCGAACGGCTCATCCTGGGCCTCGGCGTCGGTATGGCGGCCGTGTTGTTCGGCGCCACCGCCTTCGTCGAGCAGACGTGGGCGGTCGTCGCGCTGCTGGCGCTGGCGGGCGCGGCGGGCTCGGCCGCGATGGTCGGCGGCGGGCGCATCGTGCTGCGCTGGTTCCGGCCGCCGGAGCGCGGCATCGCCATGGGCCTGCGCCAGGTCTCCTTCACCCTCGGCATGGCCGTGGCCGCCTTCGCGCTGCCGCCCATGGCTCGGGCGTACGGGCTGCCGGGCGTCTTCCTGCTCTGCTCGGGCGTGAGCCTGCTGGCCGCCGTGCTGGCCGCGCTCTTCCTGCGGGAGCCGCCGCAGGCGATCTCCGGGGGCCGGGCGGAGCGGGCGCGCTCGCCGTACCGGCAGCCCGCGCTCTGGCGGGTGCACGCCACCAGCGCCCTGCACGTGGTGCCGCAGGTCGTGGTCAGCACGTACGGCGTGGACTGCCTGGTCAGCTCCTACGGCTGGGACCCCGTGGCGGCCGGGCGGCTGTTCGGGGTGGCGGCGATCGGCGGGGCCGTGGTGCGCATCGCGGCCGGGCGCTGGTCCGACCGCACGGGCCTGCGCATGCGGCCCCTCCTCCTGCTCACCCTCTGGAACATCGTCGTGCTGGCCGTGCTGGTCGCCGGCACGTTCACCGGGGCAGGATTCGGGGCCGCGGCGCTCGCGGTGGCCTCGGTGATGACCGTGGCGGGCAACGGCCTGGCCTACCTGGCGGCCGGCGAGCTGGCCGGGCCCGGCTGGGCCGGGAAGGTGCTCGGCACCCACAACACCGTGCAGAACACCGTCTCCCTGGCCGCCACGCCGCTCGCGGGAGTCCTGATCGCGGGCACCGGCTACTGGGCCGGCATCGCCGCCGGGCTGGCCTGCGCCGTGCTCTCGCTGCCGGTCATCCCTTCTCGGGGGGAGCGGTCGAGGAGGCCGTGAGCCAGACCGCCGTGTCGGGCGGCAGCAGCCCGCGCTTGAGCGGCCCGCTGGACAGGAGCACCTCCTCGTGCCTTGGCAGGCGTACCGAGCGGGTGCCGCAGTTGATCGCGCAGATCAGGCTCCCGCGGGTGAAGAAAAGTGCTCCCGAGGGTGACTTGAGCCACTCCAGGGTGTAAGGAATCTTCCCGGCCAGCTCGCGGCGGCAGGCCAGGGCGCGGCGGTAGAACTCCAGCGTCGAGTCCGCGTCCCCCTCCTGCTTCTCCACGCTCAGCTCCGCGAACGTGTCCGGCTGCGGCAACCACGGCTCGGTTCCGCCCGGCGAGAACCCGTGCGAGGGCGGGTCCACCGTCCAGGGGATGGGCACCCGGCACCCGTCGCGCCCCGGCAGCTTGCCCTTGGACTGGAAGAAGACCGGGTCCTGCCTGGCCTCGTCCGGCAGGTCGGTCACCTCGGGCAGGCCCAGTTCCTCACCCTGGTAGAGGTAGGCCGAGCCGGGCAGGGCCAGCATCGCCAGCAGCGCCGCCCTGGCCCGCGCCAGGCCCGTGCCGGGGTCGGCCGTCTCGTAGCGGGTGCGGTGGCGTACGACATCGTGGTTGGACAATACCCAAGTCGCGAACGGCACCGCGGACACGGTGTCGTCGATCACCTTCCTGAACGCGGTCGCCGACCACGGCGCCTGCAACCAGGCGAAGTTGAAGCTCTGGTGCAGCTCGTCGGGGCGCAGGTAGAGGGCCAGGTCCTCGGCGCTGTCGGTCCACACCTCGCCCACGGCCATGCGCTCGCCCGGATAGCCGTCCAGCACCCGGCGCCAGTCCCGGTAGACGTCGTGCACCTCCGGCTGCCCCCACACCGGTGAGACCGACTTGAACGACTGGTCGCCCACGTCGGGCAGCCCCTCCGCCTTGTACAACCCCATCGCCACGTCGATGCGGAACCCGTCCACCCCGCGGTCCAGCCAGAACCGCAGCACGTCGAGGAACTCCGCGTGCACCTCGGGGTTGCGCCAGTTGAAGTCGGGCTGGCCAGGCGCGAACAGGTGCAGGTAGTACTGGCCGTCGGCGGCCCGCGTCCAGGCCGGGCCGCCGAAGGTGGACTGCCAGTTGTTGACCGTGTTGCGGAAGATGTACCGATCGCGTCCCTCGCCCCGCAGCGCCGCCTTGAACCAGGCGTGCTCCGAAGAGCTGTGGTTGGGCACGATGTCCACGATCACCCGCAGCCCATGCTCATGCGCGTCGGCGACCAGCGCCTCGAAGTCGCCGAGCCCGCCGAACAGCGGATCGACGTCACGGTAGTCGGCGACGTCGTAGCCGCCGTCGGCCATGGGGGAGCGGTAGAACGGCGTCAGCCAGATCGCGTCCACGCCCAGCCGCCGCAGGTACGGCAGGCGTTCGCGCACCCCGGCCAGGTCGCCGACGCCGTCACCTGAGGCGTCGGCGAAGCTGCGGACGTAGATTTCGTAGACGACTGCATCACGCCACCAGGGGATGTCCATGTGGCGTGTCATGCCCGCTATGCCGGCGACTTCACCAGCCCGCGGGCCGCGACGTCGGGAGGTCCGCCAGGCCGGGGGGTGTTACGTGGGCGAGTTCACCAGGCTGTGGGCCGCGTAGACCAGATAGTCCCAGAGCTGGGTCTCCTGCTCCTGCGTCAGGCCGAGCGTGTCGACCGCGTCGCGCATGTGCCGCAGCCAGGCGTCGCGCTCGGCCTCGCCGATGACGAACGGCACGTGCCGCATGCGCAGCCTGGGGTGGCCGCGCTGCTCGCTGTAGGTCTTGGGGCCGCCCCAGTACTGGACCAGGAAGCCCCGCAGCCGCTCCTCGGCACCCGTCAGGTCGGACTCCGGGTAGAGCGGCCGCAGGAGCGGGTCCTCCGCGACCCCCTCATAGAAGCGGTGTACGAGGCGCCGGAAGGTCTCCTCGCCCCCGACGGCGTCGTAGAAGGAGGTCTCTGTCACGTTTCCCAGCTTAGGCGGTGGCGACCATCGGAATGCCCGCGGTGTCGAGTGCCGTCTTGACCCGCAGCCGCAACTCCCTCGACACCTCGGCCTGCGCGGCGGGCACCGTCTTGGCGGAGATGCGGAACACCAGCGAACTGTCGGACAACTGCTCCACGCCGAACACCTGCGGCTGCTCCACGATCTTGGCCTCGCGCAGCTCGGTGTCGGCCCAGATCTCCTCGGCCACCTGCTCCAGCAGCACCCGCACGCTCACCACGTCGGCGTCGTAGGCCACCGGCACGTCCATGAAGGCGCGCGACCAGCCCTGCGACTCGTTGCCGACCCGGGTGATGGTGCCGTTGCGCACATACCAGACGCGGCCGTCGAGGTCGCGCAGCCGGGTGACGCGCAGGGTGACCGCCTCGACGGTGCCGATCACGCCGCCCACGTCGATCACGTCGCCCACGCCGTACTGGTCCTCCAGCAGCATGAACATGCCGGCGATGAAGTCCTTCACCAGTTCCTGGGCGCCGAAGCCGATGGCCACGCCGAGGATGCCGACGCTGGTCAGCAGCGGGGCGATGGGAATGGTCAGCCGGTCGAGCACGGTCAGCACCGCGGTGCCCAGGATGACGATCGAGGCGACGTGCTTGAGCACCGACCCCATCGTCTCGGCCCGTTGCTTGCGCCGTTCGTGCAGGAGCGCGTCGATGCCGTCGGTCGCCGCGCCCTTGCGGAATCGGCTGGCGATGGAACCGGTCGTGGCCGCGCGGGTGACCACCCTCGCGATCACCTTGTGCGCGATCCTGCGGATCACGAAGGCGAGCACGAGGATCAGGACGATGGTGATCGCGCTGGACAGCAGCAGCGCCCAGGGCTCGTTGCCAAACACCTTGACCAGAGTAGAGCAAATGACCGTGTCACCCTCACATAGGGCTGACATTTGCGTGGCCACCTGATTAAGGTTGGGCATTTCCGGCCCGGGCGCGGACGGTGGTCCCGCTGTCACCAGCAGTAACACTAGGTGGATCCCCCTCCAGAAGCGGTTCGGTCGGCTTTTTGGACCGTTTCGATCCAAAAATACCGCCGACCGAACCGCCCGCCGTCACATCACGCCGGGGAAGACGGGGTCGCCCGCTCTCTGGGCCGCGGAGGGAGAGAGCGGACGCTCCGATGACGGACGGCTCGGACCAGGACACACACCCGGAAGCATGTCCTGTGCCGGTTCCGGGAGGGATCCCCCCGAACACCCGCCCGGCGGACCGGGCGGGCGGCTTGACGGGTGCGGCGCACGTTCAGAGCGCGCGGCACCGGGTGGACGGGGCCGGGTGGACGGGGCCGGGTGGACGGAGCCGGTTTGGGCTCGCGGCACCGGGTGGACCGGGTGGTCCGGGGCGCGGTTGAGCCGGAACCGGCGGAGTGACCAGGGCTCCGCCCAGCGGGATGCCCTCCGCACCGGTCACTCCGCCGGCTCCCATGAGCCGCCGCGGGATGTGGTGAGCCGTGGTGGCTGCGCTCCACCCGGATCACCACGATCGTCACTCCCCCACGGCGGCGAGCACGCGGGCGACCTTGGTCGCCGCACCGGCCGGATCGTCGGCCGTGTGCATCCGTTCGCCCCAGGACCAGCAGTACCACCAGTCGGGCATGTCAGAGACGGCTGCCGACCGGCAGGTGACGTTCTCGGACAGGCTGGTCGCCTTCGGGTTGATGACCCGTACGAACCGGCGCCCGTTCTGTGTCTGGACCACTCGTGCGAGCAACCCGCGCTCGGCGAGCTCGGCCACGAGGCGCTCCAGGTGCTCGAAGTTGTCGTCCCCCACCGTTCGTTCCTCCCTCAGGAATGCTTCTGGTGGGCCAAACATGGCCCATGTCAACAGTTGGCGCAACGGAGGGGTCCGCTCACGGGGAGTCGCTTCTCACTCATGGGATGTAAGAAACGCACCCGGGGAGGACGATCCTTAACCGTAGGCTGGTTGCGCGCGTTTCAAATCTCTTCGGTATTGCTTCATAGTCATGGGTAGGCGCACAGCGACTTGAAGGCTACGCTGAGTCACCAGTTGCGGACCCGTCGAGACATGCGTGAGAGGGGCCGGGATGTCCGGCAGACAGCACAGGGAGACGGAGATCGCCCGGCGGATCAGGGCCAGAGGCCTTGCCGCCGGGCGCACGTCGGCTCAGATAGCTGATGAGATTCACGAGGCGTGCACCGTCCAGTTCAGCACCTCCCGGATCAAGGCACACCGCCTGGCCCACGGGATCGCGCTTGCCGACGTCATCGAGCAGGTGAGAGCCCTGTTCGAACGAGACTCCAAGGCGATGCCCGGCATCGGGGAGACCCTGCTGTCGGCGTACGAGAGCGGGCTCAAGCGCCCCGGCCCCGAATACCTGCACTACCTGTGCACGGTCTACCGGGTCGAGCCGGGCGCGCTGGGCTACGACGCGCCGTGCATCTGTGGCCACGGCCACCGGATGCCGGGGGTGGTGAACGGCGATGGCAAGGATCGGGCGCTGAACGCGGTGCCGGAGCGCGAGTTGGTTCTCACACCGATGGAGCCAGAGGTCGATGCGGAGGAAGACGAGAACATCCTGCGCCGCACCCTATTAAGGCTGCTCAATCCCGACACGAACCTGGCCGAGCAGCTCGACGGGCCGGTGCTGGGAGCGTGCGAGGGCATCAGGCGCAGGATGGACGAGATGCTGGTCTCGGCCACCGTGTCCGCCGCGATGCTCGACCAGTGGGAGGAGGCGACGGTCAGCTTCGGCCGCCAGTACACCACCACGGCCCCGCTGCGGCTGCTGTGCGACGTGCTGCTCGAACTGAGCGCGGTACGCACGGCGATGTCCCGGCGTCAGCCCATCGACCTTCAGGAACGACTGTGCAGGATCGCCGCGCAGCTCTCCGGCCTCAGCGGCATGATCCTGATCAACCTGGGCGACCACCGCCTGGCCCGCTCGTTCTTCCGCACCGGGCGCACGGCGGCCGACGAGACCGGCGACCGCGCTCTGCGCGCGTGGATCACGGCCCGCGAGTCCCTCGTCCCCCTCTACTTCGGCGACGCCCGCGAGGCGCTCACCCTGGCCAAGAAGAGCCGCGACATGGCCGGGGCCACCCCGTGCCCGGCGCAGGCCATGGCTCCGGTCGTCGAGGCCAGGGCGCTGGCCATGATGTCGGGCGGCGAGAGCAAGAAGGAGATCGTCGACCAGGCCAAGCGCGCCCTGGCGCGGGCCAGGAACGCCTTCTCCCACATGCGGCCAGAGGACAAGGAAGACCTTGCCTTCGGCTATACCGAGAAGCAGCTCTACTTCTACCAGGGTGACGTGCTCACCAAGCTCGGCGAGACCATCGAGGCCGAGGTGATCCTGGATCGGGCCCTGCTCAAGTACGAGGACCACATCCTCGACCAGACGCTGATCAGGTTCGACCAGGCCCAGTGCAAGCTGATCGACGGCGACGTCAAGGAGGCGCTGAGCATCGGCACGAAGGCACTGGAACTGGTCGGCGACGAATATCTCACCGACCTGATCGTGCGGCCCGCGGTCCAACTGGAAAAGAACATCATGGCGGTGGACGCCAACCACCCGCTGCTGCCCGCCTACCAGGCCGCGCTGCACCGGCGGCGCAAACAGTCCCTACTGAAAGGGGGCGATGGATGAAGCTGACGATCAGGCGTTACCGCTGGTCGGATCTCGACACCATCCTCGCGCTCCATCGGATCTGCCTCGCGAAGGTGGGCCTGGTCCCGGGAGACGGCGTCTACTACGACGACGACT
Organism: Nonomuraea sp. NPDC050404; assembly: GCF_040655495.1. Lineage (NCBI taxonomy): Bacteria > Bacillati > Actinomycetota > Actinomycetes > Streptosporangiales > Streptosporangiaceae > Nonomuraea > Nonomuraea sp. NPDC050404. The sequence goes on from NZ_JBFAKB010000009.1 coordinate 355,663, forward strand.
TCCCGCGGATCCAGGACATCTACCTGGCCTGCGGAGGCGATTTCCTGGTCGGGGAGGTGGACTCGCGGGTCGTGTCGATGGGCGGGCTCAAGCCCATCGACACGAACACCGCCGAGATCTGCCGGTTGAGGGTCCATCCCGAGTTCCAGCGCCGCGGTCTGGGCGCGGCCATGCTCATCGCGCTGGAGCAGCGCGCGGTGGAACTCGGGTTTCTCGGTGTCAGGGGTGACACCACGCTCAACCAGGAGGCCGCGCTGGCGCTGTACGAGCGCCAGGGCTGGCGCGAGCTCTCCAGAGAGCAGGTAGGCGGCCTGACGGTCGTCCACGGTGAGAAACGCCTGCTCCCGCCGGCCGTCCTGGAGCTCTAGGGCTGTCGGCCACAGCACACCTGCCACGGCCCCACACCAACCCCTCCTGGGGCCGCCAGCCCCGTACTTCCCCGGTGTCCTGTCCCGGGGCCTGCACGGCGTGAGGTTCCCGCCGTCCTCCGGCCGTCACCTGTGGTGACGCTTCCCTGGCTGCCATATCCGGCATCATTCGCCGAATTCGCATGCACGATATGTTGGACTCGGGCGCATATCGGGGTGCGCGGATAAGGATGCACGAACCAGCGGGTGAGCCTCTTACCACTCGGGTGTAGACAAGCATCACCGGTGGCGCCCTGTACACCAAAGGCTGCGAATAGTAGTGCCATGCTTTTCTCATGGCAGATGTGCTCGCTCCCCGCCCCCACGCCCATCGCGGAGCCGTGCTTCTGTTGTTCGTCAGCGCCGCATGGGGGTCGGCGTTCCCACTGATGAAAGATCTCATCCATCGGTTACCTGTCGAGGACCTGCTCGCCGAGCGTTACCTGCTCGCCGCGGTGACGCTGATCCTGATCAAGCCGCGCTGCCTGCTGGGACTGCCCAGGGACACGTGGATCAACGGAATCTACCTCGGGCTCATGTTCGGCGTCGGGCAGGCCGGGCAGGCATTGGCGCTCAACCACCTGCCCTCGGCGGTCTCGGGATTCGCCGTCGGCTGCAGCGTGATGATCACGCCCATCCTGTCACTGCTGCTGTTCAAGGATCCGGTGCGGCGGCGGGTCTGGATCGCGGTCGGGCTCTCGCTGGCCGGCATGACCGTGTTCACGCTGCTGCGCGGGGTGGAGGAGCACCAGATCTCGGTGCTCGCGCTCGTCGTCACCCTGGTCGCCGCCGCGCTCTACTCCGGCCACACGCTGCTGCTGAACCACCTGTCCAAGCGCCCGGCGGGTTTTCCCGTGTACCAGCTCACCGTGATCCAGCTCTTCACCATCGGGGTGCTCACCGGCGGCGTGGCCGTGCGCGACGGGATCACCCTGCCCTCCACCCCGCCCGACTGGCTGATCCTGCTCCACCTGTCCGTGATCGCGTGCGCGCTGGGCTTCTTGGCGCGGTCCGAGGCCCAGAAGCACCTGTCCGCCGTGCCGAGCCAGATCTTCATGTCCTCGCAGCCCGTCTGGGTGACCGCGATCGCGGTGGTCTGGTTCCACGAGCCGCTGGGCGGGAGCATGATCGTGGGCGGCCTGCTGATGGCGGGCGCGACCCTGCTCGCGCTGCCCGACAGGGCCCGGTTGCCGGGAAAAGAACGCAGCCGCCGCGATCTGCTCTACCTGGCCGGCCGGGCGGCGCTGGCACTGGCCAACCGGAGGATCAAACGTGAGGATCCGCTGGGGCTCGTGGGCGGCTCGGCGCCCTATCTGGCCAAGAGCGCCTGTACGAACGTCACGGCCTGCCCCTGGCACACCCGCTCGCTGAAGGGCGGGGAGGAGCCCAGCCTGGAACGCCTGCTGTCGCGTGCCACCCGCATTGTCCGGGAGCAGAGCCGAGCAGAGCTGGGCCGGACGGGGCTGGATCTAACAGGGCTAGGCCGGAGTGGGCACGGCCGTTGCCAGTCGGTCACCCTGCACGGTCGATGTCTGTGCGACTTGATGGGCAAATCCGACGGGCCTCATACTACACGATTCCAGCGCTGGTTTCGGTCCTAATGGGTTAGACCTCCCATTCAAAAGGCAAGTGCTTTTTATCCGGTTGCTTCCCACTTATTTGGGTTAAACCTTGATATTCGGTGGAGTGACCCAATAATGGGTGTTCAACCCCAAGTGGAGAGGCATGTCATGAAGCGCATCGTCGTCCGCAAGCCTGGAACCGCAAGGCTGGCCGGGACCTCCAGCGTCATTCACAAGGGGTGACTGAGGAGAGGTCCCACCTCAGGGTCAAGGGCGAACCACCCGCCCGATGGGGGGCCGCGCGGCTACTGACGCCGCTGATCGACGCGCACCGTCGGCCGCGCGGCCCCTACACCATGGCCTCCGCCCTGCTCAGCCACCTGGTGCCCGCGACCCTGCGGCGCTCCCCTGAGCTGGTGGCGGCCCACGACATCGAGATCCTGGCGGCCGCGCCCGAGCTGGCGGGCGTCGTGCGGGCCGGGCGGGGCACCATCGACGCGGAGCTGCCGGACGAGGAGCGCATCCTCGTGCCCGCGCCCCGCCGTACACTGCGGCTGGCCAACGGGATCGCGGAGTTCGTACGAGCCGCAGTACGCCCGGGACGGGCCCTGGCCGTGTGCAACGGCGATGCGGCCGACCCCACCGATGCCGAACTCCTCGAAGTCCTGATGCGGCGGATCTCGCCCACCACACTGACGATCATGGTCTACTCCGGCGGCCCAAACCCGCCACCCGACACCCGCGACGCCGACGAGCTGTGGACGATCGTCGACCGATGCATGCGTGAGGGCTTCCTGCACGGCGCGGTGGAACTGGGGGAGAGGGGCCTGGCCGCCACGGAGCCGGGCAGCGCGCTCTGGTGGCGCTTCGCCCAGCGCACCGCGACCGCGCTCGGCGGGCTCGGGCGCGTGGAGGAGGCCCGTGCGGTCTGGGACCGGGTGCGCCTGGCCAGCCAGGACCCGGCGATGCACGCCGCCGCCGCGTACGGCACGGCGATGCTCGACGCCCGCCACCCCGACCCGGCCCGCCGCGACCTCGGCAGGGCCAGGGCCTGGGTCAACGAGGCGATCGCCATCTCCACCATCCTGCCCGACCCCCGGGAACGGGCCTTCAAGCTGGGCTTCGACCGCAACGGCCTGGCGCTGATCGAGCTGCGGCACGGCCGGCTCGACGCCGCGCTGTCGCTGGTGGAGTCGGCCATCGAGTTGGCGGGTGAGCTGGGGGAGCGGCACCGGCCGCACCGGATGGTGTTGCTGGCCAACCGGGCACAGCTCCTGGCCGGGCTCGGGCGTACCAAGGAGGCGCTGGACGAGTACGGGGCGGCGATCGCGCTCGACCCCGGCTTCCCCGACACCTACCTCGATCGCGGCAACCTGCTGTTCAAGCTGGGCAGGCACGACGAGGCGCTGGCCGACTTCGAGCAGGCCATGCGGGCGGGGCCGCCGCTGCCCGAGGCGTACTACAACCGGGCGGAGGTGCGTACCGTGCGGGGGGACGTCGAGGGGGCGCTGGCCGATCTGGGGCTGGTGGTCGAGCTGGATCCCGGTTACCTGGACGCCTACATCAACCGCGCCGGGCTGCTGGCCGGCTGCGACATGGACGAGGAGGCCAGGCTCGACGTCGAGACGGGGCTCAGGCTGGCTCCCGGCAATCCGTACCTGCTCACGGTGCTGGGCCAGCTGGAGACGGCGGCGGGCCGGCACGCGGAGGCCGAGGCGGCCCTGGACCAGGCCCTGGAGGCCGCGCCGGGGCTCGTGGCGGCCTGGGGGAGCCGGGGGGCGCTGCGTTACGCCACCGGCGACCTGGAAGGCGCGGTCGCGGACCTGACGCGGGCCATCGAGCTGCGGCCCCAGGCCGACCTGTACGCCAACAGGGCCGTCGCCCTTCGCGCCCTGGGCCGTCAGGCCGAGGCCGAGGCGGACGACCACCGGGCGGCGCGTCTCTCCTGATGGGAGCATGGGGGCATGAGGGGGCGAATAGGGCGTGCGGCCGTGGTGTGTGCCGCTCTGGGGGTGTTGTGGTGGGCCACCGTGCGGCTCGCGTGGGCGGGCGTCGGCTGCGAGGACTGGAGCTGCCTGCCCCCGGCCGTCGGCGTCGTCGTGGTGATCAGCCTGGTCGCGCTCGCCGGGTCCGCGTTCGCGCTGGAGCGGGTGGGGGTGCGGCCGGGGCGGCGGGTGGCGCTGGCGGCGGCGGGGATGCTGGTGGTGTTCAGGCTCGCCAGTGAGTCGCTGCCCTCGTGGACGTCGTCGTTCGCGCACGCGGTCACGGCCGGGGCGGCGTTCGGGGTCGCGGGGGTGCTGGCCGCGTTCGTGACGGAGGCCCGGGTGGCGCGGCGCTGGAAGATCGCGACGGGGGCCGGGGTGCTCGCGCTGCTGCCCGTCGCGCTGGTGGCGTCCTTGGTGCGGTACGGCCTCTGATCCCTTGACAGTGGGACGTTCGCGGCGGACTGTTCCATATACGGAACCTGTCACCGGAGGTGCTGTCATGCGGGCCAACTCCCGATTCGAGCACGTGCAGCCGATCGGCCTCGACGTGGTCGCCGCGGCCGCCGGAAACGACCCCGACGTGCTGCGCCTGGAGAACCTCGACACCGACGTCCCGCCCCCGCCCGCGGCCGTGGAGGCGACCACGCGATCGCTGGCGGAGTGCTCGGGCAACAGCTGGCTGCCCCTCACCGGCCTGCCCGAGTTGTGCCAGGCCGTGGCGGCCGACCTGCGGGTCCGTACGGGCCTCGACTACGACCCCGTGCGCCAGATCGCCATCACCTCGGGCGGAATGTCGGCGTTCATGCCCGTGCTGATGAGCACCACGGAACCCGGCGACCCGGTGGTGCTCACCGACCCCACCTACGCGGGCCTGCTCCAGCGCGTACGGCTGTCCGGCGCGCGCCCGCACCTGGTGCCGCTGCGCGTGATCGACGGCCACTGGCGGCTGGACCGGGAGGCGCTGGCCGAGGTGCGCTCGGCCGCGGCGCTGCTGCTGATGAGCCCGTCGATGCCGTCGGGAGTGGTCTTCGACCGGGCGGACTGGGCCGTGATCGCGCAGGTCTGCGAGCGCACCGGCGCGTACCTGATCTACGACGCGGCCATGGAGCGCATCGTCTTCGACGGCCATCCGCGCATCAACCCGTGCCGGGTGGACGGCCTGGCTGAGCGCACGATCATCGTCGGCTCGGTGTCCAAGGAGTACCGCATGATCGGCTGGCGGATCGGCTGGGTCGCGGGCCCGCCGGACATCATGTCCCGCGTCATGCTCGCGACCATCTACAACACGACGGTGTCCGGCGGCTTCGCCCAGCTCGGTGCCGCCGCCGCGCTCAGGGAGCCGTCGGGCGTGGCGGAGGCGGTGGCCGAGTACCAGGCCCGGCACGACACGGTGGTCGCGCAGCTCGACGGGCTGCCGGTGGTGCGGGCGGGCGGCGGCTGGTCGTGCCTGGTGGACGCCGAGGCCCTGGGCCTGACGGCCACCGAGCTGTCCGACCGGCTCCTGGAACGCGGCCGGGTCGCCGCCACGCCCATGACGGCCTGGGGCGTGTCGGTGGCGCCCCGCTACGTGCGCCTCGTCTTCAGCAACGAACCCGTCAAGCGCCTGGGCGAACTGCGCTCCCGCTTCGAGGCCGCCCTGCCCTGAACCGCCCTGACCTGAACCGCCCTGCCCTGAACCGCCCTGACCTGAACCGCCCTGACCTGAACCGCCCTGACCTGAACCGCCCTGACCTGAACCGCCCTGACCTGAACCGCCCTGACCTGAACCGCCCTGACCTCAATCGCACGGGCCTGAACCGTACGGGCGTGGGCGAAGGGCGCTGCGGAGGCGCCCGGTAGGTCTACGGTGGACTGCGTGGGCTTCAACGAGCTGATCAGCGATCTCGATCACAGTGCCAGCGTCCAGGCGGCGGGCATCAGGCGCGGTTACGGCGGGCCACCCGCCCGCAGCGTGAACGTCGGCGCGGGCCTGGCCCGCCTGCGCTGCGCCTCCCTGCTCAAGCCCCTGTACGCCTGGGTGAGCGCGGCCCGCATCCCCGACGCCGGACGCTGGCGAAGCCACGCCGAGCCCGCCGTCGTCGTCTCCTCCAACGCCGACACGCTCAACCTGTGGCTGGCCATCGGCCCTCACGTCATCCTCGACGACCTGCGCGAACGTACGGGCGTGGCCTGGACGCCGCCCAACGGCGACCCCTCCAGGTTCGGCTCCGTCGAGGTCTCGGCCGGCGAGGTGGCCCTGGCCTACGCGGTGCTCGCCCAGTCGGCCGCCGCCGGGGACCCGGTGGCCACGACCGTGCTCGACTGGATGGGGCAGGTGGCCGACTCGCAGGCGTTCGGCGCCCGCGAGGCACTGGGCTGGCCCGGGGCGGCGGTCAAGTGCGGCTGGTACGGCGCCCCCGACGAGACCTGCCTGCGCACGCACGCCGTGGCCGTCAAGCCGGGCGGCGGCACCAAGGTCAGCGTCGTCGTCGCGATGACCGCGCTGCCCTACACCGACGCGCAGGAGCGGGAGGTCTATCGCGAGCGGGTGGGCGAGGGCCTGCCGGTGGAGCCGGAGCACGAGAAGGTGTCCGGCACACTGCTACGCGGCCTGATGTCGGTCACACACGCCGAACTGGGCCGCCCCTAAAGCCCTGAACCCGCGCCCCTGCGGGCCCGTGCAGCGGGCCCGTGCAGCGCGGCCGAGCTCATCCGGGATCCCGCGTGAGCTCCTCGATGACCTTGGCCAGTTCGGGAGGTTCGACGCCCGTGGGCAACTCCCGCACCCACACGTGGCCACGGAAGGCATCCCGCTCCTCCTCGGTCAGCGCCCCTGGGACCACCTCAGGCCGGGCCTGCGCGAACCTGGCCAGGTAGAACGGCTCCCGCTTGACGAACCGCACCCCCAGCCACCAGAAGTCCCGATCCACCTCGACGAAGCGGTCCAGCACCGCCGACCCCGGCAGCCCGGTCTCCTCCGCCAGCTCCCGCCTGGCCGCCGCCAGCAGGCTCTCGCCGGGCTCGGTCCTGCCGCCGGGCGGTTCCCAGACGTCCGCCCGGGCGATCCGGTCGTACCAGTGCATCAGCAACACCCGGCCGTCACGATCCAGGCAGACGACGCGCGCGGCGGGGTGATCGTTTATGTCGCTCACCCGGCAGACGCTACCGGGGGATGTGGTTGCGCAGGCGAAGGTCGTCCGGGTAGGGGCAGAAGTACGTCTGGTCGCGTACGTACACCGCCTCCTGCCCCCGCGCGTGATGGCGCAGCAGCGTCGTGGGCACGCTCAGCGGCACCAGGCCCGCCCGGTAGGAGTCGATCACCTCCACCGCGTCGGCCCGCCTGACCGGGTCCAGCGCGAGCATGCCCAGGCAGTGCTGCAGCACGTTGACGTTCTTGCCGGTGCCGGCCTTGGTGGCGAGCGTGCGCTGGAAGACCTCGGCGTAGCCGGCGGCGACCTCCTCGCGCGGCCGGGCGCCGGCCGTGGCCACCACCCGGCCCGCCTCCCGGTAGAGCGACGGATCGTGGGCCAGCAACTGCATCTTGTGCCGGGCGTGGAAGGCGACCAGGTCGCGCGGGCGCCAGTCGCCTTCGAGCAGCGCACGCAGCCTGGCGTGCGCGAACACCCGCTCCACGAAGCCCTCCCGCAGCAGCGGGTCGTGCAGCCGGCCCTCGTCCTCCACCGGCAGCAGCGGATGCCGGTCCATGACGATCCCGGCGAACAGGCCCCGGTTGCGCCGATCGAGCGGCTCGCCGCCGGGCCGGTAGAGGGGCACGCCGTGGATGCCGCAGGTGGGGCTCTTGGCCTTGAAGACGAATCCGTCGACGTCCAGCTCCGCGGCGCTCCGCGTGGCCACCGCCATGACGGGGGCGGTCACGTCGGCGCGCGTGGTCCTGGTCACCAGGCGCGGGCCGTCCTCGCCGCGCTCCTGGCGCATGGTCTCGCGCGGGCTGCCCAGGCCCGCCTCCATCTCGGGACAGACGGGGACCCAGTCGACGTACGGCGACAACTCGTCGGTCAGGAAGCGGTCGCGGCTGTGCCCGCCGTTGTACCTGACGGGCTCGCCGAGCAGGCAGGTGGAGACGGCCACCCGCGGGCGCTCGGCATCGGTGATCACACTTCACATTGGAGCCCGGGGGAGGTGTGGCGGGCAACCAAGCAGGGGAAGATCCATGTTGACCTGGAGTGCGCTCCAATTCGTAGGTTGGAGCCATGACCACGCCACAACGCAAGATCGGATCGGGCTTCGGCGCCCGGAGCACCGCGGACGACGTGCTCGCCGGGATCGATCTGTCAGGAAAACTGGCGATCGTCACCGGGGGCTACTCCGGCATCGGGCTGGCGGCCACGCGGGCGCTCAGCCGCGCGGGCGCGCACGTGGTGGTGCCCGCCCGCCGCCGCGACTCAGCCGAGGAGGCGGTCAAGGGCATCGACCGGGTCGAGGTGGACGAGCTCGACCTCGGTGACCTCGGCAGCGTACGCGGCTTCGCCGAACGTTTCCTCGCCACCGGCCGCGACGCCCACGTCGTCATCGACAGCGCGGGCATCATGGCCTGTCCGGAGACGCGCGTCGGCCCCGGCTGGGAGGCCCAGTTCGCCACCAACCACCTCGGCCACTACGCGCTGGTCAACCTCCTCTGGCCGGCCATCGCGCGTGGCCGGGGGCGGGTGGTGGCCGTCTCGTCCGCGGGACACCGCCGCTCGGGCATCCGCTGGGACGACGTGCAGTTCGAGCGCGGGTACGACAAGTGGGCGGCCTACGGGCAGTCCAAGACCGCGAACGTGCTGTTCGCGGTGCACCTCGACGCCCTGGCCAAGGAGTCGGGCGTGCGCGCGTTCAGCCTACATCCCGGCGGCATCCTCACCCCGCTGCAGCGGCACCTGCCCAGGCAGGAGATGGTCGACGCCGGCTGGATCGACGAGGAGGGCAACCCGCTGGAGCCCAGCTTCAAGACGCCCGAGCAGGGGGCGGCCACCCAGGTGTGGGCGGCCACCTCGCCGCTGCTGGAGGGCATGGGCGGGGTCTACTGCGAGGACTGCGACATAGCCGAACAGGCCGCCGGTCCCGACTCGGCGGGGGTGCAGCGCCACGCCACCGACCCGGACCAGGCCGCCCGCCTGTGGACGCTGTCGGCGGAGCTGACGGGCATCAACGCTTTCCGCTGAAGCCAGCCCGGACTCAACGTTTCATGGCGCCGTCGGCGATGGCGTCCGCCGCCTCGCCGATGGCCACGCCCACGATCTCCAGGCGGCGTACCAGCTCCCGCTCCTTCATCGCGTTCGCGGTCAGCTCGGCGGAGAAGATGCGGGAGATCTCGTACTGGTACATCCGCCGGATCGCCCCGCCCGCCTTCTTCGCCTCCAGGGCGTCGTGGGTCACCACGGACGGGCGGGTGGCCAGGTCGCGCACGGCGTTCTCCAGGGCGTCGATGCCCACGATGACCTGGTCGAGCATCGGGGTGAAGCGGATCTGGTGGGGCACCCGGTACAGGTGGGACTCGCGGACGAAGTCCCGCAGGGAGTCCAGCACGTCGTCGATCGACCGGGACAGCCGGAACAGGTCCTCCCGGTCGATGGGCGTGACGAGCGCCGTCTTGAGCTCCTCGACGAGCCGGGCACGCTCCCCGTCGCCGAGGTGCTCGATGGAACGCATCTGCTCGTGCGCCCCCGTCGTGCCGACCTCGCCGCCGATCATGGCCATGGCCAGCCACGCGCCTTCCTTCGTGGCCTGGAGCTGCCCGAGCAGCGCCTCGGTGAGCGCACTGTCCATGCGCCCGGTCATGAGGTCCCTGATCCGCCGCAGCCGCTTCACCGGCGGGCCGCCTCGGAACGTGCCATCCCCTTCACGTCAGCTCCCCCTTCACCAGCAGCGCCAGCCCCCAGCCCAGCAGGCCGCTCGCGGGCAGCGTCATCAGCCAGGCCGAAACGATCTTGCCGGTGGTGTACCAGCGAACCCGGCCCCCGCCCTGCGCCACCCCCGCGCCGATGAGCCCGCCGGCGATGGCCTGCGTCATGCTCACCGGCATGCCCACGGCCGCGCACCCGATCACCGCCGTGCCCGCGGCCAGCTCCGCCGCCACGCCGTGCGCGGGTCTGGAGGCGATGATCTCGCGGCTCAGCGTGCGGCCCGCCTTGGGCAGGCCGTACAGGGTGCCGAGCGCGAACAACACGGCCACCAGCGACGTGTACGCCACCGGCGCGCCGGTGAACCCGATCGCGATCATGAACACGGCCAGCATCTTCTGCGCGTCGTTGGCCGCGTACGCGAACGTCTGCAGCAGGAACCCCGCCCAGTGCCAGCGCCACAACCCCCGGGCCGTGGTCGTGGCCACCAGCAACCGGATCGCCACCCACCCCAGCAGCCCTCCGGCGAACGGCGCGGCCAGCCCGAAGGCCAGCACCAGGACCGTCCATCCCGGCGAGGCCGGCAGCCCGTACCCCAGCCCCGCCCCGGTGACGCCGCCCACCACGGCCAGCGTGAGGCTGGTCGGGCGGCCCTTCGCGCCGAGCGTGGCCACCACGGTCACCGCCGCGACCACGGCGACGGTCATCGCGACCTTGCCGCCGGGCTCCTCGAAGGAGGCCAGCCGGGTCACGAACGTCAGCGCCACCTGGTGCGTGCCGAGCGGCACGAGCGCCACCATCGCGACGAGCACGAGGATCCCGGTCAGCGGGCGCACCGTGGGCAGCTTGAGCCCGGTCGCGAGGAGCGCGCCACCGTCGTTGACCCCGCACACGACGGCGAACAGGCCCGCGACCACGGCCAGGACGACGGCGTCCAAGGGCATGTGCTCCATCCCGTCCCCGCCATCGGTGGCGGGACTCTGATCCACGGCTTCACCGGGAAGTTCGCGCGCGCCATCGATGGCCGCGCCGCACCGGCGATACCGAGTGACTACCCGGGATGTGCCCAATGATGGATGTGAGTCGCGTGTGATCGCTCACGTGCCCCTGTCGCCGCGGGTACTCTCGGCCCATGCCCGCAGGGCGGTAACCTGCCCAGATCAGCCGCGTGGCGCCCGAGCGCCGGAGTCCCTGAGAGTGAAGGCATGACCAGCCCCGCCGAATACATCCTGACGCTGTCCTGTCCCGACCGCCCCGGTGTGGTGGCCGCGGTCTCCGGCCTGCTCGCCGGGCACGGGTGCAACATCATCGAGAGCCAGCAGTTCGGCGACAGGGTGGCACAGCGCTTCTTCATGCGCGTGCAGTTCTCGGGAGCGCTGGGCGAGGACGAGCTGAACGCCGCCTTCGCCGCGCTCGCGCCCGAGTTCGCGATGGAGTTCAAGCTGCGCGACGTGGCCAGGAAGCCGCGCGTGCTGATCATGGTCAGCAAGTTCGACCACTGCCTGAACGACCTGCTCTACCGCGTACGCTCCAAGGCACTGGACATCGACATCGTCGCCGTCGCCTCCAACCATCCCGACCTGCGGCCGCTCACCCAGTCCAACGGCATCGACTACCACCACCTGCCGGTCACGCCGCAGACCAAGGCGAAGCAGGAGGCCGAGGTGCTGGCGCTGGTGGAGCACTACCAGGCGGACCTGGTGGTGCTGGCCCGCTACATGCAGGTGCTGTCGGAGGATCTGTGCGGGAAGCTGGCGGGCCGGTGCATCAACATCCACCACTCGTTCCTGCCGTCGTTCAAGGGCGCCAAGCCCTACCACCAGGCCCACAACCGCGGGGTCAAGCTCATCGGGGCCACGGCCCACTACGTGACCGCCAACCTGGACGAGGGGCCGATCATCGAGCAGGAGGTGGCCAGGGTCAACCACAGCCACTCTCCCGAGGACCTGGTGGCGATGGGCCGCGACGTGGAGTGCGTGGCGCTGGCCAGGGCGGTCAGGTGGCACGCCGAGCAGCGGGTGCTGCTCGACGGCCACAAGACCATCGTCTTCCCGCGCTGACGTTCAGGGCCGGTAGGTGCCGAAGAACCAGGAGTTGCCCTCCGGGTCCTGGCAGCCGTACTCGCGGGAGCCGTACGGCTGATCCACCAGCTCCATGGTGATCGTCGCGCCCGCGGCCTTCGCTCGGTCGTGGTGGGCGTCCACGTCGTCAACGGCCACGTAGATGCCGGGGCCGCCGGGCTTCCCCGGGCTGATCATGACCAGGTCGTCCCCCACGAGCAGTTCGGCGTGCTGGACGGCGCCCTGGTCATCCTTGGCGCTCTCGTGCACCTTGAAGCCGAACGCGGTGGTCAGGAAGTCGATGGCGGCCCGGCAGTCCTGGTAGCGGGCCAGCGCGTAGACGGTTCGTGTTCTCATGAGGCCAACGATGCCCGGCCGGCGTCGCCGGGTCTTGGACAAATCTGACCGGGCGTCGTGTCGCCCAGCTCCCGGAACTCGCGGTTCATGTGCGGCTGGTCATAGAAGCCGCATTCCACCGCGACCTCGGCCGGGGACGTCCCGGACCGCAGCAGCCGTACGGCCCGCCCGAACCTGATGACCCGGGCCGCCGTCTTCGGCGGCAGCCCGATCTGGTCGTTGAAGCGGGCGACCAGATGGCGGTGGCTCCAGCCCAGCGAGTCGGCCAGCGACGAGACGCCCAGCCTGCCGCCGGACTCCAGCAGCCGCGCCCACGCCCACGGCAGTTCCGGCCCCAGCGAAGGCCCGGCCGCGATGCGCTCGCACAGCAGCCGGTCGGCCAGCGCCAGCCGGTCGTGCCAGGACGGGGTCGAGGCCAGCCGCTCCACGGCCAGGTCGGCCCACGGCCCGAGCAGGTCGCCGGTGGGCACGAGGTGGTTCTTCAGGTGCCGCAGCGGCAGCCCGTAGAGCCGCCGGGCCCCGAACGGCGTCAGGAACACCTCCACGCCCTCCGCCGGTCCCGCCGTCCTGGTGACGGTGAAGCGGTCGCTGAGGCCGCCCCCGAACGACGTCACCCGCTGCCCGCCGGCCTCCATCGGCGTGCCGAAGCCCAGGATGAGCACCGATCCGGGAAAGGCCGGCTCCGACCGGGTCACCGGCGCGGCGTAGTGCTCGCGGTAGGCGCACAGCCTCAGCACGTAGGGCCTCAGGGCAGCGCTGGGGGTGGCCTCGACCATGGCCACCCCCAGCGTCGTGCTCATACCTCCGAGACTACAGACCGATGTGCCCGGCCAGGAACGTCAGCGTGTCGGCCGCCAGATCCACGGTCCTGCTGATCGAGCGCGCGCCGTGCCCGACCTCCGTCTCGTTGCGCAGCAGCACCGGACGGTCGCCCGTCGAGGCGTGCTGCAGCGCCGCGCACATCTTCCAGGCGTGCAGCGGGTGCACGCGCGTGTCGGACTGGAAGACGGTGAACAGCGTCGCCGGGTAGGCCACCGACTCCTGGACGTGGTGGTACGGCGAATAGGCCGACAACCAGCCGAACTGCTCGGGGTCCTCGGCGGAGCCGTACTCGACGGCCCAGGTGGCGCCGAGGCCGAACTTCTCGTACCTGATCATGTCGAGCAGCGGCGCGGAGCAGACCACGGCGGCGTAGAGGTCGGGGCGCTGCGTCAGCGCGGCGCCCACCAGCAGGCCCCCGTTGGAGCCGCCGGAGATGCCGAGCCGGTCGGGCGTGGTGACGCCGGTGGCGATGAGGTGCTCGGCCGCCGCGTGGAAGTCGTCGAAGACGTTCTGCTTGTTGGCCAGCATGCCCGCGCGGTGCCACTCCTCGCCCTCCTCGCCCCCGCCGCGCAGGTTGGCGATGGCGTAGACGCCGCCGGCCTCCACCCAGGTCAGGATCGAGGCCGAGTAGCCGGGGGTCATGGACAGGCCGAAGCCGCCGTAGCCGTTCAGGATGGTCGGCCGCGGCCCCTGCGCCTCCCCGACCGGGGAGATGACCAGCATGCGGACGTCCGTGCCGTCCTTGGAGCGGTACACCACCTGCTCGGTACGGACCGGGGGCACCTCGACCGCACCGGGGGAGGCCGCCCAGAGCGTGGTCTCGCCGGTCCTGGCGTCGTAGCGCTGGATCGTGGGCGGCCTGGTGTTGTCGGTGTAGCCGAACCACGCCTCGTGGCCGCCCTCGGGGCGCTCGGCGATGCCGCCGATCGTGCCGAGCCCCGGCGTGGCCACCTCGCCGAGGCGCTCGCCGGTCGCCAGGTCGTGCACGGTGATCTCGCTGATCGCGTGGCGGGTCCAGCCCACCAGCATGACCGGCCGCTCCAGGTCGTCGAGGATCGCGAAGTCGCTCAGCACGGCCTCGGGGTCCTCGGGGACCAGGTCGCGCCAGGTCTCGAAGCCCGGCTCCGCCGGGTCGGTGACGCACACCCTGCCCCTGGGCGCGTCGCGGTCGGTGTGCACGTAGAGCCTGCCGTCGCGGCCGAACATCAGCCCGGACTGCGCGTCCACGCCCTCCTGGACGACCCGCAGCTCCGGCCGGTCGATCGGGGACGCGGTCAGGTCGGCCACCCAGATGTCGTTGCGCGGCGCCGTGCCCTCGTGGGCCGAAACCTGCAGCCAGTTTCCGTCGCGCGAGACCGAGACGCCGTAGTAGTTGGTCATCTTCAGGCCCTGCCCGAAGATCATCACGTCGTCCTCGGTGGAGGTGCCCACGCGGTGCAGGTAGACGCGGCGGTGGAACTGCGTCTCGTTCTCCGGCACCTCGGTGCTCGGCAGCCTGCGGACGTAGTAGAACGCCTCCCCGCCGGGCAGCCACGCCACGGGGGAGTAGCGGCAGCGGTCGATCGGCCCCTCGACCCGCTCGCCCGTGGCGACGTCCAGGATGTAGAGGATCGACTCCTCGTTGCCGCCGACCGAGATCTGGTACGCCAGCAGGCGCCCCTCCTTGTCGGGCTGCACCGCGTCGAGCGTGGTCAGGCCGGACGGGTCGATCGCGATCGGGTCGATGAGCGCCCGCTCGGTCCCGTCGGGCTCGACCACGTAGTAGACCGCGTGCTCCTGGTCGGGGGTGCGGCGGGAGAAGAAGTGGCGTCCGCCGCGCCAGGCGGGCACGCCCACCGAGCCGGAGCGGAGCAGCTCGGCGATGCGGCTCTTGAAGCGCTGGGTGCCGCGTTCCTTGCCGTACAACTCGGCCTGCGCGAGCAGCCACCCCTTGGTCTCGGGGCTGTCGGGGTCCTCGAGCCACCTGTAGGGGTCTGGGACGGGCGTTTCGTGCAGGATGTCGGTGATGTCTTCGCGACGTGCGGTCGGGTACGGCTCTCGCGTCATGCAGGAACCCTACTGCCAATGAGCATGCGTAAAGCGCTGGTAGAGCGGGCATAAAACGTACCGTGAGTCCCTCTGGTCATTCCGGCGTGAGGTTTTTGGGGTGGCGGGGACCACGGTGCAAACGCCAGACTTGGTGACAGGACGGTGCCGTGGTGACCATCCGCTGGACCGTCCGGCGGAGGTCCACGTGACGGAAGCACAAGTGCCCCAGGAGGGGCCGACAGGAGGGACATGCCGAGGCATGTCCCCTTTGATACGCGCGCAGCGGGAAGAGGCCCGGTGATGCGCCAGGTCCTGCTGCTGAATGCCACCTATGAGCCATTGACCACCCTTTCGCTGCACCGGGCCGTCGTGCTCGTGCTGCGGGAGAAGGCCGACGTCGTGCACCGCGACGGCAGGGGCGCCGTGCTGCGCTCGGCCAGCCGTACGCTCGACGTGCCCTCGGTGATCAGGCTTCGCAGATATGTCCGAATCCCCTACCGTTCCCGCATCCCCCTCACCCGGGCCGCCCTCATGAGACGCGACGACTACCGCTGCGCCTACTGCGGGCAGAAGGCCGAGACCATCGACCACGTCATCCCCCGGTCCAGGGGCGGCACGCACACCTGGGAGAACTGCGTCGCCTCCTGCACCACCTGCAACCACAGAAAGGCCGACAAGTACCTGGAGGAGCTGGGGTGGACGCTCCGCGTCAGCCCCGCGGTGCCACGCGGCGCGCACTGGCGGCTCATCGGCGCCTCGCTCGTCGGTGACCCCCAGTGGGCGCCCTACCTCGAGGCGGCGGCCTGAAACCGCGTTGAGCGAGGGTCCACGTGCCTGACAGCATGAGCAGGCATGTGGACCTTCACCTCAGACGTTGAGGAGTACGCCGAGGTCGCCGAGCCGTTCCTGCTCGGCGACCCGGTGCGCAACACCGTGCCACTGACGGTCCTGGCCAACCTGCGGGCGGGCATGCCCGTACGCAGCCCCCTCTTCGGCTGGTGGACGGTGGACGGAGAGCCGCGCGGCGCGGTCTTCCACACGCCGCCGCATCCCCTCGGGCTGTTCGCCGTGCCGGTCGAGGCGGTCGGGCCACTGATCAAGGCGCTGGACGGCACGCTGCCCGTCTTCGTGGGCCCCCCGGAGCCGGCCGCCGAGGCCATGAGGCTGCTCGGAGCCCCTTCCCGGGTGGTCTCCGAACGGCTCTACCGGCTCGGCACGCTGTCCGTCCCCGACGTCCCCGGCCGGGGCAGGCTCGCCGTGCCCGGCGACTACCCGCTGCTCGTGAGCTGGTATCAGGACTTCGGCACGGAGACCGGGATGGGCGAGGGCGACGTGGCCGACCGGGTCGCGCGCCGGTTGAGGTCCGGGGAGTTGTTCCTGTGGGAGGCGGAGGGGGCGCCGGTCTCGCTCGCCGCGCTCTCGCCGGCGGCCGGCGGGGTCTGCCGCATCGGTCCCGTCTACACGCCGCCCTCGCGTCGCAGGCGGGGGTACGGGGCCGCGGTCACCGCGTACGCCAGCCGTACCGGGCTGGAGGGGCGCTGTGAGCAGGTCGTGCTCTTCACCGACCTGGCCAACCCCACCAGCAACGCCATCTACCAGGCGATCGGCTACGAACCGGTCTGCGACTATGCCCATGTCAGCTACGGCTAGCACGGCTACTATGGGCCCATGCCGCGCTACGACTTCCGCTGCCGCGCCTGCGGTTCCACGTTCGAGGTGTCCCGTCCCATGTCCGCCTCCGACGACCCGGCGACCTGCCCCGAGGGCCACGGCGACACGGTGAAGCTGCTGTCCACGGTCGCCATGACGGGCAGCGCGGCCACGCCCCGCCCGTCGGGCGGGGGCGGCTGCTGCGGCGGCGGCTGCTGCTCCTGACCTGGCCGCTAGACGTGCACTGATCGGGTCAGGGCGTTGACCACCAGCCTGGACAGGTGCTCGACGGTGTCGATGCCGGTTCCCATGGCCGGGCTGCGCTCCGACAACACGGCGATCAGCATTTCGTGCCCGCGCGCCATCACCCGCCCCACGCTGTTGACCGTCCACAGCCCGTCGTGCGCCTCGGCGGGCAACCAGCCGTTCTTCAGCGCGACCTGCCCACGGGAGCTCCTTGCCGCGGCCGCGCTGACGCCCCACGCCTGTGACGGCTCCACCGACGACATGAGGCCGAGGGCGTAGCGCCTGCTGTGCGCGGGCAGGGGCCCACCGGGGCCGGTGAGCTGCTCCAGCACCTTGACCTGGTCGGACGGCCTGCTGCGGGTGGCTCCCCAGGAGAGCCCGTAGCCGGGCCGCGTGTGCCGCACGCCGAGGCGGTGCAGAGCCCGGTCGAGCCCGTGCCGGCCGCCGATCGTCATGTACAGCTCATGCGCGCAGTCGTTGTCGCTCTGGCGGATCATGCGCGAGGCCAGCTCACGCTCGTACCCGCTCAGCCGCCTGCCCTGCTGTCCGAGCAGGAACGCCAGCAGGATGTCCATCTTCGCGACGCTGGCCAGCATGAACGGGGTGCGCTCGCGAAAGGCGTACCTGGCGCCCGTCGTACGGTCATAGACCGCCAGCGCCGCCCGCCCGGGACGGTCACGCAGGTAACCCTCCAGCACCCGGTTCAGAGCCCGCCGCTGGGCCGGCGGCAGCGTGCTCTCGGTGACGGGCTGCTGCCCGTGCCGTGCCGGGGCCGCCGGACGCGGCGCGACATCCGGCGGCCCCACCGCACAGCTGGGCAGGAGGAGCAGCAGGGCGGCGAAGAGCGAGAACTCCCGTACGCGCATGTGCGGGAGCCTGCCACCCGCCACCCCAACGGCCGGCACCCGGCCGGTCAAACGCCGACCAGTTTTACCCAGCCACCCACCCAGTCCAAACCCGCAGCCCTCAGATCGGCCGAGTCCGAACAGCCGGACCTGCGCGGCTCAGACTTGCCCGGACCTGCGTGGCTCGGACCTGGCCGGGCTTGCGTGGCTCGGACTTACTACCCGGACCTGCGTGGCTCGGGTTTGCGCGGCCCGGACCCGTACGGCCCGGACCGCGTCTCGTCACCCAGGACGGCTCTAGGCGGCCGTGGTGGCGCGCCTCTTGCGGCGCTGGAACGGCAGGAACCGATCGGCGAGGTGCGGACGGGACGGCGTGAGCGTGGGTTCGACCGCCATGATGCGGTCGAACCTGAAGGCCCTGATCGCGCGGCGCATCCTGCACATGCCGACCAGGTACCAGTATTCGCGGTGCACCAGGCACGTCACCGGCTCGACATCGCGAACGGTGATGGCACCCGAGGCGTCGCGGTAGTGCAGGCGGATCATGAGACGGCTGGTGATGGCGTCGGCCATGAGCCTGGCACGGGAGGCCACGTCCATGGGCAGCGGCTCGGTGAGGGTCGTGAGCGTGGTGGCGATGACGTCGTCGTCGAGCTCCAGGTGCTCGAATGCGTGCTGCAGGCCACGCCTGGCGGTGACGGCCTGGGGGCCCGCTCCGAGGTGAGCGAGGGAGAGGGCGAGTGCGGCGATCTCGGCGGTCGTCAGCGGGCGAGTATCGTGCTTCACGACTGTCGTCATACCCCAATACTAGGGACGCCCACCGACATTTTTCGAAAACCTGTCCGTAAGGACAGCCCGTCCAACAGCCGGAGCACCCTTCCCCCCCGCCACCCAGAAAACGACGACCTCCGATCGCCGTCACGCGGAAACGAAGACTCCCGGCCGCCCCCACGCAGAAAGGCGGCGACTACCTGTCGCCGCCTTTCGCACAGTCACTCAAGCACCCAGGCAGCCACCCAGTCCGCGCCGGACGGCGGTTACCGGGAGGCGCGTCGGGCGGCGACTAGCGGGAGAGCTGCGTCAGGTCCCGGGAGGCGCCCGTCGAGGCCGACGTCGTCATCGCCGCGTACGCCTGCAGCGCCACGCTAACCGCCCGCTGCCGGTCACGCGGCCGGTATCCGCCCAGCTCGGCCAGCAGCCGCTCGCGCCGCTCCGCCAGCTCGGCCTCGGGCACCCGCAGCTCCAGCGAGCGACCGGGGATGTCGATGTCGATGATGTCGCCGTCCTCGACCAGCGCGATCGCGCCACCCTCCGCCGCCTCCGGCGAGGCGTGACCGATCGACAGCCCGGAGGTGCCGCCGGAGAAGCGCCCGTCGGTGACCAGCGCGCACACCTTGCCCAGCCCCTTGCCCTTCAGGAAGGACGTCGGGTAGAGCATCTCCTGCATGCCGGGACCCCCCTTGGGGCCCTCGTAGCGGATGACGACCACGTCACCGGCCTTCACCTTGCCGCCGAGGATCCCTTCGACCGCCTGCTCCTGCGATTCGAACACCACCGCAGGCCCGCTGAACTTCCAGATCGACTCGTCCACGCCGGCCGTCTTCACAACCGCGCCGTCCCGCGAGATGTTGCCGTAGAGCACGGCCAGGCCGCCGTCGGCGGAGTAGGCGTGCTCGCGGTCGCGGATGCAGCCCGCCGCACGGTCGAGGTCGAGGTCGTCCCAGCGGTTGTCCTGCGAGTACGCCTTGACCGTACGCACGTTGCCGGGCGCCGCGTGCCAGAGCTCCACGGCCTCGGGCTTGACCGACGGCGACAGGGCGTCCCACTGGGCCAGCAGGTCGGCCAGCGTGCCGCCGTTCACCGTGGGCACGTCGCGGTGCAGCAGCCCGGCCCGGTCGAGCTCGCCCAGGATGGCCGGGATGCCGCCGGCGCGGTGGACGTCCTCGACGTGGTACTTGTCCGTGGCCGGGGCGACCTTGCACAGGCACGGCACCCGCAACGAGATCTCGTTGATCTCCTTGAGCCCGAAGTCCACCTTCGCCTCGCGGGCGGCGGCCAGGATGTGCAGGATCGTGTTGGTCGAGCCGCCCATCGCCACGTCGAGCGCCATCGCGTTCTCGAACGCCTCACGGGTGCCGATCGAACGCGGCAGCACCGACTCGTCGCCGTCCTCGTAGTAGCGGCGGGTGATCTCCACGAGCTGGCGGCCGGCGTCCTCGAAGAGCTGCTTGCGCGCCTTGTGCGTGGCCAGGATCGTGCCGTTGCCGGGCAGCGCCAGACCCATGGCCTCGGTCAGGCAGTTCATCGAGTTGGCGGTGAACATGCCCGAGCACGAGCCGCAGGTCGGGCAGGCGTTCTCCTCCAGCTCCAGCAGCTCGGCGTCGGAGACGGAGTCGTCGGCGGAGGCGATCATCGGGTCGATCAGGTCGAGCTTCTTGCCGGGCGTCTTACCGGCCTCCATGGGGCCGCCGGAGACGAAGATCGTCGGGATGTTCAGCCGGAACGCGGCCAGCAGCATGCCCGGCGTGATCTTGTCGCAGTTGGACACACAGATCATCGCGTCCGCGCAGTGCGCCTCGACCATGTACTCCACGGCGTCGGCGATCAGCTCACGCGAGGGCAGCGAGTAGAGCATGCCGCCGTGGCCCATCGCGATGCCGTCGTCGACCGCGATCGTGTTGAACTCACGGGGAATCGCCCCCGCCTGCCTGATCGCCGCGGACACCACGTCGCCGACGTCCCGCAGATGGACGTGACCCGGCACGAACTGCGTGAAGCTGTTGGCCACCGCGATGATGGGCTTTCCGAAGTCGCTCCCGGCTACGCCGGTCGCCCGGAGCAGGGCCCGGGCACCGGCCATGTTCCTGCCGTGGGTGACTGTACGTGACCTGAGGGCGGGCATTGCGCATCTCCCATCGCTAGCGAGTCTTCACATGTTACGGCCATCGCCCGGTAAATGAGACGCCTGTCCATGCACTGGACGCTTGGTTACCGGATCGTGCCGCAACTGTGCCCCCCGCAACAGCAGCACGGCAGGTGGTGTGGCCCGCGCCTGGGCGGTGCGGCAGAGCAGGCAGTGTGACAGACCGCCCAGCGCGGCCCTACCGGTCCTGCTCAGCGCGGCTGGCCGGGGGTACGGGTGCAACGCAGTGTGGCGCTGTGCTCGCGCACAGTATGGCGCGGTGCTTGCCCGCGGCGCATAGCTGCGTTCGGGCGGCTGAATCGCGCATGTCTCCGAGCACAGCACCGGCCGTCTCCGAGCACAGCACCGGCCGTCTCCGAGCACAGCACCGGCCGTCTCCGAGCACAGCACCGCTCGTCTCCGGGCGCGGAACTGGCCGTCTCCGGGCGCGCTGCCGACCGTCTAAGGGCGCAGAACTGGCCGCGCAGGGAATTGGCAGCGCGGAAGCTGGCCGCACACGGAACTGGCCGCACACGGAACTGGCGCGCGGGGAACTGGCCATGCGGGGAGTTGGCTGGGGTGGAACTGGCCGCCGTCCTCGGCGGCTTCGGCGAGGGGCGGGCGGCCAGCGGAAGGGGTGATCAGCCTTCGCCGTAGCGGGGCGGCAGTACGTCGGCGGCGATGTCGTAGATCCGGTCGATCTCGGCGGTCGTCAACGCCCGCTCCCGCTTGGTGATCCATTTACGGGCGCGATCGCCCTGGTAAACGTCCACACCGCGGATCGACATGATCTTCCAAGGCACCGGCGGGCCGTAGATGGCCAGCGACGGCACGACGGAGACCTCGCGTCCGAAGGACTCGCTGATCAGCTTGCTCGCCTCGGTGGCCTCCCATTTGGCCTCGGTGAGGCGGGGCTTCATGTCGAAGGGGCCATGGAAGAGCTTCTTGGCCATCTGTACGCGTACGGGCAGACGCCTGTCCCACTTCTCGGAGTCGACCGCGTACACGCCTGTCGGCCCCACCACCAGATGGTCGATCTGGGCCTCGCTGCCCGGGATCGCCCTGGCGTGCAGGGTGCGGTAGCCGCTGCGCTCCAGCTTGCGGAGCTGGGCCTCGGTGCGGCGCTCCGCCACGGACGTCCGCCGCCACGCGGGCACGGACGAACTGGAGCGCGCGCGGTAGACCGCCTCGAGGATGGCCGCGATCACTCCCGCGGTCACGCCCACTCGCCAGTCGCGCACAAGGAAGCCCACCACCAACCCCACGAGGACCGCCAGGATCACGCGGTTGCGCAGGCGGCGGAAGCGTGGTTGTTGGAGCAGGCTACGCACGGACGCGCGTTCTACCGGCGCGTACGTGGAGGTGGGCGCCGAAGGCTTCGCGGCGGCGGTCTGCTCGCTTTCTGGTCGGTCGCTCACCCAGATGGGTGACGCGTTGTGACCGTCTTCTCGCTGGTTGTCGGAGTCCACGTAACTCACCGTAGCCCGGGATTTCGATCGATTCCTAGTGTTGCCGTGTCCATAGTTTTATGGCCCAGCTCATCGTGTTCCACGCATGGTTTCGGGGTAGGTCTAGGGTTCTTCTCTAGAGAAGCCTGCCCTCGGTAAAAGATCTTAACCCGGCACGCG
Source organism: Nonomuraea sp. NPDC050404 (assembly GCF_040655495.1). Lineage (NCBI taxonomy): Bacteria > Bacillati > Actinomycetota > Actinomycetes > Streptosporangiales > Streptosporangiaceae > Nonomuraea > Nonomuraea sp. NPDC050404. Next base: position 377,977 of record NZ_JBFAKB010000009.1, read on the forward strand.
ACAGTACTTCGAACGGGTCTGGTCTGACCCGCCCATGAGGTTTACGTTCTTGGTGTGAACGGCGCGGCGGAGATTCTGCTCTTTCTCTTCGGGGTGTCCATGGGGCTGTTCGTGCTGATCACCCTGCTCGTCATGCTGCCGGGGCGCGGTGCGCAACGCCGGATCGAGGCGGGTCCGGTGTGGCTGGGCGGTCCCTTCAGGAGCGAGCGCGGGGTGAGCACGTCCGGCCTCGTACTGGCCGATCGGGTGGCGCACTGGGCGGAGGTGCCCGAGCACGACTGGGTGGCCACGGCCGAGACGGCGGAGCCCGGCCGGCATGTCGGCGGCGCCTCCGCGGGATGGTGAGGTGAGCATGCGAGGACTGACCGCCGCCCAGGGCGACGACGTCAGGCAGGCCCTGCACACCGCCGAGCGGCGCAGCGGGCTGCGGTTCGGGGTGTTCCTCGGGGAGCCGGTGGGCGGGCGGCGGCACTTCGCCGAACGTCTGCACGCCGCCCTGGGCGAGGAGTCCGACCGCGCCGTGGTGGTCTTCGTCGACCCCGGCGGCCGGGCGCTGGAGATCGTGACGGGCGACAGCGCCAAGCGGAGGCTGAGCGACAGCGCGTGCCGGATGACCGCGATGTCGATGGCCACCGCCTTCAGCGTGGGCGACCTGATCGGCGGCCTGCTGTACGGCATCGGCGCCCTCGGCGAACAGGCCACCGCCCGCCGCTGAATCCAGGCGGCCGGTGTCTTTCGGGTGCGCCGCGGCCCGCCGCTGAACCCAGGTGGCGGGTGTTTCGGGCGCGCCGCCGAGCCACGGCGACCGGTGCCGTTCGGGCAGGCCACCGCCCGCCGCCGAAGCTGGTGGTCAGAGGCGTTTGAGCAGGGTTACGACGTGTTCGCTGACGCCGCCCAGCAGGGTCGCGGGCTCGATCGGGGTGTCGGCGATGGCCGAGAACAGCGAGGGCAGTCCGGGCAGCGGGAACCCGTCCTCCTTCAGCGCCGAAGTGCCCACCGGGTTCTTGTCCAGCGCCGCCCGGCTGCGCTCCCAGGCGTCGAGCACCTCCTCGGGCGACGGCACCCCGAACCCGTGGCCCACGGGGGCGGCGTGGCGCAGCCGTACGAGCGGGGTCTCGGCGAAGGCCAGCGCGGTACGGGCGCGCGACTGCAGGTCGGCGCGCGGCTCGGGATCGATCCAGTCCATGGCCGAGCACGGGTTGCGGCAGGTGGCCACGCAGACGCCCAGCGCGCCCGCCAGCTGGCTGTGCTGCCGGTCGAAGTAGGCCCGCCAGCCCTCGGAAGGCTCCGCCGACACCCGCAGCGTCCTGTTGGTGGCCGACTGCTCGGACTTGGTGTGGTCGCACTCCCTGTCGCCGATCACCCCGAACCGGCTGCCCTCCGCGCTCAGCCCCTCCGGCCACCTGGCGGGGTCGCCGGCGTGGCCGAGTTGCGGCTCGAAGGCCAGCAGGGGCAGGTACTCGCTGGCTATGTGGACCGCCGCGATCATGGGACTCAGCTCGCGCCGGTGCCACCGTACGGCGATGACCTCCAGCAGCAGGCCGTAGGCGGGGCGCAGCGACTCCAGCGCCCCGCGCGGCTGCTCGCGCGGCGTCTGCGGCATGTGGCAGGCCCTGGCGCGCCGCCGCAGATCGGCGGGCACCACCCGGGCCTCGGCCGCGAAGTCCTCGGCGTCGAGCGAGAGCAGTCGCTGCCCGAACTCGCACACCTCCGCGATTTCCGCGGCGGGCGCGAGCGCGCCGAGGTCGGCGAAGGCGTAGCGGCGGGCCAGGGCGATGAACAGGTCACGAGTCGAGTCCACGCGATGACTTTCTCACGATCAGCCAGTGATTACGGACATGGTGGTCCATGGGTGTCGCCACGCGGCCAGGGTCCGAATGAGCCGAAATTTGCGAGTACTCGGCGGATGTCCTGATTCCGAGGCGGTCACGGGCAGGGGGCACGGATGCACTGGATCTCGCCGGGCGGCCCGCTGACCGTGGGGTCGGCCGTCGGCTCCTGGGGATCCGGCAGCGTGGTCGGCTCCTGCGACGGCTCGGGTTCGGGCTCGGGCTCGGAGGTGGTCGGCGCGACCGTGGGCGGGCTGGTCGGCGGGGTGGTGGGGGCCGACGGGCTGGTCGTGGGCAGGGGCGTGCCGCGGGTCGGCCGCTCGGTGGGCATGCGCTTGGTCGCGGGCGGCCAGGTCCGCTGCTCGCCGGCGGTGCGCGTCGGCGAGGCGGGCACGATGTCGATCGGGGTGCCGGGGAGGGGGACGATGGGCGCGGCGGGCTGGACCGCCTGCTCGGTGGGCTGCAGCCAGACGAAGCCGGCCACGGCCGCGGACACGATCACGGCCGCCGCCATGGTGAGCCCCGCCCGCATCGTGCGCCGGCGGCTGCGCGGCCCCGGCGGCGCGGCGGGAGCGGTGAGCGCCGCCCGTACGGTGCGCCGCTTGCGTGGCGCGGGCAGCGTGGCGGGGGCGGCCAGCGCCTTGCGCGCGGCCTCGGCCATCTGCGGCGCGCTGTCCCAGCGCGCGTCGGGCGTCTTGGCCAGCGCCCGCTCCACCACCTGCCGCGGCCCCGGCGGGATGCCGTCGGGCAGGTGCGGGATGGGGGAGTTGAGGTGCTTGAAGATGATCTGTACGGGCGTGTCGCCCTGGAACGGCAGATGCCCGCTCAGGCACTCGTACGCCACCACGCCCAGGGCGTAAATGTCCACCCCGGGCGTGACGTCGCTGGAGGTGGCCATCTCCGGAGCGCAGTAACCGGCCGAGCAGAGCATCGTCCCCGTGGCCGTCAGCTGCCCGGCCGAGGCCGAATGGGCGATGCCGAAGTCGGTGAGCGCCACCCGGCCGTCGGGCCGCACCATGAGGTTGGCCGGCTTGACGTCGCGGTGCACGATGCCCTGCGCGTGCGCGGCGGACAGCGCGTCGGCGACCTCCGCGACCAGCCGCATGGTGGTCTCCGGGTCGAGCGGGCCGCGCCGCAGCCCGCGGTCGAGCGACTCACCCTGTACGTGCTCCATGACCAGGAAGCTGACCCGGCGGCCTTCGACGTCGCAGGTGCCGTAGTCGTAGACGTCGACCACGCCGGGATGCCTGAGCGTGGCCATGGCCCTGGCCTCGTTCTGGAAGCGCTGGGTGAACCTGGGGTCCTCGCTGAGCGCGGGCATGAGCACCTTGACCGCCACCGTACGCCCGAGGACCGTGTCGTCGGCACGCCAGACCTCGCCCATGCCGCCGCCACCGAGGCGGTCGCCGAGCGTGTAGCGGTCGTTGAGGGTGGTCCCCGCACCTAGCACGTTTCCGAGGCTAACACCGCGCCCGGGATGCCATCGTCATGTCACCCCAGGTGATCAACACCTGATCAGCATGGCCGGGGGAGCCGCCCGGCCGCCCGTTGTGGCAACGGGGGACCGGGCAGCCCATATGTCACGCGGACGCGGCGTCCTTGCCCTGGTTGCGCAGGGCGCGGCTGACGCCGTCGGCGCCTTCGAGCACGAGCCGGCGCAACGCCTGCGGCGGCTGCTCGCCGTCCAGGAAGTCGTGCGCGGCCCGGACCGTGGCCTGCTCGATGAGCAGCGAGGGGAAGCACCCGACGGCGAACGTCGAGGCCTGGTCGAACGTCCACTCCCGGTAGATGCGCCCGGCCTCGGCGAAGTACTTCTCCCTGAAGGGCGCCAGCAGCCCGGGGTGGTGCGGGTCCTGGAAGCCGCCGATCGTGGCGCGGGCGATGTGGTTGGCCAGCTCGCCGCCCACGATCTGCGCCCACGCCGCCGCCTTGGCCTCGGCCGTCGGGATCGCGGCCCGGCAGCGCGCGGCCGAGCGCTCACCGGTCGCCGTAGGGTCGAGCTCCAGCTCGGCCTCGATGTCGGGCCCGGCCAGCCGGCCGCCGGAGACCAGCGCGTGCACGAGGGTCCAGCGCAGGTCGGCGTCCACGGTCAGCCCTTCCGGCACCGAGGAGCCGTCGAGGATGCCCTGCAGCAGGTCGAGGTCCTGCTGCGAGGTGGCCGCGGCCGAGAACGCCTGCAGGTAGGAGAGCTGATGGTCGGAGCCGGGCGCGGCCGAGCCGAGCAGCGAGCGCAACTCGGTGGCCAGCAGCGCCAGGCCCTCGGCCCGCCAGGCCGGGTCGGCGTACTGCTCCACGGCCATCCGCGCCTGCCGCAGGATCGCCTGCAGGACCGTGATGTCGGTGACCGTCGCGGCGCCGGAGATGACCAGCTTGACGTAGTCGCGCGTGGGCATCTCGCCGTCGCGGGTCATGTCCCAGGCCGCCGACCAGCACAGGGCGCGCGGCAGGGAGTCGGTGAAGGCCGCGATGCCGCCGTCGACCAGCGTCCGCATGGAGCCCTCGTCGAGGCGGATCTTGGCGTAGGTCAGGTCGTCGTCGTTGAGCAGCACCAGGTCGGGCTGCTCCTCGCCGACGAGCTGGTCCACCTTCGTACGGGCCCCCACGACGTCCAGCTCCACCCGCTTGGTCCGGGTCAGCTTGCCGTCGGCCAGCGAGTAGAGGCCGATCGCGATCCGGTGGGAGCGCAGCGTCGGGTGCTCGGCCGGCGCCTCCTGCAGCACCTCGAACCTGGTGAACCGGCCGCCGGACACCTCGAAGTCGGGACGCAGCGTGTTGACCCAGGAGGTCTCCAGCCATTCCTTGGACCAGGAGGACAGGTCGCGGCCAGAGGTGCGCTCCAGGGCGCCGAGCAGGTCGGCCAGCTCGGTGTTGCCCCAGGCGTGCTCGGCGAAGTAGTCGCGCACGCCGGCCAGGAAGTTGTCCAGCCCGACGTAGGCCACGAGCTGCTTGAGCACCGAGGCGCCCTTGGCGTAGGTGATGCCGTCGAAGTTGACCTCGACCGCCTGCATGTCGGGGATGTCGGCGGCGATGGGGTGGGTGGAGGGGAGCTGGTCCTGGCGGTAGGCCCAGGACTTCTCCACGTTCGCGAACGTGGTCCACGCCTTGGTCCACCGGGTGGCCTCGGCCTGCGCGAGCACGGACATGTAGGTGGCGAAGGACTCGTTCAGCCACAGGTCGTCCCACCAGCGCATGGTGACGAGGTCGCCGAACCACATGTGCGCCATCTCGTGCAGGATCGTCTCCGCGCGCCGCTCGACGATCGCGTCGGTGACGCGGGAGCGGAAGACGTAGTCCTCCAGGAACGTCACGCAGCCCGCGTTCTCCATCGCGCCGGCGTTGAACTCGGGCACGAAGAGCTGGTCGTACTTGCCGAAGGGGTAACGCACCCCGAACACCCGGTGGAAGAAGTCGAAGCCCTGCCGGGTGACCTCCAGGATGTTGTCGGCGTCGAGGTGCTCGGCCAGCGAGGAGCGGCAGTAGATGCCCAGCGGGATGCCGTCGTGCTCGGAGGTCACCTTGTGGTAGTGGCCGGCCACGAGCGCGGTGATGTAGGTGGAGATGACCGGCGTGGGCGGGAACTCCCAGCGCCTGGCCGCCTGTACGGTGCCGTGCCGGCCCGCCTGCTCGGGCAGGTCCGTCACACCGGAGGCGGCGGCGTTGGAGATGACCTCCCAGTCGGCCGGGGCCAGCACGGTGAGCTGGAAGGTGGCCTTGAGGTCGGGCTGGTCGAAGCAGGCGTACATGCGGTGCGCGTCGGCCGTCTCGAACTGGCTGTGCAGGTAGACCTTCTGGTCCACGGGGTCGACGAAGCGGTGCAGGCCCTCGCCCGTACGCATGTAGGCGCAGTCGGCGTCCACGAGCAGTTCGTTGGACTCGGCGAGGGAGGGGAGCGGGAAGCGCCCCTTGTCGGCGTCGTAGGCCGACACGTCGAGGTCCTCGCCGTTGAGCGTGACCTTGCGGACACCGGCGCCGTGCAGGTCGATGAAGGTGGAGGCCCCCACGCGCGTGCTGGTGAAGCGGACCTTGGTCACGCTCTCGAAGCGCTCTTCTCCCTCCGTCAGGTCGAGTGCGACCTCGTACGACTCGACCTTCAACAGCCGGGCGCGCTCACGAGCCTCGTCCCGGGTCAGGTTGCCTGCCAAGTTGCGCTCCTTTTCACCACTTCGTCGGGGTTGTCCGTATCCTGCCATGCCGGGAATAGGACCCGAACCACCTCAGGTTACGGGGATACATGACGCAGAAGATTCCCGTCGACCTGTGGTTCGACCCCTCGTGCCCGTACGCCTGGGTGACCTCGCGCTGGCTGCTCGAGGTCGAGAAGGTCCGTCCCATCGAGCCGCGCTGGCGCATGATGTCCCTCTACTTCCTCAACCAGGAGAAGGACGTCCCCGCCGACTACCTCGAACGGGCCGCGCGGGCCATGGGCTCCATCAGGACCATCGCCGCGGCCGCCGCCAAGCACGGCGAGCAGGTCATCGGCCCGCTCTACACCGGTCTCGGCACGCGCCTGCACAACCAGGGCCTCAAGGGCCCCGAGCGCCTGCGCGAGGTCGTCGAGGGCGCGCTCACGGACGCGGGGCTGGAGCCGGCCCTGGCCGACGCCATGCACTCCGAGGAGTACGACGCCACCATCCGCGCCTCCCACGACGAGGGCATCACCCTCGTCGGCCAGGAGGTGGGCACCCCGATCATCCGCGTCGGCGAGAACGCCTTCTTCGGGCCCGTGATCACCCGCATCCTCCGGGGAGAGGAGGCGGGCACGCTCTGGGACGGCGTGCTCGCGGTCACCCAGTACGACGACTTCTTCGAACTCAAGCGCACGCGTACGAAGCGTCCGCAGTTCGACTGATACGCCGGTGTAAGAATTCCTGACGGCGGGGGAAATGGCTTATCCCCCGCTCAGGAAGACCCTCGCGTGTGGCGTGGGTCACTGTCAGGATGGGCCTATGCGCCAGCTGTACATCGGCGGTTCCTGGACCGCCTCGGCATCGGACGAGCCCATCGAGGTCGTCAACCCGGCCACGGAAGACGTCATCGACCGGGTCCCCGCGGGTTCGCCGGACGACGTCGAAGCGGCCGTGGCCGCAGCCGCGAAAGCCTTTCCCGAATGGTCGCGGACGGCCGCCGCCGAGCGAGGAAGACTGCTCAGCGAGGCCGCCGACCTGCTGAAACAGCGATCCGACGAGATCGCCAAGACGATCGCGGGCGACATGGGCGCGCCGCTGCCCTTCGCGCTCAGGGTGCAGACCCTCATGCCGGCCGGCGTTCTGGCCTCCTACGCCGAGCTCGCGGAGAGCCATCCGCGCGAGTCCCGCGTGGGCAACTCGCTGGTGGTCAAGGAGCCCATCGGCGTGGTGGCCGCGATCACCCCGTGGAACTATCCGCTGCACCAGATCGTGTGCAAGGCCGCCCCGGCGCTGGCCGCCGGTTGCACGGTGGTGCTCAAGCCGAGCGAGGTGGCGCCGCTGGCCGCATACGCGCTGGCGGAGATCTTCGACGAGGTGGGCCTGCCGCCGGGCGTGTTCAACCTGGTCAGCGGCCGCGGGCCGGTCGTCGGCGAGGCCATGGCCGTCCACCCGCAGGTGGACATGGTCTCCTTCACCGGCTCCACCGCCGCGGGCCGCAGGGTGGCCGCGCTGGCGGCCGAGTCGGTCAAGCGGGTCGCGCTGGAACTGGGCGGCAAGTCCGCCAACATCATCCTGCCCGACGCCGACCTGGCCCTGGCCGTCAAGGTCGGCGTGGCCAACTGCTTCGTCAACGCCGGACAGACCTGCACCGCGTGGTCCCGGATGATCGTCCAGCGCGACCAGTACGACGAGGCCGTGCACCTGGCCGTCGAGGTGGCGCGCACCTATCGCGTCGGCGACCCCTTCGACGAGGGCACCAAGATCGGCCCGCTGGTCTCGGCGGCCCAGCGCGACCGGGTGATCCGCTACATCAACCGGGGCCAGGAGGAGGGCGCCAGGCTGGTGACGGGCGGCACCGACCATCCGCACGAGCGCGGCTACTACGTCGAGCCCACGGTGTTCGCGGGTGTGGAGCCGGGCATGACGATCGAGCAGGAGGAGATCTTCGGGCCGGTCCTGTCGCTGCTGCCGTACACGACCGAGGACCACGCCGTCGAGATCGCCAACGACACCAAGTACGGCCTGGCCGGCGCCGTCTGGGCGGGCACCCAGGAGCGCGCGGTGACCGTCGCCCGCAGGCTGCGCACCGGCCAGGTGTCGGTCAACGGCGGCCGGTTCAACCCGCTGGCCCCCTTCGGCGGCTACAAGCAGTCGGGCGTGGGCCGCGAACTGGGCGAGCACGGCCTGGAGGAGTACCTGGAGGTCAAGTCTCTGCAGCTCTGAGAGGCGTGGAGGGGGTGTGCCGCACCCCCTCCACGCGGAGCGGCTAGACGAACAGTCCGCCGGTGGCCAGGATGTTCTGCCCCGTGACCCAGCGCCCGTCGGGACCGGCCAGGAACGCGACCACCGCGGCGAGGTCGTCGGGCCTGCCCAGCCGGCGCAGCGCGGTGTAGGTCACCGACAGCTCCAGCGCCTCCGGAGGGTTGGCGCCACGCAGCATGTCGGTGTCCGTGGCGCCGGAGGAGACCACGTTGACCGTGATCCCGCGCTCGCCCAGCTCCCGCGCGGCCACCTTGGTGAACTGCTCCACCGCGCCCTTGCTGCCGACGTAGAGCGCCAGGGTGGGCGCGGGAACCTGCGTGTTGAGCGAGGAGATGTTGACGATGCGCCCGCCGTCGCGCATCACCCGGCCCGCCCACTGGATGGCCAGGAACACCGAGCGGGCGTTGACCGCGAACACCCGCTCGTACTCCTCGTCGGTGAGGTCGGCGATCGGTTTCTGTGCCTCGGCGGTGGCGGCGTTGTTGACCAGGATGTCCACCCCGGGCAGCCGCGCCTCCGCCTCGGCGAACAACCGCCGCAGATCCTCCTTGTCGCCGAGATCGGCCCGCACGGCGTGCGCGCCGGTCTCCTTGGCAAGTCGCTCGGCCGCCTCGGACGAGTTCTGGTAGCAGAAGACGACTTCCGCGCCGTCGCTGGTCAGTCGCTCCACGATGGCCTTGCCGATGCCCCTGGAGCCTCCGGTCACCAATGCGCCTTTTCCGGAAAGTACGCTCATGCCGCCAAACTATGCTCTGAGCATGATCTTGCGCGCCTCGTTTCGCGGCAGGCGATCGACGTAGAGCTTGCCGTCGAGGTGCTCGGTCTCGTGCTGGAAGCAGCGGGCCAGCGAGCCGCGCGCCTTGACGCGTACCGGGCGTTCCAGGCGGTCCAGGCCCTCGACGGTGACGCCCGCGGCGCGCCCGACCGGCGCGTAGATGGGCTGGTGGGACTGGCGGTCGGGGACGGACAGGCAGCCCTCCTCGTCCAGCACCTCCTCCGGGTCGTCCACGGTCAGCAGCGGGTTGACCACGTGACCCTTGCGGCCCGAGATGTCGTAGACGAACAGCCGCCTCGACACGCCGATCTGCGGTCCTGCCAGGCCCACGCCGTTGACCGCGTACATGGCCTGGAACATCTCGTCGATCAGGCGGCGCAGCTCGCGGTCGAAGTCCGTCACCGGCTCGGCGGGGGTGCGCAGGACGGGGTCGCCGATGGCGCGGATCTCTCGCATGGCAGTCTGCTTTCGCTCTGTAAGGAGTGGCTGGCAATGGAGACCATTACTCTAGCGGGCGAGCCCGATCGGCGGGGCTGTGGAAGACTGGGCGGGTGCGCGTCTACATCGGTGCCGACCATGCCGGCTATGAGCTCAAGAACCACCTGGTGTCCTGGCTGAAGGACCACGGGCACGAGGTGACCGACTGCGGTCCCTTCGTCTACGACGCCGAGGACGACTATCCCGCGTTCGTCCTGCGGGCGGCCGAGGGCGTCGCCGGCGACCCCGGCAGCCTGGGGGTGGTGATCGGGGGGTCGGGCAACGGCGAGCAGATCGCCGCCAACAAGGTACGCGGCATCCGCGCGGCCCTGGCCTGGAGCGAGGAGACGGCCGGCCTGGCCCGCGAGCACAACAACGCCAACGTCGTCAGCGTCGGTGCCCGCATGCACTCGCTCGACGAGGCCACCAGGTTCGTGGAGGTCTTCCTGACCACGGCCTTCACCGGCAGCGAGCGCCACAGCAGGCGCATCGCGCAGCTGGCCACGTACGAGACGATCGGCCAGCTGCCCTCGCTGCCCTAGTTCCTTCAGCTCTTGCGCTTGACCTCGCGCCTGGGCATCTCATCACGCAGGGGCCGCCTGTCGGCGGCCTCCTGCTGTTCCTTCGACGGTTTGGACACGTCGCGGGCCCGCATGGCCACGACCGCGGTGATCTGCAGACTTTGCAGCGCCATGCCGTCGAGCCTACGTCAGAAAGTCAGCCCGGCCCACGGTTTGGGGCTCCACGACATCGCGGTGGCCAGCCCGCGCACCGCGCCGGCGGAGTGCTCGCGCAGCAGGCCCGCGTCGAGCTGCTCGCCGAGCATGCCGTCGCCCATGTACGCCGAGCCGAGGGCGGCCACCGGCAGGGTCAGGTCCGGCTCGTCCTCCACGGGCTTGCACTCGGCGCCGGAAAGGTCCGCGGTGAGCCGCCAGCGGCGGGCGTTCCACGGGCACACGTCGTCCCGGACCTCGATCACCACGTCCACGGGCGCCGCGTAGGCCCTGGAGATCAGTGCCCTGTCCACCTCGACCACGCGCACCCACAACTCGTCCGACCACCGCGGGCGGAGCTGGCGCTGGTCGGCCAGCAGCGCGATCAGCGGATCGTCGGCCGGCCTGCTCGCCTCGACCTTGGTGACCAGGTCCCGGTCCAGGACGCTGCGCCACAGCAGGGCGTAGGCCGCCGGGTCGGTCGCCTCCAGCTCGTTCACCTTCAGCGTCCCGTTCGGTACGCCGGAGTCGTCCCAGGACGACTTGATGCGGAACAGGGCGTAACCGCGTACGCCGCCGTCGTCCTCGGCCAGGACCGAGCGCAGCGGGCCCGCGCCGCGCTGGTCGAACTCCTCGTCGGCCAGGACGTCGTCCCAGTTCTGGGACTTGCGCTCGTAGCGGCCCGGGCGATGGGTGACGACGGAGGCGAACACCTTCTCCAGTTCGGCGCGTACCTCGGCCGGTTTGGCGATCCTGAGCCGCAGAGATGGGTCCGCGGGGGCGCCGGGCACGAAGGAGGAGCGGCGGGTGTCGATGGCGCAGGACAGCTCGACGGCGGCCCTGCCGTAGCCGTACCGGCCGTAGATGAGCGATTCGGAGGCGTAGAGGGCGGCCACGGACTCGCCGCGCTCGCGAATGTCGGCGAGCTGCCTGCGCATCAGCGAGGACAGCACACCCCGGCGGCGGTGGGAGGCCAGGACGCTGACGGCCGTGACGCCGGCGACCGGGAGCTGCCTGCCGCCGGGCACCGACATCGTGAGGCTGAGGACGGAGGTGACGCCGGCGATCTGCTCGCCGTCGAAGGCGGCGAGCGTGCGGTCGAACTCGGTACCCGCCTTGAACCGCTCGGTCTGAGTGGGGTGCGGGGACCAGCCGAACGCCTCTTCGGTGACTCCGGCGAACGCCGGCCACTCTGATTCGTCAACAGGACGGATCGGATACGTCATGCGTCCAAGGTAGGAGCGGGCAAAGGGGAAGGGCCACCCAATATACGTCCTTAATGATCAAGGCGTTGGTCAAGTGGGCTGCCCAAACATGGGTCAGACCGATACAGTCAGGCGCATCATGAGTTCCCGTCCGGCGCCGCTGATCCCGCCTCGGGTCCGCGCGGTCCTGGTGCGGGTGCCAGGCCTGGTGCCTGTCGTGCGGTTCGTCCGGCGGGTGTTGCTGGGCCGCGAACGCAATCTGCTCACCACGCTGATCGTGCTGGCACTCGTCATCGGATTCCTCGCGGCCGAGTCCTCGACCGAGTGGTTCTCGCCCTCGCTGCTGATCCTGGTCACGCTCATCGGCGGGCTTCAGCTCAGGCTGCGCAGCCTGGTCAAGCTGCTCGTGGGGATCGGGGTCTCACTGGCCTACGTCGCGGCCAACATCGGCGCGGGCAGGGTCGGGCTGGGGCTGATGGTGACGATCGTGTTCACCGCCGTGCTGGCCGTGCTCATGGCCAGGACCAGGGGCAAGCTCGGCGTGCAGGGCCTGCGCGGCGACGCGATGCTGCTGGAGCTGCGCGACCGGCTCAGGAGCCAGGGAGAGCTGCCCGCGCTGCCCAAGGACTGGGGCGGCAAGGTGGTGCTCAAGCAGGCGGGCGGCTCGTCGTTCGGCGGCGACTTCCTGGTCTCCATGCGCGACGGCGACTCCGTCGAGATCGCGCTGGTCGACGTGTCGGGCAAGGGCGTCGACGCGGGCACCAGGGCGCTGCTGTTGTCGGGCACGTTCGGCGGGCTGCTCGGCTCGGTCGACGACTTCCTGCCCGCGTGCAACGCCTACCTGCACAGGCAGCGCGGCGACGAGGGGTTCGTGACGGCCGTGCACGTACGCCTCGACCTGGCGACGGGCGACTACACGATCACCTCGGCCGGGCATCCGCCGGTGGTGAAGTTCGACGCGGGCACCGGCAACTGGCAGGTCGCCTCGGCCAAGGGCGTGGTGCTCGGCGTGGTGCCCGACCTGCACTGCGAGCCCGACAGCGGCACCCTGCGCAAGGGCGACGCGCTGCTGCTGTTCACCGACGGCCTGATCGAGCAGCCGGGCCGCGACATCGACGCCGGGCTCGACCGGCTGCTCGGCGAGGCGGAGCGGTTGTTGCCCTCCGGGTTCCGTGACGGCGCCAGGGCGCTGGTCAACGCCATGGCCTCCGGGCACAACGACGACTGCGCGCTGGTGCTCATCTGGCGCCCGTGACCGTGAGGTTTCACACGCCGCGTTCGTGATGTCGCTCACTGGCCGTGGGATCGGCCCGGCTGACATTCTCTAGGTACCCGGGATCCGGCGGAGCGGCGCGGCTCCACCGGGTCCCGTAACCACCACTACCGCCCCGCACCCCTCACAACCAGCCGCTGTCGCTGGCGATCCGTACGGCGTCCAGCCTGTTGCGCGCGCCCGTCTTGCACATGATGCGCGACAGGTGGTTGCGCACGGTGCCGACCGACAGGAACAACTCGTCGGCGATCTCCGTCGAACGGGCCCCGCCCGCCGCGATCCGCAGCACATCCAGCTCCCGCCTGGTCAGCGGATTGGACGCGCACTGCAACGCGGCCAGGGCCAGCTCCGCCTCGATGGCCCGCCGGCCCGCCGCGACCTGGCGCACCCCGTCGGCCAGCTGCTCGGGCGGCACGCACAGGCTCATAAACCCCAGCGCCGGACCGGCCAGCGCCTCGCGCACCTGCGCCGGATTCGGCGCGGCCGACAGGATCAGCACCCCGCACCGGGGCGCCTGCCGGGCCAGCGGCCCGGCCACCGGCGGACCCGGCAGGTCGAGATCGACGACGGCCACGTCGGCCTCGGCCGCCAGAGCCGTGCGCACCACCTCCTCCGCGCGTCCGGCCTCGGCGACCACCCGCAGGTCGGGCTCGGCTCCAAGGGTGGCCAGCAGGCCACGGCGCACCAGCGGCAGGTGCTCGGCAATGAGAATGCGAATCAAGACGTCCCCCTCCGTCGTCTCTTAGAGTGATCGGCTGACTGCGTACTGTCAATGCTCAGGAAATGCGGTAAGCCTTGCGGTGCGGCGACTTGGACTACTCTGGGGCTGTCGGACCTTTCGCCTGTCCTTGCCGTATCCGGGAGCGCGCCTAGATGAACTGGCTCTACGTCGTGGGGATCATCCTTTTCATCCTCGGGTTGCTGTTCTCCATCGCCCTGCACGAGCTCGGCCACCTGGTGCCCGCCAAGATCTTCGGCGTCAGGGTGACCCAGTACATGGTGGGCTTCGGTTCGACCGCCTGGTCGCGGCGCAGGGGCGAGACCGAGTACGGCATCAAGTGGATCCCGTTCGGCGGCTACATCCGCATGATCGGCATGCTGCCGCCGCGGCCCGGCGACGACCCCACCAAGGCCAGGAGCACCGCGACGGGCCCGTTCCAGGGCCTGATCGAGTCCGCCAGGGACGCCGCGCTCGAAGAGGTGCGGCCGGGCGACGAGGACCGGGTCTTCTACCGCAAGAAGTGGTGGCAGAAGGTCATCATCATGTCCGGCGGCCCGGCCATGAACTTCGTGCTCGCCTTCATCTTCTTCAGCATCCTGCTGGTCGGCATCGGCCTGCCCACCTATGCCCCGATCGTCTCGCCCGCGACCAACACGTGCGTGATCCCGATCACCGAGCAGCGCACGCAGTGCACCGCCGCCGACAAGCCCACGCCCGCCGCCCAGGCGGGCCTGAAGCCCGGCGACCACCTGGTCACCTTCGACGGCAAGAAGATCGGCGACTGGGACGACGCCACCACCCTGATCCGCTCGCACGGCGCGGGCCCGGTGCGACTCGGCATCCTGCGCGACGACAAGCCGATGACGCTCAACGTCACGCTCATCGCCCAGGACCGGCCCAACCCCGACAACCCCGAGCAGATCGACAAGAACGTCGGCTTCCTGGGCGTGCTGCCCACCGAGGTCATGCAGCAGCAGAACCTGGGCCAGGTCGTCGGCTACATGGGCGAGCTGACCGTCAGGGTGGCGGGCTCGCTGCTCAACCTGCCCGAGAAGATGGTCGGCGTCTGGCACGCGGCCTTCTCCGGCGAGGAGCGCGACCCCGAGGGCCCGGTGGGCGTGGTCGGCGCGGGCCGGATGGGCGGCGAGATCATGGCCTCCGACCTGTCCACCGAGAACAAGGCCGCGATCTTCATCCAGTTGCTGGCCGGCTTCAACCTGGCGATCGGCATGTTCAACCTCATCCCGCTGCTGCCGCTGGACGGCGGGCACGTCGCCGGGGGCCTGTGGGAGGGCATCAAGCGGGCCTACGCCAAGGTCATGCGCCGGCCCGAGCCCTCGTACGTGGACATCGCCAAGGTGCTGCCCCTGACCTACGCCATCGCGATCGTGATGATGGTCATGGCGGGCCTGCTCATCTACGCAGACCTGGTCAACCCGCTCAGGCTGACCGGCTGAGGACGTCCGTGGAGGCGCCGGACCGGCTGCTGCCGTGTCCTGCCCGAGCGGTGCGCGGCCGCGCTAGTTCATCGAGATGTGTACGTGATCGAAGTGGTTCTCGGTGATGCTGCCGCGGTCGGTCATCCCGCGCCAGCCGGATCCCTGGTTGATGCGCTGCTTCCAGATCACGTACTTGACGCCCAGCTTGTCCTTGTTCTTGATGGCCCAGTCGGCGATCCGGTCGCCGAGCGCCATGTTCTCCGCGCCGGGCATCGAGCCGCCGGTGCTCATCATGAAGTCGCAGGCCCGGCCGAGCGGATGCTCGCCGCTGGCGCCCGCGCGGAAGCAGCCCACGCTGGACGGCAGCTGGAAGTTCTTCTCCACCTGCGCCTTCATCAGCCGCGTACGCGAGGTGATGTTGTCCGAGCCTGACGGCAGCTCGGGCGCCCAGGATCCGTCGGAGTTGCGGCCCGTACCGTAAGGCACCAGGTCTTCAAGCTTCTTCCTGATGTCCTTGATGACGTCCTCCGCCTCGTCGCGCTGCTCGGAGACCTCGGACGTGTCCGCCTTGATCTTGGCCGCCAGCTTGGCGGCCTCCTCGCTGGCCTTCTTCTTCTCGTCCCGCGCGCGCGCCACGACCTGCACGATCGCCTGCTGCTCCGCCGTGAGCTGTTCGAGCATGGCCGCGGTGTCGGCGTCGGTGGGGATCATGATGCCGGGCAGCCCGGGGTTGCCGTTCTGGTAGCGCAGGCGGGCGATCTCGGCGACCCGCTGCTCGGCCGTGACCAGCGTCTGCTCGGCGGCGGCCAGCCTGGCCTTGGCCGTCTTGGCGGCCTCCTGCGCCTTGGCCAGATCGACCCGCTTGAGGTTGTACTTCTCGATCTGCTTGTCGACCTTGCTGTTGAGCTGTTTGAGCTGGGCGCGGAGCTGCTCTTCCGATGGTTTGGGCGCGGCCTGCGCGGGGGTCGCCGGGAGGACGGCGATGGCGCAGGCGGCGATGAGTCCGATGGCAAGGGTCGCACGGGGCGAAGCCGCCACGTAGGTGTTCCTCTCCCTCTGCCGGCCGGGTTAGCTGACGGGTTGGGCATGGGAGTCGCCTGCCGCCGAAGCGGATTCACCCCAGGTGCGGTTTGGGTCCCCGGCTCCCGGGCAACGCGCCCGGGATTAGGCATGCAACGGCGGTTACTGCCGGTGCATATGGGGATATTAGTGGTAGATCACGAGTCATGCGACCTTAACAAGAAATCTATTAGTGATCTATCTGTGATCGAAGCATGCGTGCGGCCTCCTCCGGCAGCACGTCGTTGACGAAGGCGCCCATCGCCGACTCCGATCCGGCCAGGAACTTGAGCTTGTTCGGCGCCCGCCTGATGCTGAACAGCTCCAGGTGCAGATAGGCCAGCTCCCTGCCCTCACGCACCGGCGCCTGGTGCCAGGCCGAGATGTAGGGCATGACGAGCCCGAACAACCCGTCGAATGCCCGCAGCACCGAGGTGTAGAGCGGCGCGAACGCAGCCCGCTCAGCCTCCGTGAGCGCGGCCAGGTCGGGCACCTGCCGGTGCGGATACACGTGCACCTCGAACGGCCAGCGCGCGGCGGCCGGCACGAAGGCCGTCCACAACTCGTTGGCGGCCACCACCCGCGTCCCCGCCTCCCGCTCTGCGGCCAGCACGTCGGCGAACAGGTTGCCCTTGGTGTAGCGCCCCGCCGCGCCGAGTTGCAGCTTGGTCCTGGGCGTCACGTACGGGTAGGCGTAGATCTGGCCGTGCGGGTGGGCGATCGTGATGCCGATCTCCTCGCCCCGGTTCTCGAAGCAGAACACCTGCTCCACGCCCTCGATCGCGGACAACTCGGCCGTACGGTCGGCCCACGCCTCCATGACGAGCCTCACCTGAGCGTCGGAGAGCCTGGAGAAGGAGGAGGAGTGATCGGAGGTGAAGCACACCACCTCACACCGCCCCGCGCCCGGACGCACCTCACTGAGCCCGCCCGGCTCGCCGTAGCTCCCGAAATTTCCGGAGAAGGAGGGGAAGCGGTTCTCGAACACCGCCACGTCGTAGTCGTAGGCCGGGATCTCCGTCGAGCGTTCGTCCGACGACGGGCACAGCGGGCACTCGGCCGTGCCGCCCGTCGGCAGGAACGTACGCGTCTGCCGGTGCCCGGCCATCGCGATCCACTCCTCGGTCAGCGGGTCGTAGCGCAGCTCCGAGGCCACCGGCCGGGGGCCGAGCGTACGCCGGTCGATCGCGCTCCTGTCCGCGTCGTCACGCAGGTCGAAGTAGATCAGCTCCCGGCCGTCGGCCAGGTGGGTGATGGTGCGCTTCAAGGGGTGCCCTCCACGATGATCAGTTCTCCGGCCCGTTCGGCCAGCTCCGTGCGTGCGTCCTGCGGCAGCCCCGCGTCGCTGATGACCACGTCGGCCTCGCTCAGCTCGGCGATGGTGCTGATGCCGACGGTGTTCCATTTCGTGTGGTCGGCGGGGATCACCAGCCGGTGTGCCGCCGCGACCAGCTCCCTGTCGGTCTCGGACTCCAGCAGGTTGGGCGTGGTGAACCCGGCCCGCACGCTCATCCCGTGCACGCCGAGGAAGAGCGTGTCCACGTGCAGGCGGCGGATCGCGGCCACGGCCACCGGCCCGACCAGGGCGTCGGACGGCGTGCGTACGCCCCCGGTCAGCACGACGGTGCGGTCGGCGCGCGGGTTGCGGTGGAAGATCTCGGCGACCGGGATCGAGTTGGTGATCACGGTCAGCTCGGGCACGCCGATCAGGTGGTGGGCCAGCGCCCACGTGGTGGTCCCCGCCGACAGCGCCACGGCCGTGCCCGGGCGTACGAGGGTGGCCGCGCGCCGCGCGATGGCGTCCTTCTCCTGCTGCTGGCGGGCGGACTTGGCGGTGAAGCCCGGCTCCTCGGTGGAGCCCGGGCCGAGCGCCGTCGCGCCTCCGTGCACCTTCTCCAGCAGCCCGCGCTCGGCCAGCACCTCAAGGTCGCGGCGGATGGTCATGTCGGAGACGCCGAGCTCGCGTACGAGGTCGGCCACCCGGACGCCGCCGTTGCTGCGCACGCGTTCGAGAATCGCCTGCTGGCGCTGCTGTGCGAGCACGCCCGCTCCTTCCAACAGATTCCACCAAATTATGACACGAAATTGTTGGGGAATGTTAGTTCGGCGGGATCGCTTGCGCTGGTCGGTGTGGGCGGGAGACGTTGTGGGGCGAAGGACGTACCGAGATGACCCGCTGACCGATCACCGGAGGCGAGCTGATGGCCAGGCGCGCGCGCAAGGGCAGGGCCCGCAAGAAGAAGAAGGCGAACCACGGCAAGCGTCCCACGGCGCGATGACGGTCGGGTGGCCGCGGGGGCGGCCACCTTTCACCGGTTCACCGGGGTAGTTCGTCGAGGGCCTGGTCGATGCGCTCCTGCGGCAGCGTGTAGTCCTCCAGGTCGCCGGCCAGATAACGGTCATAGGCGCCCAGGTCGAAGTGGCCATGGCCGCACAGCGCGGTCAGGATGACCTTCTCCTCGCCGCTCTCCTTGCAGCGCAGCGCCTCGGCGATCGTCTCGGCCAGCGCGTGCGTGGGCTCGGGCGCGGGCACGATGCCCTCGGTCCTGGCGAAGCGGACACCGGCCTCGAAACACTCGGTCTGCGAGCGGGTGACGGCCTCGAACAGGCCCAGTTCGTACATGTGGGACAGCAGCGGTGACATGCCGTGATAGCGCAGGCCGCCCGCGTGGATCGGGTCGGGCACGAACGAGTGCCCCAGCGTGTGCATCTTCAGCAGCGGCGTGAATCCGGCCGTGTCGCCGAAGTCGTAGGCATAGGCGCCGCGCGTGAACGACGGGCAGGCCGCCGGCTCGACCGCCCTGAACACCGTTTCCGCGCGCCCCGCCAGCTTCTCGCGCAGGAACGGGAAGGCGAGCCCGGCGAAGTTGGAGCCGCCGCCCGTACAGCCGATGACCAGGTCCGGCGGCTCGGGGAGCTGGGCGAGCGCCTCCTCGCCGATCACCGTCTGGTGCATGAGGACATGGTTGAGCACGGAGCCGAGCGCGTAGCGGGCGTCGTGCGTCGCGCCGGCCACCTCCACGGCCTCGCTGATCGCGATGCCCAGGCTGCCGGGGGAGCCGGGGTCGTCGGCCAGCACCTTGCTGCCCGCGCCCGTCACGGGGGAGGGGCTGGCGTGCACGGTGGCGCCGTACACCCGCATGAGAGAGCGGCGGTACGGCTTCTGGTCGTAGGAGGCGCGTACCATCCAGACCCGGCACTCCAGGCCGAACTGGGCACAGGCGAACGCCAGGGCCGAGCCCCACTGCCCCGCGCCGGTCTCGGTGGTCAGCAGCCGCACGCCCTCGCGCGCGTTGTAGTACGCCTGAGGGACCGCCGTGTTCGGCTTGTGCGACCCGGCGGGGGAGCCGCCCTCGTACTTGTAGTAGATCCTGGCGGGCGTGCCCAGCGCCTTCTCCAGCCGCCGCGCCCGGATCAGCGGCGTCGGCCGCCAGAGGCGGTAGACCTCCAGCACCTCCTGCGGGATCGGGACGAACCGGTCGCCGCTGACCTCCTGCCCGATCAGCTCCATCGGGAAGAGCGGGGCCAGGTCGTCGGGGCCGATGGGCTGCCGCGTCCCCGGATGCAGCGGGGGAGGAGGCGGGACGGGCAGGTCGGGAACGATGTTGTACCAGTCGGCTGGGATCATCGCTTCAGTCTGCGCCGAGCCTGCCCCCCTCGCCAGAACTCAGCGGACCAGCACGGCGGGTCGTCGCGGATGGTCGGCCCGCACCACGACGTCGGCCGCCTCCTGGGGCCGCGCCTCCCGCTCGTAGCGCGCGTAGGCGGGCAGCCGCCACCGCTCGCCGTCCGGCGTCCCCCGTTCGAGCGCGCCAGGCGACAACCACAGGTGCACGCCCACCTCGAAAACCAGCCCCCGCCCCAGCAGCAGCGTCCCGTCCACCAGGACCACCCCGCCCGGCGGCAACACCTCGTACGGCACCCGGTACGCCCGATCGGTCCCGCTGTCCCACAGCGCCGGCAGCACCCGCCCCGACCCGCCGGGATCCAGCGGCTCCAGCACCTCCCTGCGCAGCGCCTTGGCGTCGAGCCAGTCGTCGTAGAAGACGTCGGGGTCGGTCCTGCCGAACTCCAGCCGCAACGAGGCCGGCCGCAGGAAGTCACCCGCCGACACCCGCAGCACGGGCCGGCCGCGCAGGCGCAGCGGCGCGACCAGCGCGTCGGCCAGCTCCCAGGGCCGCGCGGCAGGCGCCCCGTCCACGGCCACCCGCACCCACGCACCCGGCGGCCGGCCGGAGATCACCTCGGCCAGCTCCTCGACAAGGGCCTCTCGGGAGATCGGTCGCGCACGCATCATTTCCCACTTTAGGGGCGGTTCCATGGGCGGCGGAAAAGTCTTCGACAGGACGTCGGCGGGCGGCCTAGGTTGCCTGCCATGGCTTCTTGCGACTGCGGCGCGAGCGAAGGACCGCTCGGTCTGTGCGCCGACTACTACCACGCGATCCTGGCCGAGGAGCAGCGCGACCCGGAGATGTACCGGTGGCACCTGGTCGTGGTCTGCGTGTACCTGCTCCAGCATCCCGCGGAAGGGAGCCAGAAGCATCTGGACGGGCAGTTCCGCTGGTTGCAGCTCTACGTGGACCAGGGCCTGGAGGCGGTGCTCCGCCTGCAGCGTCACCAGGTGTCGCGCAACAACCACCGGGTCAGGGCCGCCTACGACGTGTCGCCGCTGGAGCCGTACGAGCCGCTGCCGCCGGGCGGCCACTCGGGAGGTTTCCGCGCCGCGTTCACCGGGCTCCCGTACGGCGAGGACGGCAGCTTCGTCTTCGAGGGACACGAGGCGTACGGAAACCACCTGCTGACCCTCGCCGAAGCGACCCTGGAGTCCTGGACAACCGAAAGGCCAGGCCCCCCTGAGCGGGGCTGACCTGGCCTTTCGACACGCGAGAGCGGACGACGGGAATCGAACCCGCGTAGCTAGTTTGGAAGACTAGGGCTCTACCATTGAGCTACGTCCGCGCGAACCGGTCGAACTCTGGTCTAGACTTCATCCGGTCGTCAGAGCAAAAGCGTACCGGAGTCCCGGAGCGCATGTGCACTCGGCGAGACGGGGCGTGGCGCAGCTTGGCAGCGCGCTTGCTTTGGGAGCAAGAAGTCGCAGGTTCAAATCCTGTCGCCCCGACCAGCCAGCAGAGGCCCTCTCCCGGATCGGGAGGGGGCCTCTGCTTGTCTAACTGCTTGTCTAAGATGTCTGGAGCGTTCCAAAGATGCGGTCCATGGCCACAGCACCCGACTGGACCACGGGACGGATCTGCTTGCGGTAGACGGCTTCGGTCGTCGCCGTGCTGCTGTGACCGACCAGGCGGGAGATCTCTTCGAGCGGTAGCCCGTTGTCAGAGAGCAGGGACACGAAGCTGTGCCGCAGCTCTCGGGGCGTCCACTCTTTCGGGTTCATCCCGTTCGCGTTCTTGATGACGTTGCGAAACGCGCGCCGCACGTTGGCCGCGTCCAGTTCCGTCCCGGCTGCTGAGGCGAACACCAGGCTGTTCGCCTTCCACTCCTTCCCCTGGGCCTCTCTCTGCGTCGCTTGGAGCGCTACAAGCGCCTCTACGCACCTCTTGGGCAGTGCGAGCGTCCTCCTGGACTTCCTGGTCTTGGTGTCGCCGCTGGCCCGTACAGAGCGCCACACAGCGACGTACGGCGGTAGGGACGGGATCGCCTTGTCGTTCCCGCAGAGGTCCACGTGGTCCCACCTGAGCGCCCTCAACTCCTCCGTTCGGGCACCGGTGAGGAGGGACACGACGATGTAGGCGTGCATGCTCGACCCCTCAGCGGCTCTGAGCACGGCGTCCGCCTGGGCGAACGTCATCGCCTTGGAGTTGCGGCCCGCCCTACCCGCTGGCACGCCGCAGAGGTCCACGACGTTCCGCTTGACTCTGTCTCGTGCCATCGCGCGCCTGACTGCCCGGTTGAGGCAGGAACGGATGATCTGGAGCGTCCGGGTGCTGAGCGTCTTCGACTTGGCGGCCAGCCACTTGTCCACGTCCTCCGTGCTGAGGTCGCGGAGCCTTCGCTTGCCCAGTGCGGGGATGACGTGTTTCTGGCAGTTGATGGTGTACAGGTCCACCGTGCTCGAAGAGCGTCCACTGAGCCCGAAAGCCAGCCAGTCATTGACGGCCTGTTCCACGGTGAAGTCTCCGGGTGCGATGGTCAGGCCGTCTTCGTAGTCCCTGATGATCTCTCTGAGCTTGTTCTTCGCTTCGGTCTTGGTCTTGCCGCTCCCCGTCTTGACGATGCGCTTCCCCGCAGGCGTCCAGCCGACCGTGAGCGAGGCGATCCACCGTTCGCGCTTACTGTCCCAGTGCAGGCCGCCGTCCCCCCGGCTGCGGCGCTTTGTCATCAGGCAGCTTCCTCCGCTTCCTTCTCCAGCAGTGCGATGTAGTTGCGGATGCCCTTCGCGGTGATCAGGCGTGCGCGGCCCTGCTTGACCGACCGCAGGCGGCCCGAGCGGATCTGCTCGTAGATCACCGTCCGGCTCATGCGCAGCACGCGCATGACGTCGGTCACCCGGTAGAGCTGTGTGTCGTCGGGCGTGGCGAGACTCAAAGGCCGTTCTCCTCACCAGGGACAGCTGGGACAGTGGGCAGGGACGTCTGTCCCTGCTGATCGGGTGCGTTTGCGCTGGTCAGGGCTAGGTCAGGGACGCCAGGGACAGCTGGGACACCTTCTGGTGCCGTTGTCCCTGGCAGTCGATAGCGGCTGTTGGCGTCCACGCAGAGTTGGCCATCGGTGGCCATGCGCGGGCAGGTCTTGCGGATGTTCTCGTAGGACACGCCGGTGCCGTCGGCGATGGCCTTGGGTGTGCTGTTCGGGTTGGCGCGGACGTAGCGGACGATGGAGGCGCGGGTTTCTCCCAGCGTGTGGTCCTCGGGCGGGCCGTCGAGCAGGCGCCATACTCCGGCGGTGGGTTCGAAGGCCATGGCGTATTCGGCTTCTTCGACGTCGCGGCCGGTGACGTGCAGGACGCCGTCGGCGGTGCCGCGCTGGCGCTTGAGCACGAGCGTGGCGTCGGCGGCACCGGCCAGGCCGTTGGTGCCGGAGACCTGTTCCAGGAAGTCGTCGGAGCCCATCTTGCGGACGTGGTGGACCAGGACGACGGCTACGCCGTAGGTGTCGGCCAGGTTCTTGGCGCGGCTCATGGCGGTGTAGTCGGCGTCGTAGGCGGACAGGCCGGGTGGTGTGGTGCCCCGGATTTTGGCGAACACGTCGATGACGACCATGCGTGCGCCGGGGTTGCGGTCGAGCCAGCGGGCGATGGCCTTGTCTCCGCCGCTGGGAAGGGTTTCGCAGGCGGTGGACAGGGTCAGGCCGCGTGGGGCGGGCTTGTCTCCAAGGATCTTGCTCATGCGGGATTGGAGACGGCGTGGCGTGTCCTCCAGCGCCAGGTACAGGACCGGGCCGGGCTCCACTTCGATGGTTTCCAGGGCTTTGCCTCCTCCGGCGACGGCGACGGCCGTGGCGAGTGACAGCCAGGACTTCCCGACCTTGGGCGGACCGGCCAGCAGGTTCAGCCCTTCGGCGATGACACCGGGCACGGCCCACTTGGTCGGCGGGAAGGTGACGGACATGAGTTCGTCGGCGGTCCAGGCGGTACGGAACGGCGTGGGTGCGGGTCCTGGGTCGCCGGGCACGTGGACGGCATCACCGGCGACCAGTCGTAGGTGGGCGGGTCGTTCGTTGGTCATGCGGCCACCGTTCGCGGGCGGCGGGACCCTGCTCGAAGTCCGGACGCGATGGTGCGTGCGGCCTCGCCATAAGGCTGGCCGACCTGTTGGGCGGCGCTGGTGAGCCACCCGGTGACGTCGGCCTCGGGCAGTTCGCCTCCGGCCACGAGTTGTCCGAGAGCGACGGACGCGCGATAGAGCGCGGTGTTGTGCCCGTGTGGCGGCGAGTCGGTCACTCGCTCCAACTCGGCCGTGATGGCGGCCCGTAGGTAGGAGCCGTGCCGGTCGGCGGCCAGGGCGACGGTCACAGGCCGTTGGGCGGGTAGCGGCGCGGGCCGGAGCAACTCTGCCAGCCAGGCTGGCAGTGGGGCGGCGGGCGGCGCGTGAAGCACCTCGTAGACGCCGCCCTGGCCGTCGCTGACGGCGACGCGGCTTCCAGGGCCGACCACGTAGCCGCCAACGGCTCGTGTGTCGATCAGCCAGCCGAGTGTGCCTTGGGTGTTCGTTGCAGGCACGTCGGCCGGAGCTGTGTAGTAGAGGTGCAGGCCGCCGCGTCGGGTGCGTACCTGGAAGGTCTCCAGGGGCAGTTCCTGGCCGTGGTCGGCGCACAGAGCGGCGAAGGCGTCGGCACCGTCGCGGATGCCGGCGCGGTCCCACTTCGGTGGCGGTGTCTGGTCGGGCTTTGGCCGGTCCAGGTCGATGACCACGAGCCCAGAGGGGCCGCAGGCCACACCGATGTTGTAGGGCTCGCGCCAGATGGCAGTGATGGTCTCGGGGTTGGCGGTGGCGCGTTCTTCCCAGCGGGTGAATCCGCGGGGCGGCACCTTCGATCCTGGTGTGAGCGGGAAGACGTGCCAGCCACGGGCGGCGGCGGCCAGGGCGTAGCGGATCGGGTCAACGGTCATGACGGTCTCCTGGTCGTGGCCGGTCATCGGGTGCCGTCGCTGTGGAGGCGGCGGGTGAAGTTGAAGAGGTGGCGTCCCCAGCGGAGCCGTAGGCCGGTGCCCTTGCAGCGGCGGCACTCATGGGTGCCGCGTCCGATGCGCTTGGGCAGGTGGCGCTTGCCCTGGCACTTGCGGCAGGTGCCGAACGGTTGGATGCAGCACTTGGCGACGTAACGGATGGTGATGAACAGGGCTGGGATGGTCACTGCGCTAGCGATGAGCAGGTCCGGGTTCATGGGTGGCCTCCTGGGCCGTTTCTGGGTGTCGTCAAGCGAGGGCGCTAGCGTGCTAACGCCCTGGCCAGGGCTTATTTCTGGTGCTAGCGGGGGTGCTAGCGATAGCAGCCTCAGCCGCTAGCGCTAGCACCCTCCGGCGGGGTCACTCAGTGCCGGATCGACGGTTACGCTCTGCTATGGCGTCGGTGAGGTCGTCCAGGCGGATGCCGCGCCTGGTGACGGCCTTGCCGTCGATGCGGCGGCCGATGCTCTGGACGGCTACGCCGTGCGGCTTGAGTGCGGTGGTGAGCTGTTCGGAGGCCCAGCCGGTGTAGAAGTCGGGTCGCAGGTCGGCCAGGCGCGAGCAGAGGGTCTCGTTCCAGGCGGCCGTCTCGCCTGCGGGCCAGATCTGGGCGACGTCGGTCAGCAGGTCGAACGTGGGCGCGTCGGTACGGGTCTGGGTGCCCTCCTCGGGCAAGGTGCCCGCCAGGCCGCGTAGCTGCATGGCGCGGTTCACCACGAACTTTGCGGCGTCAGTGTCCACCATGAAGGAGCGGCGGGCGGCGGGCTTGCCGAGGCCGGACAGGATGCCCCACCCGGCTTCCTTGACGGGCTCGAAGATGGTGGCGCGGTAGCCGTTCTTGTACATCGAGGTGCCGAGGATCATGTCGTTGGCGACCTGGTCGGCGACGCTCATGCAGTAGCGGGTGTTGACGTTCCGCGTGATCCCGGTCGGAAGCGAGTCCTTGTCCGGGATCTGGGTGCCGATCAGCAGGATCACGCCCAGGGCGCGGCCCAGCTTGATGACCTTCTCCAGGATCTCCCCGGCTTCCTTACCGAACTTGCCGTGCAAGAACAGCTCCTGGATCTCATCGATCGCGACGATCAGCGGGTGCAGACCGGAGTCCTTGAGGCTGGCCAGTTCGGGAGTGACCTTGTTCTCGGGAGCTTTGCCGAGCTGGGCATAGTGGGCGATGCGCTTGGAGCGGCGCTCGCACTCCTTGTACAGCCAGCGGATCATCCCGGCGCAGCGGGCGATCGTCTCGTCGTCGAAGCCGTTGCCGTACTCGGTGCAGACCGGCTCCAGCACCTTGAAGTCCCCGACGCCCTTGAGCTCGTAGATGCGCAGCTCGGCGCGCGGGTCCAGCGAAGCGGCGAGCACGGCCAGGCGCAGAGCGAAGGTCTTGCCCGAGCCGGGCTGGCCACCAACCAGCCAGTTACGGAACATCAGCGAGCCGTTGACCGTGTCCATGCGCGGCGTGGTGGCGAACGGGAACGGCTTGAACACGTCCACCTTGCCGTCCTTGAGCAGCGGCCAGGACGGCTGCTTCATCTGGGAGGCGGGCTCGTAGCCGACCCAGAGGGCCAGGCGTCCGGGGTGGCCGTCGCCCGGCTCGGGCCACACCTGGTCGAGCGGGAGCCGCATGCCGGAGGCCAGTCGGCCACGGCGGGCGACTACGTCGGCGGCCTCTACGCCGAAGGGCAGGTCGATGATGGCCAGGTGGCCGGGGCCGTCGCGGTGGATGTCCTGCGGGAAGCTGATGGCGTGCTGGTCCTTGCTCACGGCCTGGTTGATGCCGGAGATGCCGCAGGACAGCAGCGCGCGGCGGACCAGCTCGGCGGTGAGCTTGCGGTAGCGCGGCCCTTCGCTGACGCGGTCGGTGATGGGCTTGTCCGTGGGCCTACCGGCGCGGGCCAGTAGCGGTACCGCCACGCCTACCACCAGGAGGCGGCCCCATGCAGGGAGGTCGGCCAGCAGGAAAACCAGCAGGCCGACCAGGCCCGCCGTGGCGAGGCCGGCCACCACCCACCAGCGCCACCGTGACTGCCGCTGGCGCTGCTTGTCCAGCTTGAGCCAGGTCTCCGGGTCGTTGCGGTCGGCGGCGTACTGCCGCAGCGCCCAGTTGCCTTCCTCCGCCGTCGCCCAGTGCAAGAGCTTGCCGGTGGCGCGGAAGAACCCGACCGGGGCGTACAGGGCGGCTTTGGCGGCGTACTTCGGAGAGCGTACGGCGTGGTAGCCGAGCACGTATCCGGCGTTCTTGGCCTGCCAGACGAGCATGGCGCGGATACCGCGCCAGGAGCGGAGCGTGGCCGGGATGATGGGCGCGCGCCGCTGGGACTGCTGGGTGGTGTACGGCGCGGCGTCGTCGTCCGGCGGATCAACCGGCGGTCCGAGGACGGTGCCCTCGATCGCGATCGTCTCGCGGTCGAAGAACTCGTCCTCGGAGGGCTCGGCGTCGGTGTCGAGGGTGCGCAGCTTGCGGCGGCTGTCCAGCGGCACCACCTGACCGCCGGTCTCGACCGGCTCGACCGTCGCGGTCGTGGACCGGTCGGCGAACGGGAAGCCGTTCAGACCGGTCAGAGGTCCGGCGCCGGACTCGTTTTCCGGTTCGTGCGGGTTCTGGGTCATGATGAGTGCACCTCGTTGGCGTAGTAGCGGGCGGGGTTGCGGGGCGCGACCGGAGTCTTGGCGGATGAGGTCGCGCCCTGTGCGTTGGTGGCGTGGTCGTGGAAGGCTCTGCGGATTCGAGCCCGGGTGCGTGGACCGGTGGCCAGCATGCGGGCGAGCGTGGTGAGCGGGATGGCCAGGCAGAGGGCCGTGACGGTGACGGCGAAGTTCAGCATCTGGATCCCTCCTTTCGGTCAGGTCGGGTCGTTGCGCAGGGTGTCGCGGACGGCGCGGGCGGTGTCCATGCCGCAGCCGAGGGCGCGGCGGAACTTGTCCGCGCCGGAGTCGGCCGACAGTTCACCGGCTGCGATCAGGCGGCGGGCTTGATCGGTGAGTTTGTGGAGGTTGGCTGCATTTGCCCTGTACGACGGGGTGGTAGGGGTACTGGTAGGGCCGTGTGCGAGGCTGACGAACGCGGCCAGGATGATCGGCAGGGCGGTGACGACGGCGACTGCCACGATCGGCCCCAGGACGTGCAGGACCAGCCGGGACAGGGAGAAGTCGGCGGCTACCAGCGGCAGGTAGGGCCAGGCGTTCATGGCGAGCGTCAGGCCCAGGAACAGCCCTTCGATCCGGACGAGTTTGCGGTCGTTGAGCGGCTGGCCTCGGGTGCCGAGGTAGGCGCGGGCGCCGACCACGACCAGCAGGGCCAGCGACAGGAACGGCTCGACCAGCCAGGCGAACACCCAGGCCGGAGACCAGGGCGGCGCGCTGTCGGCGGCGAAGTGCTGGACCCCGGCGGTGGACCAGGCCAGCGCCAGGGTGAGCGAGATGAGCGCGGCGACCACCAGGAGGCGGCGCATGCGGGCGGCCTGCCAGGCGCGCATCTCGGGGTCTTGGGCCAGGGTGTGCAGCCGGGCGGCTTCCTGGGCGGCCTTGCGGCGCTTGCGCACCTTGGCCGTGTCCAGCAGCAGCGGCGCGTCGTCGTCTTGCAGGCCGGTGAGAAGGTGGGCTTCGGCCACCTCGGCGCGCAGCTTGCGCACGCGCTTGGTCTCCCCGCTGGCCACCGGCCGGGGCGGCACAGCGCCTGCGGCGGGCTTGTGGTTGGCGAGGTGTTCGAGGTCGGCCAGGGCGCTGGCCATCTCCTCCGGAGTTGGCTCGAAGGGTTGGTCAGGCTGGGCGATGTGGCTCATGCGGCTGTCTCCGTCCGCGCGTCGGCGCGCTGGTAGTGGCAGGTGGTGCAGGTGTCGGCGTAGCGAGAGATGACGAACCCGGCGTCCAGGCCGCAGTCCGGGCAGCGGCGGCGGGCGGCGTTGGCCTTGGCCAGGGCCGTCCACTTGGCTGGTGTCATGGGGCGCTTGGGCAGTGCGAGGCGGATGTCGTAGAGGTAGGCGGCGCGGACGCCGGGTGCGCCGTGCCGGCGGGAGCGCCAGAGGATCTGTGCTTGGACTCCCTGGCCGCCGGGCCGGAGCCCTTCGGCGGTGAGCTGGCGCAGGGTGAGCAGGTGCGGCGGGGCCATCCGCCACGGGTAGGTGGGGATGCTGTGGCGGCTGGCGGTGGGGTCCCAGAAGGCGGCGCGGATGCGGGACATCAGCGCTCCTCGCAGCGGGAGCGGAGGCGGCAGGACCGGCAGCCGGGGGCGCAGGATGCGCCGTGGACGGGGCAGAGCTGGGTGCGGCGGCCGGTCGAGGTGCCGCAGCGGCGGCAGCCGATGACGCTGGCCGAGCGCTGGCCGCAGTCCAGGCAGCGGAAGCGCGTCATTATGCCACCGCCTGGTCGTCGCTGAGGTGCTGGTCGTCCAGGCTGAGACCGGCCCAGACGCCCTCTCCCGGGTCGAGCGCGAGCGCGTACATCACGCAGGCTCCGAGAGCCGGGCAGGTGTGGCAGATGGCGATGGCTCGCTGTTCCCGTTCCTGGCGCTGGTCGGAGGTCTCGTTGTCGGTGCTGGTGAACAGGTGAGCGGTGTCAGGGCCGCAGGCGGGACCGGCGGCCAGGACGGCGTCGAGCAGCTTGGTCAGTGTGGGGGACGCGTACAGGTCCGCGTCCTCAGAGCACTGCACTTGGTGGAGCATGATGAGAAGGCCTCTCTTGAGGTGGGCCGGGGCGGCTCGTGTCTTGGCGGATGAGGGCCGTCCCGGCGTCGAAGGTGACCGCTGTGGCGATCGGTGGTAAAGCCGCCTTTTCGGTGGGAGGCGGGAGCCCGGATTCAGTTCTCTTAGCGGCGAGTGCTCAGCCCGTCGGCGTGCGCCAGAGTCGGCGCCTTCCCAGGTCTTCCGGCTGTGCGTCGTAAGCGAAAGCGTCCCCTTCGGCAGCTCCGAAAGGGGGACTTGCGCTTACAGTCAGTACATTGACTGCTACGGTCCGCAGTTGTCAAGCCCCCCTTTCCTGTTACTGTTAAGTCCCGGTAGCGATGGAGGGGCAAATGCATCCAGACGTGCTCAAAGTGCTGAGCATCGAAGAGCCGCTCGACCGAGCCAAGGAGGCCGGGCGAGTCCACGACGAGTTCCAGAAAGGCGGGGAAGAGCTGGCCAGAGTGCGGCGCGAGGCGCTGCAAGCGCTCGTGGACAGCGGCATGAACAACACACAGATCGGTGAAGCGCTCGGGATGACCCGTCAGCGTGTCGGCCAGTTGCTGAAGTCAGGACCAGCACCGGAGCGCGCGTTCCTCGGCACGGACACACTCACAGTCGTAATGGCCGGCAAGCTCGAACTCGGTCGGCCGGACCCGCAACCGGTGGTGTCTCACGACGACCTGATCGCCTTCGAGCGGCTACGCCAACTCGCCAGGACCCTAGGCCTGGACGCCACCTATGAGGTGGAGGCAAGCGGGGGTTTCGTGAGGCTCAACCGCGACAACCTGTTCGTCATGTGCGGCCCGCGCCACTTCCCGAACGTGCGCGAGGTCATCGAGTCGGACGAGGCGATCTCCTTCGCCAAAGACGAGCAGGGCTGGCACCTCATCGACCAGCGGACCGGCCGAGTATTCCGCTCACCGATGGATGCAGGAGAGCCACGGGACTACGCGTATCTGGCCCGCCTCCGGCGGCCCGACGGGAAGGGCACCTTCCTGTACGGGGCCGGTATCCACGCGGTCGGCGAAGCAGGCATCGCGCACTTCCTGGAGCACAACCTGGCCGACGTGTACAAGCAGCTCAAGGGCAAGCGGTTCTCGGCGATCATCGAATGCGACTTCGACCCGAACACCACAGGTCGGGAGATCACGGCGACCAGGCCCGCTTCCGACTATCACCTGGCGCCAGGGGCGTGACATGGACGTCTCTTTCGCCTTGCTGCCTGGATCGGACCAGAACCCCAACGAGGATGCAGTAGCGGCCACAGCGGATGTCCTGGTGGTCATCGACGGGGTAAGCACATCGCGGCTGGCCACGGGGTGCATGCACGGCACCCCGTGGTACGCCAACGCGCTGGCTGCACAGGTCGTCGCAGCGGCGTCCAAAGAGCCGGGCAAGGACCTGCGGGCAGTGCTGTTCGAGGCACTGCGATCTGTAGCTGCGAGCCACGCGGACACGTGCGACCTGACCTCCGACGGCACCCCCTCGGCGACCGTGGCCATCGCGCGGCCTTTCGGTGACCGGCTGGACTACCTGGTGCTCTCGGATGCCACGATCGCCATCGAGACCAAGACCGGCGTCGAGGTCATCTCGGACAAGCGAGTGGATGCCCTGGTCGGGGAACTCTCCTCTGCGGCCAAGAAGGCGGTGGCGGGGAGCGAGGAACAGAAACAGCGCCTGGAAAAGCTCATCACCACTCAGCGCAAGCTCCGCAACGTCGAGGGCGGCTACTGGCTGGCCGGAGCCGTGCCGGAAGCGGCCGAGCATGCCGTGGTCGGCTCCGTTCCCCTCTGCGAGGTCCGTTCCATCGCGGTCATGACCGATGGTGCCTCCTGCCTCGTGGACGTGTACGCGCTGATGGACTGGAACCATGCCCTGCGAATGCTCGCGGTCGACGGGCCGGGAGCATGGCTGCGTCGGGTGCGGGAAGCCGAGCAAGCAGACACAAACAAGAAGCGCTGGCCCCGGTACAAGGTGAGCGACGATGCCACGATTGCGCTCTGTCGAGAGCTGGGCACGTCGATTAGCTAGGACGGGCCGGTGCAGGCGGTGTAGCCGGACCAGGCACATGAACGCAGCAAGGCTCGCATCCATTCGATGAACGAGGCCGTACGGCGTTATGTTGCTCGTAGCGATGCTGGGTTGAACTCGACTCCCGCGTTGATGATCGATGTCTTTGTGTTGCTGATCTGCATGCTTCTCCCTCACATCTCGTACAACCTCAAGCACGAGCAGGCGCGAGATAAGAAGGGCAAGGTGGTGCGTGATGAGCGGACGAAGGACCTTCGGGTCTCGATCGCAGGCCGGACGGCGGCGCCCCTCATGACGGTGGTGTACACATCCCTCCTGGGATGGACCTACGTCAACGGGGAGGCGGGTTGAACCCAGCAACGCGCTAATCGGAAGGCGCCAGGCGTTGCTGCGGGCAACAACGATGTGCTTCCTCATGACGGTGGCGTAAGGGGCACTGGCAGTCAGCAAGGAGACCGGTCGCAGGGGTGTCCCAGCTGTCCCTGCTGTCCCACAACTCTTGTTGACCTGCATAAACGCAGGAGATCATGTGGGACACAGGGAGATGAGGGGTGTCCCAGCTGTCCCTCAACGAGTGCAGCTCTTGATGTCCCTGGTAGTGCACGGCAAGATCGCGCCGTGACCGATTACGAACGGGTGGCAGACGCCTTAGGGAACACCACCTGGATCACCTGGTGTACAGGTACAACCCTTGCAACCCTGGACGACGTCCTCGCTCCCGATAGCGGAGACTGGAACCCGCCGACGGCTGCCACATTTAGCGAGGCTGATGAGGCCGCCCATCTTGATATGCAGGAGGGGATGTCGGTCCTCTTGGCAGGTGCGCTCGGGCATGGGGTCGTCCTCTTGGAACCGGGGCTGCCCTTCTTGGGGAGCGGCGCGCAGGACCGCCTCTCTCAGGCAGGTGCGTGCCTGGACGTCGGCTGGAGCGACTTCGGCCCGCCCTTCGTCACGTACAGGGAGAAGGGGCGTGTTGTAGTGAGCTTCGACGGCATTGTGTGGGAGGACGACGCCACGCCCGACCAGGAGACGGTGGAGCGCTGGATGAGCACCACACCCGGCGGGTTGGAGGGGTGGCAGACCAACTACGGCACGGCATCGCTGATGACAGCGGAGGCCATCATGGGCGCGCCTATGGATGAGCAGTGGCTGGCGCGAGAACACACCTGCATAACGCGTAGATGGGGTGACCCGGAGCGTCGTCCACGCTCGGTGAGCCTGGGAGAGCTGCTGAAACATGTTGCAGCGCCTCTCCCGGGCGAAGCGCGGGCTGAATCGGCGGGCGAAGCTCCAAACAGCCCTGATAGCGGTCATCCGCCTGCTTGACGTTCTGCTTGACAATCGCGGTGAATGATCTCGAACGCAGGCGTACATCAGCGGACGTCGCCAGCCCGTTGACCTGGTCTTCAGCCCTAAAGGAACGGGTGTTCGAGGTGGTTTGGGAGCAAGAAGTCGCAGGTTCAAATCCTGTCGCCCCGACCAGCCAGCAGAGGCCCCCTCCCGGATCGGGAGGGGGCCTCTGCTTGTCTCTGACGTTGCGCGAGGTGCTCACGATCGTGAACGCGCCCGAGCCCCGGCCCCTGCCGACCGAGGTCCTCGTCCACGTCAAGGCGATCGGGCTGACCGTCTGATCCCGTTTCGCCGGATGGAACCAGGGGGCCGGCCGAGAAGTCCCCTGGCATCATGAGGGCCGTGATCGCCATGGACGCTTCAGACCTTCGCAGTGGGCTGATCGAGTTGCTGGAGGGCATCGAGCCCTGGGACGAGCGGGAGCGCGCGCACCTCGCCACGGCGGCGGAGTGGATCGCGAGCGGAGCCCAGCTCTACCGGGTGCGGAAGCCTGACGTTCCGGACATGCATCTGGTCAGCTATTTCGTGGCATTCGACGAGACCAGCAGGGAGGTTCTGCTGGTCGGCCACCGCGCGGCAGGGTTGTGGTTGCCGAGCGGTGGTCATGTCGAGCCGATGGAGGATCCGTGGGACGCCGTCGTACGCGAGTGCGCCGAGGAGTTGCGCATCCCGGCCGTCCCCTCGGAGGTCTCCGGCAGGAAGCCGTTCTTTCTGACCGTCACCCAGACGCGCGGCCAGGGACGGCACACCGATGTGTCGTTGTGGTACGTCCTGCGGTCGGCGGTGGGCGAGATCACCTCCTTCGACGAGGACGAGTTCGAAGCGATCAGGTGGCTGCCGCTGCACCAGGTACTCGCCGAGCCGGAGGACACCCTCGACCCCCACATGCACCGCTTCACCGGCAAGCTGATGGCCGCCCTGGCCCCCGCGTAGCTCAGCGTCGCGCCAGCGCCAGCACGCTCAGGCCGAACATCAGGACGCCCAGAGGGAGATGGACAGACGGCACGTGCGCGATGCCGAGCGCGACCTGGATCGAGGCGAGGACCAGGAAGCCGGACGCCTGCCAGATGGGCCGGGGCGAGCCGCCGCCCGGCTTCCACGCCAGCACCGCCGCGAGCACGTACAGCACCGAGGCCCCGTACATCACGCGGGCTCCGGCACTGTGCAGCAACTCTCCGTAGGACGTGGTCAGCAGCAGTCCGGCGGAGACCGCCTGAAGGAAGATGGTCAGCGTCTGCAGGGCGATCGCGATCTGCAGGAACGTAAAGCGGCGCTGTGCCGTCGCCTGGGTGGCCATGCCACGGTCCCCTTTTCCGCCCGGGGGCAGTAGGTCGATAAGGTCTCAAGCAGTTCGACTACGCGGGCCTGCGAAAGGTAAGGCGGGGGCGGCCATGAGCGTGGGGATGGCTGATGAGATCGCCGGGGAGCGGCGTCAACTGATCAATGTCGCCTACCGGTTGCTCGGTTCGCTGGCCGAGGCGGAGGACGCCGTACAGGAGGCTTACGCGCGCTGGTACGCGCTGCCGCCCGCCAGGCGTGACGAGGTCGTGTCCCCCGGGGCCTGGCTGACGACGGTGACCGGCCGCATCTGCCTGGACGTGCTCGGCTCGGCGCGGGCCCGGCGCGAACGCTATGTCGGCGCCTGGCTGCCCGAGCCGCTGCCCGACCACGCCGAATGGGGCCACGCCGCCGACCCTGCCGACCAGATGGTTCTGGACGAATCGGTGGGCATGGCCTTCCTCGTCGTCCTGGAGTCGATGACGCCCGCCGAACGGGTGGCGTTCGTCCTGCACGACGTCTTCCGTTACTCCTTCGCCGAGATCGCCGGCCTACTCGGCCGGACGTCCGCGGCCTGCAAGCAACTCGCGTCCTCGGCCCGGCGGCGGGTGCACGCCGCCGCACGCACGCCGGATCCGGCGGCCGGGCAGGCCGACGCGGTACGGCGGGTAAAACAAGCATGGGAGGCCAAGGACATCGCGGCCCTCGTCGACCTCCTCGACCCGGCCGCCGTGATGACCGCCGACGGCGGCGGCACGGCCGGCACCGTCCTGCACCCGATCGAGGGCGGCGCCCGCATCGCCCGGTACATGGTCGCCATTGCCGACAAGGTTCCGGGGCTGGAACTCCTGGAGCGGTCGGTCAACGGCGCGCCGGGGCTGGTGGCCCGGCAGGCCGGCGTCGTCGGGACCGTGGCCTCGTTCGAGGTCGCCGATGGCCGCGTCACCCGGATCTGGGTGGTCCGCAACCCGGACAAGTTGCGCCCGTGGGCGCGAAACGACCGGACGGTGTACCTACCTACACCCCCGTCGGACACCTAGGCCGATTGTTCCCGCCGAGCGGCCTCCCTAGCGTCGGAAGCAGCCAAGAGCAGCGACCGGGGAGGCAGCAACCGTGACCACCGCACCACCCAGGACCATCGGCAGCCGCGCGGCGGGCATCGCCCTGTGGATCCTGCAGATCGCCGTCGCGGGCTTCTTCCTCATGTCGGCCGTGGCGAAGTTCACCGGAGCCGAGCCGTCCGCCTCCACGTTCGAGGCGATCGGGCTGGGCGACTGGTTCCGCCACCTGATCGGGGTGCTGGAGGTGGCGGGCGCGGTGGCGCTGCTGGTGCCGCGCCTGGCCGGGGCCGCCGCGCTCGCGTTCGTCGGGCTGATGGCGGGCGCGGTGCTGATCGAGGCGTTCGTGTCCGGCGGCTGGATCGTGCTGCCGCTGGTCGCGCTCCTGCTCTCCGCCGTGATCGCGTGGGGGCGCAGGCAGGACGTGGCGCGTCTTTGGGCGGCGGTCGCGGGGCGGTGAGCGATGCTGGGGTCCGTGGACCTGTTCGCCGACGATCCGATGACCTGCCCGCTCACCTATCCCGGACGCGTCCCGCCCGGCTCGGGCATGCTGGTGGATGACGCGTACGTACCGATGAGTGACGGTCAGGCGTTCGCGGCGGTGCTGGCGGCCGAGGGCTGCGCGCCCCTGGACGCGCGCCACCGCGTCGTCGCAGTCGGCTCCAACGCCGCCCCTAGCCAGTTGCGGCGTAAATTCCTCAATCATCGGGTACGCCCGATCGTCCCCATGACCCTCGCCGAGGTACGCGGCATCGCCCCGGGCGTCTCCGCCCACGTCAGCAAGTGGGGTTACGTGCCGGCCGCGCCGATCGAGACGCCCGGCGAGAGCTCCAGGCTGTTCGTGCTCTGGCTCGACGAGCACCAACTCGGCGCGCTCGACCTCACAGAGCCCAACTACCGCCGCCGCCCGCTGGCCGATCCGGTCACCCTGGAGTCCGGCACGAGCCTGCCACCCCCTTTCGTGTACGAGGGCAGGCACGGCTGCCTCGCGGGCCCGGACGGTCAGGGTCGCCGCCTGACACCCCAGAGGACGCTGATCCAGTCTCTCCTGGACGATTCGCCCGCCCTGCGCCACCTGTGCGGCAACACCCCCGAGGACTTCGTGGACAACGTCAGGGACGACACCGTGCGCGAGGCGGCCTACGCGGTACTTCAGTCCGAGAGCCGGTTCAGGTCGGGATAAGGTCGGCGTTCGTGACAGACACTCGTGTCCCCCCGCCCTACACCGGCGACGAGCGGACCCAGCTGAACAACTGGCTCGAATGGCACCGCGCGACCCTGGCGGTCAAGGTTGCCGGCCTGACGGAGGAGCAACTGCGCCTGCGCTCCGCGCCGCCCTCGTCCCTGTCCCTGCTGGGCCTGGTCAGGCACATGGCGCACGTCGAGCGCGCCTGGTTCAGGCGCGTGCTGGACGGCCAGGACCTGCCCAAGCTCTGGGACAAGGACCGCGACAACGACGCCGACTTCAACGAGGTGGACGACGCCTCGGCCAAGGAGGCGTTCGACACGTGGCAGGAGGAGATCGGGCACGCCCGCGCCATCTCGGCCGCCCGCCCGCTGGACGCCGTGGGCGACCGCAACGGCCAGGACTGCTCGCACCGCTGGATCCTCATCCACATGATCGAGGAGTACGCCCGCCACAACGGCCATGCCGACCTGCTGCGCGAGCGGATCGACGGCGTGACGGGTGAATGACGCCCAGGCGGGGCCCGGGCGTTCAGTCGTCGGCGCGGAACAGCGCCCAGACGGCCTTGCCGCCGCGGGTCAGCGGGTCCCAGCCCCAGCACTGGCTGTAGGTCTCGACGATGTAGAGCCCGCGGCCGTTCTCCGAGATGAAGTCGGGCTCCTTGGGCGTGGGCACCTTGTCGCTGGGATCGGCCACCGCGAGCAGCACATGGGGCTCGACCCGCATGAGCAGCAGCTCGATCTCGCGACGGCCCGCCGCGTACATCGCGTACCTGACCGCGTTCGTCACCAGCTCCGACACCACCAGAGCGGCGTCGTCACTCAGGTCGTGCAGCCCCCAGTCGCGCAGCGTCGAGCGGGTCACGTCCCGGGCGGTCTTCACCGAGTCGGCCTGAAAAGGCAACGGACACGAGGTCGTGTACGGCTTGCCGCCCATGAGCAGGTGGTCGAAGCCCACCTCGCGGGTGATCTGCAGGCAGTCGGCAGTGGCCAGAGGGTCCTCCACCATGCTGCCTATCCCTCCCCGTTAAGCCTTGGTTAGTGCATGTTTGGCCCAATATGCACTAAGCCATCATGGGTCACGAACGCTGCACCTGCAAGACCCAAATGCACGTGCAGCTGCATTGTGCAGCAGCAAGCGACGTTTGGGGCATAGATATCCTAATCGGACACGAGGTTGAGACCTTGTCATACCCGGCAATGTGGTGTCACTGTGTGTGCGGACCTTGATAGGAGGCAAAGTGACGCAGAACCAGCCGGGTTCCGGGCCGACGGCGCTGCGCATCCTCCTGGGCTCCCAGCTGCGCAAGCTCAGGGAAGCGAGAAACGTCACTCGTGAGGAGGCCGGAAACCTCATCAGGGGTTCGGAATCCAAGATCAGCCGGATGGAACTCGGCCGAGTGGGGTTCAAAGAACGCGATGTCGCGGACCTGTTGACCCTGTACGGGGTCGTGGATCAGCAGGCTCGCTCCGCGGTGCTCGACCTGGTCGCCACCGCCAACGAGCCTGGCTGGTGGCACAGGTTCAACGATGTCCTGCCGACGTGGTTCCAGGCGTTCGTGGGCCTCGAAGAGGCCGCGGCCAGGATCAGGACCTACGAGGTCCAGTTCGTGCCTGGACTGTTGCAGACCAAGGAGTACGCGAGGGCCGTGGTGACCGCCGGTTCGGCGGGCATCGGGGCGGAGGAGATCGCCAGGAGGGTGGATCTCCGGCTGGAGCGCCAGCGGATGTTCGACAGACAGGACGGGCCGGTCTTCTGGGCGGTGATCGACGAGGCCGCGCTCCGGCGGCCGATCGGCGGGGCCGAGGTGATGCGGGCGCAACTGGAGCACCTCATCGACCTGATGCGCCAGACGAACATCACGATCCAGGTCATGCCGTTCAGCTTCGGCGGGCACAGCGCGGAGGGCGGCGCGTTCAGCGTCCTGCGCTTCCCCGACAGCGATCTGCCCGACGTGGTGTACGTGGAGCAGCTGGCCAGCGCGCTCTACCTGGACAAGCGCGAGGACGTGGACCGCTACACCGAGGTGATGGAACGCCTGTGCGCCGTCAGCACCACCCCGGACGAGACGATCGAGCTGCTTAGGGCGATCGCGGACGAGTTCTGACCGCGGTGGCGTCGTGGTTGGGTGTGCATCTGCCCTAGACTGGCCATCGGCGTTGGACGCCGCCGTGGCGGAGCATGCCCAACGCCGCACATGTGGGCGCGGCGCGTGAGCCGTAATCCAAGGACGTGCCCGCGATCACTCGTAGCTTGATCAAGGAGACCATTCCCGTGAAGACCGCTGTCGAGGAGCTCAGCCCGACCCGGGTCAAGCTCACTGTCGAGGTGCCGTTCGACGAGCTGCGCCCGAGCATGGATGCGGCGTACAAGAAGGTCGCGCAGCAGGTGCGCGTCCCCGGGTTCCGGCCTGGCAAGGTTCCGGCCCGCATCATCGAACAGCGCTTCGGCCGGGCGGTCGTGCTGGAGGAGACCCTCAACGACGCGGTGCCGAAGTTGTACGGGCAGGCCGTCGACGAGGCCGACGTGTTCCCGGTCAGCCAGCCTGACATCGAGGTCACGAAGATCGACGACGGTGAGCAGATCGAGTTCACCGCCGAGGTCGACATCCGGCCCAACTTCGAGGTCCCCGACTACCAGGGCGCCGAGGTCACGGTCGACTCCGCCGAGGTCTCCGACGAGGACGTGGACGGCCAGCTCGACGGCCTGCGCCAGCGCTTCGCCACGCTGACCGGCGTGGAGCGCGCCGCGACCGGCGGCGACTTCGTCGTCATGGACCTGCGCGCCGAGATCGACGGCGACAACATCGAGGAGCAGCAGGCCAGCGAGGTCTCCTACGAGGTCGGCGCCGGCTCCGTGCTGCAGGGCCTCGACGACGCGCTCGAGGGCATGTCCGCGGGCGAGGAGAAGAGCTTCAAGACCGAGCTGGTCGGCGGCGAGAACGCCGGCGAGGAAGCCGACGTGATCATCAACGTCAAGTCGGTCAAGGAGAAGGTCCTGCCCGAGCTGGACGACGAGTTCGCGCAGCTCGCCAGCGAGTTCGACACGCTCGACGAGCTGAAGAACAGCATCCGCGAGCAGGCCCGCCGCAACAAGCTCATCGACCAGGTCGTGCAGGCCCGCGAGAAGGCCCTCGACACGCTGCTCGAGAAGATCGACATCCCGCTGCCCGACAGCGCGCTCAAGGCCGAGGTCGACGCCCGCAAGCACAACCTCGACCACCAGATCGCCGAGAGCGGCCTCAGCCGCGACGCCTTCTTCCGTCTGTACCAGACGACGGAGGAGGAGCGCATGGCCGAGTTCGACACCAGCTCCGCCAGGGCGATCAAGGTCGGGTTCGTGCTCGACAAGATCGTCAAGTCCGAGGAGCTGGGCGTCTCCGAGCAGGAGCTGACCCAGTTCGTGGTCCGCCGGGCCATGGAGATGGGCGTCCAGCCCAACGAGCTGGCCAAGCACCTCGCCGACAACGACCAGCTCACGCTGGCCATGGTCGAGATCGTGCGCGACAAGGCCAAGTCGGTGCTCGGCGACGCCGCCAAGATCGTGGACACCGACGGCAACGAGGTGGACCTCAAGGCGATCTACAGCGAGATCAACGACGAGCCGGTCGTCGAGGAAGAGGCTCCGGCCGAGGCCAAGTCCGACGAGGACAAGGCCGAGGCGTGAGCCTCCCCCAGGCGATCTGACCGCGCCTCGACCAGCCCCCGGACCCCGCGGTCCGGGGGCTGTCTCGTTTTGGCGCACGGGTTTTCGCGTACGGCTGACTGGGACCGTTAGGGCGTTGTGGCGGTGAGGAGACCATGCCCCGGGCCGTTACGGCGCTGCGGGCGCTCAGATGGCCGCTGCGGGGACGAACGGATCAGGGTCTTTCCGGGCACCGCACCCCCGGTGCGACTCCCC
The DNA here is from genome assembly GCF_040655495.1 of Nonomuraea sp. NPDC050404. Classification (NCBI taxonomy): domain Bacteria; kingdom Bacillati; phylum Actinomycetota; class Actinomycetes; order Streptosporangiales; family Streptosporangiaceae; genus Nonomuraea; species Nonomuraea sp. NPDC050404. The sequence continues at coordinate 417,944 of NZ_JBFAKB010000009.1, forward strand.
GACCCGCCATTTCAGAGCCTCTGGGACGTCGGCGACGCCTGGAGAGCCCCTGCGGTGACGGTCACGCCCGGCCGCGAAGGGGGAGGCGCGGAAGCCGCATAGGCACAGGAGTGCGTCCATCCGAACCTGCGCCGTCAGCGAACAGTCTGGGGGACCGGGCATGACCTGTGGGCGGCGCGCGTTAAGGTCACAAGCAAAGCCAATCGATTACGACGCATCGGAAGGTGACGCTGTGACCAGCCCGCCGACCTTCTATCAGCCTGAGTCGCGAGGCCGTGAGAACGGCTCGTCCTTCCGGCTTGAGGACCAGCTTTACCAGCGCTTGCTGCGCGAGCGCATCATCGTGCTCGGGCAGGAGGTCAACGACGAGATCGCCAACCGGATCTGCGCCGAGCTGCTGCTGCTGGCGGCAGACGACCCCGAGCGCGACATCACGCTCTACATCAACTCGCCAGGTGGCTCGGTCAGTGCCGGCATGGCGATTTACGACATGATGGAATACGTGCCCAACGACGTATCCACTGTTGTGATGGGTATGGCGGCTTCGATGGGGCAGTTCCTGCTGACCGCGGGGGCGAAGGGCAAGCGCTACGGCCTGCCGCACGCCCGCGTCATGATGCACCAGCCCTCCGGTGGCATCGGCGGCACCGCCGCCGACATCGCCATCCAGGCGGAGCAGATGCTCTATGTGAAGAAGACGCTGGCCGAGCGGATCGCCTTCCACACGGGGCAGCCGCTGGACCAGATCGAGTCCGACTCCGACCGTGACCGCTGGTTCACCGCCGAGGAGGCCAAGGACTACGGCTTCATCGACCACGTGGTGCGCAGCGCGCGGCAGGTGCCCTCCGTGGGCCCGGTCTCCTAGGGGGAGCTGACATGAACATCGAAAGCCGTTACGTTCTCCCCTCCTTCGTTGAGCGCACGTCTTACGGCGTGAAGGAGATGAACCCGTACAACAAGCTCTTCGAGGACCGCATCATCTTCCTCGGAGTGCAGATCGACGACGCGTCGGCCAACGACGTCATGGCGCAGTTGCTGACGCTGGAGTCGCTCGACCCCGACCGTGACATCAGCATCTACATCAACTCGCCCGGCGGCTCCTTCACGGCCATGACGGCGATCTACGACACGATGCAGTTCGTCCGGCCGGAGATCCAGACCGTCTGCCTCGGCCAGGCCGCGTCCGCCGCGGCCGTGCTGCTGGCCGGCGGCACCCCGGGCAAGCGCTTCGCGCTGCCGAACGCCCGGGTGCTGATCCACCAGCCGTCCACCGAGGGCGGCGGCCAGGGCAGCGACATCGAGATTCAGGCCCGCGAGATCCTGCGCATGCGCACGCTGCTGGAGGACATCGTGGCCCGGCACACGGGCAAGCCTTCCGCCGAAGTCCGCAAGGACATCGAACGCGACAAAATTCTCAACGCGGACGAGGCGAAGGCGTATGGTCTGATCGACGACATCATTCCGTCCAGGAAGAAACGAGCTCAGGCCGTAGCTTCCTAGACGGGACGTGACGCGCCGGAGCGCTGCCCAATAGGGCACGTTCCGGTGCGACTCGCCGCTAGGGGGCTCACTGAGGGCCCAGAAGACGGTAACGTCGAAACCTGAGCGGTTCGGCCTAGTCCGGAGGATGTCCGGAGACACTGCTCTCGGGAGCAGGGCGGTCCCACGCAAAGGAGTATCTGGGGTGGCACGCATCGGCGACGGGGGAGACCTGCTGAAGTGCTCTTTCTGCGGGAAGAGTCAGAAGCAAGTCAAGAAGCTCATTGCCGGTCCAGGCGTCTACATCTGCGATGAGTGCATCGATCTCTGCAACGAGATCATCGAGGAGGAGCTCTCCGAGTCCTCCGAGCTCAAGTGGGACAATCTGCCCAAGCCGAGGGAGATCTACGAGTTCCTCGACGCCTACGTCATCGGTCAGGACAAGGCGAAGAAGGCACTCTCGGTGGCGGTTTACAACCACTACAAGCGGGTGCAGTCGGGCGACCGGGGCAGAGACGACGGTCTTGAGCTGGCCAAGAGCAACATTCTGCTGCTCGGGCCGACAGGCTCGGGAAAGACGCTGCTGGCGCAGACCCTGGCGAAGATGCTCAACGTGCCCTTCGCCATCGCCGACGCCACCGCGCTGACCGAGGCGGGCTACGTCGGCGAGGACGTGGAGAACATCCTCCTCAAGCTCATCCAGGCCGCCGACTACGACGTCAAGAAGGCCGAGACCGGCATCATCTACATCGACGAGGTCGACAAGATCGCCCGCAAGAGCGAGAACCCGTCGATCACGCGCGACGTCTCCGGTGAGGGCGTGCAGCAGGCGCTGCTGAAGATACTGGAGGGCACCACGGCCTCGGTGCCTCCGCAGGGCGGCCGCAAGCACCCGCACCAGGAGTTCATCCAGATCGACACCACCAACGTGCTGTTCATCTGTGGTGGAGCGTTCGCCGGTCTGGAAAAGATCATCGAGTCGCGCATCGGCAAGAAGGGCATCGGCTTCAACGCCATCATCCGGTCGAAGGAAGAGGTCGACACGGCCGACATCTTCGCCGACGTGATGCCGGAGGACCTGCTCAAGTTCGGCATGATCCCCGAGTTCGTCGGCCGGCTGCCGGTCATCACCTCGGTGCACAACCTCGACCGCGAGGCGCTCATCCAGATCCTCACCGAGCCGCGCAACGCGCTGGTCAAGCAGTACCGCAAGCTGCTCGAACTCGACGGCGTGGAGCTGGAGTTCACCGACGGCGCCCTTGAGGCCATCGCCGACCAGGCCATCCTGCGCGGCACCGGGGCCCGGGGACTGCGCGCGATCCTGGAGGAGGTGCTGCAGTCCGTCATGTACGAGGTGCCCTCCCGCCAGGACGTCGCCCGGGTGGTCATCACCCGCGAGTCGGTGATCGAGCACGCGATTCCGACCCTCGTGCCCCGCGACCAGCTCGCCGCCAAGCAGCAGCGCACACCGCGCGAGAAGTCGGCCTGATCCGGCCCGCGACACCGCCAACGCCCCGTGGTTGAGAAACCATGGGGCGTTTCGCTTGCCCGCATCCCTAGAATTGGTTGCTGTGACAACGCCAGAGCTGCCTACTCAGTACACACCGGCCGACGTCGAGACCCGTAGCTACGAGCGCTGGGTATCCGAAGGCTACTTCCGCGCCGACCCGGGCAGCTCGCGCGAGCCGTACAGCATCGTCCTCCCGCCGCCCAACGTGACGGGCGTCCTGCACATCGGGCACGCGCTCGACCACTCCATCCAGGACGCGCTGACGCGCCGCACCCGCATGCAGGGGCGCGAGACGCTCTGGCTGCCCGGCATGGACCACGCCGGCATCGCCACCCAGAACGTCGTCGAACGCGAGCTGGCCAAGCAGGGCAAGTCCCGCCACGACCTCGGGCGCGAGGCGTTCGTCGAGCGGGTCTGGGAGTGGAAGGAGGAGTCCGGCGGCCGGATCCTCGGCCAGATGCGCAAGCTCGGCGACGGCGTCGACTGGTCGCGTGAACGCTTCACCATGGACACGGGGCTCTCCCGGGCCGTGCAGACCATCTTCAAGAAGCTCTTCGACGACGAGCTGATCTACCGCGCCGAACGCATCATCAACTGGTGCCCGCGCTGCCTGACCGCGCTGTCCGACATCGAGGTCGAGCACAGCGAGGACGACGGCGAGCTCGTCTCGATCCGCTACTCCGACGACATCGTGGTGGCCACCACGCGCGCCGAGACCATGCTCGGCGACACCGCCGTGGCCGTGCACCCCTCCGACGAGCGTTACGCGCACCTGATCGGCACGATGGTGGAGGTGCCGCTCACCGGCCGCATGATCCCCGTGGTCGGCGACGAGCACGTCGATCCGGAGTTCGGCACGGGAGCGGTCAAGGTGACCCCGGCCCACGACCCCAACGACTTCGAGATCGGCCGGCGTCACTCGCTGCCGTCGCTGACGGTCATGGACGAGCGCGGCGTGATCACCGCGCACGGCCCGTTCGAGGGGCTCGACCGCTTCGAGGCCCGCCCCGCCGTGGTGGCCGCACTGCGCGCCGAGGGCAGGATCGTCGCGGAGAAGCGCCCGTACGTGCACTCGGTCGGCCACTGCTCGCGCTGCAAGACCGTGGTCGAGCCGCGGTTGTCGCTGCAGTGGTTCGTCAGCGTCGGCCCGCTGGCCAAGGCCGCGGGCGACGCCGTCCGCGACGGCCGCACCCGCATCCACCCGCCGGAGCTGGCCAAGCGCTACTTCGACTGGGTCGACGACATGCACGACTGGTGCATCTCCCGCCAGCTCTGGTGGGGGCACCGCATCCCGGTCTGGTACGGCCCCGACGGCGAGGTCGTGTGCGTGGGCCCCGACGAGGATCCGCCCGCCGGCTACACGCAGGACTCCGACGTCCTCGACACGTGGTTCTCCTCGGGCCTGTGGCCGTTCTCGACCATGGGCTGGCCCGACCAGACACCCGAGCTGGCCCGCTTCTACCCGACGTCCGTGCTGGTCACCGGCTACGACATCCTGTTCTTCTGGGTCGCGCGAATGATGATGTTCGGCCTGTACGCGATGGATGGCGAGCCGCCGTTCCGCACCGTCGCGCTGCACGGCATGGTCCGCGACCAGTACGGCAAGAAGATGTCCAAGTCGTTCGGCAACGTCGTCGACCCGCTCGACTGGATCGACCGCTTCGGCGCCGACGCCACCCGCTTCACCCTGCTGCGCGGCGCCAACCCCGGCGCCGACGTCGCGGTGAGCGAGGAGTGGGCGGCCGGCTCGCGCAACTTCTGCAACAAGATCTGGAACGCCACCAGGTTCGCGTTGATGAACGGCGCCGCCGTGGGCTCGCTCGAAGGCGCCGAGCTGACCGCGGCCGATCGGTGGATCCTGTCACGCCTGCAGTCGGTGATCACGGCGGCCGACGCGGCCTTCGAGGAGTTCGAGTTCGCCAAGGCCTCCGACCTGCTCTACCACTTCGCGTGGGACGAGGTCTGCGACTGGTACCTGGAGCTGGCCAAGATCCAGCTCGGCGAGGGGCTGGAGCACACCCGGCTGGTGCTCGGGCACGTGCTCGACGCGCTGCTGCGGCTGATGCACCCGCTGGTGCCGTTCGTGACCGAGGAGTTGTGGCGGGCCGTGACCGGCGGCGAGTCGATCGTCGTGAGCCCATGGCCGGTGGCCGAGGCCCGGTACACGAACGCCGCGGCCGAGGCGGAGATCGAGGCGTTGCAGGAGTTGGTGACCGAGGTCCGCCGCTTCCGCTCCGATCAGGGGCTCAAGCCGGGCCAGAAGGTGGCGGCGCGGCTCGGGCTGAGCGGCACGCCGCTGGCGGGGCAGGAGACGGCGATCAGGTCCCTGCTGCGGCTGACGGAGCCGTCGGAGGCGTTCAACGCCACGGCACGGTTCACGGTGGGCGCGGTGAGCGTCGAGATCGACACCGCCGGCGCCATCGACGTCGCGGCCGAACGCAAGCGGCTGGAGAAGGACCTGGCCGTCGCGCGCAAGGAGGCCGCTCAGGTGGCCGCCAAGCTGGGCAACGAGCAGTTCATGGCCAAGGCGCCGGAGAACGTGGTGAGCAAGGTCAGGAGCCGGGCAGAGCAGGCGGAGGCCGACATCGCGCGGCTCGAAGCGCAGCTCGCCGGTCTGGGCGTTTGAGCCGTACGCGCGAGGGGAAGGTCCATTCGTTACCGAAGATGGACCTTCCACGTCTCTGAGGCTGCTACAGTTTTCAACGCGGGGCCAATCGGCCCTGACATCCTTGTGAACGAACCTCAACCTCTGGGTTGCGTCCGCCACGCGGTTGGACAAGAGCCAAATGTTGGAGTAAGTTAGCAGGGTTGCCTCGAAGAGAGGCAAGTCCGGAAGCTACCGGATCGGGCGATTTGACAAGGATCGTCCGGATCTGATACGCTGAAGGAGCCGAAATGTGCGCCTCTCGCACGGAGGTCCGGAAGGATCATCTGAGCGGGTGTACGCGTCCGTTTCTTGAGAACTCAACAGTGTGTTAAAAGCCAGTGCATGATGCACAACCCCGTCATTGATTTGACGGATTCCTTTGGTTGACA
>NZ_JBFAKB010000010.1:0-418413 GCF_040655495.1 Nonomuraea sp. NPDC050404
CTTGCCGTCCTCCAGCTCCACGACACGCTTACGCATGGAGTCGACGATGGCCGCGTCGTGCGTGGCCATGACGACCGTGGTGCCAGTCCTGTTGATGCGGTCGAGCACCTTCATGATGCCGATGCTCGTCGCGGGGTCGATGTTGCCCGTGGGCTCGTCGGCCAGCAGGATCATCGGCCTGTTGACGAACGCGCGAGCCATGGCGACGCGCTGCTGCTCGCCACCGGAAAGCTCGTCGGGCATACGGTGGGCCTTGCCCTCCAGACCGACCAGCTCGACGACCTCGGGGACCACCTTGCGGATGAACCGCCGGGGCTTGCCGATGACCTCGAGCGCGAACGCCACGTTCTCGTAGACGTTCTTGTTCGGGAGCAACCTGAAGTCCTGGAAGACGCAGCCGATGCGGCGGCGCAGGTGCGGCACCTTGAAGTTGGAGAGGCGGGCCAGATCCTTGCCGGCGACGTGGATCGCACCGGAGTTGGGCCGCTCCTCCTTGAGGATCAGACGCAGGAACGTGGACTTGCCTGATCCCGAAGGACCGACGAGGAACACGAACTCGCCCTTGTCCACGTCAACGGATACGTGGTCGAGAGCGGGCCGGTTCTGGTTCGCGTAGACCTTGGTGACATTATCGAAATGGATCACGAGAGCATCACGGCATGCCAGTCTAGGGGTCAGGACGGAAGCGAGGGTGGCACATGCCCACTTCCCGCCACCGGCCGATCGGGGGCGTCTTTCTTTACGAACGATCGACGTTCCGATTGGCCAGACGACAGTCTAGGGGGAAGACTGGCATGGAAGGTCCATAACGGAAACAAAACGATTGTGCGGCTAGACTTGGGGCTGTCATGAGTTGTGAACATCTCGTATGCGCACAGTGCGCCCACCCCGTGATCGAGGGACGTTGCGCCCTCTGCCGCGCCAACAGGGAGCGGATGCACAACCACGGCTTCGCCGGGCTGTCACCCGCGCTCATCGCCCTGTTGCTCGTCGTCCTGCTCTTCGCCAGCCTGGCGCTGAAGCACCTGAGCGGCCTGTGACGAGCGCTCAGGGGCTCTTCAAGCCTTAGGCGTCCTCCGCGCCGCCGCTCTCCTGGCGCCGCATCCAGCGGATCTCCGACTCGATGAACTCGTCGAGGTCGCCGTCGAGGACCGCCGTCGGGTTGCCCGCCTCGGTGCCCGTGCGCAGGTCCTTCACGATCTGGTACGGGTGCAGCACGTAGTTGCGGATCTGCGTGCCCCACGACGTGGTGGTGGCCCCCCGCAGCTCCGACATCTTCTCCGCCTCCTCCTGCCGCTTGCGCTCCAGGAGCTTGGCCTGCAGCACGTTCATGGCGGTGGCGCGGTTCTGCAGTTGCGAGCGCTCGTTCTGGCAGGAGACCACGATGCCGCTCGGGAGGTGCGTGATGCGCACGGCCGAGTCGGTGGTGTTGACGCCCTGGCCGCCGGGCCCGCTGGAGCGGTAGACGTCGACGCGGATCTCGTCTTCCACGATGTCGATGTGGTCGGTCTGCTCGACGACCGGCACGATGTCGACCCCGGCGAAGGAGGTCTGCCGCCGCCCCTGGTTGTCGAACGGGCTGATGCGGACCAGCCGGTGGGTGCCGTGCTCGCCGCGCAGCGTGCCGTACGCGTAGGGCGCCTTGATCGTGAACGTGGCCGACTTGATGCCGGCCTCCTCCGCGTAGGAGGTGTCGTAGACCTCGGTGGAGTAGCCCTTGCGCTCGGCATACCGCAGATACATCCGCAGCAGCATCTCCGCCCAGTCGGCCGCGTCCACGCCGCCCGCCTGGGAGTTGATCGTGACGAGCGCCTCGCGCGAGTCGTACTCGCCCGACAGCAGCGTGCGCACCTCCAGCGCGCCGACGTCGGACTTCAGCGTTTCGAGCTCCTTGTCGGCCTCGGCGCGCGTGTCGTCGTCGCCCTCCTCGGCCGCCAGCTCGTAGAGGACCGTCAGGTCGTCGAGACGACGCGCGACGCCCTCCACGCGGTTGAGCTCGCCCTGGAGGTGGGAGAGCTTGCTGGTGACCTTCTGAGCCTGCTCAGGGTCGTCCCACAGGTCCGGTGCGGCAACCTGCTGCTCCAGCTCCTCGATCTGCTTGCGCATCGCGTCGAGGTCGAGCACGTCCTGGATGCTGCGGAGCGTGCCCGCGAGCTCGTTGATCTCTTCTGCCGGATCGATGCCTGCCACGTCTCCCAAGGGTACGCGACCCTCGCGGGCCCGAATAACATGGCGAGGTGCGTGCATACGGTCGGCGTAATGTGCTGGCGCTCGCCGCCGGCCTGCTCGCCGCGGTGACCGCCTGCACCAGCGATGCCCAACCAGCTCCCACCAGGTCGGCCGCCGCCGTCTCCACGAGCCCCACGCCGTCCCCCGACGAGCCGGGCGTCACCCGCTCGGAGGCCGCCACGGCGTTCACCGAGTTCACTCAGACCGACGACACGCTGCGGGTGCCCAGCGACCTGCAGGGGCGGCTGGCGATGGCCCTTGACCTCACGATGGGCGGGCAGGCGCAGCTCACCCAGGCCGCGTACCTGTCCACCGACTACGCGCCGCCGCGCCGCCAGTGGGGCGCGCCGACGCTCTATGTGCCCAGGTGGCCGCAGGGTGAGCGCTCGCCCTGGTTCAGCGCGCTGGCGACCCGCGACGGGCGGCCGACGCTGCTCACCTTCGCCAAGTCCGACCGCTGGCGGCTCAGCTCCGCGGCCGAGATCCTGCCGGGGCACGAGGTGCCGAAGATCAAGCTCGACCCCGACGGGTACGCCTCGGTGGTCGCGGCCGATGACAAAACGGTCACGATCAGTCCGCAGTTCATGGGCCCCGTGCACGCCACGGTCGCCGAGACGGGCACGGCGGGGGTCACCTCGGGTCTGCTCGGGGAGGGGCCGTACACGACGGAGGTGGCCGAGCAGATCGCCGCCAACCGCGCGAAGGCCAAGAACAGCGGCTACAGCTACGACTCGATCTTCAGCGCCGACAACTTCCCCGTGTACGGGCTGCGCACTGAGGACGGCGGGGCGCTGATCCTGTACTCACTGTCCCGCACGACGACCACGACGACCCAGACGGCCGAGGACGACTACATCGCGATCCCGGACGAGGCCCGCTGGGCGATCACCGACCCGGTGCTGCGCCGCTCCCTGCGACTGGTGGAGACCCACCAGTACGCCACGGTCGTCCCTCCGCTCACGAAGCCGGCCGCCGCCCCGGTGATAGCCCACGACGGCGCGCTCACCCGAGCTTCAGGACAGTAACCAAACAGTAACCATCTGTTACGCGGTGCCGTGGCCGGCCACCCGCCGCCCATGGCTCGCGTCTGTCCAGGGAAACGGCCTCTGACCGGTCAGTGGCGCGCCACCGTTACGGAGCGCACCGCTGACCGGTTCCGTGGCGAACCGGGGGCCGGTTACCGGGCTCGCCGGCCCCCGCGGCCGGTTCCGTGCCGAACCGGGGGCCGGTTACCGGGCTCGCCAGCCCCCGCGGCCGGTTCCGTGGCGAATCGGGGCCGGTTACCGGACTTGCCGGCCCCCGCCGCCGGTTCCGGGCTCACCCGCCCCGGCCTGTCCGCGCGTGTGTCACGCCTCCGTGTGGGGGAGGTTGCTGGCGGCGACGAGCGTGCGGATGGCGCGGAGGGCGACGGAGAGCGTGGCTATGTCGAAGGTGTCGCTCTCCCAGATCTCCGACAACGTCTGGCGGGCGCGCGACACCGCCGCCGAGTTGCCCTCCGACCACCGGGCCAGCCGCTCCTCCGGCGGCAGTCCCGGCTTGCTGTGGGCCAGCACGTCGCGCGTCAGCGAGGCGTGCGCCGCGTACAGGTCGTCGCGCAGCGCGGAGCGGGCCATCGAGTTCCACCGGTTGTCCCGGGGCAGCGCGATGATCCGCTCCCGCAGCCGGGCCAGCTGCAGCCGGTCGGCCAGGTCGAAGTAGACCTCGGCGACCTCGTTGACCGGCCGCTGCGCCACCGACGCGATCTCCACCAGGTCCAGCGTCGAGTACGCCGGCACCATGGCCGCCACCCGCTCGGCCAGCTCCATCGGCACTCCGCGGGCCGCGAAGGAGTCCCTGCGGTCCTCGTAGGCGCTCATGTCGGGCCCGGTCAGCAGTTTCGGGATGTGGGCGACGAGCCCGTTGACCCCCTTGACGAAGAAGTTGACGGATCCGGCCAGGTCCAGCGGCGGCCGGCGGTTGACCAGGAGCCAGCGGGCGCCGCGTTCGGCGAGCTTGCGGGCCTCCAGCAACATGGCGATCTGCGTCGCCGTGTCGATCTTGTTGTCCAGGTCCTCCACGGCCCGGTGGAAGCCGGCCAGGTCGAAGACCTCCCGCGCGACCAGGTAGGCCCGCACGATGTCGGGCGTGGAGGCGCCGGTCTCCTCCCCGAAGCGGTACATGAACGTGGTGCCCGCCGAGTTGACCAGCTCGTTCACGATGCGGGTGGTGATGATCTCGCGCCTGAGCGGGTGCTCGTCCATGTACGTGCGGAACCGCTCGCGCAGCGCCGACGGGAAGTAGGAGACCAGCCACGACGCCAGGTACGGGTCGTCGGGCAGGTCGGAGCCCAGCAGTTCGGCGTCGGCCACCAGCTTGGTGTAGGCCAGCAACACGGAGAACTCCGGCGCGGTCAGCCCAAGCCTGGCCTGACGCCGCTCGGCCAGCGTCTTGTCCGACGGCAGGAACTCCAGCTCCCGGTTGACCAGCCCGTCCCGCTCCAGCTTGCGCAGGTAGCGGGCGTGGATGTGGAGCATCTCGACGGCCTGCGTGCGGGTGGCGGCCAGCACCACGTTCTGCGCGTAGTTGTCGCGCAGCACGAGGTCGGCCACCTCGTCGGTCATCGAGGTGAAGACCTGGTTGCGCTGCTTGTCGGTCAGCTCCCCGTCGCGGACGACCTGGTCGAGCAGGATCTTAATGTTCACCTCGTGGTCGGAGGTGTCCACGCCGGCCGAGTTGTCGATGAAGTCGGTGTTGACCAGCCCGCCGTTGAGCGCGAACTCGATCCTGGCGAGCTGGGTGAAGCCCAGGTTGCCGCCCTCGCCGATGACCTTGCAGCGCAGCTCGGAGGCGTTGACCCGGAGCGCGTCGTTGGCCTTGTCGCCCACGTCGGCGTGGGACTCGGCGCCGGACTTGACGTAGGTGCCGATGCCGCCGTTCCACAGCAGGTCCACCGGGGCCCGCAGGATGGCGCTGATCAGGTCGTTCGGCGCCATGGACGCCACACCGGCCGGGATGCCGAGCGCCTCGCGGATCTGGGGCGTGATCTGGATGGACTTGGCCGTGCGCGGGAAGACGCCGCCGCCGGGTGAGATCAGCTTGGCGTCGTAGTCCTCCCAGGAGCTGCGCGGCAGCTCGAACAGGCGCTGCCGCTCGGCGAAGGAGCGGGCGGCGTCGGGCGCGGGGTCCACGAAGATGTGCCGGTGGTCGAAGGCGGCCAGCAGCCGGATGTGCTCAGACAACAACATGCCGTTGCCGAACACGTCGCCCGACATGTCGCCGACCCCGGCCACGGTGAAGTCGGTGGTCTGCACATCAACGCCCATGGTGCGGAAGTGGTACCTGACCGACTCCCAGGCGCCGCGGGCGGTGATGCCCATGGCCTTGTGGTCGTAGCCGATCGAGCCGCCGGAGGCGAAGGCGTCGCCCAGCCAGAAGCCGTACTCCTTGGCCACGCTGTTGGCGATGTCGGAGAAGGTGGCGGTGCCCTTGTCGGCGGCGACGACCAGGTAGGTGTCGTCGCCGTCGTGCCTGACCACGTCGGGCGGGGGCACGATCTTGCCGTCCACGAGGTTGTCGGTGACGTCGAGCAGCCCGGAGATGAACATCCGGTAGCAGGCCACGCCCTCGGCGAGCTGGTCCTCCCGGGTTCCGGACTTTGGCGGACGCTTAACGACAAACCCGCCCTTAGACCCAGTCGGCACAATAACGGTATTTTTCACCATCTGTGCCTTGACCAGGCCGAGAATCTCCGTACGGAAATCCTCCATCCGGTCCGACCACCGCAACCCGCCCCGCGCCACTTTCCCGAAGCGCAGATGCACGCCTTCGACCCGGGGCGAATACACGAATATCTCGAACTTCGGCCGCGGCAATGGCAGCACGCTGATGGCCTCAGGGTCGAACTTGAGCGATATGTACGGTTTGCGCACTCCATCCACCGTCTGGAAGTAATTGGTGCGCAATGTCGCTTGTATCATCTCCAGATACGCCCGCAGGATTCGATCCTCATCCAGCGAGGCCACCTCATCCAGCGACCGCAGGATCTCCTCGTTGAGCGCCTCCACGAGGTCCACCCGCACGTCCTCGCCCCGCCGCGGATCGAGCTTGGCCTCGAACAGCCGTACCAGCAGCCGCGAGACCCGCACGTTGTCGCGCAGCACCCGCTCCATGTACGGCTGCGAGAACGTGCTGCCGGCCTGGCGCAGGTACTTGGCGTAGACCCGCAGGATCTCGACCTGCTCCCAGGTCATCCCGGCCCGCAGGATCAGCGCGTTGAAGTCGTCGTCCTGCACCCGCCCGGTCCACAGCGCGGTGAGCCCGTCCTGGAAGAGCCGCTTGAAGTCGTTCCTGTCCACCTCCTCCGAGGGGACGTACCGCAGCCCGAAGTCGTAGATCCAGGCGTTCTTGGTGCGCGGGTCGTTGTCCCTGTCCACCTCGTAGGGACGCTCGTCCACGACCTCCACGCCGAGCCGCTGGATCAGCGGCAGCGCCTGGGACAACGAGATGGGCGAGCCGACCTTGTAGATCTTCAGCCGCCGCTCCCCCTCCACGGCGTCGTACGGCTCGTACAGGTTGATCCCGACCTTCTCGCCGTCGCCCTCCTCGACGATCTGCTCCAGCCGCCGCAGGTCCACCACGGCCACCTTGGGCGGGAAGTCGGCCTTGTAGCCCTCGGGGAAGGCGGAGGCGTAGCGCCTGATGAGCGGCGGAGCCTCCTCCTCGGAGGTCATCTCGGTGAGGGCGGAGGCCAGGTCGTCCTCCCAGGAGCGGGTGATGCCGGCCAGGCGCGACTCCAGCTCCTCCACGTCCACGCTCGGCGGCGGCAGCGGGTTGCCCCGCTCGCCCCGCACCACCACGTGCAGGCGGGCCAGCACCGACTCGCCGATCATCGCACTGTAGTCGAGCGACTTGCCGCCCAGGGCCTTGAGCAGCACCTCCTGCATCTTCAGCCGCACCTTGGTGGTGTAGCGGTCGCGCGGCAGGTAGATCAGGCAGGAGATGTAGCGGCCGTAGTCGTCGCGCCGCAGGAACAGCTTGACCTGCTTGCGCTCGCGCAGCCGCAACACGCCCAGCGCGATCGGCAGGAGCTGGTCGATCGAGGTCTGGAACAGTTCGTCGCGCGGGAACGTCTCCAGGATCTCGATCAGGTCCTTGCCGTCGTGGCTGTCGGGGGCCAGCCCGGCCGCGTTGAGCACGTCGGCCAGCTTGCGGCGCAGGACGGGGATGCGGGAGATCGACTCGTTGTAGGCCACGTGCGTGAGCAGGCCGAGGAAGCGCCGCTCCCCGACCACCTCGCCCTCGGGCGAGAACAGCTTGACGCCGATGTAGTCCAGGTACGTGGCCCGGTGCACCGTGGCCCTGGAGTTGGCCTTGGTGATGATCATGAGCTGCTTCTCGCGGGCCTTGGCCCGCACCTCGGGCGGCAGCGCGGCGAAGCTCTCGGAGCCCACCTTGTCGTCGCGCAGGATGCCCAGCGCCGCGCCGGGCAGCGCGCGCAGCGTCTCGCCCTCGTCGGTGTCCTCCAGGCGGTACTCGCGGTAGCCGAGGAAGGTGAAGTGCCCGTCGGCGAGCCAGCGCAGCAGGTCGATGCTGTCCTCGACCTCCGCGGGCTCCAGCGGCGGCGGGTTCATGCCCAGGTCTTCAGCGGTCTGTACGGCCAGCGCCCGCATCTTCCTGAAGTCCTCGACCGCGTGGCGCACATCGTTGAGCACCCGCTGCAGGTCGGTCTCCACGCCCAAGAGCACCTCGGGGTCGGACTGGCGGTCGATCTCGATGTGGATCCACGACTCGACCAGCATCTGGCCGGTGACATCCTCCTGGCCGCGGCCGAGCATCCGGCCCGTCATGTCGCGGCGCACCCGCATCTGCGGATGGACCACCAGGTAGGTGCCCAGGTCGTGCCGGTCGAGCTCCATCGTGACGGAGTCGACCAGGAAGGGCATGTCGTCGGTGACCACCTCGACGACGGAGTGGCCGGGATCCCAGCCGTTCTCCTCAAGGGTCGGGGTGTAGGCCCTGACCACGGCCCTGCCCTGGGGGCGTATCTCGGCGAGTTGCCGCTGGGACATCGCGGGGCCGTACACATCGACGGGGTTGCGGTCGAGCAGGTCCTCCGGCGCGACGTGCCGGTAGTAGAACCGCAGGAAGGCCAGAGCCTCCTCGGCGTTCACATGCTCGCTGCCCGCCGCGCACCTTTCGGCGGCTCGCTGGAGCAACTCATCCTTGGCCTCGTCGAGCGGCATTTCGCTCTCACTCCTTTGTGAGGGTTTGCCATAGTTGTTCAGGTTCATAGCCAGGCCCTTAGTTCCCACAGCAGCGGGAAGTAGTGCAGGCGGGTCCTACCACGCAGGTAGGGAGCACCCGTCGAGCCACCGGTGCCCGACTTGGTGCCGATCTGGCGCTCGACCATCTGCACGTGGCGCATCCGCCACAACGCGGCGGTCTCGTCATGTGTCAGCAGGTCTTCGGCCAGTTGCCACAGGTCGTCATAGGACCCGCGGTTCCTCGCCACGGCCAGCAGCGAGTCCATGATCTCGGTGTCGGAGACCGGCAGGCCACGCTGGGAGAGGGCGATCAGATAAGCATCCCACAACGTGGGCTCGGCGAGCCTGCGGCGTAGCCTGGCCAGCTCCTCCTCGCTGATGTCCCTGAAGCTGCCGAGATAACGCTCCTCCCGCAGCCCCGACAGGAACTCCAGCTCACGGAACTGCACGGACTGGAACCCGCTGGCGGGCGCCAGCTTGGCGCGGAAGGCCAGGAAGTCCTGAGGCGTCATCGTCTCCAGGACCTCCACCTGCTCGATCAGCACCCGCTCGACGGTGTGCACCCGCCGGAACAGGTGCCTGGCCCGCCACAGCTCGCCCGCGGACATGGCCTCGCGGGCACCCTCCAGCTCATGCAGCAGCAGCTTGAACCACAGCTCGTAGACCTGGTGGATGGTGATGAAGAGCAGCTCGTCCGGAGCCTGCGACTGCGGCCGCTGCTGGTCGAGGAGCTCGGGCAGCCGAAGGTAGCCGCCGTACGACAGCAGACCGCCTTCCTCACCGAACTGCCGGCGCGGAGGGCCGGGCGCATCACCGTCGACGCCCACCGAACACCTCCCCCAGACCGCCCGGCCGCTTGGGGCCGCCGGGCGCAACGCGTTGCCGTACCGATACCACCCGAAAAGGGCATGGACGTCAACGCGACATCGACATAGGGGGATCGTCACCGGAAGTGGAGGAGGGGTCGTTCTTGAGCTCGTCGAGCTGCTCCGGCAGCTCGGCAAGCTCAATCAGCTCCGCCTGACACTGCTCGCATGTATCGAGGTGGCGTTCGAAGGCCTCGTGCTCCTCCTGATCGAGGACGCCGAGGACGTAGGCGGCCACCCCGTCATGCATCAGCCGGCTACCCCCTTGTCCCGCAGCAGTTCGCGGAGAGCCCGAATCCCGTAGTAGAGCCGGGACTTCACCGTGCCCGGCGGGATCCCCAGAATCTCCGCCGCTTCACTTATCGTACGGTCTCGGAGGTACGTCTGCTCAATGACTTCGCGGTGTTCTTGCGACAGGGACCGGAGCGCGTCCGCGACGACCATCGCCGATAACGCTCGCTCCGACCCGTCAGGCACCGACATCATGTCGACTTCCGGTGGCTCGACCTCCTGCGGCCGGACACTCTTCCGCCGACGACCATCAATGACAATGCGGCGGGCTACCGTCAGTAGCCACGCCCAAATCAGGCTTGGTTCCCATTGCAGTCTTGCCGAGTTCCTCCAGGCCCGGACGAGCGTCTCCTGGACAACGTCTTCAGCCCACTGAAGGTCGTTACCTGTTGATTTGCGTACGTGGCGCAACAGAGGGCCGCCGAACTCCTGGTAAAGCACCGCGATGCGGTGCTCCGCCTCGGCATCCGCACTCTCGAACCTGCCATCGAGGTGACCTAGCACGGGGCACATCTTTACACCTTCGTTATCCAAGCGGTAGCCACTCCGATAACTCCAGTCATTTCTAACTATCTCCGGCCATACGTGAACCCCACCGGAGATGGCCGCGTACCTCCGACCATGCACAGGCTTTTGCGCGGCGAGATGTTCATGCTCGGCGGCTTCGTCGTAGCCGCCGCCGCGACGATCGCGCTGGTCATGCCGCCGGCCATCGATCCCGCGGCCGCCCAGTGGACACAGACGTCGTCGGGACCGCTCACGGACGCCGACCGCGATCTGCTGGTCAAGGTACGGCAGGCGGGTCTCTGGGAGATGCCCGTGGGCGAGTACGCCCAGACCCGCGCCGAGTCCCAGCGCGTCAAAGAAGTCGGCAAGTTGATCATGAAAGAGCACATGGACCTCGACCTGATCACCCGCCAGGTCGCGAAGAAGCTCGGCGTGGCGCTGCCCGACGAGCCCAATCCCGACCAGCAGCGCTGGATGGCCCAGCTCGCGGCGGAGAACGGTCCCGCGTTCGACAAGGATTTCGCGAACCTGTTGCGGGCCGCGCACGGCAAGGTCTTCACCGTCGTGGCGGGCGTACGGTCCGGCACGCGCAACGCCGAGATCAGGAAGTTCGCCGCCGAAGGCATCAACTACGTGATGCGCCACATGGGCTATCTGGAGTCCACCGGCCTGGTCGACCACAACCAGTTGCCCGAGGCCCCGACGCCCCCACCCGCTCCACCCGTCGCAATGGCGGTTGAAAAGAGGAGACACACCTCATGAGATCCAGACGCATGGCCGCGGCGGTCTCCGCCCTGGCCGTGACAGCGACCGGCCTGGTGTCGGCAGCCGTGATCGGAGTAGGCCCGGTGCTGGCGGACCACTGCATCCCCGGCGAGGCCACCCAGGCGCCCCAGCAGTCGCAGGACCAGAACCAGCAAGAGCAGGGCCAGCAGGACCAGAGCCAGCAGGACCAGGGTCAGGATCAGGACCAGCAGGGGCAGCAGCAGGACCAGCAGACAGGAAACCAGCAGAACGGCGACCAGCAGAACACTGACCAGCAGGGTGCTGATCAGCAAGGCGCCGTTCAGCAGGACTCCGACGCCGACCAGCAGGCTCCCCAGGGTGGCGGCATCGCGCTGCTGGACCCGGCGCAGCAGCCGGAGGACGAGGTCCAGGCCCCCGAGGTCCAGCCGGAGGAGACCCCCACCGTCCAGTCGCGCCGCCGCGGCGGCAACAACCAGTCCACCAGGTCCCCCAGCCCGAGCCCCAGCCAGACGCAGCCGCAGAACCCCGACGAGACGCAGAACCCCGACGACGGGGCGACCGGACAGCCCTCCGACACCGGACAGCCCTCCGACACCGCCTCGCCCACCGATTCGGCCTCCCCCACCGGATCCGCCTCCCCCACCGCCTCGCCGACCGCGACGGGCGGCGCCGAGGAGGAGTGCGCCGACCTGGGCCCGTTCCCCGAGGACTTCGTCAACATCCGCGACGTCGCGCAGGTGCAGAACAACGGACGTACCGGCAGGAACGGCTCGCGCGGCACGTTCGTCTCCCAGTGCGGCACGAACCGCAACAGCCATAACAACCCCGACAACTTCATCGTCGCTCCCGGCGTGAGCAACGGCGCGCACCACCTGCACGACTACGTGGGCAACCTGTCGACGGACGCGTTCTCGACCGACGAGAGCCTGGCCGCGGCGGGCACCACGTGCCGGCTGAACGACCAGTCGACCTACTTCTGGCCGGTGCTCAGGGACCGCAGCTCGGACGCGAACGTCGATGACCCGGACGGCAACGTCGGCACGGTGCTGCGGCCCCGCGCCGTGACGCTCCAGTTCCGCGGGAACGCCACCTCCAGGGTGGTCGCGATGCCGAGGTTCATCAGGATCATCACCGGCGACGCCAAGGCGGCCACGAACGGCACGGCCAACGCCAAGGCCGGCTGGAGCTGCTCGGGATTCCAAAATCGCATAAGTCCCGACAAATACACGCTTTGCCCGCGCGGTAGCCAGGTCCTTCGTATTCTGGACTTCCCTAGCTGCTGGGACGGTCAGAACACCGACAGCGCCAATCACCGCACGCACGTGGTCTTCCCCGGCCAGAACGGTGCCTGCCCGCAGGGCACCAGGGCGATTCCGCAGTTGCGCATGACCCTCGCGTACAACGTGCCGCAGGGTCCGACGTACGCCGTGGACGCCTTCCCGGAACAGAAGCACAACCCGGTCACCGACCACGGCGACTTCGCCAACGTGATGCCCGACCGGCTGATGCAGACCGTCGTCTCCTGCATCAACCGCGGCCGCCGTTGCTGATCTGAGAACCGCCCTCACGGGCGGCCGGCCTTCCGAGTCGCACCCTCACCCGACCTTGGAGGGAACTTAAATGCTCCACAGACGACACCCCAGGCACGCTCCCACACTGCTGGACACCAGGAACGTCCGGCTGGGGGCCAGCGCGGCCATCGCGGCCATCGTCCTGTCGGCCTTCGCGCTGACCAGGACGGAACGCGGGATCGCGCTGCTCGGCCAAGGGGTCGGCTTCCTCGAGTTCTACGCGGGCGTGTTCGCCCTGGTGCTGCTGACCGCGACCATCGCGCTCGGCCTGCTCACCACGGAACGCGTCTTCCTCTCACCGGCGAACCGGATCAGGGCCCAGCTCGCGCACCGGGCCACCGCGCTCATCGGACTGGCGTACCTGATCACGCACATCTCGCTCATGATCAGCCTCGGGCACGTGCCGCTGGGGGCAGCGGTCGTGCCGATCGCCGGAATCTACGTGGGGCTCGGCACCCTGGCCTTCGACCTGATGGTCGTGGCCGTGGCGACGGGAATGCTCAGGGGGCGGTTCGCCATGCGGACCAAGCCGTGGATGTGGCGGATTCTGCACTCCGCCGCGTACCTGGCCTGGCCCATCGGCATCATGCACGGGCTGACGGCCGGTCGGCCGCCGGCCGGCTGGGTGGCCTGGTCCTACGTGGCCTGCATGGCGGCGGTCGGCGGCGCGCTGATCGTGCGCGTGCTGGCCACGCTGCGCCGGCCGCCCGTCCTGGCCGAGAGGGTCGAAGGACCCGCGGTCGCCGCCCCGGCCGCCGTGGGCGTGCCGGCGGAACGGCCGCAGAAGGCCAATGTCCCGGCCGCCGCGGCCTCGGCCCGTACCACCGCGAGAGCCGGCGCGGCGCCGGCGGTCAACGCACCAGTGAGCCTGGCGGACGCCCGGCGCAGATATCGGGAGGCGGGATGAGCCCGATGACCGTGCCGGAAGGCCATGAGAGCCCGGGAGCCGGGTCGGCGGGCGGGATGAGCCCGATGACCGGTTCCGTGAACGACCTGCTCGCACGTCCCCAGGAGAGAATGTGATTCCGGCCAGAGTGCCACGGGTGTTACGCATGGGTCCGGCCCGCCTCACCGCCGGGCTGGACCATTGCCGTCGCCTCGACCTGCCCGCCCACCGCACCCTCCACGGCGTCGTTGAGCCGCGGGAGCTGAGTGAGCTCATCTCCTACGCCAACGAGGTGGACATGCGTGGCCGCGGCGGCGCGGCGTTCCCGTTCGCCCGCAAGTTGCGGGCCGTGGCCGACGCGGCCCGCGGCGGGGAGAGCGTCGTGCTCGTCAACGGCGCCGAGGGCGAGCCGGCCAGCTCCAAGGACGCCATGTTGCTCACCCGCAACCCGCACCTGGTGCTGGACGGCGCGGTGTTGGCGGCCGAGGCGCTGGGAGCCCGCGAGGTGATCGTCGCCACGGCCGGCGGCGAGGTCGCCGAGGCGTCCGTCGCCGCCGCCGTGGCCGAGCGCCGCCAGGCCAACGTGGCCGGCGGCGCCGAGAGCCGCGTCCCGATCAGGGTGGTCGGGATCAAGGAGCGGTTCATCTCCGGCGAGGGCGGCGCGCTGGTGAACGCGGTCAACGGGGAGGAGGGCATCCCGCCGGGCAGGAAGAGGCGGGCCGCGACGAGCGGCGTGGACGGGCTGCCGACCCTGCTGTCCAACACCGAGACCTACGCGCAGTTCGCGCTGCTGGCCGAGTACGGGCCGGACAAGTACGCCGAGGTCGGCACGGTCAAGGAGCCGGGCACGATCCTGCTGACCGTCAGCGGCGGCGCGGCCAACGGCGCCGTCATCGAGGCGCCGACGGGGACGTACCTGTCGGACGTGCTCGGACTGTGCGAGGCGGAGATCGGCGACGGCGTGCTCATCGGCGGTTTCCACGGCGCGTGGTTGTCGGCGGACGTCATCGAGACGGCCGTGCTCTCGCGCGAGGGCATGAAGCAGGCGGGCGCGACGCTCGGGGCGGGCATCATCGTCCCGCTCGGCGAGTCCACCTGCGCCCTGGGCGAGGCCGCCAGGGTGGCCGCCTACCTCGCGGCCGAGTCCGCGGGTCAGTGCGGCCCGTGCCGGCTCGGCCTGCCCGACATCGCCAGGTCCATGTGGGCGCTGGTCGAGGGCACCGGCTCGGTCGACGCCGTACGGCGCGGCGTGCGCGGCGTCGAGCGGCGCGGCGCGTGCTTCCACCCGGACGGCACGGCCAAGTTCGTGTTGTCGGCCCTGGACGCGTTCGAGGTCGAGATCGCCCAGCACCTGGAGCACGGCGGCTGCGGCCGGCCCATACGCGGCGTGCTGCCGATGCCCGAGCGCGAGGCCGAGCCCGAGTACCGGCTGGAGGTCGACTGGTCCCGCTGTCAGGGGCACGGGCTCTGCGCTCATCTGCTGCCGGAGTTCGTGGACCTGGACGACTACGGGTTCCCGTCGTTCAGGAAGATTCCCGGGTTCATGGCCAAGGAGGCGCGGCGGGCGGTCGACATGTGTCCGGCGCTGGCCCTGCGGCTGGCGCAGACGACCGGGGACGGCCCCAAACCCGTCGGCTCGCCGCTGCGGCTGGTCAAGGACGGGATGCTCAAGAAGGCTGGAGAGAGCGTGCCGCGGCTCACCCGCGTGGGCGGCGCCGCGCGCGTCTCCAGGGTCGGAGGAACCTGATCGGGAGCCAGAACATGCCGAACCCGGCGGATCACTCACGCGTCTCACCGAACGAACGACTTCGGGGAGACGCCATGAACCGCCGGGACTTTATGCACGCCGCCGCACTGACGCCGCTGGTGCCGCTGGTGCCGCTGGGACTGTCGGCGCTGTCGGCGCGGGAAGCCGGGCCGCCGCCTGGAGCGGCGGCGTTGGCGCGGGAAGCCGGGCCGCCGCCCGACTGGAAGAGGTTGCGGCGGCGGCTGGCGGGCACGCTCGTGCTGCCGGGCGACGCGGGCTACACCTCCGCCCGCCGCCTGTACAACCCCGCCTACGACCGGATCAGGCCACAGGCGGTGGCCTACTGTACGAACGCGGCGGACGTCTCTGCCTGCCTGACGTTCGCCCGGGGCAACGGCGTGCCGATCACCAGCCGCTCGGGCGGCCACTCCTACGCGGGCTGGTCCACCGGCACCGGCCTGGTGATCGACGTGTCCAGGATGAGCTCGGTCTCCTACGCGGGCGGCCGGGCCGTGATCGGCGCGGGCGCCAAGCTCATCGACGTCTACGACCGCCTCTCCCGCCACGGCGTGAGCATCCCCGCCGGCACCTGCCCCACCGTCGGCATCGCGGGCCTCGCGCTGGGCGGCGGCATCGGCGTGCTCTCCAGGAAGTACGGTCTGACCTGCGACTCCCTGGAGTCCGTACGCCTGGTCACGGCCGACGGCCGGACCCTGACCTGCGACGCCCAGCACAACGCCGGCCTCTACTGGGCCTGCAGCGGCGGCGGCGGGGGCAACTTCGGCGTGGCGGTGTCCTTCACGTTCAGGACCCATCCGGCGACCGATCTGTCGGTGTTCTTCCTGCGCTGGCCGTGGGCCAGGGCGCGGGCGGCGGTGCGGGCCTGGCAGTCGTGGGCGCCGGGCGCGCCGGACGAGTTGTGGTCCTCGCTGCACCTGACGCGCTCGGCGAGCGGGCTGTCCGTGGAGATCGCCGGCACCTACGCCGGGCGGAAGCCGGCGCTGGACCGGCTGCTGGCGCCGCTCGTCAAAGAGGTCGGCCGGCCCTCGTCCCGCTCGGTGCGCACGCACTCCCACCTGGAGGCGATGAAGGTCATGGGTGGCTGCGGGGGAAGGTCGGTGGCCGAGTGCCGGCGGACGCCGCGCACGTCGTACGCGGCCAAGTCGCACCTGGCCTACCGCGTGCTGCCGGCGGACGGCGTGCGGAAGCTGGTGAAGGGGGTCGAGCGGCGCGGCGGGCACTCGGTGCTGCTGGACGCCATGGGCGGGGCGATCGGCCGGGTCGGCTCTTCGGCCACCGCCTTTCCGCATCGGGCGGCGCTTTTCAGCGTGCAGTACTACGCAGAGGGAATGGACCGTGGCTGGTTGCGGGAATTGCACGGCGGCATGGCCCCCTATTTCGGCGACCACGCCTATGTGAATTACATCGACCCGGACCTGAAGAACTGGCGGGGCGCTTATTACGGGCCGAATGCCACACGGCTGGCCGAGGTGAAGTCCACCTACGACCCGGAGCGGCTGTTCCGGCTGCCGCAGGGCGTCTAGGTCAGAAGATCTTGCCCCTGACGTAGACGGGCTCGCCGATCTTCACCATCTCGTACAGGCGCTTGGAGGTCTCCAGCGGGACGCGTACGCAGCCGTGGGAGGCCGGGCGCAGCGGCACCTTCGTGGAGCCGTGCATGGCGATGCCGCCGACGAAGTACAACGAGTTGAACATGGTCCCGAGCCGCCCGGTGGTCCAGCCGGGCGCCCGCCGCGCGACCCGGAAGTCGCCGACGGGGGTGATGGCGTTGCCGCAGTGCCCGTTCTCGCAGTAGTGCACCTCGGCGCCGGTGGAGATGTGCGAGATCAGCGCCGGCCTGCGGTTGCGGTAGACGGTCAGGAGCTGGTTGCGCAGGTCGATCTCCACGCGGTCGGCGGCGCCGGTGGGCACCAGCGACTTCCTGCGCGACTGCCGCTCCAGCGCCGTCCACACCCGCGACCCGACCTCGCCCTGCGGCATGATCCGCCGGCTCTTCTGCAACGCCCACACCGCGAACTTGGTCTGCTCGTCGTAGACGCCGTTGATCTTGCCGAAGTAGTAGCGCCCGGCGTGCAACCGCTGCTGCAACCGCCTGACGGCCTCACCTCGATCACCCGGCCGCAGCACGGCCCCGACCGTGTCCACTGTGTCCGCCGAATCCGCCGTGTCCACCGCATCCGCCGAGCCCGTCACATCCGCCGGAGCCGCCGGCCCGGCGCCCGGACGCGGCATGTGCCCCATCGCACCCGGCGGCGCGATCCCCGGACGGGACCGGCCCCGCTCCATATCGCCCGGACGCGACCGACCCCGCTCCACCTCGCCCGCACGCGACCGACCCCGCTCCACCTCGCCCGCACGCGGCCGACCCCGCTCCATGTCGCCCGGACGCGACCGGCCTCTCTCCATGTCGCCCGGACGCGACCGGCCCCGCTCCATCTCCCCCGGACGCGACCGACCCCGCTCCACTTCGCCCGCACGCGACCAGCCCCGCTCCACGTCGCCCGGACGCTGCCGGTCCCTCTCGTGGTTCGCCGACGCGGTGCCCGGCATCGCGCAACCGACCATGACCGCGACCCCAAGGGTGGCAATTCTCTGCAGCTTTATCCTCACAAATCAACGCCTACCCAGACGGCAGAGAATTCATGGCGTTTGTCAAGCAAAGGCCGGGCTAATAACCGGATCCCGCTAAAAAGGGTCATTTCGTATTTAGGCGTCGCGTTTACGTAATAGCAGCCCGCCGACCAGCAGCGCCGCGACGGCCCACGCCGCCGCCACCCCGAGCCCCGCCCACGGCCCGATCGGCATGCCGGGCAGGCTCGTGGTGGCCTGGACGGTCAGCCCCGCGTTCATCGGCGAGATCCGCCACAACACGAGCTGCAAGTCCTCGTTCCGCACCATGAGCACGACCATCGGAAAGAGATAGACCAGCCCGAGCACGACCCCGGTGGCCACCGCCGAGTCGCGGATCGCCGTCGCCACCCCCAGGCTCAGCAGCGCGATCACCACCAGATACAGCACCGACCCGGCCGAAGCCCGCAGCGTGGGCCCGTCCAGCAACGACAGCGGCGGATACCCGTGCTCGGGCGTGAAGCCGTTGCCGGGCAGCAGCAGCCCCGCCACCAGCACGGACCCGAGCACCGCCACGGTCCCCGCGGCCAGCGTCAACCCCGAGACCAGAGCGGCCCGAACGGCCAGCAGCCGGATCCTGCGCGGCATCGCGGTCAGGCTGGTACGGATCATCCCGCTGCCGTACTCCCCGCAGACCATCACCACGGCCAGCAGCGCGACCAGCCCCTGCCCGAGTTGCACCCCGAACAGCCCGATCCGCGCCGCGTCCTGACCACACCCGGCGGCCGGGCACGACATGGCGCCGGCCGCCAGGGCGCTGACGGCCACGGTCACCACGACCGTCCCGAGCAGCAGCGGGATCGGCCCGGACACCGTGCGCAGCTTCGTCCACTCCGCGCGCAGTTCCCGCCTCACGCGTCCCTCCCGTTCAGCCGGTGCACGGCCAGGCCCAGCGCGAGCACCGCGTACCCGCACAACACCGCGAACCCGCCCCACGGCGGCAGCGGGAAGTACCCGGTCACCGGCGCGACGTAGGAGGTCACGTGCTCGTAGGCCGGAATGCTCTGCTGGACGGCGAAACCGGCGGCCGGGGTGACCCGCAACAACCACCGCGACGCCTCGTCGGGCAGGATGGAGGCGGTCGCCAGCACGTACGGGACCACGAGCGCGACCAGCGCGACGATGACCGCCATCGCGCTGCGCCGGAAGATCGCCCCGAGCGACAGGGCGAGCACGGCGGCCATCGCGAGCACCCCCGCGAGGCCCACGATCACCCGCACCTCGGTGAGCGTGCTCACGGGCAGGGTGAAGACGCCGTTGCCGCGCCCGATCGAGCGGGCCAGCGGCACCGTGACCGCGACGCCGGCCAGCCCGGACACGAATGTGGCCGCGCCCACCACGACGGCCTTGGCCGCCAGCGCCCGGCCGCGCCGCGGACTGGCCAGCAGCGTCGTGCCGATCAGCCCCCGCCGGTACTCGGCGGTGACGAACAACACCGCCACCACGATCACCACGACGAGCGCGATCAGCAGGCCGGACAACGACCGTTCAATGGTGGACTCGCTCGTGCTGGGGGCGATGTCGCCGACCCCCGTGATCGCGAAGGTGCCGCCGCTCCTGACCAGCCCGCCGGGATGGTGCGGGGTGCCGTCGAGGTTGTGGTCGACGCCGATGTCGTCCGTGTCCCACGTGCCGGACGTCGTGCCCGCCACCTTGACCTCGTCCACGAGCGCGGTGACCTGGGTGAAACGCGAGGCCGACGCCGACCCGCCGAGCGAGTTGGCCGTCACGGTCAGGTGTCCCGGCGAGGCGGCGAACAGGCCGATGCGCACCTTGGCGGGCAGCCCTTCCAGGCGCGCCGTGCCGACCCCGGTCCACGTCTTCCCGTCGGGCGACTCCTCGCCGGTGATCGTGTCCTGGTCGCGGGTCAGGCGCAACCAGCGCGGCGACCCGGACGACACGCTCTGCGCGCCGCCCGCCACGTCCTCGGTGAAGTTGTGCTGCATGCGCACGCCGTGCCCGCCGGTGACCATCACCGCCGCGTACGCGGCCCCCTGCTCGGTGCTCTCCTTGACCATGAGGCCGGCCTTCGCCCACGGCACCACGCCCGTGGTGACGTTCCGCACGCCGGGGGTGGCGTCGGGCAGGCGGATCTGGCCGCTCATGGAGTTCACCCGGGCGGTGATGACGCCGTTGCCGTCCAGCGGCATGCTGACCAGGAAGAAGCGGTCCTCGACCGCCACGCCGTCCGGGCCGAGCGGCGGCGTCGGGCAGGGCACCTCGACCGGGCCGTTGCTGCACGAGGAGTGGCTGGCGGCGGCGAAGAGCAGGCCGAGGCCCACGATGAGCAGGCAGATCGCCGTCAGGCCCGCCACCCAGCCGCGTACCGTCCTGAGCTTGGTCCACTCCGCCCGCAACAACCGCGCGAAGCCGGTCATAGCGCCGCTCCACGGAACTCCACGGCGTCCCTGGTCAGCTCCAGGTACGCCTCCTCCAGCGTCGCCCGGTGCGCGCTCACCTCGGAGAACGGCACCCCGTGCGCCCCCAGGGTCCGCACGATCGCCTCGGCGGGCAGCCCGGAGACGACGATCGCCTCCCGCTCGCCGGCCGCCACCGTGGCTCCCGCCCGGGCCAGCGCCGACATCGCCGCCGTACGCGCCGACGTGCGCAGCGTCACCCGGTCGCGGGAGGCCGCGTGGATCAGCTCGGCCACCCCGACGTCCGCCACGACCCGGCCGCGTCCCACCACCAGGAGATGGTCCGCGGTGTCCTGCAACTCGCTCATCAGGTGGCTGGAGACCAGCACGGTCCGCCCCTCGGCGGCCAGCGAACGCAGGAAGGAGCGGATCCACACGATCCCCTCGGGGTCGAGCCCGTTGAACGGCTCGTCCAGCATGAGCACCGGCGGGTCGCCGAGCAGGGCCGCGGCGATCCCGAGGCGCTGCCGCATGCCCAGCGAATAGCCGCCCGCCCTGCGCCGCGCCGCCTGCGCCGTCAGCCCGACCTGTGCCAGCACCTCATCCACCCGCCGCGCGCCGAGCCCCTGCGAGTGGGCCAGCCACAGCAGGTGGTTGCGTGCGGTCCTGCTGGGCTGCAGCGCGCCCGCGTCGAGCAGCGCGCCGACGTGGCTCAGCGGCGTGTGCAGGCTCCGGTACGGCCGCCCGCCCACCAGCGCGCGGCCCTCGTCGGGGGCGTCGAGGCCGAGCACCACGCGCATCGTCGTGGACTTGCCCGCGCCGTTGGGCCCGACGAACCCGGTCACCTGGCCGGGCAGCACGCCGAACGTCATGCCGTCCAGCGCCGTCGTCCGGCCGAACCGCTTGCGCAGCCCGGTGACTTCGATGGTTGCTTCCATGACCAGGCACACTAGGCAGCGGCACCCCGGGCGGTCGTCACTCCGGGGAGCGATCTGCGCCCTCGCTCCCGCCCGTGACCGGCCGTCCCTCGTGAGAGTGACGTCAAACGGGCGTCATGGGGAGACAATGAGGTTTCGTGGAGCGAGCGTACGACCGGCACCAGACGCGTGCCGCCCGGGCACCGGCCGCCGGCGGGCTCTCGGCCCGGGCCGGCTCAGCGCGGCGGATCGCCTCCGCGCCGTACACGCCGCTCGTGTTCGGTCTGCTGCTGGCGGTGCTCGCCGTGATCGAGTCGATCGCGCAGGCCGGGCCGCTGCCGGGCTTCACGTTCTCCCAGACCGAGGCCGTGACGGCACCCTTCCGGGACCCAGGGGTCCCGGGCCTGCCGATCGACACCGGCGTTCCCGAGCCGGCCTCCCGGCATCTGCTGGTCCTCCCGCTGCTCGCGCTGGCCACCACGCTGCCGCTCGCCCTGCTGTGGAAGCAGGCGGCCACGGCCGGGGTGCTGATCTCGGGGGCGAGCCTCCTGTCGATCGGCGCCTTCCACAGCTTCACCGTCGCCGGGCTGCTCGCGCAGCTCATCGCGGGCTACCGGTTCGGCGGGCCGCCGTGGCGGGCCGTGCTCGCCGCCGTGCCGTTCCCGGTGCTCGCGCTGGCGATGCGGCCGGCGAGCGGGCCCGGCCAGTCCGTGTACGCGCTCACGTTGCTGCTCGCCTGCCTGGCCCCGGCGGCGGCGCTGGCCGGGATCGCCCGCCGCGCCCGCCGGCAGGCCAGGGCCGACACCGCCGCCCGGCAGGTCATCGCCGACAGCCTGCTGGAGCACACCGCCCGGGGCGAGCGCGCCCGCATCGCCCGTGAGCTGCACGACGTGGTGGCTCACCACATCTCCATGGTCGCCGTGCAGGCCGAGACCGCCAGGCTCGCCGTGCCGGGCATGCCGGAGGCGGGGGCGGAGCGGCTGCTGGCGATCGGCGACACCGCCAGGTCGGCGCTGACCGAGATGCGGCGGCTGCTCGGCGTGTTGCGCGAGGACGCCGAGACGGAGACGACCTGGCGGCCACAACCTGGCCTGCGCCTGGAGGAGCTGAACGAGCTGCTCGACGAGTCACGGGAGGCGTCCGGCAGCGGTACGCGGCTGATCCTGCGGGGCGCGCCGGTGGAGCTGGATCCCGGGGTGGAGCTGGCGGCGTACCGGATCGTGCAGGAGGCGCTCACCAACGCGCGGCGGCACGCGCCGGGGGCGGCGGTGGACGTGGAGCTGGACTACACCGGCGACGACCTGCTCCTCCGCGTCCGCGACACCGGTCCTGGACCGGCCGGGGCCGGCGGCGGGCACGGGCTGTCGGGCATGCGTGAGCGCGCGGCGGCGGTCGGCGGCGAGCTGCGCACGGGACCCGCGCCCGGCGGCGGCTTCCTGGTCGAGGCCCGGCTGCCCGGCAAGGACACCACCTCCACGGGGAAGGACGCAGCCGCCTCATGATCCGCGTCGTCATCGCCGACGACCATCTGGTCGTGCGCACCGGGTTCGCCGAACTGCTCGACACCCAGCCCGACTTCGAGGTCGCCGGCACCGCCGCCGACGGGGCCGAGGCGGTCCGGATCTGCCGTGAGTCGTCCCCCGATGTCGTGCTGATGGACGTACGCATGCCGGGCATGGGCGGCATCGAGGCCACCAGGCTGCTGGCGGGCCCGCAGGGGCCGCGGGTGCTCATCCTGACCACGTTCGACCTCGACGAGTACGTCTACGACGCCCTGCGCGCCGGTGCCAGCGGCTTCCTGCTCAAGGACGTCACCGCCGAGCGCCTTTTCGACGCGGTCCGCGTGATCGCCGCCGGGGAGGCGCTGCTGGCCCCGGCCGTCACCCGCCGCCTCATCGGCGAGTTCTCCCGGCTGAGCCCCAGGCCCAGGCCGGCCGGGCTGTCCGGGCTCACCCCGCGCGAGACTCAGGTGCTGCGGCTGGTCGCCGAGGGCCTGTCCAACCTGGAGATCGCCGCCCGCCTGGTGGTCACGGAGGAGACGGTCAAGACGCATGTGAGCCGGGTGCTGAGCAAGCTCGGCCTGCGCGACAGGACCCAGGCCGTGGTCACCGCGTACGAGTCGGGCCTGGTCGTGCCCGGCGAGCGGGGCTGATCTACGCCTGCGGCGGTGCGGAGGCGGCGCGGCGGTACTTGCCGGGCGCGAGGCCGTACTCGCGCTTGAAGGCGTTGGCGAAGGCGTACTCCGACCCGTAACCCACCTGACCGGCGATCCGGCTCAACGGCGCGTCCGTCTCCCGCAACAACCGCCCCGCGGTCGAGAGCCGCCACCAGGTCAGGTACGCCAGCGGCGGCTGCCCCACCAGCGCGGCGAACCGGCGCGCGAACGCCGCCCGCGACAACCCCGCCCGCGCCCCCAGCTCGGCCACGCTCCACGGGTGGGCCGGGTCGCGGTGCATGGCGTCGAGTGCCGCGCTGACGTCCGGATCGGCCAGGGCCGCCGCCCAGCCGGTGACCTCGCAGCGCCCGTGCTCGGCCGTGAACCAGGCCCGCAGGATGAACAGCAACAACATGTCCAGCAGGGCCAGCACGACCGAGCCCGCGCCCAGCTTCGGCCGGTGCACCTCGGCTCCCAGGAGATCCACCGCGGCCCGCAGTTCGGCGGGCAGCCCCGGACCGGCCGGCAGGTGGATCACCTCGGGCAGGTCCCGCAGGAGCGGATGGGTGCGGGCCGGATCCAGCCGGTATCCGCCGCACAACAACACCGTGGCCGGCCCCGTGCCCGCGATCGAGTCGGACACGAACAGGTCGCCGATCTCGGCGGGGTCGCACTGCGGCTCGGCCACCGGGGTGGACGGGCTGTCGGCCATGGCGTAACCGTGCCCGTGCGGGAAGAACAGCACGTCGCCCGCCGACAGCGGGACGGGCGGCCCCGTCGGAGGCAACAACCAACTCGTCCCCTGAAGGATCACCTGGAACCCGGCCGACCCCGGGGCCGAGGGGAACTGCTGCCCCCACGGGGCACGCCACTCGACGCGGGCCGAACGGGGCTCCCCGGTCCGCATGATGGCGATCACATCGCTGAGCACGTCCACAGCGGAACTCTAGCCCCGAAGACGTTGACGTATTAATCGGAGACTGAACCGCATTGGCCATCTCGCCGGCTCCTCCTACGGTTTCACCCGACGAGAGGAGAGCGGGAATGGCACGGATTCTGGTCAGCGGGGCGACCGGCACGGTGGGACGGCACGCGACGGCGCTGCTGCGGGAGGCGGGGGCCGAGGTCACCGGCCTGAGCAGCGGCACGGGCGACCTGCGGGACCCGGGGTCGCTGCCGTCGCTGGACGGGGTGACGTCGGTGTTGCTGGTGTGGCCGTTCGCCACCTCGCGGGGCGCGTCCGACGTGCTGCGGGCCCTGGCCGGGCTGCGGGTGGTCTACCTGTCCTCCGCCGCGCGGCGCGGGCACGAGCGCGAGGTGGAGCGGCTGATCGAGGAGACGGCCGGGGAGTGGACGTTCCTGCGCCCGCACGCCTTCGCGGCCAACGCGTCGCGGTGGGCGCGGCAGGTCAGGGCGGGGGTGGTACGCGGGGCGTACGGGGCGGCGGGCATGCCGGTGGTGCACGAGCGGGACGTCGCGGCCGTGGCGGTGCGGGCGTTGCTGGACGCGGGCCACCACGGCGCGGCCTACTCCCTGACGGGCCCCGAGACCCTTTCCCAGGCCGACCAGGTACGCGTGATCTCCGAGGTCACCGGGATCCCGGCGCGCTGGGAGGAGCTTTCGCCCGCCCGTGCCCGCGCCGCCATGCTGGCAGAGGGCTGGCCGCCGGGCGCGGTGGAGGAGGTGCTGCGGGCCCAGGCGGCGCTGGTGGAGGAGCCCGCGCCGGTCACGAAGACGGTCGAGGAGGTCACGAAGACACCGGCGACCTCGTTCCGGGAGTGGGCCGAAGAGCACGCCGAAACCTTCAGCGCCGTCCGGCGAGCGGCCGGGCCCGCCGACGTCCCCCACGCCGTCGGGCGAGCGTCCGATCCCGGCGGCGGGTCCCGCGCGGCCTCCATGATGCGGGCGGCGCGCATTCACGAGTTCGGGGACACGTCGGTGATCAGAATCGACGAGGTGGCCACGCCCGGGCCGGGGCCGGGCGAGGTGCTCGTCGAGGTGGCCGCCACCTCGTTCAACCCCTCGGAGGTCGGCCTGCGCTCCGGGCTGCTGCCCGAAGTGTTCCGGGCGGAGCTGCCACACACCCTCGGCTGGGACGTCTCCGGCACAGTGGTCGAGGTCGGCGCGGACGTCACCGGGCTGATCCCTGGCGACCGGGTGTTCGGCCTGGTGGGCGGCGCGGCGGCCGGGTACGTCGCGGCCCCGGCGAGCGTCCTGGCCGCAGCACCCAAGAACGTGCCGCTGGCCGACGCCGCCGCCGTCCCGGTGGCCGGGCTCACCGCCTGGCAGGCCGTGCACGAACACGCCCGCGTCACCCCGGGACAGCGCGTGCTGATCAACGGCGCGGGCGGCGGCGTGGGTCTGTTCGCCGTCCAGCTCGCCAAGCTGGCCGGCGCGCACGTGACCGCCACCGCGAGCCCGCGCAGCGCCGCCGCGGTCCGGCGGCTCGGCGCCGACGAGGTGATCGACTACACCACGACCCCGCTGCCCCGCGACCACGACGTGCTGCTCAACCTGGCCCCGTGGGAAGGGCCCGCGAAGCCGGCGCGGACGTCGGTCTCCATCGCCACTCCCATCGAGGGCGGCACCCACTTCGTGATGCGCTACGACCCCGGCCAGCTGGCCCACCTCGCGGCCCTGATCGACGAGGGCAGGCTGAAGGTCGAGGTGGCGGAGTCACACCCGCTGTCCGAACTCGCTCAGATCCACAGAAGAGCCGAATCCGGCGACATCCGCGGAAAAATCATGATCCTTCCGTGAAGTAGCGCAGGACCTCGGGGTTGGCCATGGCGTCCGGATTCGCGGCCTGCTCGACGGGCGTGCCGAGCAG
The DNA here is from genome assembly GCF_040655495.1 of Nonomuraea sp. NPDC050404. NCBI lineage: Bacteria > Bacillati > Actinomycetota > Actinomycetes > Streptosporangiales > Streptosporangiaceae > Nonomuraea > Nonomuraea sp. NPDC050404. Next base: position 25,995 of record NZ_JBFAKB010000010.1, read on the forward strand.
GATCTTGCGTACGGGGACTTCGAGCTTCTTGCCCGACAACGTACGCGGAATGCCCGGCACGACGCGGATCTCGTTCGGCACGTGCCGCGGCGACAACTCCCTGCGCAGCGCATCGGCGAGCGCCCGCTCCAGCGGCTCGGTCAGCTCGGCGCCCTCGGCGAGCGTCACGTACAGGAGCAGCCGGCCCTCCTGCCCGAGTTGCCCGGTGTCGATCACCAGGCTGTCGGCGATCTCCTCGAAGCGCTCGACCACCCGGTAGAACTCGCTGGTGCCCATCCGCACGCCGCCCCGGTTGAGCGTGGAGTCGGAGCGGCCGTAGATCACGCAGCTCCCGTCCTCGTTGACCTTGATCCAGTCACCGTGCCGCCACACGCCCGGGTAGACGTCGAAGTAGCTCTCCGCGTAACGCTCGCCCGCCGGGTCGTTCCAGAACATCACCGGCATCGACGGCATCGGCCGGGTCACCACCAGCTCGCCCACCTCGCCGATGACCGGCTTGCCCAGCGGGTCGTACGACTCCACCTTCGCCCCCAGCGACCGGCACGGGATGATGCCCGCCCTGATCGGGTGCAACATGGTGGCCCCGACGAAGCCCGTGCACACGTCGGTGCCGCCGGAGAACGACCCGACCGGCACGCCCGGCAGCTCGGCGGCCACCCAGGCGAACCCCTCGGGCGGCAGCGGCGACCCGGTCGAGCCCACCCCGCGCAGCCGCTCCAGGCCCTCGGGATGGACCCCGGCCTTCAGCGAGGCCATGATGTACGGCGCCCCGACCCCGAAGTAGGTCACGTCCTCCGAGTCGGCGATCCGCCACAGCGCGACCGGCGAAGGGTAGGTGGCCGAGCCGTCGTACAACACGGGCGTGGCCCCCACCAGCAGCGCGCCGATGAGGTAGTTCCACATCATCCAGCCCGTGGTGGTGTACCAGAAGAACACCTCGCCCTCACCCAGGTCCTGGTGGAAGGCGAGCGACTTGAGATGCTCCAGCACCACGCCGCCGTGCCCGTGCACGATCGGCTTGGGCAGCCCGGTCGTGCCGCTGGAGTAGAGGATCCACAGCGGATGGTCGAACGGCACCCGCTCGAACTCCAGCGGCCCCTCCTCGGCCCGCAGCCCCTCCCAGCCGATCACCTCGCCGTGCGGCACCTGCCCGGCGTGGCCCGGCGCCGGCTCGGCCTGCTGCGGCGCCCGGCCCTCCTCGGCCGCCGCCAGGTACGGGATCCACACGGTCGCCCGCAGCGAGGGCAGCGCCGCGGCGATCTCGTTGACCGCGGCGGAACGGTCGTAGCTCTTGCCGTTGTAGAGGTAGCCGTCCACCGCGATGAGCACCTTGGGCTCGATCTGCCTGAACCGGTCGACGATGCTCGGCACCCCGAAGTCGGGCGAGCCCGCCGACCAGATGGCCCCCAGCGAGGCGGTGGCCAGGCAGGCGATCAGCGCCTGCGGGATGTTGGGCAGGTAGGCGGCCACCCGGTCGCCGCGCCCCACGCCGAGCCGGACCAGCCCGGCCCGCACCCTGGCCACCTCCGCGCGCAACTCGGCCCAGGTCAGCTCCTGCCGACCGCCGTCCTCGGAGACGAACACCACGGCGGTGCCCTCCGTACGGCGCAGCGCGTTCTCGGCGTAGTTGATCGAGGCGCCGTCGAACCAGGTGACCTCGGGCATCGTCCCCGAGAGCACGGGCCCGCCGCCCTTGTCGCCGATCACCTCGAAGTAGTCCCAGATCGACGACCAGAACCCGGCGGGATCATCGACCGACCAGCGCCACGCCTGCTCGTAGTCACCCGGGCGGCCCAGCCACCGCAGGTAGTGGGTCAGCCTGGCGGACTCGACGATCTCTTCGCTCGGCTCCCAGAGAAGCTCGCCCTCAGCAACCATAGGCCCCATCCTGTCGCCCGTTGGAGTGCCTGTACTACCCGGCCCGCCCCATAACTTGCTACCTCCGTAGGTGGTCCACCGCCATACGCGCGGCCGTGCCGATCACGGCGTCGGCGCGCGGCTGGTTGAGCGCGGTGCCGAAGGAGCGGTTGAAGACCGACACCGCGTAGCGTCCGCCGTCGGGGTACTCGACCACGCCCGACTCGCAGCGCAGGGTCGGCAGCGTGCCGGTCTTGCCGCTGACGGCCACGTCGTCGTACGGGAATCCCGAGGCCAGCCGGTGCGGCCACACCTGCATGTTGAGCACGCCGCGCATCCAGGCGCACGAATCCGGGGAGGCCGCCTCGTCCCGCCAGATCATCCCGAACAGCCTCGCCATCTCGCGCGGGGTGCTGCGATTGGCCCGCGCGGGGTCCAGCGCGCTCAGCCTGGCGATGTCGTCGGGATCCACGAACGGCCACGCGTGCCCGGTGTCGCGGCCCATACTGGCGTTCATCTCCCCCGAGTTCTGTACGACACGGGTCTGTTCGAGGCCGAACTCCGCGAGCATGTCGTTGACCGCGTCGAACCCCACCCGCGCCAGGAGCTTGTCGGCCGAGGTGTTGTCGCTCACGGCGATCATCAGGTACGCCAGGTCGCGCAGCGAGATCGTCACGTCGTCGAGCATCACGGAGATCCCCGTCGGCCCGGTCGAGTGGTCGGCGCGCGTCACCGTGACCCTCTCCGCGGGGTCGAGCAGTCCGGCGTCGGCCTGCCGGCAGAACGCCGCCAGCAGCGGCACCTTGTACATCGAGGCCGTGGCCAGCGGCTCGTCGGCGCCGTGGCCGACCTCGTGGCCGGTGTCGACGTCGACCGCGTACAACCAGCCGGTGACTCCGGCCGCGGAGAACAGGCTCTCGAAGGCGGGCACGCTCATACCGCTCGTACCGCCGTCCCGTGCGCTCATGCCAGCATCCCCGGCCTGCGGCTGACCCGCCGCACGGGCACCGCGCCCTCGTCGCTCATCCCGGCGCTCTCCTTCAACGTGCTCACGGCCACGGCCGCGTACTCGGTCCCCGCGGCCGTCACCGCGCGCCAGGCCGTGGACACCCGGCTCGCGATCGGCGAGCCTAGCAGCGGCCGCCAGGCGAGCCCCGGCTGCTCCACCTTCGGCCCGAACGCCACCGCCGCCCCCGCCAGCACCAGTCCGAGCCCGGCGCCCTCGTGCACCTGCGCCGGGACGAAGCCGTGGCTGCGGCACTCGGCCAGCACTTCCGCGTGCCAACCCGGCTCACCCTCTTTGGGCGGCACCAGCAGTTCGCGGCCCGCCAGGTCGGCCAGGTGCACCTCGCCCACGTCCGTCAGCGGGTCCGCCTCGGCCAGCAGCACGCCCTGCGGCTGCACCAGCATCTGCCCGTAGCGCAGGCCGGGCGCGGTGACCGGATGGCGGACCAGCCCGACGTCGATGGCTCCCTCGGCCAGGGCCGACACCTGGTCGGCCGTCCAGATCTCGGCGGGCGCGAGCCGTACGTCCGGGCTGCTCTCGCGGAAGGCGGCGACCAGGGCGGCGAGCACCGTGGCGGCCAGGTCGGGCGGCACGCCCACCCGCAGCACCGTGCCCTGGCCCTGCCTGGCCAGCTCGCGCAACCGCTCCACCCTGGCCACGATCTCGCGGGCTTCGCCCAGCAGCAGCCGCCCCTCCTCGGTCAGCCGGACCTGGCGGGCGGAGCGGTCGAACAGCCGCACGCCGAGCTCCTCCTCCAGGCGCTTGATGCGCTGGCTGAGCGGCGGCTGGGCCATGCCGAGCCGGATCGCCGCGTTGCCGAAGTGCAGTTCCTCCGCGACCACGACGAAGTAGCGCAGATGCCGGACGAGGTCCATGACCAGGAAATATATCCGAAATCTTATCTAACCGGAGCTGATATCAGTATTGGACACCAATACTTCGCATCTGCTGTCATCTGCGCCATGGCACCACAAACGGGGAGAATCTATGGCAGGCGCCGCCGCAGACGGTGGCCCTGGGTCGTGGCGGCGTTGCTGGTCCCGGCCGTCGCGGCGGGCGGCGTCGTCTGGGCGACGCGTACGGCGGGCTCGCCGGAGGAGACGGCCGAGCAGTACCTCGCCGCCTGGTCCGACCAGGACTACGCGGCGATGCGAGCGCTGGTCGCCGACCCGCCGGCCGACTTCGACGACCGCAACCGCCGTTTCCTGTCCGACCTCAAGATCACGGAGGCCGCCTTCTCCATCCCCCGCGCCAGCGGGGTCTTCGCCGACACCGGGCCGGACGACGACGGCTACCTGGGCTTCAGCGCCAAGCTGCGCGGGCCGCGCGACCTGGAGTACGGCGGACGGCTCCGGCTCGTCGAACACGGCGGCGCGTGGAAGGTGGCCTGGACGCCCGCCACGCTGCACCCTCTCCTGAACAAGGAGGGCCGGTCGTTGCGGGTGGTCCAGGGACAGGCGGAGCACCTGGGGGTGCTGGCCGCCGACGGCTCGGAGCTCAACGCCCCGAGCTCTCCCGGTTCGGTGCAGCAACTCATCGAGGGCATGAAGCAGTCCCTCCCCGACCGGTTCGAGGAGGTGCGGCGGTCGAGGATCGACCTGTTCCAGGGCGACGAGGTCGTCGAGACCGTCGCGAAGGGCGGAGGGCTGAAGCCCATCCAGACCACCCTCGACCTGGAGGTGCACGCGGCGGGGGCCAAGGCGCTCAAGGGTGTGGAGAAGCCGGTCTCGCTGGTGGCGATGCGGGCCTCGACCGGGGAGGTCCTGGCCGTGGTCAACGCGCCGGGCGGGTTCAACAGGGCGCTGCTCGGCAAGTACCCGCCGGGTTCGACGTTCAAGGTCGTGACGGCCTCCGCGCTGGTCGCGGACGGCGTGCAGCCGGACCGGCAGGTCTCGTGCCCGGCGGAGAAGAACATCGGCGGTTTCCCGTTCCACAACGCGGGCTTCAAGGACTACGGCACGCTGTCGTTCAGGAACGCGTTCGCGCATTCGTGCAACACCACGTTCGGGGAGATGAGCGTGGCGGAGCTGAACGGCGGCCGGCTCGGCGAGGTGGCGGGGAGCTTCGGCTTCGGCAGCCCGATCACGCCCGGGGTGCCGGCCGTGCGCGCCGAGTTCCCCGACCCCAAGGACGACACCGACCTGGCCTCCGCCGCGATCGGGCAGGGCAGGGTGCTGGCGAGCCCGCTGAACATGGCCTCGGTCGCCGCCGCCATCGCCTCCGGCTTCTACCTCCCGCCCCGGCTGGTCACCGGCGAGCACATCCCCGGCGCGCAGCCCGCCGAGCCGCGCCGGTTGGAGGAGGGCGTGGTCAAGGCGCTGCGCAGCCTCATGCCCGCCGTCGTCACCGACGGCAGCGCGCAGGGCGTGAACTTCCCGTCCGGCACGGCGGGCAAGACCGGCACGGCGGAGTACGGCTCGGGCAAGGAACCGCCCGCGCACTCCTGGTTCATCGGCTACAAGGGGGACCTGGCGTTCTCGGTCATCGTGGAGGGCGGCGGCGCGGGCTCGGCCGTGGCCGCCCCGATCGCGGCCCGCTTCCTCAACGCGGCCCCCGCCATGACCCGCCCATGACCGTCGGCCCCCGCCACCACCGTCCCTAGTAGCCGACCTTCTCATCCAGCGGCGTGGTCAGTTTCACCACCGCCGCCACCACCTCGGCGGCGTCGGACAGGTCCGGCAGCACCAGGTCGGCCCCGGCCTCGCGCAGTTCGGAGGCCATCGACCGCCCCGAGGCGACCCCGATCATCGCGGCCCCGCCGATCTTCGCGGCCTGCGCGTCCCGCGTGGAGTCCCCGATCACCACCGTGTTGGCCGCGGTGAACGGCGTGCCCAGCCGCTGCTTGGCCCGCGACTGCGCGACCTGCAGCAACGTCGCCTTGGGGTAGACCTCCTCGCCATAGCCGCCGAGCTCGAAATCGACATACTTGTCCAGCCCGAACGCCTTCAGCTTGTGCACGGCGTTGCTCTTGATCGTCCCGGTCAGCACCGTCTGCACCACGCCGTCCACCCGGGCCACGGACTTCAGCGCGTCCTTGGCCCCCTGCATCATCCGGCCCTCCTTGGCCAGCCGCCCGCGCCGGTCGGCGAAGGCCGTGGCCAGCGCGGCCAGGAACCTGGGCAGGTCGTCGTTCTCGGCCACGACGCCGTTGACGGCGAGCGTCTCGAAGACGATCTCGGAGTCAGGACGGCCCAGCGGGGGCACGAGCTTGACCAGGGGACGCCCGGTCACGAAGCGGAACGCCTCGGCGTAGGCGTCTCTGGTCACGATGGCGACGTCGACCAGGGTCAGATCGACGTTCCAGAGCACAAGGCGGTTGATGGCTGCCTCCTGAGAGATCCCCGCGTAAGAGTACGGCCGTCGCCGCAGTCAGGGCTCCCGCCTGAGCGATTTAAGCATGCCCAGGCGCATCTCGCGCATGCCCAGGCGCATCTCGCGCATGCCCAGGCGCATCTCGCGCATGCCCAGGCGCATCTCGCGCATGCTCAGGCGTAGTCGAGTGCGTCCACGAGCCGGTCCACCACCGGCAGCCCGGTCTCCTCCAGCTCGGCCCTGGTGGTCATCCCGCCGGTGTAGAGCACCGCCCTGGCCCCCACGTGCTTGGCCGCCAGCCCGTCGTCCACGCTGTCGCCGATCACCAGAATTTCACCGGGATCAACGCCGATTGCCTCGATGTGCGCGGTCATGTGCGTGGCCTTCTCGCCGCCCAGCGCGCCGACCAGGCCGTCGATCCTGGTGAAGTGCCGGGTGATGCCGAACGAGTCGACCTTCGGCACCAGGTGGTGGTGCGGCGCCATCGAGCAGAGCGACTGGCTGCCCGTCCAGCTCCGCAGCACGACCTCGGCGCCCGTGGCCAGCTCGCACACGTCGCACAGCCGGAAGTAGTGCTCGTGGAAGCCGTCGTCGAGCAGTTGCCACTCGCCGTCGTTGAGCGGGCGGCCGAGCATGCGCTCGTAGGCGAGCCAGACGGGCCGGGTGTAGACGGCGCGGAATCCGTCGAGGGTCACCTCGGGCAGCTCGTACGGCTTGAAGATCTCGTTCGTGGCACCGACCACAGCGTCAAGGTCGTGAAAAAGTGTGCCGTTCCAGTCCCAGATAATGTGCTTTGTCATGTTGTTCCCAGCCTAATCGGCGGGTGTGACAATGCGATGAACTGGGGGCCGCGGCCGTACCCCTAGGAGCCGAGCAGGTCGGGAATCTCCTGGGTCGCGTACCACATGAGCTCGTGCGCCTCGGCCCCGTCCACCGTGAAGCGGGCGTCGTCGTCGCCGTCCTCCGAGGCGGGCAGCGCGGCGACGGCGGCCTCGATGTCGGAGACCGCGTAGCCGTCGTCGATGTGCACCGCGGCCACCTTGGCCATGGGGATCGGCGCGGCGAGCCGTACCCGTGCGCGTTCCTCCAGGTCGGCGCCGGTCGCGGCGGAGCCGTCGGGCACCTCGGCCGCGACGACCACGCGCCGGGGCGCGGGGCTCTGGCCGTTCGCGCGCTCGGCGGCCAGCAGGCGCAGCGAGGCGCGGGCCGCCTCGGTGAGCGCGACGTATTCGAGCTCCTCGGTGTCCCCCGAGGCGTACCACTCGGTGAGTGCCGGGGTCACCGCGTAGCCGGTCAGCGGGGCCGGGCCCAGCTCTCCGGCCTCGACCGCCGCGGCCAGGGCCGCGAGGGTGCACGGCAGATAGACGCGCATGACGAACCTTTCAGATCACGTGCCAGGGCACTGCTAATAGTGCCTGGTCAGAGCCGTGGCCATGGCCTATTCACTGGCCTATTTGCGCAGAGTGAGACGGAGCAGGGTCTCAAGCTCGGCGATGGTCGTCGCCGCGTCGCGGTGGTGGATCCCGGCGATGCCCAGCGCGCGGGCGGCCACGATGTTGGCCTCGATGTCGTCGATGAAGACGCACTCCTGCCCGGCGAGCCCGATCCGGTCGAGCGCGTGGTGGAAGATGCGCGGCTCCGGCTTGCGCATGCCGACCTCGCCGGAGATCACGACCTCGTCGAAGATCTCGTCCCAGCCGTCCCGCGGGTAGGTGTGGGACCAGGAGTTGGACAGCAGGCAGGTCTTCACGCCGTTGCCGCGTACGTCACGCAGCATGTCGTACATGGCGTCAACCCGCTCGAAGCCCGCGAACATGCGCTCCAGCAGCCCGTCCGCCACCGGCGGCAGCCCGTCCACGGTCACCAGCCTGGCGGCCAGGTCGCGCTCGAAGGTGGCGCCGTCGATCTCGCCCCGCTCCAGGGCGTGGACCGCGTTCTCCCCTTCGCCGTCACCGTCGCGGTAGGCGTGGTCGATCAGCTCGCGCATGACGGTGTAGTAGCGACCGGCGTCGATCCTGTCCGCCGCGATCCACCGCGCGATGGAGTCCGAGAGGCTGCTGGTCAGCACCCCGCCCCAGTCGATGAGCACACCCATAACCATCGTTCTAGGGTAGAGCGTCCCGGAAATGCCTTTTACAGCGACCCCGTCTGCTTATACGCGGATATAACCCTCCAAAAAGGGTTGCCCGAAATATCCCGTTAAGGTGTCATTCCAGCGAAAGTCGCTACCCAGAAGGGACCGCCGTGAGGACGACGATCCTGATCACCTCCCCTGAAGAGTGGACCGCTCCGGGCCGGGAACTCTTCGAATTCGCCCCTCTCATTCCGGGCGGGCCGGAATGGTTCTCCAAACCGACCCTCATCGCCGCGCTCAGCTCGATCATCGTGATCGCGCTGTGCTGGGCGGCGTTCGCCAAACCGAAGATCGTGCCACGGGGCTGGCAGAGCATCGGCGAGTACGCCTACGACTTCGTACGCGACCACATCGCCAGGCCCAACCTCGGCAAGGACTCCGACCGCTGGATGGGCCTGCTCCTGACGATCTTCCTGACCGTGCTCGTCTGGAACCTGATGGGCGTCGTCCCGTTCATCCAGTTCCCCCTCGCCGCGTACATCGGCTTCCCGGCCGTGCTGGCGATCTCCGTGTACCTTCTCAAGATCTACCTCGGCGTGCGCCACCACGGCGTGCGCGGCTACCTGCGGGGCGTGGTGTACCTGGAGGGCCTGCCCGGCTGGGCGTACGGCTCCTACGCCCCGATGATCCTCCTGGAGGTGTTCGTCACCTCCCTGTTCACCCACTTCATCCGGTTGTTCGCGAACATGTTCGCGGGCCACCTGCTCGTGGCGTTCTTCAGCTCCGTGGGCTTCTGGTTCCTGTTCGAGCAGCTCTCACCGCTCGGCGCGGGCCTGGGCGTGCTCGGCGTGGCCATGACGATCCTGATCACCGGGTTCGAGATGTTCATCCAGTTCCTGCAGGCGTTCCTGTTCGCCATGCTCGCCGCGATGTACATCGGCAGCGGGCTGCGCGGCTCGCACTAATCGCCCACGCGGGCGGCCAGCCTGCGGTGCTCGGATGAGCGCAGCACCTCGGCCGCCCGCTCCGCCGAGGCCACGGGCGCCTTGGTCAGCAGCCCCCGCTTCTGCTTGAGCGTCAGCAGCCGGGTGACCGACTGGTCGAGCCGCTGCCGCGAGATCCGCCCCGACTTCACCGCCGCCAGCACCGCCTTGTACGCCCTGGGCAGATCGTTCGGCATGAGCAGCAGATCGACCCCGGCCAGCACGGCCCGCACCGAGATCTCCCCGTCGTTGTACTTCTTGCGCACCCCGTCCATGTTGAGCGCGTCAGTCGAGACCACGCCCTTGAACCCGAGCTTGTCGCGCAGCAGCCCGGTCAGGATCGGCTTGGACAACGTCGCCGGGTCGCCCGAGGAGTCGAGCTTGGGAAAGACGAGGTGGGCGCTCATCACCACGTCCACGCCCGCCGCGATCGCGGCCTTGAACGGCGGCGCGTCGATGCGCTCCCACTGCGACTTCGTGTGCTTGATCACCGGCAGCCCGGTGTGGCTGTCCACGTTCGTGTCGCCGTGCCCGGGGAAGTGCTTGGCGGCGGCGGCGACCTTCGCGTCGTCGAAACCCTTGACCGCCGCGGCGACCATCCCGGCCACCTTCTTCGGGTCGTCACCGAAGGCCCGGCGGCCGATCACGGGGTTGCGCGGGTTGACGTTCACGTCGGCGACGGGGGCGAAGTCGAGGTTGACGCCGAGCGCGTGCAACTCCGCGCCGGTCGCCTCGGCCACCTCCCGCGACAGGCCGGTGTCCCCGGTCGCCCCGATCTCCCCCGCGCCGGGGAACTTGGTCATGAGGGCGGACATCCTGGACACCAGGCCGTTCTCCTGATCGGTGCCGATCAGCAGCGGAACGTCCTTGGCGGCCCGCTGCAGGCCGTTGGTGAGGCCGACGACCTGGCCGGTGCTCCTGACGTTGTGGGGGAACAGGATCACGCCGCCCAGATGGTATTTGGCGATCACCTTGGCCGGGGTCTGGGCGGCGTACCTCGCCTGGTTCTCGCCCGAGACGGTGTCGGCGGCGGTGCCGTACAGGACGGGCATGAAGAGCTGGCCGACCTTCTCCTCCACGCTCATCCCGGCCAGCACCCGTTGAACCGGGCTCTGCTCGGAGGCGGAGGGCTGCGCGGAGGCGTGCGTGCGCGCGGGCGGTGCGGCCTTGCCGCCGGTCGGCTCCGCGCCGGCCGAACCGTCGCCACCGCCGCACGCAGCGAGCGCGATCACCAGGAGCCCTGCCGTACCGATCCGTCCACGCATGACCCCAACGGTATCCGGGTGGCGACGCCCCCCGGTCAACCCTTACTCCGCCTACAACCCCAGCCGGTCGAGTCCTGGCAGGTGAACGCGGGCGCGGGCGCGCGCGTCCGCCGCCGAAGATCCGGTACGCGCCGCGTCGGCCGCCGCCTCGCACTGCTCCATCGTGTGCGCGGCCAGCCCGGCGCGCACCGCGGCCAGCGCCGAGTGCGCCATCGACAACGAGGAGACCCCGAGGCCGGTCAGCACGCAGGCCAGGGCCGGGTCGGCGGACGCCTCGCCGCAAACCCCGCACGGCTTGCCCGCCCGCGCCGCGGCCAGCGCGGTCGTGGCGACCAGGTCGAGCAGGGCCGGCTGCCAGGGGTCCTGCAGCGCGCTCATCGCGCCGAGCCCGCGGTCGGCGGCGAAGGCGTACTGGCTCAGGTCGTTGGTCCCGATCGAGACGAAGTCGACCCGGTCGAGCAGGTCGGCGGCCCGCAGCGCGGCGGACGGGATCTCGATCATCACGCCGACGTCCGTCAGCCCCTTCTCCGCGCACTCCCTGGCGAACCAGGCGGCCTCCTCGGCCGTGGCCACCATCGGCGCCATCACCCGCACGCCCTCGCAGCTCGCCAGCGCGTCGAGCTGGACGTCCATCACCTCGGGGAAACGCGCGAACCTGCGCAGCCCCCGCTCGCCCAGCGCCGGGTTCTCCTCGGCGGGCATGGGCAGGAAGGCCAGCGGCTTGTCCGCGCCGCCGTCCAGCGTCCGCACCACCACCGTGCCGCCGGGGAAGGCCGCCTGCGCCGCCCGGTAGGCGTGCCGCTGCTCCTCCGCCGACGGCGGCTCGGACCTGCCGAGGAAGAGGAACTCGGACCGGTAGAGACCGATGCCCTCGGCGCCCGCCGCCACGGCCGCCTCCAGTTCGGCCGGGCCGCCCACGTTGGCCAGCAGCGGCACCGAGTGCCCGTCCGCGGTCACGCCGGGGCCCGTCCACGAGGCGAGCGCGGCCTGCCTGGCCGTGGCGGCGCCGACCGCGTCGGCCACGTCCGACTCGGCCGGCTCCACGCGTACCTCGCCGGAGGTCCCGTCCACCATCACCCGCACGCCCGGCGCGATGCCGGTCGCGCCGGGACAGGCCACCACGGCGGGCACGCCCATGGACCTGGCCATGATCGCGGTGTGGCTGGTCGGCCCGCCCTCCTCGGTGACGAAGGCGGCCACGTCGTCCCTGGACAGCAGCGCGGTGTCGGCGGGGGCGAGATCCCTGGCGACCAGCACGTACGGCTCCGCCGGCGCCGCCGGCAGCCCCGGAATGTCCTGCCCGTTGAGCACGGCGATCACGCGATCCCTGAGGTCACCCAGGTCGGCGGCCCGCTCGCCCAGATATCCACCGGACCCGGCGAGCACGTCCCGATATTTCGTGAAAGCCTCGAAGACCGCCCTGGGGGCGGCCAGCCCGCGGTCGATCAGCGATCTCACCTTCACGACCAGGCCCGGGTCCTCGACCATCAGCGCCTGCGCCTTGAGTATGTCCTCGGCCTCGCCGCCCGCCCGGTTGCCACGGGACTCCAGCTCGCCCGCGACCTGGGTGAGCGCGACCATCGCGCGCTCTTTCTCCTGCTCCGCCTCACCGGTGTAGGTGGCGCCCTCGGGGGGTTCGGGCACGGAGACGGTGAGCACATAAGAGGGGCCGTGCCCGATTCCCGGGCTGACCCCCACCCCCCGCAGGTTCATGGCGTACTGGCGATCTTCGCTAGTTCGTCCAGCACCTCTTCTGAGCCGTCGCCATCCGCGCAGATCACCACGGTCTCGCCCTGCCGGACGTCGAGCCCCATGATCGCGAGGATGCTCTTGCCGTTGACCGGGCCACCGCCGTGGGACTTCTCCACCGTGATGTCCATCGCAGCCAGCTTGGCCCGCTGGACGAACGTCGCCGCGGGACGGGCGTGCAGCCCCACCTCCGCCGCCACGGTGACCTTACGCTCACCCATGTTGCCGCTCCTCCTTCTCAACCGGTCCGGACCAGCCGGACTCTCCATCCGTCGGCGCCGCCGATCGCCCCCAATTCGGGCGACCAGTTCATTGTGACGGGTCCGTCCGATATTTCTGGCGAACACGGGGCCAAAGAGACCGGCCCGATACTCACGGCGACCGGTATCTTCTGCTGCGCCGACCGGCATCCCTGCAAACCGGCGCGGGCGGCCGCTATTCCCATCTGAAAAGCTCATCCCCCACGTGCACCGCCCCCACGGCGACCGCCGTCAACTCCGCGGGCAGCGCGTCCAGCGCGACGACCGGGCAGACCGGCGAGCGCCCGCCGGCCTCGATGGCCGCCGGATCCCAGGCCACCACCGGCTGACCTGCGCTGACCCGGTCACCCTCGGCCGCCAGCAGCCGGAACCCCTCCCCCTGGAGCTGGACCGTGTCGATCCCCAGGTGCACCAGCACGCCCTTGCCGTCGTCTCCGACGATGACGTACGCGTGCGGGTGCAGTTTCATTATCTTCCCCGCAATCGGGGCCACGGCCCTGCCCGGCCCCCTCAGCGGCTCGATCGCCGTTCCCGGCCCGACCATGCCTGCGGAGAACACCGGATCGGGCACGGCGTCCAACCCCACGGCCGCCCCCTCGACCGGGGCGAGAACAGTCGTCATGGTCTCGCCCTTTAGCCGATGATGTCCTCGATGTCGCTGGCTATCGTGTCCGCCTCCGGCCCGACGACGACCTGCACCACGTTGCCCGCCGCCATCACGCCGTGCGCGCCGGCCGCCTTGAGCGCCTGCTGATCGACCTTCGAGGCGTCGTGCACCTCCGTACGCAGGCGGGTGATGCAGGGCTCAATCTCGATGATGTTGCCGGCGCCGCCCAGCGCGGCGATGATCGCGTTCACGTCCGCCGCCATCGGGTCCTCCCTAGGATTAGCACTCCGACCAGGCTAGATCAGTCTGTCTGAGTGACCTTGTTCAAGCCGCGCGGCGCGTCGGGGTCGATGCCGAGCCGGCGCGCCAGCGCCTCGGTCAGCAGCTGGCCCGGCACGATCAGGCCCATGGGGGCCAGCCATTCGGGCAACTCGGGGCCGTTCAGCGCGGCCGTGCCCGCCTGTGCGAGCGCGGCGCCGCCCCCGACCGTGTACGCCGCCGCCCCCGCCGCCACGACCCGTTCGGCCAGGGCGACCGTACCCTGTAGCGTCGGGCTGTGCTCCGCGGCCACCAGCAGCGCCGGCGTGTCGGCGTCCACCACGGCGATGGGGCCGTGCAGCAGGTCGGCGTAGGACAGGCCCATGGCGTGCAGGTAGCAGGCCTCCTTGAGCTTCAGCGCGGTCTCCAGCGCCGTCGAGAACGCCAGCCCGCGCCCCGAGACGACCACGCCCGGCTTGTCCAGCAGCCCCTCGACCACGGCCTCCAGGTCGCCGGGCTCGGCGATCAGCTTCTCCACCGCGTCGGGCACCCGCCGCAGCTCGGCCGCGTCCACGTCCGCGCCCAGCCCGATCGCGAGCACCGCCAGCGCGGCGAGCTGCGTCGTGTACGTCTTCGTCGCGGGCACGGCCTTCTCCTCACCCGCCACCGTGCACAGGGCCACGTCGGCCTCCTGGGCCAGCGGGCTGTCCGCGCCGCCGTTGGTGACGCCGACGGTCTTCGCCCCGCAGTCCTTCGCCCAGGCCAGCGTCTCGACGATCTCCTCGGTCCGCCCCGACTGCGAGATGGCCACCGCCAGCACGCCGTCGAGGTCGAGCTTGCGCTTGTACGTCGTCGCGATCGACGGCGCGGCCAGCGCGGACAGGCGTCCCGCGTGCGATTCGACCAGGTAGCGGCCGTACACGGCGGCGTTGTCGGAAGTCCCGCGCGCGATGAACAGCAGCTGGCGGGTCTGCTCCCCCATGGCCTTGATCTCGTCGATCTTGGGCAGCAGGGCGTCCAAAGTGGCCCGCAGCGCGGTCGGCTGCTCGGCGATCTCGCTGTGCATGTTGGTGGTCATCTCGGGCCCATCCCTCAACTCATTGCGGTTCAGACTTGACCGTCTTTCGCGACCTGTGGTCTAGTCCGGACTAGACCAGTACGAACCATAACCCATTGCCCAGGTAGAGACGAGGGGAGGATCCGTGGCGCACATCGATCCGGACAGCCCGGTGCCCAAGTACTTCCAGCTTCGCGAGATCCTGCTGGACCTCATCGACAGCGACGAGCTCAGCATCGGCGCGGCGATCCCGTCCGAGCGCGAGTTGTGCCAGCGCTTCGGCCTGTCCAGGATGACCGTACGGCAGGCCGTGGACCACCTCGTGTCCGAGGGCCGCCTGCACCGCGTGCCCGGCAAGGGCACGTTCGTCGCCCGGCCGAAGATCGAGCTGGCCCTGCAGCTCACGTCGTTCACCGACGACATGAGGGCGCGCGGCATGATCCCCGGCGCGCGCGACGTGGACCGGCGCATCGTGCGCGCCAGCGCCCACCTGGCCAAGGAGCTGGGCATCGTGCCGGGCGAAGAGGTGCACTTCATCGAGCGCCTGCGTACGGCCGACGGCGAGCCGCTGTCCATCGAAAGGGCGCACATCCCGGTAAAGCTCGCCCCCGACCTGGCCGACCAGGACCTTTCCGACAGGTCGCTGTACGAGTTGCTGGAGCGGCGCTACGGGCTGGTCATGGACGCCGGAGAGCTGACCATCGACGGCGGCATCGCCGACCCGAGCGACGCCGACCTGCTGAAGTTGCCGCGCGGCGGGGCCGTGCTGCTGTTGCAGCGGCGGTCGTTCTCGGGCGGGGCCTGCGCGGAGCTGGGCGTTTCGACGTACCGCGCCGACCGCTACCAGCTACGCACCGTCCTCGAAATGCCCACCAGACGCGGCTGACCCACCACCGCGCCCGCGACGGAACCCGGCCCACCCCGCCGCAGACCTTCGCCAGAGGCCCGCCTGGGGGCTTCCCATAACCCCGGCTCCTTGCGAGCCCCAGCCCATGACCCCGGCCCTCCCTGAGAGCCCCAGCCCATAACCCCGGCCCTCCCTGAGAGCCCCAGCCCATAACCCCGGCCCTCCCTGAGAGCCCCAGCCCATGACTCCGGCCCTCCCTCCCTGAGGACCTCCGCCCATGACTCCTGGCACTTGCACGCCTCGGAGGAACGCCCGGTGAACGAGACCACCGCCTCCCGGCCTTCGCCGTTCGCTCGCGTGATGACCGTGCTCCAGCGGTTGGGCCGCTCCCTCATGCTGCCCATCGCCGCCCTGCCCGCCGCCGCCCTGCTGCAGCGCTTCGGCCAGCCCGACATGCTCGGAGCCAACGGCGCCGAGCCGGGCGGCCTGGCCGACGTCGCGGGCATGTCCTGGATGACCCAGGTGGCCGACGTGCTGGCCGCCGCCGGGGCCGCGCTGTTCGACAACCTGCCGCTGCTGTTCGCCGTGGGCGTGGCGATCGGCTTCGCCCGCAAGGCCGACGGCTCCACCGCGCTCGCCGCCGTGGTCGGCTACCTGGTCTTCGACCGGGTGACCAAGGCGATGTTCTTCGGCTCCGACATCAGGGACACCATCGCCATCAAGGTCGTCCAGGCGCAGGGCATCAAGGAGATCGTCGACAACGG
Source organism: Nonomuraea sp. NPDC050404 (assembly GCF_040655495.1). Taxonomy (NCBI): domain Bacteria; kingdom Bacillati; phylum Actinomycetota; class Actinomycetes; order Streptosporangiales; family Streptosporangiaceae; genus Nonomuraea; species Nonomuraea sp. NPDC050404. The sequence goes on from NZ_JBFAKB010000010.1 coordinate 42,034, forward strand.
CGTGCAGAACCCCACCAAGGTGCTCGGCGGAATCGTCATCGGCCTGGTCGCCGCGCTCCTCTGGCAACGCTTCCACCGCATCAAACTGCCGTCCTGGCTGGCCTTCTTCGGCGGGCGGCGCTTCGTGCCCATCATCACCTCCATCGTCGCGCTGCTGCTGGGCGTGGCCTTCGGCTGGCTCTGGCCGGTGATCGGCGAGTGGATCCGCCACGCCGGCGAGGCCCTGGCCGCCATCGGCCCGATCGGCACCGGCATCTACGGCCTCATCAACCGCCTGCTCATCCCCCTCGGCCTGCACCACTTCGTCAACTCGGTGGTCTGGTACGTGGTGCCGCAGTGCGAGGTGGGCGGCCGGGTGCTCGGCGGCGACTGGAACTGCTACTTCGGCGGCGCCCCCCACGCGGGCCAGTTCATGGCCGGCTTCTTCCCCATCATGATGTTCGCCCTGCCCGCCGCCGCCCTGGCCATGTGGCGCGCCGCCCCCAAGCACCGGCGGGCCACGGTGGGCGGCATCATGTTGTCGGCGGGGCTGGCGTCGTTCGTCACGGGCATCACGGAGCCGATCGAGTTCGCCTTCATCTTCGTGGCGCCCCTGCTGCTGGTGGTCCACGCGATCCTGACGGGCCTGGCGGTGGCCCTGACCACGCTGATCGGCGGTCAGCTCGGCTTCGGCTTCTCGGCGGGCCTGCTCGACATGTTGCTGAACGCCAGCAAGTCGAACACCGAGAACTTACCCGGGATCCTGATCATTGGCGTGGTCTACGGCGTGCTCTACTACGTCGTGTTCACGTTCCTGATCCGCAGGCTCAACATCCAGACCCCCGGCCGCGAACCGGAACCCGACGTCGACTCGGGCGAGACCTAGCCGCAGAACGCCTTGGTGGCCATGCCCATGATCTCCTCGGTGGACGGGTTGCGGGTCGACGGGTTGATCGACAGGGTCATCGACCTGCCCGAGTCGGAGCGGAACGCGTACGTCTGGTACCCGATCAGCTCGCCGCTGTGCCCCCACACCCTGCCGCACGGCAGCGGGTACGCCTGCAGGCCCAGCCCGTAGGCGAACCCCGCTCCGGTCTTCTCGACGGTCGTGCGCATGGCCCGCAGCGAGGCGGCGCTGGTCAGCTTCCCGCCGAGCAGGGCGGCCATGAACCGCTCCAGATCCGCCGCGGTCGAGATCATCTCACCCGCCGCCCAGTCGAGCGAGGGGTTCATCCGCGTCGCGTCCACCAGGTGGGGCATCGCCTCGTACCCCTTGGCGTGCGGCGAGGGCAGCCCCGCCCGATCGCCCGGCACCACTGTGTGCCGCAGCCCCAGCGGGCGCAGGATGCGGCGTTCGACCTCCTTGCCGTACGGCCTGCCGGTCAGCTTCTCCACCAGCAGCCCCAGCACCACGTAGTTGGTGTTGGAGTAGTGCCACTTCCCGTCGTCGGGCAACTTCTTGGCGAAGGCCACCTTGAGCAGCTCACGCGGCTCGTAGGAGCGGAATCTGTCCTTGCCGCGCCAGCGGTTGGTGGAGTATCCCGGCTCGCTCATGTAGTCGTACAGATGGCTGGTGTGGTTGAGCAACTCGCGGACCGTGATGCCGGCCCCGTCCGGCACCAGGCCCGGCAGGTGCTGTTCGATGGGGTCGTCGAGCCGCACCTTGCCCTCGTCCACGAGTTGCAGCACCACGGTCGCGACGAACGTCTTGGTGACGCTGCCGATCCGGAAGTACCCGCCGGGCGCGGGTTCGCCGCCCCGCTTAATGTCCCGGACCCCGGCGGCGCCCGACCAGGTTCCTTTCCCGTCCGAGATCCGGGCCAGCGCCGCGGTCGCCCCCTTGCTCTCCACCATCTTCTCCAGTTCGGGCCCCACTCCGGCGGTTGCCTGACCGCCGGCCGCCATCGTCATCGCCACCAGCACGTTCAGCATCGTCTGCATCATGGGGTCAACGCTAGGCAGGGGGGCTGGCGGGCAGAATGCGGTGCGCCGCCCGTTTCACCTGTGGTTCACCACAGGTGGTGATCGGCCCGCCGTCGTGTCGGTTCCTCGCGATCCACCCCTGGGTAGTAACCCACCGATCCCCCACGTCGATCCGCGAACACACGCGTGGGGAGTGACCACACCCATGGCCCCGACCCCACCCTCCGACCCACCACCGTCCGATCTACCGCCATCCGACCCGCCACCCTCCGACCCGCCACCCTCCGAGCCACCTTCATCCAGCCCACCACCGTCCAGCCCACCACCGTCCAGCCCACCACCGGTCAGCCCACCACCGGTCAGCCCATCGCCATCCCAGCCACCACCCCCGTCCGGACCGCCCTCCCGGGTGCCATCCCAGCCCCAGCCCCAGCCCCAGCCGCTGTCCCGGCTGTCATCGGCCTTCGCCGTGTTGCAACGCATCGGCCGTTCGCTCATGATGCCCATCGCGGTGCTCCCCGCCGCCGGCCTGCTGTTCCGCTTCGGTCAGGACGACCTGCTCGGCGCGGACGGCCTGGGCGGCACCCTGCCCTGGCTCCTCCCGGTGGCCAGAGTGATGGCGGCGGCCGGCGGCGCTCTCTTCGATCACCTGCCGCTCCTGTTCGCGCTGGGCGTGGCGATCGGCTTCGCGCGCAAGGCCGACGGCTCCACGGCGCTCGCGGCGCTGGTCGGCTACCTGGTCTTCGACCGCGTGACCAGGACCCTCTTCTTCGAGGCAGGCCACGGCGCCGTACACGACAAGGTCACCCTGACCCTCCCGAACGGCGTCCCCGCCCTCGACCTGGGTGCCCAGAACCCCACGGGCGTCCTGGGCGGCATCGTCATCGGCATCACGGCCGCCCTCCTCTGGCAACGCTTCCACCGCGTCAAACTGCCGTCCTGGCTGGCCTTCTTCGGCGGCCGGCGCTCGGTCCCGATCATCACCGCCGTCGCCGCCCTGGTGCTGGGCGTGCTCTTCGGCCTCCTCTGGCGCCCGATCGGCGACTGGCTGACGGTGGTGGGCGACTGGCTCTCGGCCCACGGCACGGCCGGTACGGGCATCTACGGCGTGGTCAACCGCCTCCTCATCCCCATCGGCCTGCACCACTTCCTGAACACCATCGTCTGGTTCACGCTTCCGGAGTGCCACGCGGGCGTGGACGGCGCGACCCGCACCGCGGCGGGCGACCTGAACTGCTATTTCGCGGGTGAGCAGGGCGCGGGCATCTTCATGACCGGTTTCTTCCCCGTCATGATGTTCGGCCTGCTGGGCGCCGCGATCGCCATGTGGCGGGCCGCCCCGCCCGAGCGCCGCCACGCGGTGGGCGGCATCCTGCTCTCGGCGGGCCTGACGGCGTTCATCACGGGCATCACGGAGCCGCTGGAGTTCGCCTTCATCTTCGTGGCCCCCGTCCTCTTCGTCGCCCACGCGCTCCTCACGGGCCTGTCGATGGCCCTCATGGCCGAACTCGGCGCCCGTCTGGGCTTCACGTTCTCGGGCGGCGCCATCGACCTGCTGCTGAACGCCGGCAAGTCCAACACGCACGGCCTGGGGGTGATCATCCTGTTCGGCCTGGCGTACCTGCTGCTCTACTACGCCTTGTTCACCCTGCTGATCCGCTGGCTCGACCTCCCCACCCCGGGCCGCGAATCCGTACCCACCTAAAGGGGGGTTTCGCCAAGACCGAAATGGTTTGGGGCTTCCGCATGCCCGCCGCCCAGGCCCGAAACGCTCCGGCACCCCCACGAAGAGGGAATCCAACTTACGACGATCTTCATTGCAAAAAGGGCATAGCTATCCGCGCGCCACGGAAGTTGGCGCGGTCTGTACTCCTGAGCCGAGCCGAAAACTCCTTATACCGAATCTTTCTTCCAGCGAAGACCTTTGAAGGAGCACGATGGCCCCGGTAACCCGCCTCAATGTCGTCCCGGTCCCCGAGGAGCCCACCGGCCCGCAGACCCACGGCGCCCTGGCACTCGCCCCACACCCCCTGGTGTGGGGACCGCCAGGCGCCCTGCCGAACGAGCGCACGCTACGACACCTGGCCCAGGCCCTGGCCGAGGTGCTCACCGGCCGCCGCCCGCCGGAGAGTGTGGCGGACCGGCTCAGCGACCGCGCCTATCGGGAGCTGGCGAAAGCGGGCCAGATGATCCACGCGAGCCGCCCGCCGTTCGTGCGCAGCGTACACAGGAAGGAGCCCCGCGACGGCGCCATCGAAATGTGCGCCCTCGTGGTCTGCGGCGACCGCAACCACGTCCTGGCCGTACGACTGGAACGGCGGGGACTCCAATGGGTGTGCACCGATTTCGAAACGGCGTAACGAACACACCGGCGTGCCGGAGGACAGCGGACGCCTGGCTGAGGATCCCGCCAGGCGTCCGCACGGGTGGGGCCAGGTCCAGCTGATCATCACCGGGGTAGTTGCGGCTTGCCCTCGGCCGATCTCATTGCCCTGGTCCCAGGTCAGCGAGCGCCGGAGATTGCTCGGTCGGCACCCAGTCAGCGATGTAGACCGCAGATGGCGCGACACGCAAGAAGGGGCGCCGCCGGTCGTCTGACCGACGGCGCCCCTAGGGTCTTTCAAAACCTCGGGCCTCACCCCGGAAGGGGGAGGCGGCCCGAAGGGTCAGGCCGCGTGCTTCGGGTCCCCGTGGCAGCGCTTGTACTTCTTTCCCGAGCCACACGGGCAGGGCGCGTTGCGCTCCACGTTGCCGTACGCGGCCCGCTCGGCCGACGTCGTACGGACCTTCGTGTGCTCGACCTCGCCCTGCTCGCCGGGCGCGGAGTATTCCAGCTCGGCCGGCCGCTCGGGGCCGCGCAGGCCACGCGCGATGATCGAACGGGTCTCCGCGATCGCCGCGTCCTCTTCCTCGACGATCGGGTTCTCCTGCACCTCCACCTCAAGGTTGAACAGGAACCCGACGGAGTCCTCCTTGATGCCTTCCAGCATCGCGGCGAACATCTCGTAGCCCTCGCGGGCGTACTCGATCTTGGGGTCCTTCTGCGCGTAGGCCCGCATGCCGATGCCCTCGCGCAGGTAGTCCATCTCGTAGAGGTGCTCGCGCCACTTACGGTCGAGGACGGAGAGGATCACGCGGCGCTCCAGGTCGCGCATGGTCTCCGCGCCGAACTCCTCCTCGCGCCGGTCGTAGGCGGCCAGCGCGTCGGCCTTGATCTTCTCGCTGATCAGCTCGGCGCTCAGCTCCTCGCGGCCACCGGCCTCCTCGACGACGTCCTCAGCCGTGACCGAGACCGGGTAGAGCTCCCCGAACGCCTTCCACAACTTGTCGAGGTCCCACTCCTCGGCGAACCCCTCGGCGGTGGCGCCCTGGACGTAGCCGTCGATCACTTCGCCGACGAAGCCGCGCACCTGCTCGTGCAGGTCGGCGCCCTCCAGCACGCGGTGGCGCTCAGCGTAGATGACCTTACGCTGGCGGTCCATCACCTCGTCGTACTTCAGAACGTCCTTACGGATCTCGAAGTTCTGCTGCTCGACCTGGTGCTGGGCGGAGGCGATGGCCTTGGAGACGATGCCGGACTCGATCGGCTGGTCGTCCGGGATCTGCAGCCGCTCCATGATCATCTGGACCCTGGCGGAGTTGAACAGGCGCATCAGGTCGTCGCCGAGCGACAGGTAGAAGCGCGACTCGCCGGGATCGCCCTGACGGCCGGAGCGACCGCGGAGCTGGTTGTCGATGCGGCGCGACTCGTGCCGCTCGGTGCCCAGGACGTAGAGGCCGCCGAGCGAGGTGACCTCGTCGTGCTCGGCCTTGACCGCCGCCTTGGCCTTCTCCAGCGCCTCGGGGTAGGCCTTCTCGTACTCCTCCGGCGTCTCGACCGGGTCGAGGCCGCGCTGACGCAGCTCCAGGTCGGCGCGGAACTCGGAGTTGCCGCCGAGCATGATGTCGGTGCCTCGACCGGCCATGTTGGTGGCGACCGTGACGGCGCCCTTGCGGCCCGCCTCGGCGATGATCGACGCCTCACGCGCGTGGTTCTTGGCGTTGAGCACCTCGTGCTGCACGCCGCGCCGCTTGAGCGCCTTGGACAGGCGCTCCGACTTCGCCACCGAGGTGGTGCCGACGAGCACCGGCTGACCGGCCTCGGAGCGCTCCTTGATGTCCTCGACCACCGCGTCGAACTTGGCGTCCTCGGTCTTGTAGACCACGTCGGCCTGATCCTTGCGGATCATGGGCCGGTTGGTGGGGATGGGGACGACGCCCAGCTTGTACGTCTGGTGGAACTCGTTCGCCTCCGTGGCCGCGGTGCCGGTCATCCCGGCGAGCTTGCCGTACAGGCGGAAGTAGTTCTGCAGCGTGACCGTGGCGAGAGTCTGGTTCTCGTCCTTGATCTTCACGCTCTCCTTGGCCTCGATGGCCTGGTGCATGCCGTCGTTGTAGCGGCGGCCGTGCAGGATGCGACCGGTGAACTCGTCGACGATCAGGACCTCGCCCTCGGCGACGATGTAGTCCTTCTCGCGCTTGAAGTGTTCCTTGGCCTTGAGCGCGTTGTTGAGGTAGCCGATCAGGTGGGTGTGCTCGCTGTCGTACAGGTTGACGATGCCGAGCTCATCCTCGACCCGCTGGACGCCGCGCTCGGTCACGCCGACGGTGCGCCGCTTGGGGTCGAACTCGTAGTCGAACTTGAGGCGCTGATCCTCCGCCCACTTCTCGCCGTCGGGGCCCTTGAGCAGCTCCGGCCGGATCTCCACGCCGCGGAGCCGCATGGCGATCTTGGCCATCGCGCCGAACCACTGCGAGTTCTGGTTGGTCGGACCGGAGATGATCAGCGGCGTCCGCGCCTCGTCGATGAGGATCGAGTCCACCTCGTCGACGATCGCGAAGTTGTGGTCCCGCTGCACGCACTCCTCGAGCGACCACGCCATGTTGTCGCGCAGGTAGTCGAAGCCGAACTCGTTGTTCGTGCCGTAGGTGATGTCCGCCTGGTACTGCTTGCGGCGCTCCTCGGGGTCCTGGCCGGAGATGATGCAGCCGACCTCCAGCCCGAGGAAGCGGTGGATGCGGCCCATGGTCTCGGCGTCACGCTTGGCCAGATAGTCGTTGACCGTGATGACGTGGACGCCCTTGCCCGAGATGGCGTTGAGGTAGGACGGCAGCGTACACGTCAGCGTCTTGCCCTCCCCGGTCTTCATCTCGGAGATGTTGCCCATGTGAAGGTTGGCGCCACCCATGATCTGCACGTCGTAGGGTCGCTGGCCGAGCACGCGGCGAGCCGCCTCGCGCACGGTCGCGAACGCCTCGGGAAGCAGATCGTCGAGGGTTTCACCGTCCGTATGGCGCTGCTTGAATTCGTCCGTCAGCGCACGCAACTCCGCGTCGGACAGGCTCGTGAAGTCGTCCTCGATGGAGTTGACCTGGTCTGCGATCCGCTTGAGCTTGCGCAGGATCTTGCCTTCGCCGGCACGTAGGATCTTGTCGAGAATGGCTGCCACTTTATGTAAAGCTCCTCGCAGGTCTTCCCCGGCGGCGCCGCCAGGAGGAGAGGCCGAGACAAACTTCCCCGTTGCCATCGTAGGCGGTTCTGCAACCAGACACAGCCACCGTGGCGACGAGGGCGCGGAACCCGTCTGGGAGGATGGGTCAAGGCAGAGGGTATGCCGGTGTAGAGCCGGCTCGCACCATTAGCGCGATAACCGGCATAGGAAGGATGAGCCATGGTTGAGGGGAAGAAGTCGGAACATACGGAGAATCTCGGCAGCCACGGCGGTCGGGCCTCATCGTGGCTCGCGGTGACGGTGATGATCGTGGGCACCATCGTGGCCGGCTTCGGGATGACGGCCGCCAACTGGACGCTCGTCTGGATCGGCGCCGGAGTCTTCGTCGTCGGCGGTGTCCTCGCCCTGGTCTTCGACATCCTCACCGACGTCGTGATCGACGCGCCGCGCGTGGGCATGCGCGCGGAAGACCACCGCTGAAGCAGGCCGCACCGGCGGGCGCCCAACCCATGGCCGCCCGCCGTTCCCCTTCCCGCTCCTACCGCTCCCACCTCGCCCCTTCCAACCTCCTGGACCTTCCCGTCCGGCTCGGCCTCCAGAACACCTGAGCGGCGGCGTTCGTGCCTCCATACCGCCACCCAAGAGCACCTGAGCACGCGGTCCGCGCTTCTACACCGCCATCAACGAACGCCCGACCCCTTCCAGTTCCTGACCCGCCGCCTCTTCCTGAGCCGCGCCCTCCTCAAAAGCCGCACTCTCCACATGAGCCGCGCCCTCCTCAGAAGCCGCGCCCTGTGCATAAGCCAAGCCCTGTGCATAAGCCAAGCCCTGTGCCGAGCCGCCCCTGTTTCTGAGCCAGGCCCTGTTTCTGAGCTCTCTGAGCCCTTCGACTCGGGCGTGACCAGGCAGTCGTCCGATTCTGTCGGTGGCCACCACTAGATTGCTCGCATGCATCGCCGTACGGAGCCACGGGCATGACCGCCGCGACCGACCTGACCGCCGACGAGGCGCGCCGCATCGTCCTGCGCTCGCAGGGTTTCATCGGCGCCGACGCGCGCAAGGGCGGCGTTCACGCCATGCTGCGCAGGCTGGGAGCCGTACAGCTCGACACGATCTCGGTGCTGGCCCGCTCGCACGAGCTGGTCTCCTACGCCCGCCTGGGCGCGGTGGGCCGCCCCAAGGTCGAGCGCGCCTACTGGCACGACCCGGCCCAGAGCTTCGAGTACTGGTGCCACGCCGCCTGCATCCTGCCCATCGAGCACTGGCCGCTCTACTCCTTCCGCCGCCGGGCCTTCCGCAACAGGCGCTACCGCTGGCACGAGGTCCCCGACGGCGTGGAGAAGCTGCTCGACCAGGTCCGTGAGTCGGGCCCGCTGACGACCTCCGACGTGGGCGGCGCCAAGAACGGCGGCCCGTGGTGGGACTGGTCCGATTCCAAGATCGGCCTGGAGTGGCTGCTCGACATCGGGGAGCTGGTGTGCAGCCGCCGCGTCGGCTGGCGCCGCGTCTACGACCTGGCCGAACGCGTGGTCCCCGGCGACCTCCTGGCCGACGACCTGTCCGACGAGGAATGCGTCACCCGGCTCGCGACCGTCGCGGGCCGTTCCCTGGGCGTGGCCAACCGCACCGACCTCATCGACTTCCTGCGCCTCAAGGGCCACTACGCGGCGATCCTCGACGAGGTCCTGCTCAGCGGCGCGGCCGGCCTGGTCCCCGTGACCGTGACGGGCTGGCCGGGCAAGAAGGGCGTGGGCAACGCCTGGGCGGACCCGGCGGCCCTGGCGTCGGAGCCACGCGGCCGCCACCGTACGACATTGGTGTCGCCGTTCGACTCTCTCATCTGGCACCGGGAGCGCACGAAGCGCGTGTTCGACTTCACGTACACGCTGGAGCTCTACGTCCCCAAGCACAAGCGCGTGCACGGCTATTTCACGATGCCGGTACTGGCCGGGGGCCGGCTGATCGGCCGCGTCGACCCGGCCCGCGAAGGCTCCACCCTGGTAGCCAGGCAGCTCAGCCTGGAGCCCGGCCTCTCACCCGCCAAGTGGGCCGGCGCATTAAGCGACGCCCTGTGGTCGGCGGCCGAGTGGGTCGGCTGCGACACCATACGCGTCGAACGCGCCGACCCCCCGGAACTCCTCCCGATCCTGAACGCGGCCAGTAGGGTTTAAGCACCCGTCTCGAGTCTGGAAAGTGCCATGTCCGAGGTTTTCGACTGGGTGCACAAGGCGGAGCTACAGCCTGAGCCGATCACCGTGGACATCTGGAAGCAGCTTCCCGAGGAGTTCTGTCGTCAGGTCGAGGTGGTCGGCGGGCAGGCCGTACGGTGCGAGCCACCCTCCAGGCTGCACCAGACAATGGCTCGGCGGCTGACCAACATGCTGGAGAGCGCCGCCCGGCGCCACACCGCTCGGACACAGGAATCTCTTGAGGCCAACTCGGACTTCGACGTGGTCTTGTGGGAGCTGCCACGCACGCATATCCGACGGCCGGACGCCGCCCTGTTCCGATGCGCGCCAGAGGACGAAAAGCCCCTGCCCGCGCATCTGGTTCTGCTCGCCGTCGAGGTCCTCTCCGGCAACCTCCGCGTGGACACCGTGGACAAATGCGCCGAATACGCCGCAGCCGGGATCCCGTGGTACTGGATCGTCAGCTTGGACGATCAGGGCGTTTCCAGCATAGAGATCCTCGCGCTGGACCACGGAATCGGTGGCTATCGGCGTGTCTGCCTGCTGGAACCGGGAGCCGTGACGCGAGCCGAAGGACCGATCCTGGTCCGTCTCGACTGGGATCAGCTCCGCTCCTGAGCGCCAAAGGCCAACCTCTTCTGAGCGCGCCCCCGCGGCCAACCTCAGCGTAAGCAGCTTGTGGCCCCCTGGCCGCTGCGGCTCGTGCGTGCGCCGTACAGACGTGCCCCCTGGCCGCTTCAGGTTCGTGGCGGCGCTGTACGCACCTCGCTCCTGGCTGCTCCAGGCTCGTGGCGGCGCCGTGCACACACTCGCCCCTGGCCGCTCCCCCTACCGAGCGCTGCGCGGTGCGCTCGTGAGAGAACGGTTCGTCAGGTGATCTCCAGCATGCGTTCCCGCACCGCGTAGACCACCGCTTCCATCCGCGAGTGCAGTTGCAGCTTGTCGAGGATGTTGCGTACGTGGTTCTTCACGGTGTTCTCGGAGATGAACAGCTGCTTGGCGATCTCCCGGTTGTTCATGCCCTTGGCGACCAGCCTGAGGACCTCCATCTCCCGGTCGGTGAGACGGGGGACGGGGAGCTGGGGCGGCCGTTCGGCCTCCTTGCGGCTCATGTTGGCGAACTCGCTGATGAGCTTGGCCGCCATTGCCGGGTTGATTAACGACTGGCCCTCGTGCACACCGCGCACCGCGGCGGGCACATCGTTGATCTGTACGTCCTTGAGCAGGTAGCCGGTGGCTCCCGCCTTGATGGCCTCGAAGAGGTCTTCTTCCTCGTCGCTCACCGTCAGCATGATGATGCGGGTGCTCGGGACGGAGGCCTTGATGCCCTTCGTCGCCTCGATCCCGTCCTGCCGGGGCATGCGCACATCCATGAGTGCGACGTCAGGCATGAGGCGATCGGCCAGTTCGACCGCCTCCTGCCCGTCGCTCGCCTCACCGACCACCTCGATGTCGGGCTCGGCAGCCAGCGCCAACGCCAGGCTCCGCCTGATCAGCTCATGATCGTCGACGATCATGACGCGGATCGGCTCGCTCGCCTGCACGTGGGCCTCGCCAGACTCGGTCACCAGGCCTCCTCGATCCGCCTCGCGACGCTCCGTCTCGCACCTGCCTTCGCCTCGCTTCGCTCGCTCATCTCTGCCTGACTGAGCTCGCTCACGTCTCCTCCTCGTCGGGGGGCCAGAGCCGTTGAACCGCCATGATGGCATGTACCCGCGGTTCTCGGGGTGGTCGAGAAGATCTTTTAGCGCGCGATCAGGGCTCTATGAGCCGCAACACGCCGTAGTTGTAGCCTCGTCTGTTGTAAACGACGCACGGCTGGCCGCTCTCCTTGTCACGGAACAGGTAGAAGTCGTGTCCGACCAGCTCCATTTCGAGCAGGGCCTGGTCGATGGTCATGGGTTCGGCTCGGTGGAACTTCTCCCGGACGATGAGCGGGCCATCGCCGTCCATCTCGATCGGGACGATGTCGTCGTACTGCTTGTCGTGCTTCTCCCGCAGTTCGTCCTCATCGGCCTCGGCCTGTTTGGGGACGGTCGGCTGCGTGCGCGGCGCGAGGTCGGCCGCGTCGGGAAGGGTTGCGGTGATCTCCGCCACCGAGGGCGGGGCATGGTTGCCGTGATGCACCTTGCGCCGGTCGGACAGTCGCCTGAGGCGGCCTTCCAGCTTGTCGAGGGCCATGTCGAGGGCTGCGAATCGGTCGTCGGCCGAGGCCTCGGCGCGAATGGCCGGTCCTCGCGAGTGAATGGTGAGCTCGACGCGCTCCGCCTGATCGGCGAGGCGCGGGTTGCGTTCCTTCGACACCTCCACATCGACTCGAATGAGCTTGTTGTCCAGACGTTCGATCCTGGCCAGCTTGGTCGTCACGTGGTCTCGGAACCGGTCACTCACTCCTGTGTGCCGGCCTTTGACGATGATGTCCATGCAACAGCCCCCCTTCGGTCTAACGACTGAGCACGAGCGCCCGACAATGTGCACGTCGGACGGGGCCTACTGGCTGCCTTTCTGTCACGGTTACCCACTTCCGACTCGGCGTCACCGGGAACTCGGAAGGCACCCGCCCGGCCGACCTGGTCTTCGACCCCACATCCGCCTGCTGAGGATTTCGCAGCTCTGTTGCCACTACTGCCCTTCTCTCCTGACGGGGGACATCTGGACCCCCGGGAAGGCAGGACTTACCCCTAAGCCGCACCGTGATCGGTCGACAAAGAGTCGCCTTACGTGGACCGTTTTGCCTGCGGCTGGCATCGGCTAGCAGAGCCGGGAACCCCGACCCTGCGCAACCACGGACCCGAACGGGTGCCATGTAGGAACGCTATCCGCATCCAGCAGGAATGTCAGCCGGAGGATCCGCCCGTTGATCACCGTCCGTGATCGACACAAGCGCGGTAAGCGCCTTCCGTTGCCCCATTTAACCGATCGGCAACCCTTATGAGCCGGGGGCTCCCATCCGCTGAGCAGCACCACCACAAAACGGGGGGAAGTGACATGTGACCTCAAGGTAAGGGATGCGATTTGGATCTTTCTTTACTCACCGTCACCGCCACGAATTCAAGATCTTCGGCGTGTCGCGCCGACGGTGACCGCGAGCGGCACGGCCAGCCCCTCCGACCTAAGCGCCCTGACAGCCTCGGCGAGGGTGGCGCCGGTCGTGACAATGTCGTCCACGAGCAGCACGTAGGCCGCTGGAGGGCTTTTCGCGGTGGGTATGACCTGGAGTGACCCCTTTAGGTTCAAACCTCTCTCAGAGCAACTCAGGCCCGCCTGGTCCGCCACCCGTCCGACCTGTCGCAGCCCGGCCCACGCCTCAGCCCCGAAACCGAGCGCCCGCAGCCGGCCGGTCGCCAGCACCGCCAGCCTGCCGACCGGATCGTGGCCCCGCGCCCGCAGGCTCCGCCGCCCACTGGGCACCGGCACCACCGCGAACCTCCCGCTCGCCCAGCCCTCCGCGTTTCCGACGGCCGCCAGCACCGTACGGGTGACGGCCTCCGCCAGCACGGCCGCCAACGCCGCGATGCCCCGCTCCTTGTAGGCCACGATCGTCTTGCGCACCGAACCCTCGTAGGGGGCCGCCGACCAGCAGTCGGGCAGGCCGGGCGGGGCCGGTGCGGGGATGCGCCTGGCCGGGGAGGCGGTCAGGACGGCGAAGCAGCGCGGGCAGCACGACGCCCCCTTGGCGCCGCAGCCCGCACAGGACGGGGGAAGGACCAGGTCCAGTACGGCGCTGAGCATGCGGCCCAGCCTGCCGGACGCCACCGACAGTTCCGCCCCACCGGCCACTCCCCCTTACGGGTTCAGCCCAGGGGGAACATTGGTGGGCCCGCGTCCGATTCGATCTTCGGGGTCCAGTTCTGCTGGTCCTGGTTCAGTTCCATGATCTTGGTGCCCTTGTCCACCTTGGCCTCGGCCAGTACCCGCTCACCCAGCGCGGCCACCGACTTGAGCAGGTTCTTCAACGGCACCGTGGTCGTCTGCCCGTCCCCCACGTTGATCTCGTTGAGTATCTGCCCGGCCCTGCCCTCCACGAGCACGAGCAACCGCTCGTCGTCCCGCCAGGCGATGTCGATGATCTCGTCGCCCACCTCGGTCGTGGTCAGCGCCTGGAAGTTCCCCAGCGTCCGGCCGGCGCCCTCACCGGTCAGCGCGCCGATCTGCACGGTGTTCTCCCCGGTGCCGGTGATCACCGCCACCCGGACCCCGTCCCTGGCGATCCGCAACCGGGTCACGTCCAGCCCGTCCAGTTCGGGCGACTTGACCACCTCGGCGTTCTTCTTGGCGGCGGGGTCGTACCGCAGCAGCACGGAGTTCTTGGTGTCGTAGGTCCATAGGGACCCGTCCAGATGCCAGGTGGGGGCCGTCAGGCCGGCGCCGTGGATGACCTCCTGCCAGCGCGCATCCTGTGTGACTCCCACCACCGAGATCCCGGTCGAGGTCTTGGCGGCGATGTACGGGGTCGCCCCCGGGGAGACGGCGAAATCGGAGTACCCGTCGCGCGGCTCCCCCGCCGCGCCCGCCACGGCGCCCCCGGGACCGTCCTTGCCCAGGTAGTGCACCGCTCCCTTGCTGATGTAGTACGGCGTGTCGCCGCCCTCGTCGAGCCAGTTGTCATCGGAGGCGGGCCGGTCGATGGAGTATTTCGCCCCGTCCACATGGATCTCGATGACGCGGCCCTTGGCGATCTCGTTCCTGTTGAGGCTGTTCCTGATCTGGGTCCTGAGCGCGGCCTCGGTGCTCAGGTCGTCGAAGTCGAGCGACCCGGAGAGGTTGATCACCACGCTCTCCTCGCCCGAGACGATCGACTCGATCTTCGTGTCGTCGGGGAAGCCCGAGGCGACCGCGCCCCGCAGGGCCTCGGTGGGCGGTTCGAGCAGCCGCTTGAGCACGGTCTGCGCGAACGTCTCCGTGGTCTTCAGCCGCAGCCACACGCGATCGACCACCGGCCTGTTCTGCGCGTTGCGGTTGAGGAAGTACAGGTTCGTCGGCCGGTACGCGCGCTTCACGTCGGCATCGGTGAGCAGCAGCCCGGGAGGCAGGCTGTTGACGAGATAACCCCCGTGCGGGTTCTTGACCAGCTCGTACGGCTCGTCCCACCCCCCGGCCGTGGGCCGGTAGGAGTCGTCCTCGTTGATCCGCGCCACCCACCGCCCCTTGAGGGTGGCCCTGATCGAGGTCTCCGAGCCGTCACGCGGCGGCGGCAGCACGACCTCGAACGCGTTCTCGATCACCGGCACGGGCCCCGCCGCGTTCCACTTCTGCCGCGCCTGCGGGGTCAGGTACTTCTGCAGCACCGACGGATCCTCCGCGTAGGCGGCCATGGCGGCCTGCAGACCCCTGAGCGTCTCCTCGGGACCCCACTCGGGCTGCGGGCCGATGGCGATCATGCGCTGGAACGGCTTGGTCAGGGGATCGCCGCTGCCCTCGTCGTCCACCGCGTAGGGACCGCTCACCTGGATGACGGTGCAGCCGGAGCTCGCCAGCGCCACGGCGGCCACGATCGCGGCCACGGCGCCGAGCCGCGCGACAGCTCTAGTCCTCCTCATAGTCCGCCCCATAGTCCACGCCGTCATAACCAGCTCCGTCTCCGGAGGCCGGCAGCAGCACGGGCGTCATGGCACGCCACGTACGGCGCATCTCGATCTCGGGCGGCACCAGCGACAGCGGCGAACCCTTCAGATCGGCGCCGGCCGTCCTGGGCAGCGTGAGCCTGAACTGGGAGCCTTCGCCTGGCTGCCCCCACGCCTGCAGCCAGCCGCCGTGCAGCGAGGCGTCCTCGCGGGAGATGGCCAGCCCGAGCCCGGTGCCGCCGATGGTCCTGGCCCGTGAGGGGTCGGCCCGCCAGAACCGGTCGAAGACCATGGTGTCCTCCCCGTTCTTGAGCCCGATCCCGTGGTCGCGTACGGCGACGGCCACCGCGTCCCTGTCGGCGCCCACGGTGACCACGATGTCCCTGCCCTCTCCGTGCTCGATCGCGTTGAACAGCAGGTTGCGCAGGATCCGCTCGACCCGCCGGTTGTCGATCTCGGCCATGCAGGGCTCGTTGGGCAGCCTGAGCTCGAAACGGGTGGCCTGCCGCTCGGCCAGCGCCTCGGAGTCGCCGATGGCGCGCAACACGACGTCGCGGACGTCCACGGGTTCGAGGTCGAGCGTGGCGGCGCCGGCGTCGTAGCGGCTGATCTCCAGCAGGTCGGCCAGCATCGACTCGAACCGTTCGAGCTGGGCCTGCATGAGCTCGGCCGAGCGGGCGGCCATCGGCTCGAAGTCCTCGCGGGCGTCGTACAGCAGGTCGGCGGCCATGCGCACGGTCGTCAGCGGCGTGCGCAACTCGTGCGAGACGTCGGAGACGAACTGCCGCTGGACCTGCGAGAGCTCCTCCAGCTGGTGGATCTTGAGCGCCAGGTTGACGGCCATCTCGTTGAACGAGTTCGCCAGCCGGGCCAGGTCGTCCTCGCCGCGCACCCTGAGCCGCTCGTCGAGGTTGCCCGACGCCAGCCGCTCGGCCGCCTGCCGCGCCAGCCGTACGGGGGTGACGACCTGGCGGGCGACCAGGTACGCGATGGCGGCCAGCAACATCACCAGCCCGAGTCCCACCACCACGATGGCCAGCCGGACGTTGTAGAGCAGTTCCTCTTCCTCGTCGAAGGGGAAGAAGTGATAGACCTCGTAGTTCTGGCCGTTGGTCGGCAGGTTCACGATGCCGCCGACCACGTACTTCAGTGTGGCCTGGCCCTCGCCGGGGAACTGGATCGGCTGGATGGCTCCGACGGGCTTGTCGTAGTCGTACTCGCGGACGCTGCGTTCCAGGTTCGACCTGAGCTGCTTGGGCACGTTGGCCGGCACCACGCTGCCCGACGCCCGCGACTGGCCGGGTGTCTTCAGGTTGAGCACCAGCACTTCGTAGCGCTTCCTGGAGCCGTTCTCGCCCGAGCCGGTGATGGTGTCCATGACCTCGTCGAGCACGTTGCCCGAGCTCTGCTCGCGGCCGTCGGCTGCCTTGGCGGGGTCGTCGGTCTCGGGGGTCAGCGCGTCGGCGATCTGCAGCCGGTCGGCGGCGGCCTCGCTGGCGTTCGAGCGCCGGCTGCTGTCCACGACCGACCTGTTGATCTCACCGAACAGGAACGTGCCCAGCACCACCACCACGATCACCGAGATCACCAGCGTGCTGGTGACCACCTGGAGCTGCAGCGAGCGCCGCCACACGCGGCGCGTCCTGCCCGCCGCACGACGAAGCCGCCGGCGGACGCCGCCGAGAATCTGGCGCAGCGTCCGTCTGCGGAATCTCTTCTTCTTCGTCGGGGGCATGGCGGGGCGGACGGGCGTCAGGCGGGGCCGGCTTTGTAGCCCACTCCGCGAACGGTGACGACGATCTCCGGGTGCTCGGGATCCTTCTCGATCTTGGCCCTGAGCCGCTGCACGTGCACGTTGACCAGCCGCGTGTCGGCCGCGTGCCGGTAGCCCCATACCTGCTCCAGCAGGACCTCGCGGGTGAAGACCTGGCGCGGCTTGCGGGCCAGCGCGACCAGCAGGTCGAACTCCAGCGGCGTGAGGTTGATGGTCTCCTCACCGCGCTTGACCGAGTGTCCCGCCACGTCGATGGTGATGTCACCGATCTGCAGGATCTCGGGGGTCGGCTCATCGGTACGGCGCAGCCGCGCCCGCACCCTGGCCACCAGTTCCTTCGGCTTGAACGGCTTGACGATGTAGTCGTCCGCACCCGACTCCAGCCCGAGCACGATGTCGATCGTGTCGCTCTTGGCCGTGAGCATGACGATGGGGACCCCCGACTCAGCCCTGATCCTGCGCGCGACGTCGATGCCGTCTGCTCCAGGCAGCATCAGGTCGAGCAGCACCAGGTCCGGGCGTGTATCCCGGAACGCGTCGAGGGCCTTGTCGCCGTCGGAGACAAATGACGGTTCGAAGCCTTCCCCTCGCAACACGATCCCCAGCATCTCGGCGAGAGCGGCGTCGTCGTCGACGACCAGCACGCGACCTTTCATGGCCCCTCATTCGTTCTACGCATTGTGGGACATACCCGCACGATCGCTGAAGGTTACCCTTGGTCGGCCCATGAGTGTGACTTGAGCCCTACAAAAGGCGAATTTTAGGTCCACCCCCGCGACGCAATCTCAGTCTGCGGTAACAGAGCGACTTTCGGCCATCCCTGGACGCGAACCTCGCCCCGATTCATCCGTGAATGCGGGCAAGATGCCACCGCGAATCCACTCGGCGACACCAATGCCCCGCTCAGCATGCCAGGATTGGGATATGTCAGACGGTCACGGTCCCACGCCCGAGACGCCATCGCCCGAGACGCCATCAGGCTGGTCGGCCGAACAGCCCCCGCCCTACAGCGCCCCGCAGGCCTCCCCGTGGACCGCGCCTGGCTCGCAGCAGCAGGTGCCCTACGGACAGCAGCCTCCGCCCCAGCAACCTCCGCAACCGCCCTACGGGCCCAAGGCCCAGCAACCATATCCGCCTTATCCAGGACAACAGCCCGGATACGGTTACGGTCCGCCTCCGCCGGCGCTCCGGCCGGGCATAATCCCGCTGCGCCCACTCGGCCTCGGCGACATTCTGGACGGCACGATCAAGCTGATCCGGTCCAACCCCAAATCGGTGCTCGGCCTGTCGGCCGTGACCGCCCTGCTCGCCGCCATCCCCCTGGCCGTGGGCCAGACCTTCCTGCTCCAATCCTCCGCCGCCCTCTACACCGACCCGGCCTCCGCCGGCACCGAACTCACCAGCCTGTACGGCATCCTCGGCCAGTACGGCGGCAGCCTGATCTCCGCCGCGATCCAGTTCGTCGTCGTCACCCTGCTGACCGGCGTGCTGACCCGCATACTCGGCCGGGCCGTCTTCGGCGGCAACCTCGGCGCGGGCGAGGCCTGGCGACTCGTCAAGGGCCGGTCCCCGGCGCTGTTCGGCGTGGTGGCGCTGATGTCGGCCATCATGCTGGTGCCGGTGGTCCTCTACGTGCTGCTCATGGTGGTGATCGCGACGAACATCACCGCAGGGGACCTCGGCTGGGTCCTCGGGCTGACGTTCCTGTTCATCATCGCCTACATCGCCTACTACCTGTTCTTCAAGACCCGATTCGCCTTCGCCCCGGCGGCCGTGGTCCTGGAGGGACGCGGCCCGATCGACGCCATGCGCCGCTCCTGGAACCTGGTGACCGGCGACTTCTGGCGGGTGCTCGGCATCCTGCTGCTCACCATGATCCTCGTCGGCCTGGTCGGGGGCATCCTGACCGTGCCGTTCACGCTCGTGGGCACGGCACTCGGCATGTTCGGGCCGAGCTCAGCGGGCATGATGGTCGTGGTGGCCGTGCTGATCGCGATCGGCGCCACGCTGGGCGCGATGATCACCTACCCGTTCGAGGCCGGCGTCGCCGGTCTGCTGTACGCCGACCGCCGCATGCGCAGTGAGGCCTTCGACCTCGTGTTGCAGACCGCGGCCATCGAGCAGCAGCGCCAGGGCTGGGTGCACTCCTCGGCCGACGACCTCTGGGACCCGTCCAACTCGGCCAGGTCGTGAGCCCGGTCGACAGGGCGGAGGGCGCGGGCAAGGCCGCGGAAGAGCTCCTCAATCCCGCCTACGAGAAGGAACCGCTGGTCGACCTGATCTACCGGCGGATCATGCAGTTCCTCGGCGACCTCATGGACGCCGGCACCGGGGGCGGCTCGGCGGGCGGGATCATCGCGGCCATCGTGATCACGCTGATTCTTCTCGGGGTGGTCGCGCTGATCGCGTGGCGGCTGCGCAGGACCTCCCGCGACAGGGCGATGGCCCCGGGCACGCTGTTCGGGAAGCAGGCGATGTCCGCGGCCGAGCACCGGCAGGCCGCCGTACGGCTGGCCGCGGAGGGGCAGTGGACGCAGGCCATCCAGGAGCGGCTCCGGGCCATCGCGCGTGACCTGGAGGAACGAGCGCTGGTGGACGGCATGCCCGGACGCACGGCGCACGAACTGGCGGCCGAGGCGGCGGTGGCGCTGCCCGCGTTCGCCGATGAGCTGGTGGCCGCCGCCCGGTCGTTCGACGACGTGACGTACGGCGGGGTGATGGGGACGCGGCAGGCTTACGAGACGATGGCCTCCCTCGACGAGCGCCTGCGCCAGGCGCGCCCGATCCCGCTCACCACCCCTGCGGGCGGAGGTCCTGCCGGCGGAGGTTTTGCGGGCGGAGTCGGCGGGGTGGGGTCATGAGCGTCGTCACGCCCGCGGAGGCCGGGCTCGAAGAGTCGCGTCCGACCTCCCCCACCGCCCGCACCATCTGGCGCTCCGGCCGGATGATCGTGCTGATGGGCGTCGCCCTCGTGCTCATCGGCCTCCTGGTCGTCATGCTGCGGCCCGCTCAGGGTCCGGAGCGCTATCTCGACCCCGACGACACCTCCCTGTCCGGCTCCAAGGCGATCGCCGAACTCCTGCGCGACCGCGGCGTCACCGTCAAGCGGACCGACTCCGCCGAGGCCGCCGCCGCCAACGCCAACGCCGCCGCGGGCGACCACCTGCTGCTGATCACGGACACCACGTACCAGGACAGGGACGCCCTGGCCGAGATCCCCGGCGACCGCCTGATCGTCGGCGTTCCGTCCATGGTGCTGCACGACCTCGCCCCCGAGGCCCGGGCCGCCCCGGTGCCGGCCCGCACGCGCTCCCGCGAGCCCTCGTGCGGGTTGCCCGCCGCCACCGCCGCGGGAAGCGCGTTCATGGGCGGCGCCGCGCTGCGCGGCCCGTCGGGCACGACCGGCTGCTATCCGGTGGGCCGCGACGGGCACGCGCTGATCACCTACTCGCACGCGGGCGGCGTCACCACGGTGGTCGGCGCCGGCGACTTCCTGACCAACCAGCGCCTGGCCGAGGACGGCAACGCGGCGCTCGCGCTCAACCTCGTCGGCACCGGCAGGACCGTCACCTGGCTGGTACGCCCGCAGGATCCGCCGCCCCTGATCAACCCGGGCGACGCGGGCCTGTCCATGCACGACCTGATGCCCGGCAGCATCCGCTGGGGCATCTACATGGCGATCATCGCCCTGGCCGTCACCGCGTTCTGGCGCGGCAGGCGGCTGGGGCCGGTGGTGACGGAGAAGCTGCCAGTCATCGTCAGGGCCTCGGAGACCGTCGAAGGGCGCGGCCGGCTCTACCGGGCTAGACGCGCCAGGGACCGCGCGGCCGGCTCGCTGCGCGCGGGCACGATCGACCGGCTCACGCCGCGGCTGGGGCTCGACTCGGGCGCGGGGCAACACGAGGTCGTCGCGGCGATCGCGGCCCGTACGGGAGAGAATCCGCAGGCGGTCGGCACCGCACTGTACGGCCCGCCGCCGGCGGATGACGCGGGGCTCGTCGGGCTGGCCGGATATCTGGACTTGATGGAGAGGCAGATCAGTGAACTTCGATGAGAGCTACCGCGTGACGACGAACGCGGGCGACTCGGCCAGAGAGGCGCTGGGCGCGCTGCGCGCCGAGGTGTCCAAGGCCGTGGTCGGGCAGGACGCGGTGGTGACGGGGATGGTCATCGCGCTGTTGTGCCGGGGGCACGTGCTGCTCGAAGGCGTGCCTGGCGTGGCCAAGACGTTGATGGTCCGTACGCTGTCGGCGGCGCTGTCGCTGGACTTCAAGCGGGTGCAGTTCACGCCCGACCTGATGCCGGGCGACGTGACCGGGTCGTTGATCTATGACACGAAGACCGCGCAGTTCGAGTTCCGCGAGGGACCGGTCTTCACGAACCTGCTGCTCGCCGACGAGATCAACCGCACCCCGCCGAAGACGCAGGCGGCGCTGCTGGAGGCGATGGAGGAGCGGCAGGTCAGCGTGGAGGGTACGGCCAGGGAGCTGCCCGACCCGTTCGTGGTGTGCGCGACGCAGAACCCCGTCGAGTACGAGGGCACCTATCAGCTTCCCGAGGCCCAGCTCGACCGCTTCCAGCTCAAACTGACCGTGCCGCTGCCGCCGCGCGACCAGGAGATCTCGGTGCTCGACCGGCACGCGCGCGGCTTCGACCCGCGTGACCTGTCGGAGATCAAGGCCGTCGCCTCGGCCGCGGACCTGGCGGCGGGGCGGGAAGCGGTCGCGCAGGTGCACGTGGCGCCCGAGGTGCTCGGATACATCGTGGACGTGGCCCGTGCCACCAGGAACTCCCCCTCGCTGCAGCTCGGCGTCTCCCCGCGTGGCGCGACGGCGCTGCTGGCCGCCTCGCGGGCGTGGGCGTGGTTGTCGGGGCGGCAGTACGTCACGCCCGACGACGTGAAGGCGCTGGCCAGGCCCGCGCTGCGGCACCGCGTCCAGCTCCGGCCCGAGGCCGAGCTGGAAGGGGCGACCGCGGACGGCCTGCTCGACGGCATCCTGGCCTCCGTCCAGGTCCCGCGCTGATGGCTCTTACGGGACGCGCCGGGATCGCGGCGATTGCTCTCGCAGGACGTGCCGGCGTCGCGGCGATTGCTCTCGCGGGACGTGCCGGCGTCACGGGGAAGGCTCTTGCAGGACCTGCCGGGATCGCGGTGATGCGCTGATGGCTCTTACGGGACGTGCCGGGCTGGTCGCGGCGATCGGGATCGTGGTGGTGTTGTTCGCGCCGCAGCCCGGGCCCGCGCTGGCCGGGGTCTGCCTGCTGCTGGCCGCCGGGATCGTGGTGGACCTGACCGTCGCCGGTTCCGTGCGGCCGCTGCGCTTTCACCGGTCCGGTGACACGCTGGTCCGGCTCGGCCAGGCCGCCGAGGTGGAGCTGGTGGTGGAGAACCCGGGCGGCAGGCGCGTACGCGGCCTGCTGAGGGACGCCTGGCCGCCCTCCGCGGGCATACACCCGCGGGTGGCCAAGCTGGACGTGCCCGCCGGGG
Organism: Nonomuraea sp. NPDC050404; assembly: GCF_040655495.1. Lineage (NCBI taxonomy): Bacteria > Bacillati > Actinomycetota > Actinomycetes > Streptosporangiales > Streptosporangiaceae > Nonomuraea > Nonomuraea sp. NPDC050404. Next base: position 64,443 of record NZ_JBFAKB010000010.1, read on the forward strand.
AGCGACGCAAGCTCGTCGTCCTGCTCACCCCGACCAGGCGCGGCGACCGCTCCTCCGTGGCGATCACGGTCCGCTCGGTCGGCCCGCTGGGCCTGGCCGCCCGCCAGGGCAGCCACCGTTCGCCGTGGACGGTACGCGTGTTGCCGCCGTTCCTGTCGCGCAAACACCTGCCCTCCAGGCTGGCCAGGCTCCGCGAGCTCGACGGCCAGCATCCGGCGCTGGTGCGCGGGCAGGGCACCGAGTTCGACTCGTTGCGCGAGTACGTGGTGGGCGACGACGTGCGTTCCATCGACTGGCGGGCCACGGCGCGCCGCCACGACGTGGTCGTACGCACCTGGCGTCCGGAACGCGACCGCCGCGTGCTGATCGTGCTGGACACCGGCCGCACCTCGGCGGGCCGGGTGGGCGCCGCGCCGATCCATCTGGCCGGTGAGCAGGCGGGCGGCGGCGGCCTCCTGGTACGCCCCGACTCCCGTCCGGCGCCCGGCTGGCCGCGCCTGGACTGGTCGATGGACGCCGCGCTGCTGCTGGCCGCGCTGGCCGCCAGGGCGGGCGACCAGGTGGACTTCCTGGCCTACGACCGGGCCGTACGCGCCTGGGTGGGCGGGGCGTCGCGGACCGAGCTGCTGTCGTCGCTGGTCAACGTGATGGCGCCGATCGAGGCCGAGCTGATCGAGGCCGACGCGCAGGGCATGGCCGCCGCCATCCTCGCGCGGGCCAAGCGGCGCTGCCTGGTCGTGCTGCTCACGGACCTGAACTCGGCCGCCATGGACGAGGGCCTGATGCCGGTGCTGCCGCAGCTCTCCTCGCGGCACCTGGTGCTGGTGGCCGGGGTGTCCGACCCGGCGGTGGCGGCCATGGCGGGTCGCCGGGGCACGGCCGAGGAGGTGTACGACGCGGCGGCGGCCGAGCAGGCACAGCTCGGGCGCAGGCGGATCACGGCCAGGCTGCGGCGGCACGGGGTGGAGGTGGTGGACGCGTCACCGGAGAACATCGCACCGGCGCTGGCGGACGCGTACCTGGCGCTGAAGGCCGCAGGACGCCTCTAGACGGACCGCTCTGGACGGGCGGCTCGTCAGGCAGCCAGTGCGCGAGGCCGGCAGGCGCGAGGGCGGTCGGGCTTCAGGCGGTGGGGGCGACGTCGGGGGCGCGTTCGATGTCGCCGGTCTCGTTCCGGCGTAGCGCGCGGTGGCCGAAGGCGATCACGTACCCGAGGAAGACCAGCTCGGCGAGCACCCCGATGCCCACCCGCGCCCACGTCGGCAGCCCGGACGGCGTCACGAACGCCTCGATCAGCCCCGACACGAACAGCACCACGACCAGCCCCATCGCCACGCTCATCACCGCCCGGCCCTGCTCGGCCAGCGCCTCCACCCGCCTGCGCGGGCCGGGGGAGATGACCGTCCAGCCCAGCCGCATGCCGACGCCCGCCGCCAGGAACACGGCGGTCAGCTCCAGCAGGCCGTGCGGCAGGATCAGGCCGAAGAAGACGTCCAGCTTGTCGCGGGAGGCCATCAAACCGGCGGAGACGGCGACGTTCTCGGCGTTGGCGTAGAGCACGTACGGGATCGGCAGCCCCAGCACCGCCGCGTACAGGATCATCTGGGCCGCCACCCACGCGTTGTTGATCCACACCTGGCTGGCGAAAGAGGCGGCCGGGTGCTCGGAGTAGTAGTTGGCGAAGTCCTCGTTGACGAGCTGGGTGATCTGCTCGGGACTGGCGATCGACGCCTGCACGTCCGGATTGCCCGCCACCCACGTGGCCATCACCGTCGCCACCACCAGGAACGCCACGGTGCTCCCCAGCCACCACCACCGCGCCCGGTAGGCCACCACGGGGAAGGTCACCGTGAAGAAGCGGGTCAGCTCCCGCCAGGCCGGGGTGTGCGCGCCGGTGACGGCGGACCTGGCCCTGGCCACCAGCGCCGACAGCCGCCCGACCAGCATCGGGTCCCTGGAGGATGAGCGGACCATGGACAGGTGCGTGGCAACCCGCTGGTACAGCTCGACCAGTTCGTCCACCTCGGCGCCGGTCAGCGACGAGCGGTTCTTGACGAGGTGGTCGAGCCGATCCCACACGGGGCGGTGTGCTTTGACGAACGCATCAATGTCCACCCGAACATTCTGGCCGCTCAATCACCGAGACATAGCCGTTAGGCTCCACATATGTCAGAGGTTGTGACCGGTGACGCCGTCGTCGTCGAGGTACGGGTGGCGCAGTTCGGCTCCCGGGCCGTGGCGATCGTCATCGACATGTTCCTGCTGTTCCTCGTGATGTTCGCGGTCAACACGCTTTTAGGCGCATTCGCGGCCATCTCCGACTTCGCCATGTTCATGGCCGTCACGATCGTGATGGACGCGCTGATCATGGTCGGCTACCCGGTGATGTTCGAGACCTTCACCAGAGGGCGCAGCCTCGGCAAGCTGGCGCTCGGCCTGCGGGTGGTCGGCGACGACGGCAGCCCGGTGCGCTTCAGGCAGTCGTTGTTCCGCGGGCTGGCCGGGGTGCTGGAGCTGTGGGGGACGTTCGGGGCGGGGGCGTTGATCGCGTCGCTGGCCTCGAAGCGGGGCAAGCGGATCGGCGACGTGTTCGCCGGCACCATCGTGATCTCCGACCGGGCGCCGCGCGACCGCAGGGTGGCCATCATGATGCCGCCGCAGCTCGCGGCCTGGGCGTCCACGCTGGAGCTCTCCCAGCTGCCCGACCAGGTGATGGACGCCGCCAGGCAGTACCTGATGCGCTGGCACGACCTGTCGCCCCAGGTCCGGCACGAGATGGGGGTACGCATCGCGACCCAGGCGGCGTCCTTCGTCTCGCCGGCGGCTCCGCCGGGGGTGCCGGCGCACGCGTACCTGAGCGCCATCCTGGCCGAGCGCGGACGGCGGGAGGAGGAGCGCTTCGCCAAGCGGATGGGCAACGGCCTGCCCCAGCCCGGCCCGTACGCACCTCAGCCGGGCCCGCAGCCGCCGCCTCCGATCAATCCGCAGCCGCTTCCGTACTCCCAGCAGGGCCCTTACGGGCCGCCGCCCGGTCCCGCACCCGCTCCGGAGCCGCCTCAGGCGACTCCGGGCGGGTTCGCCCCGCCTCAATGAGCGCGGTCATCGGGCGGGCGAGCCGTCAGCGACGGGAGCGTGCCGTCAGCCGTGGCCCCGGTTGCGGTACGACTCCTGCGTCTGGACGTTCAACCGGTCGGTACGGACGTTCCTGGCGCTGTCCGTGAGCCGATCGTTGATCTTGATGACGTCGAGGCCCTCGTGGAAGTCGGCCCCGTAGATGTAGCCGTTGTAGTAGTAGGCGGACCAGATGCCGCCGCCACCACCGTCCGAGCGGGGGCCACGATCGAAGTAGCCGATCTCCCTCGGGCGGGAGGCGTCGGTGAAGTCCCAGATGGAGACCCCGCCCATGTACCACGCCTGCACCATGATGTCGCGGCCCTTGACCGGGATCAGCGAGCCGTTGTGCGCCACGCAGTTCTCGCTGTCGGCCTGGTGCCGGGAGATCTTGAAGTAGCTCTTGAAGACGAGCTGCCCGCGCACGATCTCGTAGATGGCGTCGGCCCCGCGGTTCGGCCCGGTGGCCTCGTTGCAGGTCGCCGCCCCGCCGCCGCCGAGCTCGTCGGTGAAGACGACCTTCCTGGCGTCGTTGCTGAACGTGGCCGAGTGCCAGAACGCGAAGTTCGGGTCGGTCGTCCTGGCGGTGATCCTGGGGTTCAGCCGGTCGGAGATGTCGAACAACACGCCGTCGCCCATGCAGGCGCCCGCCGCGATGTCCTTCTCGGCGAAGGTGGTGATGTCGTGGCAGCCGCTGGTCGGCAGGAGCAGGCCCGGCTGGGTCTCGTTGCCGCCGTCGGGGAAGACGACCGGGGTGGCCGCGACCTCGGCGGCGGCCGGGTCACGCAGCGGCACCTTGATGATCGACAGCTTGTCGTGCGGCGGCAGGCAGTCGGGGAAGGTCGAGGACGGCTGGTACGACGAGACGTAGACGTAGACGTTCCGGTGCCGGTCGCGTCCCTTGCCGGGAACCAGGGTCAGCGTGTGGGAGCCGCAGTTGGTCTCGACCGACTTGACGTAGCGCGGGTTCGCCTTGTCGGAGATGTCGAAGATGCGTACGCCCTCCCACGACTCCTTGATCGTGGCGCTCTGCCCGGTGCTGGCGCACGAGTCGTTGTTGCGCGAGGCGTCCACGGCGGCGAACAGCAGGTCGCCGTACACGCTGACGTCCATCTGGCCACCCGGGCAGACGACGGAGCTGACGGCCCTGGCCTTCCTGGGGTTCCTGATGTCGTAGATCGAGAAGCCGCCGTAGTTGCCGACGTAGGCGTAGTCGCCCTGGAAGGCGATGTCGGTGTTGATGGCGTCGGCGATCGGGGCGGGCTTGGGGACGTTCAGCACGTGGGTCACGTTGGGGCTGGTGACCACGGTGTCCGGTGGCGGGATGTCGGCGGCCGAAGCGGGCATTCCGGCCAGCGCTAAGACGGTGGCCACCGCTGCGACGACGATGGAACGGCGCGAAAGGGTCACTCGGGTGCCTCCTTGGGACCTGTGGGTAAGGCGGGTGCCGGATGCGGGCAAAGGCGAAGGCGGCGGGGCCTCGGTCGGAGTCCCCGCCGCCTGGTCGATCAGTGGTCGTGGCCCCATCCCCATTCGGGGTAGGACGCTTGCGTCTGCGCGTTCAGCGAGCGCATCCTGACGCCGTTGGCCTTGTTCGTGCGCCAGTCGTCGAGCTTCAGCACGTCGAGGCCCAGGTTGAAGTCCGAGCCGTAGATGTAGCCGTTGTACCAGTAGGCCGACCAGATGCCGCCGGCCAGCGCCGGTGCCGTGCTGTCGGGACCGCGTTCGAAGAAGGCGATCTCGCGCGGGTTCGCGGAGTCGGTGAAGTCGACCACCGAGATCCCGCCCTGGTACCACGCCTGCACCATGATGTCGCGGCCCTTGACCGGGATCAGCGAGCCGTTGTGGGCCACGCAGTTCTCGGAGTCGTCCTGGTGCCGGGCGATCTTGAAGTAGCTCCTGAACTGGAGCTGCCCACGGCGCGTGATGTCGTAGTAGGCGTTGGCCCCCCGGTTCGGCCCGATGGCCTCGTTGCAGGTCGCCCTGGTGCCGCCGCCCAGCTCGTCGGTGAAGATGACCTTCGTGCCCTCGTTGTTGAAGGTGGCCGAGTGCCAGAAGGCGAAGTTCGTCTCGTCGCGCACGGTCGCGGTGACCCGGGGCTGCTCGGGGTTGCGGATGTCGAGCAGGATGCCGTCACCCATGCAGGCGCCCGCCGCGATGCCCTTCTCCGGGTAGGCCGTGATGTCGTGGCAGCCGGTCGTGGCCGACTTGCCGTCCGGATAGGGAAGCTGCACGCCCGGGTTCCCACCGTCGGGGAACAGGTTCGGCGTGGAGATCACCGTGGCCGCCGCCGGGTTCCTCAGCGGCACCTTGACGATGGAGATGAGGTCGTGCGGCGTCTTGCAGTCCGGGAAGGTGTCATTCGGGCTGTAGGAGGAGATGTAGATGTAGACGTTCTGCTTCCTGCGGTCGGGCACCAGCGTGTGCGTGTGCGAGCCGCAGTTCGTCTCGACCGACTTGATGTACGTCGGGGCGGACTTGTTCGAGACGTCGAAGATCCGGATGCCCTCCCACGATTCCTTGACCGTGGCGCTCTGCCCGGTGCTGGAGCACGAGTCGTTGTTGCGGGAGGAGTCGACGGACCCGAACAGCAGGTTCCCGTAGACGGACACGTCCATCTGGCCGCCGGGGCAGACGACCGAGCTGACCAGCGAGGTCCTCTTCGGGTTCCTGATGTTGTAAATGGAGAAGCCGTAGTAGTTGCCAACATAGGCGTAGTCGCCCTGGAAGGCCATGTCCGTGTGGATGTCGGCCAGGGCCGGCGGCTTGGGCACGTTGGTGACGTGCTTGATGTTGGGGCTCATGACGATCTCGCCGGGAGCCGGGATGTCCGCAGCCTGCGCCGGCGCCATCACGCCCGCCAGCGCGACCAGGGCCGCGACCAGGATGAGGGCTCTGCGGGGGGCTAACACTCGGGGACCTCCTATAAAGGGGGCATAAATCCTAGTAATCCTCACCTGTCTTGGCTTCGCAGGCCAGCGTCCAACGTGTCAAAGTTTGTTGCGATTCGACCTCTTTTCTTCCGTCTGCTCAGCACCTAGAGTGCGCATTCCGTACCGAAGTCAGTTCAGGAGGCTGAGTGCGCGCTGCGCTCGTCGTCATCGTGGGCCTGGCCGTCGCCCTCTCCGGCGCCCTCTCCGGCTGCAGCTCCGACGCCAAGCCGCAGGCTCCGCGGGCCGACTCGACGGCGCCCGTGATCGCGCCCGGCCGGCCTGGCGAGCAGGCCAAGACGTTGTCACCGGCCGAGGCCGCCACGGCCGTGCCCGCGGCGACGGCCAACGCGGCGGACGTCAAGTACGTCCAGGACATGATCACCCATCACCGGCAGGCCGTGGACATGGCGCTGCTCGCCCCCAGCCGGGCGGAATCGGTCAAGCTCAAGAGCCTGGCGGACCGGATCCAGGACGTCCAGGGGCCGGAGATCCAGTACATGACCACGTGGCTGCGGGAGCAGGAGCAGGCGGTGCCCGATCATCACGGGCGGCACGAGGGCATGCCGGGGATGGCCACGCCGGAGCAGCTGGCGGGGCTGAAAGCCGCCAAGGGCAAGGACTTCGACCGGATGTTCCTGCAGTTGATGATCAACCATCATCTGGGCGCGATCAAGATGTCGGAGCAGGTGCTCACCGGTGGGTCGCACATCAAGATCGAGGAACTGGCCAACGACGTCAGCGTGGAGCAGACCACGGAGATCCGCCGCATGCAGGAAATGCAGTCCGCACTCTGAACGCCGTCTGGGAGGCCAGCCTTCCCAGACGCCCAGCTTTCCCAGGCACCCAGCCACCCTCCGGAGCCCAGCCTTCCCAGGCGCCCAGCGTCTCTCCGGAGCTCGGCGTCTCTCCGGAGCTCGGCTTTAGGAGCCCAGGCGCCAGGAGTGCAGGTAGTCCTCCTGCTCGGCGGTCAGCAGGTCGATTCCGATCCCGGCGGCGGCCAGCTTGAGCCGGGCCACCTCGTGGTCGATCTCCTCGGGCACGTCATAGACGCCGGGCGCGAGGTTCGCGCGCTCGCCGGCCAGCCACACCACCGCCAGGGCCTGGGCGGAGAACGACATGTCCATGACGGCCGCCGGATGCCCCTCCGCGGCGGTCAGGTTGACCAGCCGCCCCTCGGCCAGCAACAACAGCCGCCGCCCGTCGGGCAGCACGTACTCGTCGGTGCTGGGCCGCACGCCCCGGTACACGTCGGAGGCCATCTCGTCCAGCGCCCGCACGTCGATCTCCACATCGAAATGCCCGGCGTTGGCCAGGATCGCCCCATCCTTCATCACCGCCAGGTGCTCGGCCCTGATCACGTCCCGGTTGCCCGTCACGGTGATGAACAGGTCCCCGAGCAGCGCGGCCTGCGCCATCGGCCGCACCTCGTAACCCTGCAAGGTCGCGTCGAGCGCCTTCACGGCGTCGATCTCGGTCACGATCACCCGCGCGCCGAACCCCTTGGCCCGCTCGGCCACCCCCCGCCCGCAGAACCCGAACCCGGCCACGACCACGGTCCGCCCGGCCAGCATCGTGTTGGTGGCCCGCATGATGCCGTCCAGCGTGGACTGGCCGGTCCCGTAACGGTTGTCGAACATGCGCTTGGTACGGGTGTCGTTCACGGCCACGACCGGAAACCGCAACGCCTCCTCGGCCGCCATCTGACGCAGCCTGATGATCCCGGTCGTGGTCTCCTCACACCCGCCACTGACCCCTTCGAGCAGGTCACGGCGCTCGGTGTGCAGGATGTTCACCAGATCACACCCGTCGTCGAGCACCAGATCGGGCCCGAGGTCGAGCGCCTGGTGAATGTGCCGGTAGTAGGTCGCCCGATCCACCCCGGCCCGCGCGTGCACCGAGATCCCATACGCACGGAGCGCCTCGGCCACGTCGTCCTGCGTGGACAGGGGGTTGGAGGCGGCCAGCGCGATCTCGGCGCCACCCGCCTTCAACGCCCCCATGAGCACGGCCGTCTCGGCGGTGACATGCAGACAGGCCGCGATCTTCAGCCCGTCGAGCGGCCGTTCGAGCGCGAACCGCTCACCGATGGCGGTAAGCACCGGCATCGAACGAGCGGCCCAGGAGATCTGCCGCTCACCGCTGTCACTGAGATCCATGGCCAACCTCGAAGCGAAGAACACGGCCCAGGTCACGCTCGTCACGGCGCCCAGCCCGTGAGCCTTCACGACCGGCCATGACGGACGGGAAGGGGCTACGGCGCGTGCGGGTGACCTGGCCCGCCGTAAAGGATGAAGGAGATTTTCTAGTAGCGGTAGTGGTCGGACTTGTAGGGGCCCTCGACGTGGACGCCGATGTAGGCGGCCTGCTCCTTGGTGAGTTCGGTGAGCTTCACGCCCAGAGCGTCCAGGTGCAGGCGGGCGACCTTCTCGTCCAGGTGCTTGGGCAGCGTGTAGACCCCGATCGGGTACTCGGAGGTCTTGGCGAACAGCTCGATCTGCGCGATCACCTGGTTGGTGAACGAGTTGGACATCACGAAGCTGGGGTGGCCGGTCGCGCAGCCCAGGTTCATCAGGCGGCCCTCGGCGAGCACGAGGATCGAGTGCCCGTCCTCGAACACCCACTCGTCGACCTGCGGCTTGATGTTGTTCTTCACGATGCCGGGCAGCTTGGCCAGGCCGGCCATGTCGATCTCGTTGTCGAAGTGGCCGATGTTGGACACGATCGCCTGGTGCTTCATCCGCGACATGTGGTCGGCGGTGATGATGTTGAAGTTGCCGGTGGTGGTGACGAAGATGTCGGCGATGCCGACGACCTCCTCCAGCGTGGTCACCTGGAAGCCGTCCATGGCCGCCTGGAGCGCGCAGATCGGGTCGATCTCGGTCACGATCACGCGGGCGCCCTGGCCGCGCAGCGCGTCGGCGCAGCCCTTGCCGACGTCGCCGTAGCCGGCGACCACAGCCACCTTGCCGCCGATCAGCACGTCGGTGGCGCGGTTGAGGCCGTCGATCACGGAGTGGCGGCAGCCGTACTTGTTGTCGAACTTCGACTTGGTGACCGAGTCGTTGACGTTGATCGCCGGGAAGAGGAGCTGGCCGTTCTTGTGCATCTCGTAGAGACGGTGCACGCCGGTCGTGGTCTCCTCGGTGACGCCCTTGATGCTCTCGGCGATCGTGGTCCACCGCTTGTCCGCGCCGACCGTGCGGGTGAGCAGGTCGATGATGACGTGCCACTCCTCCGGGTCCTCGGCGGTGGCCGCGGGCACGGCGCCGGCCTTCTCGTACTCGGCGCCCTTGTGCACCAGGAGGGTCGCGTCGCCGCCGTCGTCGAGGATCATGTTCGGGGCGTCACCGCCGGGCCAGGTGAGCGCCTGCTCGGTGCACCACCAGTACTCCTCCAGCGTCTCGCCCTTCCAGGCGAACACCGGCACGCCCTGCGGGTCGTCCACGGTGCCGTTGGGGCCGACGACGACCGCGGCGGCGGCGTGGTCCTGCGTGGAGAAGATGTTGCAGCTCACCCAGCGCACCTCGGCGCCGAGGGCGACCAGCGTCTCGATGAGGACGGCCGTCTGGATGGTCATGTGCAGGGAGCCCATGATCTTCGCGCCGCGCAGGGGCTGGGAGGCCGCATATTCCTTGCGGACCGCCATGAGGCCGGGCATCTCGTGCTCGGCGAGCCGGATTTCCTTACGGCCGAAGTCGGCAAGTGAAAGGTCTGCGACCTTGAAGTCCATCGGGTTTCCCCTCGAGTCACGGATGGTTTGTCGCGGATGAGTCTAGGTGGCCCTCGTACGGGGACGCACCTCGCGCACGGTGAATCTGACGTAAGAATGTAAGAATGCGCATCACGGAAGCCGCCAGACGGCTCGGCATGTCCCCGCGAATGCTCCGATACCGGGAGGCACTCGGCCTGCTGCCGCCGGTGCGCGAGCAGGGGGCGCACCGGCGGTTCGGGCCCGACGAGCTGGCCGCCGTGGCTCAGGGGGTGGAGCTGGAGAAGATGTTCGACGTCTCTCCGGCGGAGCTGGCCTTCGCGCTGCGGGCGCTGAGCGAACCCGCCGTTGCGGCGGCGGTACGCGACCTCGGGGTGCGAATCGGGCGCATCCAGGTGCCCCGCAGGGCCCTGGACTTCGAGAAGGAGAAGGCCCTGCGCCTGCTACGGCACCGTTGATCCATCCCGGCCTCAGCTGGTGGTGGCGCTCTGACGGTCGAGGTCCGGCTCAAGGTAGATCACCCGGGCGATCGGCTCCGCCTCACGGATGCGCCGCTCCGCCTCGTCGATGCCGCGGGCCACCTCGGCCGCGGTGTCGTCATGCTGCACCGCGATCTTCGCGGCCACCAGCAGCTCCTCGGGACCCAGGTGCAGCGTGCGCATGTGGATGACCCGCGTCACCTCGGGGGCGTTCTCCAGCGCGGCGCGAATCCGGCTCTCCGCCTCCGGCGAGGCACCCTCGCCGACGAGCAGCGACTTGGTCTCGATGGCCAGCACGACCGCGATCACGGCCAGCAGCACGCCGATCATCAGGGTGCCGATGCCGTCCCAGACGCCGTCGCCGGTGATGACCGCCATCGTCACGCCGAACAGCGCGAAGATCAGGCCGAGCAGCGCGCCGAGGTCCTCCAGCAGGATGACGGGCAGCTCGGGCGACTTGGAGCGGCGGATGAAGGACACCCACGACTGCTTGCCGCGTACCGCGTTCGACTCGATGATCGCCGTACGGAAGGAGAACGTCTCCGCGATGATCGCGAAGATCAGCACTCCGAACGCCCAGATCGGCGCCTCGACCTTGTGCGGGTCGGAGATCTTGTGAATGCCCTCGTAGAGCGAGAAGGCGGCGCCGATCGTGAACAGCACCACGGCCACCACGAAGGCGTAGAAGTAGCGCTCGCGCCCGTAGCCGAACGGATGCTCCTTCGTACTGGCCCTGGCCGCCCGCTTGCCGCCGACCAGCAGCAGCACCTGGTTGCCCGAGTCGGCGACCGAGTGGATGCCCTCGGCCAGCATCGAGGAGGATCCGGTGAAGGCGGCGGCCACGAACTTCGCCACGGCGATGGCCAGATTCGCGGTCAGTGCCGCAACGATCGCTTTTGTTCCGCCGCTCGCGCTCACTGGTCTTCTCCAGTCATGAAGATCACTTACTTAAAGGCTAGGAGGGGATACTATTGCGAAATTCTTGCCTTCAGCTCAGTGATCGCTGACACCGGGGTCGGATCGATGCCATAACCCAGCGCCAGATAGGTGCTGGCGTAGTCGCCGAGCCCGATGAGGCAGGCCATCCGCTCCAGCGGATGCACGCCCTCGGCCGCGAGCTCGGTGACCGGCACGTCCCGCTCCCGCGCCAGCCGCAGCGACGCCTCCCGCCGCCGCGTCACCTGGGGGTGCTCCTCGGTGTCACGCAGGACCACGAGCCTGAGCGTACGGCCGGCGGCGTCGGCGAAGATGTCGCGCTCGGCCATCGGCCCGTCGAAGGCCGCCACCTGGTGGTGATCGGCCTCGGGCAGCTCACCGCAGATGGCGGGATATTTCGCGTTCGCACCAAGCTGGCAGGCCAGCCGGTACGCCGCCACCGACGCGGCCTGCGACGACCCCCAGATCATCGGCACGCTCTCGGCCAGATCCATCGCCAGCGACTTGCCCGGATTGATGAACGACTCACTGGAGGGCCTGCACCGGTTCGCCATGTCCTCCAGCGACCGAGCCACTCTCTCGAACAGGTCCGCGTCCGCCGGCACCAGCCGCAGCGCCGCCGCCGCCACGATCAGGGGAGCGGCCAGCAACCACAGGTTCGCCCTGGACTGCCCGACGATCGGCACCGGCACGTAGACGGCGCCCGCCTGCGTGGCGATGGCCTCCAGCGTGGAGCCGGGAGCGCCGACGCCCATCAGCGTGCAGCCGCGCCGCACGGCCTGGGTGGCGATCGCCAGCGTCTCCTCCGTGTCGCCGGAGCCGGAGACGGCGATGACCAGGTCGGTCGCGCCCACCCAGCCGGGAAGCTGGTAGGAGCGCACCGTCACGATCGGCAGCGGCGCGCCGTTGCCGACAACGGCCGCCAGGATGTCGCCCGCGATGCCCGAGCCGCCCATGCCCGCGACCACGATGGCGCGGGGGCGCCCCTGGTCGGCCAGGCGTTCGACGCGGGCCTCGACGGCGTTGCGATAGCCGGTGCGTACGTGCGCCGCGGAAGCGGCGACCGCGGGCAACATGCCCCCGGGATCGCCCTCACTGAGGTGACGCTGGTCGTCGAGCCGCTCCGGCTCCCAGGTCACGGCTTCCTGGCCTCATCGACGAGCAGGACGGGAATGTCATCCCTGACCGGATAGATCAGCCCGCAACCCGTGCAGACCAGCTCCTCGGCCTCGTCCTCGGCCCGCAGCGGGGCCTTGCACGCGGGGCAGGCCAGGATCTCAAGCAGCCAGTCGTCGATCTTCACTCTGACACCTTTCCCACAATGGCGAGGACCTCGTCCCTGATCGCCGTCATCTTGCTCTCGTCGGCCGCCTCGGCGTTCAGCCGCAGCAGCGGCTCGGTGTTGGAGGCACGCAGGTTGAACCACCAGTCGGGCCCGCTCACGGTCAGCCCGTCGAGCTCGTCGAACTCCCCGCGCCCGGCGAACGCCTCGCGTACCCGCCGCAGCGCCTCGGCCTGGTCGGACACCGCGCTGTTGACCTCGCCGGAGGCGTGGTAGCGCGAGTAGACCTCGACGACCTCCGACAGCGGCCGCTCCTGCTCACCCAACGCGGCCAGCACGTGCATGGCGGCCAGCATCCCTGAGTCGGCGAACCAGAAATCCCTGAAGTAGTAGTGGGCCGAGTGCTCGCCGCCGAAGACGGCCCCGGTCCGCGCCATCTCGGCCTTGATGAAGGAGTGCCCGACCCGCGTGCGCTCCGGGACGCCGCCGTGCTCGCGTACGATCTCCGGCACGCCCAGCGACGTGATCAGATTGTGAATGATCGTCGCGCCGGGGTACTTGGCCAGCTCCCGCACCGCCACCAGCGCCGTGACCGCCGAAGGCGAGACCGACTCGCCCCGCTCGTCGATCACCCAGCAGCGGTCGGCGTCACCGTCGAAGGCCAGCCCGAGGTCGGCGTCGTTGTCGACGACCGCGCGCTGCAGGTCGACGAGGTTCTGCGGCTCCAGCGGGTTGGCCTCGTGGTTGGGAAAGCTCCCGTCCAGCTCGAAGTAGAGCGGCAGCAGGTCGATCGGCAGGCCCTCGAACACGGCGGGGACCGTGTGCCCGCCCATCCCGTTGCCCGCGTCCACGACCACCTTCAGCGGCCTGATGCCGCGCAGGTCGACCAGCGTGCGCAGGTGGTCGGCATATCCCGTGAGCAGGTCCTTCTCGATCACGGATCCGCCGGGCGCGGCGGTCGCTCCGACCAGCTCGGCCGCCCTGTCGCGGATCTCCGTCAGCCCCGAGTCGCCGCCGATCGGCACCGCGCCGGACCGGCACATCTTCATGCCGTTGTAACGGGCGGGGTTGTGGCTGGCGGTGAACATCACGCCGGGCAGCCCCAGGCTGCCGCTGGCGTAGTAGAGCAGGTCCGTCGAGCCCAGCCCGGCATGTACGACATCGGCGCCACGCGAACGGGCTCCCCGGATGAACGCCTCGGCCAGCGGCGGCGAAGACTCACGCATGTCGTGCGCGACCACGACCGATTCGGCCCCCGTCACCTCGACGAAGGCCGCCCCCACGGCCTCGGCGGTCGGCTCGTCCAGTTCGTCGGGCACTACCCCGCGAACGTCGTACGCTTTGAAGATCTTGGCGAGATCGCCCACTCTCCAGCTCCGCCCCTAGTAGGTCGTTTCCGCCTTACACCAGGAGCCTACCGGTCGCGATGCTGCTGGGCCGATCTCAGAACGCGCAGGTGCCCACGCCGGCCGACCTCGACGCCCTGCCCGACCGGTTCGCCACCGGCGGACGACGTCGGCCGCGCCGCCTCCCTGACGGCGTTGGCCAGCGCCTCCAGATCATCGGAACTGGGTGAGGCGCCGTCCGTCGGCAGCCGTACCACCTCCCAGCCGCGGGGGGCGGTAAGCCGCTCTGCGTGTTCGGCGCACAGGTCATAGCAGTGTGGCTCCGCGTACGTCGCCAGAGGGCCGAGAACAGCGGTCGAGTCGGCGTATACGTACGTGAGCGTGAAGACGGCAGGCTGGCTGCAGGCGGTGCGGGAACAGCGACGGACGGGGCTCACGGAGGGACCGTATCTGGTAAGAGTGCGAGGCGCCACTACCTGAGCGCTCTTAACGAGCGTGTCGCCACAATTCGGACACCTGCGGCAGCCTTTCCACCAACATGCCCCAAAGACACCCGCACCTCCCCCGCACTCCCCTGTCCGGCTTCCCCACCCCCCAGCCGACCCAACCCTCCCCTCGCCTCCCTCGCCCTTGCCTTTTTCGCCCGCCATCCGGGAAACGCCCGTCCCGAAGATCGAGGGGGCGGCCCCGTACACTGGCTGACGTGACTCAGAAGCGCGGTCCCAGACGGCGCGATCGCCATGGTCGCGGGCTCCGCGGCCCGCTCGCCCCCTCCCACATCCCCATGGCCAAGGCCCGCAGCGAACGCTTCGACGACCTGGTGCTCGACGCGGTGGACCGGCTCAGACCACGATGGGAGAGCCAACTGTCGGCGGTGGAGTTCGCCGTGGAAGAGGTGCCGCCACTGAGCGAACTCGGCGACGGCCCCGGCCTCAACACCGACCCCATCCCCTTCGGCCGCGCCGACGCCGCCACCGGCACCTCCCCCGCCTCCGTCGTGGTGTACCGGCGCCCACTGGAGGCCCGCGCCAGAGACAGGGACACTTTGGGCGCGATGGTCCATGACACGGTGGTGGAACAGGTCGCCACCCTCCTGGGCCTGGCCCCCGAAGCCGTAGACCCCGGCTACGACGACCGCGCCTGACCCCCACCACCGAGCTCCGAAATCAACTGCAAGGTCTTCCCGACAGGCGCGCTTCGCGCGAAGAGGGTCAGGCCGTGCCCAGTGGGGGCAAGCCCCCACACCCCCGGCGAGGGGCCTGCCGGCCCCTCCCGCTCCCCGGCCCTGGGCCCCGCCCGTCCAGGCAATGCAGTCACCGGTTGAGAACCTCCGGCCCTTGAACCGATGACGGCCTTCGATCAACCACGCTGGCGGTACACGCAACAGTCCGCCATGCGCCGGTGGACGGCGCCGGGAATCGTGCTGATGGTGGCATTCGTGCAGGGATGGATGCGAGTCGCCGCTCCGATTGCGGCGGTCGCCGATCCGAACCGCGGTCAGGCGACGTACCCGAGCCCGAGGGCGGCGATCACCGGCACGAGGTACAGGATCGGATAGACGACGGTCGAGTACGAGCGCGCCCGCAGCACGGTGACGACCGCTCCGGTGAAGTACAGCACCAGGCCGACCCCGGCCGCGATTCCGATGACCGGCACGAACAGGCCGACCAGCAGCCCCAAGGCTCCTGCGGCCTTGGCCGCGCCGAGCCAGGCCCACCACGAGCGGGGGACGCCGTAGTCCGTCAGCGGCTTGGTGACCCATTCGGCGCGGCGGAGCAGGGAGTAGGCGGAGAAGCCCACCCAGAGGGCGGCCAGGACGGTGACGATGGTTGCAGCGGTGGACATTTGGGACTCCCTAGCTGGTGTCTTGCTTGTGACACCAATCTTGCGAGGCCCGGTTGATACTTCCGCGATGCGTCCACGATGCACGGGCTGTCGTAGCGCACATAGGCGGCGGTGGCGCCGAGAGTCACGGCCGCCCTTGGTCGGGTTCCGGACGCCCTCCTCCTTGCTGTTGACCCCCCGGGAAGACGCCATTATGTTTGCTGGCAAAGATAATTTGCCAGCAAATGGGAGTAGAAATGCCGCATCTCACGGTCCGGGTCATGGAGCCGCAGCTTCAGGGGAACGAATCGGCTCTTATTGCCGCGCTGACCGACGCGGTGGTCAGCGTGTACGGCGAGTGGGCGCGCGAAGTCGCGGTCATCCACCTCGACGGGGTACCCGCCGGGCGGTGGGGCCTGCGGGGCAAGCCGGTGGACGAGGCCGCGCCCGCGATCACGTTCGGCATCCGCGCGGGGGCGTTCACCCGTCCCGACAGCGAGGAACTCATCGCCAGGCTCGTACGAAACGTCACCGACGCCGTCGCCGACGTCCTCGGGGCGCACTTGCGCGACACCATCACGGTCGAACTTGTCGCCACCCCGGCCGGCCGCACCGCCGTAGGAGGGGTGATCGTAGACGGCTAGCCGCCCGTTCGGGGATGTGCCTCAGGGCAGGACCACCGTCGGGGTGTCGGTCAGGGGCGGGAGGAGGGTCCAGGTTCTGGCCGGGGAGAGGGGTTGGGTGGTGAGAAGGGTGCCTGACTTCTGGGGTTCCTCGACCACCCGGCCGCCGTACACCTCGCCCGTCACAGGCGTGACCACCACGGCGAAGTCGCCCTTCGTCTTCAGTTTCACGTTCCGGGTACGGCCCGCAGGGATCTCCACGTCGAACGGGGTCTCCGCCGGACCTTTCGGAGGCATCACCTGCACTCTTACCTTTCCTGGCCGGGTGCCGGGTGCCGTCAGCAGGAGGTGGGAGCCGGTGGTGTTGCGGGCCACCGCGCTGCCCAGTTCCAGGGAAGGGGTGCCGGCGGTGAAGGTGACGTCCGGGCTGGTGCCGGTGCCGGTGGACACGACGCCGGCGATGATCGGGGTGGGTGAGGTGAGCACCAGGGCGGCGGGGGAACCGGTTATGCCTGTGGTGATGTCCAGCGCGGCCACGCCGCCCGCCGGCACGTCCAGCGATTCGCGGCCCTTCATCGCGTACTCGGCCTCCTCGCTCACCGCCTTGATCTGCACGGCGGCGTCCGTCTCGCCGGGGGTCGCCACCAGGAGCCGGCGCAGGCCGCCGCCTCCGGGGATGGCGGGTACGACGACGCGGGTGGACGGCGGGGCGGCCGACGGCAGCCAATCCACGCCGCCCGTCTCCATGGTGGCCCTGGCGGCGACCGCCACGCGGCCGAAGGCGGTGGTGACGCTGACGGCCATCACGTCGGCCGAAGGGGCCAGCGTCCTGAGGTCGATCTCCCTGTGCTCCCCCGGCGCGATGTCCAGGCCGGTGCCGGCATCGCCGGAGATCGGGCCCTCCGCCGCGTACACCTGTACGTCCACCAGCGCCGGGGCCTTGTCGGCGTTCGTGAGGTGCAGGCTCACGGCCGCGTTCGCCGGGCCCGGGCCGATCAGCCAGGTCTCCGCGGCGGGCTCGGTGCAGCGCACTCCGGCCAGGCCGCGGTCCGCGCCCTTGGTGGCACGCGCGAGGTAGCCGGCCTCCAGGCCGCCGGGGCCGTTGGTCACGTACGGCTTGCCGTCCTTCATGGTGTCGGCGTTCAGCTTGCCCGTCAGGTAGACGTTGACCTGCTCGTCCTTGGTGCCGGGGCAGACCGCGGTGACCGACTCCACGGCCACCTTGCGCGGGGTGGCGGGCGGGGGCGGGATGGGGGCGGGCCTGGTGACGTACGCGATGCCGTACATGGCGGCCAGGGACACGATGACCAGCGCCGGCAGCCCGAACCGGTTCTCCACGAGCCCTCTCATCGCCCCTCGGCCAGCACCCTCATCCCGCCGCCGGCCCTTGCCCGTCCGTGCCCCCTCCTCGCCACTCCGGCCACGCTCGTCCGCGCTACCCTCCGCCCGCCGCCGGCCCTTGCCCGTTCGTGGCCCTCTCATCGCGCGCCCGCCAGCGCCACCGCGGGTGTCTCCGCGACCTCCGGCCGGCGTCTGCCGGGTGACGCCAGCAGGGCCACCACCAGCACGAGCCCGCCCTGCGCCCACAACCACGGCGTGTGCAGGACGCTCACCGGCTGGACAGGTACGCGGGTGACCGGCTCGGCCAGCCGCCAGAGCCCGCCCACTTCCGACAGGCTCATGCGCTGCAACGACGGCTGCGAATCGAGGGTCCTGGCCAGTTCGGGCGAGACCGGCGGCGCCACGGCCACCATCGCGATGCCCTGCCGGGCCAGCGTGGCCGCGTCCCCGCCGCGACCGCCGACGAGACCTTCGGCCGCCGCGCCGACCCGCGTGCGCGCCCCGGAGGCGACGGGCAACTCCGCCTCGCCGATCAGCGGGGCACGCCCGTGCAGGACCGTGAACGAGGACCCCTTGATCACCAGGGTCCTTTCCCCCTGGGTGGTACGGGCGGCAGCGAGCGCGGGCAGCACATCGGGGGCGTCGCCGACGAGCGGCCCGCGTACCCCCACCACCATCCAGTGACCGGCGGCCAGCAGCGGCGTGCTGAACGCCACCGCGGCCACCATCATGGCCCCCAGCCGCCGCAACCCGCCACGGGCGCGCAGTCCGGCCAGGCGGTGGGCGGTCAGGCCCACGAGGACCACCAGCCCGGTCCCGGCGATGGCCAGCGGCACTCCCGGCCACGCCCGCGTACCCTCGACGGGGATGCGGCTGACCAGGACGCCCGCCAGCACCCCGTAGAGCGCCACCGCCCAGCCGACCGCGACGATCAGGCGCTGGCGTCGCATGAGCAGCGCGGCCAGCGCGACCGCCACCAGGCCCGCCGTCACCCAGAACGGGGGCAGCCCCGGCCCTCCCGGGCTGAGCGCGAGCAGCGATTCCGGGCCGAGGGACGGATCCGCCAGGGCCGGATCGTGCAGCCCCGCCTCCAGGAGCAACCTGCCGGGGTCCATGACGAGACCGGCCGTCCAGGGCATCAGGAGCACCGGCGGCACGACGAGCGCGATGGCCACGGACACCATCACCCCACCCGTACCGGAACGGCCCGAAGAGCCGCTGCCCCGCCGGGCACCGCGTCCGACCACCCAGGCACCCAGCACCCCCAGCACCGCGACCAGCGGATACACCAGCGGCACGAACGCCATCCCCACCGCAAGCCCCAATCCCAGCCCCCAGGCCCCCCGGCGGGCACGCCGCCGATCGGGCGAGAGCAGGATGATCCCGAGCAGCCAGGCGTAGACCGGGATGAGGACGAACACCACCGCCGTCCCCAGCCGCCCGCCCGCGACGGCCCCGGTGGCGACCGGCAGCAGCGCGTACGTCCCCGCCGCCCAGGCCCGTGCGGGCACGGACGGGATGAGGTGCCGCGTGGCCAGGTAGGCCGTGGCGCCGGCCAGCGGCACCGACCCCAGCAGCAGCACGGAGACCGCCACCCACGTCTTGCCGAACGCGAGCGTGGACAGCACGGCGAGCACGGCCACGTACGGCGGCGTCCAGGCGGTCGAGCCGAGCCCCACGTCGTGGAAGCCCTCGGTGTAGAAGGTCCAGAGGTCGGTGGCGCCGCCCGTCACCGGTACGAGCGCGCCCCCGCCGAGCCGTTCGCCGCCGAGGAGGGACCGCTCGGCGACCAGCGAGACGACGGTCAGGGCGAACATGAGGATGACTCCGGGGCGGCCGATGAAGCGCTGGAAGGCGCCGGAGTCGGACGGCGGTACGGCGGCGTCCGGGTCCTCTTCTGAAACGTGGTGGTGCCGGCCGGTCGAGTCGACGGGGGCCTGACCGGCGAGGAAGCTCTGCAGCATGTCGGTGAGGCGCCGATAGGCGGCGCCCCGAGGGGTCATAAGCCGCTTTACGCGGATATATCCCTTCTTGCGGCCGTGGCGGCGTTGTCGCCGCGCCCGTAACAACCGTAAGGGGTGCGCCAGGATCGAGCCCATCGCCACGACCTCGTCCAGCGCGTTCCCGGGCTGCTTGCTGACGATGAACACCAGCGTGCGTAAGACCGAGCCGATCACGTTCCGCAGCAGGGCCCACACCATGGCCGGGAACGGCAGGTTCGCCATGACCACGAAGATCGCGTTGCGGCGGTCGAGGCGGCGCGGATGGTCTCCGCTGACCGCGATGCGCCGCCGCCTGCGCCCGGCCGCCTCGGCGTGCCAGGCCACGGCGGAGGTCACGTTCAGCACCTTGTGGCCGGCGTTGCGCACCCGCCAGCACAGGTCGAGGTCGTCGCGGAACAGCGGGAAGAACGGATCTAGCCCGCCGACCTCCTCCCACACCTCGCGCCTGATCAGCATCCCGGCCGTGGACACGGAGAGCACGTCCCTGGTCCCGTCGTGCTGCCCCTGGTCGAACTCGCGCGGCTCCAGCCCCGTGTCCCTGCGCCCGGTACGTCCCACGGTCACGCCGATCTCCAGCAGCCGCCTGCGGTCGATCCAGTCGCGCAGCTTGGGACCGAGCACGGCCGCCTTGGAATCCTGTCCCGCCGCGCCGAGCAGCACCTCCAGCGCGCGCCTGTCGGGGGCGCAGTCGTCGTGGAGCAGCCAGATCCATTCGTCGCGGCCGGCGGGCGGCAGCTTCGCGAGCACCTCGGCGACGGACTCGCCGAAACCGGTGGAGCGGGGCAGGGAGATCAGGTTGCCGGGGCCGAACGCCTGGGCCAGCAGGTCGGCCGAGCCGTCCCTGCTGCCGTTGTCGGCGCCGGCTACCCGGTCCGGCCTGCGGCTCTGGTTGACCAGGGCGCGCAGCGTCTCCCCCAGCCAGCGGGCGCCGTCGTGGGCTACGACGATCGCGGTGACGTAGGGACGGGACATGGGTGAGTGACTCCTGTGGAGATCATCAGCCTGTGAGGATGATCAGGCGGCCCCACGATACATGCGCAAGCCGCTGCAGGAGACGCGAAAAGGGTCACACGGCTACCCGTGTGACCCCTTCCCCCCTTATCACTCACACCGCTTGGCGCTTGATCCGTCTGCGCTCCCGCTCGGACAGCCCACCCCAGATGCCGAACCGCTCATCGTGCTCGAGTGCGTATTCCAGACACTCGGCACGGACTTCACACGATCGGCAGACCTTCTTGGCCTCCCTGGTGGAACCGCCCTTCTCCGGGAAGAACGCCTCCGGATCCGTCTGCGCGCACAACGCGCGCTCCTGCCAGCCGAGTTCCTCAGCGTCGTCGTCAAGCTGATCCTGTGCGATGACCGGATCGGTCACTGCACACCTCCCTGCCGCCCGCCCGCAATGGAGCCCCCCATGGACGCCTTCCTTAGTACCCACCCAAGGGAAGGCGTAACAACATGGTTGTAATTACACGCGTGTGCCGTACGTGGCGTCAAGCGGCATGCAGGTATCCGGGGAAAGACCAGATCTCGCCCCGGTGTGCTCTGCATGTGATGTTCGAGCCCCGGCCGATGCCCTACGTGCGTGGCTTTGGCCTGGCCCGTGCAACGCTGTCAGCGGTCGGAACCGTACCAGGGCGGACTGGACGCCCGCCCGTGGCCCACCTTCTCTCTAGCCCTTCATTGCCGGTCCGTTACCTGCGTGGCTCATTGGGGGTGTATATGGCCGTTGGGTCGATCGGGTCGTCCCCGGGACGGCGCTGATCGCCGAAGCCGGAGCTCCCGCCCGGGATCTGCGTGGGGTCCAGACGCATCGTCGACTCGCCGCCGTGCGGCTCCGGCCAGCCCGGGGCCTGGCCCTGCTGCTGCGGTTGCTGCGGAGCCCCGTGTCCCGGCTGGTACTGGCCCTGCTGCGGCTCATAGCCGCCGCCGTGCTGGGGCTGCTGCGGGTGGCCGAACGGGTCGTCGTACTGCTGCTGCCTGCCGCCGGGCTGCGTGCCGTATTCGGGCTGGCCCGCGCTCGACTGGTACGTCTCCGCCTGCTGGTAGGCGTCCATCAGCTGCTGGGAGCGCGGGTCCACGGGCGGGTCGGGCTCCTGGTAGGCGGGCGGGGTGGCGTACTCGTGACCCGAGTATCCCGTGAAGGGCTGGCCCGGCTGCTGCTGGTCGAAGGCGCTCTGGCCGAAGTACGACTGCTGCTGGCCGAACTGGGACTCGCCGCCCTGCGGGTACTGCACGTTCGGCGTGGTCTCGCCGCCCGAGTAGGGCTGTTCGGACGGGGGCGCGTACGGATTCGGCTGCTCCGCCGGCGGCGCGTAGGGGTTCACCTGGTCGTTCGCGGGCGGCGCGTACGGGTTCTGGCTGGCCTGCTGGCCGTAGACGTTCGGCTGGCTGTCGGCCGGGACGTACGGGGCCGGGGTGTACTCGCCGGCGGGCGGGGTGGAGTAGTCCGTGCTCGGCGCGCCCGTCGGGGTCGTGTCGGCCGGGGCGTAGGGCTGCGGGGCGAACGGATCGGGCTGCTCGGGCTGCTGCTGGTCCGAGGGGGCGGCGGGCAGGGCGCCCCTGATCTGCGGCTGCTGCTGGTAGACCGGGGCCTGGGGCTCCGGCTGCTCGGGCTGGCCGCCGAAGCTGGGCGGCTGCTGACCGTAGCCGGGGGTGGCCGGCTCCTGGCTGTAGCCCGGAGTCGAGGGAGGCTGTTGCCCGTAGCCCGGAGTCGAAGCGGACTGCTGGCCATAACCAGAGGGCTGGCCATAGTCGGGAGCCTGCTGGCCATAGTCGGGAGTCTGCTGGCCGTAGCCCGGGGCCGGTTGGGGAGGCTGGCCGTGATCGGCGGCCGAGGACGGCTGCTGGCCGTAACCCGAAGCCGTCGGAGGCTGCTGACCGTAACCGGAAGCCGCCGGGGGCTGCTGCCCATAACCGGCGGCCGAGGGTGGCTGCTGACCGTAACCGGGCTGACCGGCCGGGGGCTGCTGACCCATGGGGGGCTGCTGGCCGGAGGGAGCCTGCTGGGCGTAGGCGGCGGCCTGCTGCGGGTCCTGCTGACCCGGCATCGGCTGCTGGCCGTAGCCGCCCTGCTGCTGCTCGGCGGCGGGCTGGCCATAACCGGGCTGCTGACCCGACGGGGCCTGCTGGGCGTAGGCGGCCTGCTGCGGGTCCTGAGGGCCGTAGGCGGCCTGCTGCGGGTCCTGGGGGCCGCCGAAGCCGGGCTGCTGCTGGCCGAAACCGGGCTGACCGTAACCGGGCCCCTGGGGACCGGGTCCGCCGGGGCCCGCCTGGGGCTGTCCTTGGGGGCCGTACTGCTGCGGCTGGTCACCGAAGAAACCGGGGCCGGGCTGCGCGCCGAACTGGCCGTGGTAGACCTGCGCGGCCGGCCGCTCGGGCAGCACCTGCGGAAGCAGATAGACCAGCGCGATGGCGGTCAGCGCGAGCGTGGGCACGCCGAGGAGGCCGTACTCGATCGTGGTCCGGGCTCCGAAGCCGCTGAACAGGCCGGCCAGCAGCGCCAGCATGCCGAACACGGCGGACAGGAGCAGCCCGGCGGCGGCGCCGTACAGGATCGGCTTGGCCTTCTGCGACGGCTCGCCGACCTTGGTGACCAGCAGCACGGCGCCGAGCAGCAGCGCGGTCAGCACGGGGCTCGTCACGCCCGAGAAGTTCGAGGCCGCGCGTTCGGTGAAGGAGAGTGTCTCGGACGAGCCGATCAGAATGCGCCCGGTCGCCAGCAGCACGTTCATCACTCCGGTGACGAGCATGATCCAGGCGGCCGGCTCCTTCAGCCGGGCGACGTCAAATTTGCTCACAAGTACCCCCATCGGACCCTTTAGCCCGAAGGGAGTTTGCCACATCACCGACCCGACCGCCGGGCGTCCCAAGAACCTCTTCCATACCAAACCCCCCAATACCTGGAAGTACGCGGGTGACAAATGGCACAAAACAGGTCCCGCGACGGGGTTGTCAGGACCCGGTGAAAGACTGGTCCGCATGCACATCGTGTCACTCGCCGGCGGCATCGGCGGCGCCCGTTTCCTGCGCGGCCTGCGTGCCGCCGCACCCGACGCCTCGATCACCGTGATCGGCAACACGGGCGACGACATCACCCTCTTCGGCCTGCGGGTCTGCCCCGACCTCGACACCGTGATGTACACCCTGGGCAACGGCATCGACGAGGAGCAGGGCTGGGGCCGGGCCAAGGAGTCCCACGTCGTCAAGGAGGAGCTGGCCGCGTACGGCGTCGAGCCGCAGTGGTTCGGGCTCGGCGACCGCGACTTCGCCACCCACATCGTGCGCTCGCAGATGCTGGAGGCCGGCTATCCGCTCTCCCAGATCACCGAGGCGCTCTGCGCGCGCTGGCAGCCGGGCGTGCGGCTGCTGCCGATGAGCGACGACCGCTGCGAGACCCACGTCGTGGTCGAGGACGAGCACGGCAAGCGCGCGATCCACTTCCAGGAGTGGTGGGTACGCCTGCGCGCCTCCGTCCCCGCGCAGTCGTTCGCGCTGGTGGGAGTCGACACCGCCAAACCGGCCCCGGGCGTGCTGGAGGCCATCGAGCAGGCCGACGTGGTGATCCTGCCGCCGTCCAACCCGGTCGTGAGCATCGGCACGATCCTCCAGGTCCCGGGCATCCGCGAGGCCCTGCTGCCCAAGACCGTGGTGGGCGTCTCGCCGATCATCGGCGGCGCGCCGGTGCGCGGCATGGCCGACGCCTGCCTGACGGCCATCGGGGTGGAGACGACCGCGCAGGCCGTGCTGGAGCTGTACGGCGCGGAGCTGATCGACGGCTGGCTGGTGGCCGAGGAGGACGCGGGGGTCGCGCTCGGCGACGTCCGCGTGAGCGCCAGGCCCATCCTCATGCACGACGCGGAAGCCGCGGCCGACATCGCCCGCGCCACCCTCGACCTCGCCCTGGAGCTCGCCCGATGACCACTCCGACCGGCTTTCAGGTGATCCCCGTCACAGGCATCGGGGAGGTGCGGCCCGGCGACGACATCGCGGCGCTGCTGTCCGGCGCCGGGCTGCGGGACGGCGACATCGTGGTGATCACCTCCAAGATCGTGAGCAAGGCGGAGGGCCGGGTGCGGCACGCGCCCGACCGCATGCGGGCCATCGAGGAGGAGACCGAGCGCGTGGTCGCCAGGCGTGGCGACACCGTGATCTCCCAGACCCGGCACGGCTTCGTCATGGCCGCCGCCGGGGTGGACGCCTCCAACACCGAGCCCGGCACCGTGCTGCTGCTGCCCGAGGACCCCGATGCCTCGGCCAGGCTGATCAGGGCGAAACTGAGAGAGAACGCGGGGGCGCGGGCAGGTGCGAACACCGGGAAGAGCACCGGGAAGAGCACCGCGCAGAACTCCGGGGAGAGCACCGCGCAGAACTCCGGGGTGAACGTCGGGGTGAACGTCGGGGTGATCGTGTCCGACACGTTCGGGCGGCCGTGGCGCAACGGGCTCACCGACGTGGCCATCGGCGCGGCAGGGGTGCGCCCGCTCGACGACTTCCGTGGCACCGCCGACTCCTACGGAAACCAGCTCAGCGCGACGGTCACGGCGCTGGCCGACGAGATCGCGGCCGCGGCCGAGCTGGTCAAGGGCAAGCTCGACGGGGTTCCCGTGGCGATCGTGCGCGGGCTGGCCCACCTGGTGACCGAGGACGACGGGCCGGGGGTGGCCCCGCTGATCCGGCCGGCCGACGAGGACCTGTTCCGTTACGGGTCGCGGGACGTCGTGTTCGCCCGCCGTACCATCAGGGAGTTCTCCGGGAAGCCCGTCGATCCCGAGGCGGTGCGCAGGGCGGTCGCGGCGGGCATCGCGGCGCCCGCGCCGCACCACACGACGCCGTGGCGGTTCGTGCTGCTGGAGTCGCCCGAGGTCAGGACGAAGCTGCTGGACGCCATGCGGGAGGCGTGGATCGAGGACCTGCGCGGCGACGGGTTCACCGAGGAGTCGATCGCCAAGCGGGTCAGGCGCGGCGACGTGCTGCGTAACGCGCCCTACCTGGTGGTGCCATGCCTGGTGATGGAGGGCTCGCACACCTACAGGGACGAGCGCCGCAATGCCGCGGAGCGGGAGATGTTCACCGTGGCGACCGGCGCGGGGGTGGAGAACCTCCTGATCCAGCTCGCCGTCGAGGGGCTGGGCTCGGCGTGGGTGTCGTCCACGATGTTCTGCCGGCCGGTGGTGCGCGAGGTGCTCGACCTGCCCGATTCCTGGGATCCGATGGGCTGCGTGGCCGTCGGTCACGCCGCCGCGCCGCCGCGCGAGCGGGCGCCACGCGATCCTGGGGACTTCATCGTCACCCGGTAGACCGCCATTTACCGTTAGGAAAGTTTCCTTTACATTTGGGCCAACCCCCCATGTAAAGGAGCCTCTTCATGAGAAGGACGCTCACGTTAGTCGCCGTGGTGGTGATCGCGGTCGCCACCACGGTGTTCAACACCACGCCGGCGTTCGCGCACGGCTACGTGCTTACGCCGCCCTCCCGCCAGGCCAACTGCGCGCAGGGCAAGGTCTCCGGCTGCGGCAACATCATCTACGAGCCGCAGAGCGTGGAAGGACCGAAGGGACTGCGTAGCTGCCACGCCAATCTGGGGCAGTTCGCGCAGCTCAGTGACGAGAGCAAGGCGTGGCCCGTCGCCTCGGTCGGCAGCTCGGTGACCTTCACCTGGACCTTCACCGTCCAGCACCGCACGGCCAACTTCGAGTACTACATCGGCAACACGCGGGTGGCCACGTTCGACGGCAGAAACCAGCAACCGCCGCCCACGGTCTCGCACCCGGTCAGCCTCTCCGGCTTCTCGGGCCGGCAGAAGGTGCTGGCCGTGTGGAACATCGGCGACACCTCCAACGCCTTCTACTCCTGCATCGACCTGAACGTAGGCGGCGGAGGCGGCAACCCGACCCCGACCATCACGCCGACCCCGACGCCCACCGTCACCCCGACGACGCCCTCCGGCACCTGGAAGGCCGGCACGGCGTACACCCCCGGCAACACGGTCACCTACAACGGCGCCACCTACCGGTGCCTCCAGGCGCACACCGCCCTCACCGGGTGGGAGCCGCCGAACGTGCCCGCGCTCTGGGCACGCGCGTGACAGACAGGGGACGCCTCTCCACGGGGGCGTCCCCTCACGCCGTCGGCTTGCAGGTGGGGTGGCACAGACGGCGGGCCAGGGCGGCCAGGAAGACGTCGATGATCTCTCCTGGCTCCTCCGCCTCGTGCAGCGAGCCGTTCGTGGCGGCCGTGATCTGCGACAGGCTCGCCCTGTCCACGCCCTTGCCGAACGCGATGACGATGATCTGTACGGGCTTGTCCGGGTTCCACTCGCGCCGCAGCCGGTCCAGGACCTGGGGGAGGTCCGAGCCCGCGCCGTCGTCCTTGCCCGCCGTGATGACCAGCAGCGCGTTGTTCATCTCCTCGCGGTACTCGCTGCTCACCTTGCCGAAGCCGCTGAGCACCGCGTCGTAGAGCGAGCTGTCCCGCCCGGGATGGGCGGTGATCGTGCCGGTCAGCTCCTCCAGGCGGCTCTTGCGGATCACCTGCCCGCTCTCCGGCTCGGTGATCGGGCCGAGCCCGACGTGCTGGCGGTAGCCCCTGATGCCGCCCACCTTGTCCGCGAACTCCCACAACCCCATGTGCGTGGTCTCGGGGAAGAGCTGCAGGCCGATCTTGGCCGCGTCCAGTGCCACGTTCACCCTGGTCCTGCCGTTCAGCGGCTCGGCCATGTGCTTGGAGGTGTCGGCCAGCACGAGGATGTTGGTCGGCGGGGCCAGCCTGCTCCATGCGCGCAGCGCCGCGTCGATGTCCTGCGGCGACACCGACGTCCTGGTCCTGGGCGCGGCGGCGGGGATCTGCGGGCCCGGCGAGATCGGGGCCTGCGCGCCGTCGCCTGATCTGAACCCCGCCCGCCGTACGATCTCCTGCGCCTGCGGGCCCTTCAGCCAGCCGGCGAAGGCGGTGGAGGCCTCGGCGATGTCCGGGTCGGTGGCGGTGACGACGTACGGGTAGTCGAGGTTGATCGTGCCCTCGCGCGGATGCAGGGCCACGACCGGGTCGGCGGAGGGCCGCAGGTTGTGGTTGCGCACCGACTGCTCGGGGACGATGACGACCGGGCGCTGCCAGAACGTGCGGTCGTCCACGGCGGTCAGCATGCTGCGGTAGTCGGGGGCCGAGCCCGCCTGCGCCCACCGGACGAACGCGGTCAGCGCCTTGTCGGCGTCGGGCCCGGTGCCCACGACGTCCCTGGCGGCGGCCACGGTGGCGATGCCGGCCCCGGCGAGAGACGGATCGGGCACGCGTACGACGTCCGGCTCGTCCTCGTTGGGGGTCAGCCGCCCGCGCACGGTCGAGGGGAAGACCATCCGCCAGTTCATCTCCGTCTGCCCCACGGAGAAGCGCCGGGCCAGCGACGACCTGGTGGCGAAGACCAGCGGCGAGGTGGCCACCACGCTCTCCCCGGCGGGCAGCGCGCTGGCGCCCTGCTGGCGGGCCAGCCTGATCCAGGCGGACGAGTCGGAGATCCACCCGTCGGGGCGCTCGCTCAGCACGCCCGCCCGGTCGCCGATCAGCGTGCGCAGGACCGTGGCGGGCGGCTGCTCGGTCACCTGGACCAGCACACACCGGCCGCCCACGGCCGTCTTCGACTCGTTGAACCGGTCCGCCGCCCGCATCACCGCCGGAGCCACGTCCACCGCGGCCGCCACATTGACCAGAACAGGCTCTCGTGTGGTGCACAGCAGGCCACCGCCGCCGAGGATCACGACGAGGCCGGCCGCGACGATGGCCACGGCCGTCAGCCCCGCCAGGATCCCGCGTTGGAGCGCCTTCCTGCGCCGCTGCTCGGGGGGCAGCGCGGCGCGATGTCGACCCAACCGCACGGTGAACCTCTCTCCCGGGGGAGTGACGATTCTCGCAGCGCCTCACGGTGCGGGCGCAAGTGCTTGTTAGAACACGTTACAACTAGGCCAGCGGCAGCACCCGCCTGACGCTCTGGCAGACCCCGTCGCTGGCCGCCGAGGCCGCCAGCCGCTCGTCGGTCGGCAGGCCGTACTCGGTGGTGCGCTGCCTGACCGGCCGGCCGGTGACCTCGACCATCTCGCGCAGCTCGCTGATCGTCTTGTACGACCCGTTCTCCGACCCGGCCATCCTGCTGATCGTCTCCTCCATCAGCGTGCCGCCGAGGTCGTTCACCCCGCCCTGGAGCACCTGGCGGCACAGGTCGTCCTGGAGCTTGACCCAGGAGCACTGGATGTTCTTGATCGCGCCGTGCAGCAGGATCCTGGCCAGCGCGTGCACGGCCCGGTTCTCCGACGCGGTCGGCCCCGGCCTGGCCACCCCCGCCAGGTAGATGGGGGCGCTGGTGTGCACGAACGGCAGCAGCACGAACTCCGAGAAGCCGCCGGTCCGCTCCTGCAGCGACCTGATGAGCTTGATGTGCCTGACCCAGTGCAGGTGGTTGTCCACGTGCCCGTACATCATGGTGGAGGTCGTCGGGATGCCGACCTCGTGGGCCGTGGTGATGACCTCGATCCACTCCTTGGCCGGCAACTTGCCCTTGGTCAGCACCCAGCGCACGTCGTCGTCGAGGATCTCGGCCGCCGTGCCCGGCAGCGAGTCCACGCCGGCCTCCTTGGCCGCCGCCAGCCAGTCGCGGATGGACAGGTTCATCCTGCTGGCGCCGTTGATGACCTCCATCGGGGAGAAGGCGTGCACGTGCATGCCGGGGGTCCTGGCCTTGACCGCCCTGGCAATGTCGAAGTACGCGCTGCCGGGCAGGTCGGGGTGGATGCCGCCCTGCATGCAGACCTCGGTCGCGCCGGCCGCCCACGCCTCCTCGGCCCGGTCGGCGACCTGGTCGACGCTGAGCGTGTAGGCGTCGGCGTCGGTCCTGCGCTGGGCGAAGGCGCAGAAGCGGCAGCCGGTGTAGCAGACGTTGGTGAAGTTGATGTTGCGGTTGACGACGTAGGTGACCTCGTCGCCGACCGCCTCCTTGCGCAGCGCGTCGGCGATGGCGGCCAGCGCGTCCAGTTCCTCCCCCTCTGCGCCGAGCAGGGCGACGGCCTCGGCGTCGGTCAGGCCCGCCGGGTCGGCCTCGGCGCGCTTGAGCGCCTGGCGCACGTCGCTCGGGGCGGCGGCGGCCACCGTGCCGAGGCGTTCGCGCAGGGCGTCCCAGTCGCCGTAGACGTGGTCGAAGTCGTCGCGCCGGTCGTTCGTGCGGCCGGT
This sequence comes from Nonomuraea sp. NPDC050404, assembly GCF_040655495.1. Taxonomy (NCBI): domain Bacteria; kingdom Bacillati; phylum Actinomycetota; class Actinomycetes; order Streptosporangiales; family Streptosporangiaceae; genus Nonomuraea; species Nonomuraea sp. NPDC050404. The sequence goes on from NZ_JBFAKB010000010.1 coordinate 94,242, forward strand.
GGTGTCCACCTCGACGTGCAGGTCCACCCGTCCCGACGTGGTGAACCCGCCGTCGGGCTCCTGCCAGGGACGGCCCACCAGCACGGCGTCCTCGCGGGCCAGGCCGGTGTCGGGGTCGGCCAGGGCTTCGACGTGGGCGATCAGGCGGGGGTCCAGCCAGGGCTCGCCGGCCCGCACATATTCCGGATATATCGTCAGACGTTCCCGGAGCCGGAACCCGGCCTCCTCCGTACGGGCCGCCAGGTCGTCGATCTGCGGCCACGGGCGCTCGGGGTTGACGTGGTCGGGGGTGAGCGGCGAGACGCCGCCCCAGTCGTCGATGCCGGCCCGGATCATCAGCTCGTACTCGGAGTCCACCAGGTTGGGCGGGGCCTGCAGGCGTACGCGGGGGCCGAGCACGAGGCGGGCCACCGCGATGGTCGCGGCCAGCTCCTGGAGGTCGGCGTCCGGCAGGCCGCGCATGGCGGTGTCGGGCTTGGCGCGGAAGTTCTGCACGATCACCTCCTGCACGCCGCCGTACTCCCTGGCCACCCGCCGGATCGCGAAGATCGACTCGGCCCGGTCCTCGATGGTCTCGCCGATGCCGATCAGCACGCCCGTGGTGAACGGCACGTTGGTGCGCCCCGCGTCCTCCAGCACCCGCAGCCGCACGGCCGGATCCTTGTCCGGCGAGCCGTAGTGCGCCTGCCCCTTCTCCTCGAACAACCGGCGCGACGTCGTCTCCAGCATCATGCCCATCGACGGCGCCACCGGCTTGAGCCGCTGGAAGTCACGCCAGCTCAGCACCCCCGGGTTGAGGTGCGGCAACAACCCGGTCTCCTCCAGCACCCTGATCGCCATCGCGCGCACATAGGACAGCGTGTCGTCATAGCCGTGCGCGTCGAGCCACTCTCTGGCCTGGTGCCAGCGGTCCTCCGGCCGGTCCCCCAGCGTGAACAGCGCCTCCTTGCACCCCATCGCCGCCCCTTGCCCGGCGATCTCCAGCACCTCGTCGGGGCTCAGGAACGGCGCGGGCAGCTTGTGCGGCGCGGTCGCGAACGTGCAATATCCACAGCGGTCCCGGCACAGCCGGGTCAACGGGATGAACACCTTCCTGCTGTAGGTGATGATCCCCTCACGGCCGACGGCGCGCAGCCCGGCGTCACGCACCCGGGAGGCGTGGTCGAGAAGCGTGTCGAGATGCCCGTCCCTGGCGTGCAGGAGGACGGTCGCCTCGGTGAGGTCAAGGGTCTTGCCGTCCCTGGCGCGGGCCAGGGCGCGGCGCAGTGCGGAATCAGAACTCATAGAGGCACAGTACGTCGGGCTGAGTTCGCCGTACGCACCCAGGGCGGTTCAGAACGACCGGTAGTCGCGCACCGCCATCCGGGGCCCCCGCGCGGGCGGGCGCAGGCCGCTGAGCCAGACGAGCACCGTGGCGCGGTGCCGATGCCCGGTGTACGGCTCCAGCAGCCGCATCATCCCGGGATCGTCGGTCTTCTCCCCCGTCAGCGCGTAGCCGACGAGCTTGGCCAGATGGAAGTCGCCCACGCTGACCGCGTCGGGATCGCCGAAGGCGCGCTGACGCACCTCGGCAGACGTCCACACTCCGATCCCCGGCAGCGCCCGCAACAACCGGTCGAGCTCCTGCGTCGTGGCGGCGGCCTCCAGCTTGGCGGCGTGCCAGGCGGCGGTGGCGATCGTCCTGGCGCGGACGGCCTCGGCGCCCGCGCGGTGCCAGTGCCAGGTCGGGATCTGCCGCCACACCTCGGGCTCGGGCACCACCCGCATGCCTTCGGGGGCCGGCCCGTGGGCGGGCTCGCCGTACCGGCCGAGCAGCCATCGCCAGGCCCGCCACGCCTCCCGCCCGATCACCTTCTGCTCCAGCACGGCCGGTACGAGGGCCTCCATCACCCGGCCCGTCCGCCCGATCCGCAGGCCGGGATGCCGTCTGGCGGCCTCGGCCAGCACCTCGTGCTCGACCCGGAAACCGGAAACGTCGTCGTCGGCCCCCAGCAGCGCGGGCAGCGTCTCCAGTGCCCAGCCGGCCCCCGGGCCCCAGGCGTGCCCGTACACGTCACCGCCCTTGACGCTCACCCGCAGCGTGCAGGGGCCCTCGGGCGTCCTCGACGTGCGCCACACGGCTCCGTCAGCGGTCTGGCGCCAGGTGGGATCCCCGCTGCCGCGCTTGTGCGGCTGCATCGCCAGCCCCAGGTCCAGCGGCCATCCCGGCACCCACCTGCGCTCCTTCACCCATCCAGTCTGCCGCCGATCCTCCCCTGCTCGAACCCGGCGGCCCTGCCCGGATCCAGCAGCACTGCTCGGACTTGGCGACCCTGCCCGGACCCGGCAGCACTGCTCGGACTTGGCGACCCTGCCCGGACCCGGCGCGGCGCCGGGATGAGTCAGACGTCGCTGGAGTAACGCAGCGCGCGCTCGGGCAGCTCGATACCGGGCCAGATGCGCACGCCGTTCTGCAGTTCGTTGCCCGGCCCCACGATGGCGCCGTCGCCGATCACCGCGTCGCGCACCACTGTGCCCGCGCAGACCCGCGCCCCCTGCCCCACCACGGAGTCGGTCACGACGGCCCCCGCCTCGATGACGCAGTCGTCGCTCAGCACCGATCCGATCACCGAGGCCCCCGCCTCGACCACGGCCCGCGCGCCGACCGCCGTACCGCCCAGCACCTTGGCCTCGGGCTCGACCCTGGCCCCTTCGAGCAGCAGGTATTCCCCGGTCGGCCCAGGCACCACGGGCGAGTGCAGCCTGCCCAGCACCAGGTCGCGCGAGCCGCGTACGAACGCGGCGGGCGTGCCGACATCGAGCCAGTAGGTGCGGTCGGCGAAGCCCAGCACGAGCTCCCCGGACTCGATCAGCCCGGGGAACGTCTCGCGCTCGACCGAGACCACCTCGTCACGCGGGATCGAGTCGATCACCGAGCGCTTGAAGACGTAGCAGCCGGCGTTGATCCGGTTGGTCACCGGATTGGGCGTCTTCTCCAGGAACGCGGTGACCCGCCCCGCCTCATCCGTCGGCACGCATCCGAACCGGGAGGGATCGTCCACTTCCGTCAAATGGAGCGTTACAGCCGCCTGCTTCGCGCGATGCATGCGGATCTGCTCGCCGATGTCGTGGCCGGACAGGATGTCCCCGTTGAGGATGAGCACGGGATCGTCCGGCCCCGCCGACAGCGCCTGCGCGGCGTTGCGGATCGCTCCACCGGTGCCCAGCGGCGTCTCCTCGGTCATGTATTCGAGCGAGAGGCCGAAGGCCGCCCCGTCCCCGAAGGCGGGCTCGAACATCGCCGCCTTGTACGACGTCGCGAACACGATCCGGCGCACGCCGAACGCCCGCGCACGGGCCAGTTGGTGGGCCAGGAACGGCACCCCGGCGGTCGGCAGCAGCGGCTTCGGCGTGCCCAGTGTCAGCGGACGCAGGCGCGTGCCCTGCCCCCCGACCAGGAGGATCGCCTCGAGGTCTGGCAAAGAGCTTCCCATCACTCCGTGAGGTTACCGAACTATTCGATCGCGCGTTGATAAGAGCTGAGATGCGCCTCCGCGGAGGCCTCCCAGGTGAATTCCCGGGCCCGCGCCAGGCCCGCCGCCTGCAACTGCTCTCTGCGCTGGGGAGAGGCCAGCAGCTGGCCCAGCGCGGTGGCGATGCTGTCGGCGTCCGGCTCGGTGTAGGCCACGGCGTCGCCGCCCACCTCGGGCAGCGAGGTGCGGTGCGTGGTCAGGACCGGGGCGCCGCAGGCCATGGCCTCCAGCACCGGCAGCCCGAACCCCTCACCGCGCGAGGGGAAGGCCACCACGACCGCCCCGCCGAGGAAGCCCGGCAGGTCGCCCGCGCCGAGGTAGCCGGGCCTGATGACCCTGACGGTGGCCTCGACCTCGCGGCAGGCGGCGTCCACGTCGATCTCGTGCACGCCACCCCCGAGCACCAGCGCGGGCGGCTTGTCCAGCCGCTTGACGGCGGCGGCGAAGCCGCGGATGAGGTTGGGCACGTTCTTCCGGGGGTCGAGCGCGCCCAGGAAGGCCACATAAGGCTGGCCGTGCAGCCCGCATCTCATGGCGGCCCGGCGGACCTCCACCTCGTTCGGCGGATAGAAGTGCGCCATATCGACGCCGTGATAGGCGACGTCGATGCGGGTGGGATCGGCGGACAACACCCGGACGAGCTCGTCCCTGGTCGCCTTGGACGGCACGATCACGCGCTTGGCATGGCGTACGGCCGAGCGGGTGGCCCCGCGGATGAACGCGGCGCGCGGGCTGAGCAGGTCCTGCTCGGTGAACCAGGTCGCGTCGTGCACCGTCACGACGGTCGGCAGGCCCGAGCCGAGCGGAATGGAGTAGTAGGGGGCGTGGATCACGTCGGCGCCGGCCTGGCGGGCGAGTAAGGGCAGTCCGGTCTGCTCCCACGTCAGCCTGGCGGCCCGGTTGGTGATGGCTACGGGCCCGGCGATGACCCGGGCCGATGGCGCCAGGCGCCGGTATCGTTCGGCTTCCGCACGCTGGCAGACCACCGCCAGGTCCGCGCCGGCCCGATCGAGCGCGGCCACGAGCCCGTCAACGTATCTGATCAACGCGCCGCGGTCCGCGGGGACCGCCACCGCATCGACGAGCACTCGAGGCATACGAAGATCTTCTCCCCTCAAGATCAACGCGGGACTGTTCGTCCCCCTCTTCGAAGTTCAGCTTATGACCAGCCTCCCCTAAATCGTGGGCCAAATCACACCGAGTCGCGACGCGCCGCAATTCCCGCCAGTCCGGCGCAGATCAGATCCCCCGCGATGATGACAATGCGGGATGAAAGGGCCACCGCAATTGCGGCGCCCTGATCGAGATGCGGCGCGAGCACCGCCACCATGGCGAATTCCCTGACGCCGGCCCCCGCCGGGATGACGAACGTCACGATGCCCAGGCACCACGACAGCGCGAAGGCCCCGACCGCGAAGAGCAGGCCGCCCTGGGGGGCGACAAAGTAGAGGTGAACGCCGTAGGCGACCCAGCCGGCCAGCGCCCAGCCGAGCGCGGTCAGCATGCCGCGCCTGGTGAGGGGGCGTTCGAGGGGCTCACGCCTGAGTTTGCGCAGGGCGTACCCGATGAGGGCGTTGATGACCTTGGGTTCGAGCAGGACCAGCAGCACCGGGACGATCAGCAGCAGCCAGCCGAAGCGGTCCCAGCCGAGCGTGACCAGCGTGACCAGCAGGCCGGTGGCGATCTGGATGGGCATCATCAGGAAGAACGCCGCCGCGCTGCGCGAGCGCGGCACGCCCAGGTCGCGGCCCATCTCCATCTGGGCGAGCATCGGCCAGACGGCGCCGGGGATGTACTTGCCGAGTTGGCCGACGAAAAACACCTTGGCCGCCGGGCGGGCCCTCAGCGGCGAGCCCAGGTCGGCCAGCAGCGTGCGCCAGGTGAGCATCGCGCCGAGCAGCGCCGCGACCACCGCGACCAGCGAGCCGAGCAGCGCCTGCCAGGACAGCTCGGCGAACCCGGCCACCACGGCGTCCCACTGCTTGGTCACGAAGTAGGCGCCGAAGGCGAGCGCGACCGCCAGGAAGCCGTACCTGACCAAACGGCGAGCCAGGGAACGCCGCGGCACCACCGCCTCCGGGGAGGGTTCCGCGGGCTTCTCGTCCACGGCGGGTTCTCCGGTGTTCACAGGGGGCGCACCCGCTCGGGCGGCTGGGGCAGCGGCGCGCCCGCCGGCCGCCGCGCGGTCTTGGTGGCCACCCACAGGTACGTCGGCACGACCGGCAGCAGCAGCCTGAGCAGCTCGCGCGGCATCCGCGCCAGCACGGCGCTGACCACCTTGCCCAGCGCCCCGGGGAACAGCTCTCCCCCCGCGAACCGCGTCGGCGTGGCCAGCACGGGGAAGGTGTAGTCCCAGACGTGGAAGGCGCGGAGCATCTTGCGCAGCCCGCGCCGCGTCCTGAACCGCTCGTAATAGTGGTCGGCCCGCCCGAACGCGCGCACGTAGCGGTCGGCCAGCGCCGGCGGCAGATAGGACAGGAACGGCAGCTTGTAGTGCGGCTCCATGACGCCGAGCCGGTTGCCGAGCCCGAGATACAGCGTCCCGTCGTCGGACAACACCCGGTGCATCTCCGCCACCACCGCGTCGGGGTCCACCACGTGCTCGTAGATGTGGTTGAACACCAGCACGTCGATCGAGCCGTCGGGGAACGGCAGCGCCGTGCCGTCACCACAGACGAACGCCACCCGCTCGCCGAACCTGTCGGCCGCCTTGCGCAGCCCCGGCACGTCGATGTCGATGCCCAGCGTGTGCTTGGCGCCGGCCAGCGCCAGCTCGTCGGCGATGAACCCGGCGGAGCAGCCCACGTCGCCCACCGTCAGCCCGGCGAGCGGCCCGTGGAAGTGCTCCAGCACGGCGATGATCTTCGCCGCCTTCCGCCGCCGCTTCGCCTCGTCGAGCATGGCGGACTGGAACTCCGAATATTCGAGCTGCGCGACCCGTTGCTTACCCACGGTTCCCCACCGTACCGACCTCTGCGCCAATCTGACGTCAAACGGGCTTTGGTACGGTGGCCGACCTGGCGAGACACGGACGGACGGGGACGAAGTGGCGCTATTCGACAAGATCCGGGGCGAGTTCGTCGACATCGTCGAATGGCTCGACGACAGCCGCGACACCCTCGTCTGGCGCTTCCCACGGTACGAGAACGAGATCAAGATGGGCGCCCGGCTCGTGGTGCGCGAGTCGCAGGTCGCCGTCTTCGTGAACGAGGGGCAGATCGCCGACGCGTTCGGGCCCGGGACGTACACGCTGGAGACCCGGAACCTGCCGATCCTGTCCACGCTGAAAGGCTGGAAGTACGGCTTCCAGTCGCCGTTCAAGGCCGAGGTGTACTTCGTCAGCACCCGGCAGTTCACCGACTTCAAGTGGGGCACGCAGAACCCGGTCATGGTGCGCGACGCGGAGTTCGGGCCGGTGCGGCTGCGGGCGTTCGGCGCGTACGCGGCCAGGGTGACCGACGCGCCGGCGCTGCTGCGGGAGCTGGCGGGGACCGACCCGCGGTTCCGTACCGAGGAGGTGGAGGGCTACCTGCGCCAGATGGTCGTGGGCCGGCTCGCGCACGCCCTCGCGACCGCCGGCGTGCCGCTGCTGGACCTGGCCGCGAACCAGCACGGGATGGGGCAGCGGCTGGCCCAGGTGCTGACGGCCGACCTGGCCGGGGTGGGCATCGCGATCCCCACCTTCACGATCGAGAACATCTCGCTGCCGCCCGAGGTGGAGCGGGCGCTGGACAAACGCTCGCAGATGGGGATCGTCGGGGACCTGGGGGACTACGCGCGCTTCCAGGCGGCCGAGGCGCTGGGGAACGCGGGCGGGGCCTCCGAGGGCATGGGGCTGGGCATGGGCATCGCCGCCGGCCGGCACATGGCCGCCGCCCTCGCCCCACACCAGCAGCCCACCGCCCAGCCCGGCCCGCAGCCCGGCCCGCAGCCCGGCCCGAACCCACACCCCGGACCCGGCCCGCAGGAGGGACCGCCGCCTCTTCCCGAGCCCGAGCGATGGTTCCTCGGGGTGGACGGCGAGCAGCGGGGGCCGTTCGACGAGGGACAGTTGCCCGCCGCCGGACTCGCCCCGGACGTCCTGGTGTGGCGGTCCGGAATGCCCCAGTGGATCCCCGCCCGCGACGTCCCGGAACTGGCCGCACTCCTGCGCGACACCCCGCCCCCGCTCCCACCCGCGTAACCCGAGGACCCCCCGATGACGTCCACCCAGTCCCCCGCCCACCCCTGCACCGGCTGCGGCGCGAGCGTGGCGTTCGCCCCGGGGACAACCGTCATGCGCTGCCCCTACTGCGGTCTCGAACAGCAGATCGGCCCGCCGGTCCGGCAGCACGTCCGCGAGTTCTCCTTCGACGCGTTCCTGGCCAAGCCCCGAGTCCAGACCCTGGCCCCGCACCGGTTCAGCTGTCCTGGCTGCGGCGCCAGGACCGAGAGCGACGCGCTGTCCAGGGCCTGCCAGTTCTGCGGCACCCCGCTGGTGGCCGACGTGGGCGACGACAGCCAGATCGCCCCCGAGGCGGTGCTCCCGTTCGCGCTGGACCGCGACGGCGCCAGGCAGGCACTGCGCGCCTGGGTGAAGAGCCGCTGGTTCGCCCCGAACCGCCTCAAGAAGGTCAGCGAGGCGGAGACGATGAAGAGCACGTACCTGCCGCACTGGACGTACGACGCCCACACCGTCTCCGACTACACCGGCCAGCGCGGCGAGCACTATTACGTCACCACGACGCACACCGACTCCAACGGCAACCGCAAGACCCGCAGGGAGCGGCGTACCCGCTGGTATCCGGCCGGCGGCAGGGTGTCGCGCGGGTTCGACGACGTGCTGGTGGCCGCGACCCGGCAGGTCTCCTTCGAGCGGCTGACCGCGTTGCAGCCCTGGCCGCTGGGACACGCGCGGCCGTTCGACGCCCGTTACGTGACCGGCCACCACAGCCTGCGTTACGACATCGAGCCGCAGGCCGGCCTGGACCTGGCCAAGCAGGTCATGGCCGAGGTCATCCACGACGACTGCCGCAGGGACATCGGCGGCGACGCGCAGCGCGTGCACTCGGTGGACACGAGCTACTCGGACGTCACGTTCAAGCTGGTGTTGCTGCCGGTCTGGGCCGGCAACTACCTGTTCGGCGGCAAGACGTACCAGGTGCTGATCAACGGGGCGAACGGCGAGGTCCAGGGCGACCGGCCGTACAGCGTGCTGAAGATCGTGGCGGCGGTGCTGGCGGCGGTCGTGGTGCTCGCGGGCGCGGGCTTCTGGCTTTACCAGAGATACGGCGCGTAACCTGAGCCAATGCTCCGCCGCCTGCTGCGCATCGTGCTGGCCCTTGTCGCGCTCGGTTTCCTGGGCTACGGACTGGCCGTGAACTGGGACGACACCACTTCCGCCGTGGCCGCGATGTCGCCGTGGGCGGTGCTCGGGGCGTTCCTCGCGGTGCTCGTGGGCCAGTTCTGCATGCTGGTGGCCTGGCGGGAGATCCTTTCCGGGCTCGGCACGCGGGTGCCGGTGCGGATCGCCGGGCGGATCATGTTCGTGGGGCAACTCGGGAAGTACATCCCGGGGGCGGTGTGGGCGTACGCGGCGATGATGGACCTGGGCCGCGACCACGGCAGCCCGCCGCGGCGCACGTTCGCGACGATCTCGCTGGGGCTGGTGATCAACCTCGGCGTGGCGATCTCAATCGCCGCCGCCACGCTCGGCACCCTGGACGCGGTGCGCGAGGCCTGGTACCTGGTGCTGCTCGTGCCGGTGATCATCGTGTGCCTGCACCCCAAGGTGCTCACCTGGGGCCTCAACCTGGCGTTGCGCATCGCGCGCAAGGAGCCGCTGGAGAGCGTGCTGCCCGGCCGCACGGTGGTGGTCGCGGTGGCGTGGACGGCGCTGGGCTGGATGGTGTACGGCCTGCACATCTGGCTCGTCGCGGGCCGCCCCGACCTGTACGTCATCGCGACGGGCGCCTACGCCTTCGCCTGGGCGACCGGGATCCTGACCGTGGTCGTGCCCGCCGGGGTCGGCGTCAGGGAGGGAGCCCTGGTGCTGGTGCTCGGCCCGGTCATCGGCACGCCCGCCGCGCTCGCCGTGGCGATCGTGTCGCGGCTGGCGTTCACGCTGGCCGACGCGGCGGCGGCGGGGATCGCGTTCCTGCTGGGCCGTCAGACGCCGAGCAGCCTCTCCGCGTACGCCGACCAGAAGGGCTCGGGATCGACCGCCTTGACGCCCGACCGCAACCTCTCCGGCTCCCCTGAGACGTAGAAGCGCTCGATCGCCGCGCGCAGCGCCCCGGCGTCGCCCGGCTCCACCAGCAGCCCGTCCACGCCGTCGGTGACGTGGTCGGCCAGCGCGCCGACGCGGGTGGCGATCACCGGCACGCCGTGCTCGTGCGCGAGCCAGACGTTCTGGCTGGCCGTGGCGTTGCGGTAGGGCAGCACGAGCGCGTCGGCAGCGGCGAACAACTTCGGCACCTCATCGGCCGCCACGTATCCCGGCCGCAGGTCCACGCGCTCGCCCAGGCCCAGCTCCGCGATCAACGCCTTCGTCTCGTCGAGCCCGCCCCAGAACTCGCCCGCGACCGTCAGCCCGACCCCCTCGGGCAGCGCCCGCAACAGCAGGTCCAGCCCCTTGTACGGCCGCACCATGCCGAAGAACAGCAGCCTGCGGTGCACCTCGGCGGACCGCTCGCCGGAGGTGGAGGGCAGGTGCGGCGGCAGCCCCGCCACGCCGACCGGCCCGGTCGTGAGCCCACGGGCCAGCCCGGCCTGCTCCTCGGAATGGGCCAGCACGCCGTCCACCCGCTTGAGCAGCGCCTTCATCAGCGGCTCGTCGTAGGGCTTGCGCTCGTGCGGCAACACGTTGTGGCACAGGGCGACGGTCCTGGTCTTCCGCCCGATCCCGTACAGGATGCCCAGGTACGCGGGCACCTGCACCGGGCTCAGCACCGCCAGCACCACCAGGTCCGCCGACCGCAGCCGCCGGCCGGCGGCCAGCCACCCGTCGGGCCGCCGCCAGTCCAGCCGCCGCACGGTCCTGTCGTAGGGCGTGCCCTCGGGCGCGGAGATCGTCTGCTGCCCCGGATAGAGGAAGGACGGGTACTGCGCCCGCCACGACTCGATCACCACGTCGTGGCCGAGCGCCGAAAGCCGGTGCGCCAGCTCGGTGGTATGCTGCGCCCCGCCCCCCTTGTACGGATACGTCGGCCCGACGATCGCGATCCGCAACGTCACTCTCCCCGCGAGCGCACGATCAGGTCGGCGAGCAGCGCCACGGACCCGATCAGCATGCCCGACAGGAAGATCATGACGGTGTTGGCCGGGAAGTAGAACGGGTGCTGGATCATGTCCCAGACGCCCTTGACGAACCCGATGCCCACCAGCCACAACGCGGGCGGCATGAGCACCTTGAGCGGGTTGAAGTACATGATCATCCGCAGCACTTGCAGGATGTAGCGGTAGGCGTCGGAGACGAAGCTGAACTTCGACTTGCCGGCCCGCTTGGCGTACTCGGTGGGCAGGTAGTAGACGTCGTGCTGGTTCGACAGGAACGACAGCGTGATCGTCGTGACGCAGGAGAACCCGGGAGGCAGCAGCCGCAGGTAGGGCCGGGCCACCGACCTGCGGAAGGCCCGCAGCCCCGAGTTGAGGTCGGGGATCTTCTGCCCGGCCAGCTTCTCGGCCACCTTGCGGATCACCCACTTGGCCGGCACGCGCAGCAGCTTGTGCGAGCCCTCCTCGCTGGTACGGGCGCCGACCACCATGTCGATGGCCGCGTCCTTCTCCAGGATCTGCACCAGCTCGGGGATGCGCTCGTTGGCGTAGGACATGTCGGCGTCGGTCCAGACGACGATCTCGCCCTTGGCCTCCTGCGAGCCGATGCGCCGCACGGTGCCCGCGCCGCCGTTGCGGTGGAAGGCGCGGATGCGCAGGTGGGGGTAGTCGGGCGCGGCCTCGCGCAGCTTGGCCAGCGTCGAGTCGGTCGAGCAGTCGTCCACGGCGACCAGCTCGTAGGTGTAGCCGCTCGAGTCCATCGCCTTGGTGATGCGCTCCACCTCGTCGAGGACGTGATCCTGCTCGTTGTAGCAGGGCAGGACGATCGTGACGTACGGCGCTTCTTCCACGGCAATTCCACTCTTGGGGGTCTCAAGCGTGCTCACGGGGGTCGAGGGTACTCTGCCCCGCTGAACGGCGAGTCCACATCGCACCAGCGGGAGCTCCCGATTCCGGGATCACTTCTTCCAGTCTGACGCATCAGGCGACCGCCATCCAAACGTTCATCCGCAGCGACCACGCGCCGTTCGGCGCCTCGACGAGCGAGCGCTCGTCCTGGCGGGTGACCAGCTCCACCACCTGCGAGGCGGGCCCGTAGGGCGACACCTGCCCCTGCTCGGCCCCCAGCACGACCGGCACCCGGCCGGCCGCGCGCACCCGCTCGACCAGGCGGCGCACCTCGGTCTCCGAGGCCACGTCCGAGCCCTGAGGCCGGCCCACCTGCGCCGCGGGCCTGCCGCACATGCCCCTGACGGCCTGGACGAACCGCTCGCCCGTGACCCGCTCCACGGTCAGCACCGAGGCGTTGGCCGGGATCTTCGCGCACATCGCCGCCACCGCCGCGGCCTCGCCCCGCTCGACCGGCGTGAACGCGGTCCCGATCGAGGTCACGGCCGGCGGCACGAGCACGAGCAGCACCGCCGCCACCATCCCCCAGCGCAGCACGAGCGGGCCGTGCCGGTCGTTGAGCCGGCGCAGCCGGGCCAGCCCGTACGCGGCCAGCAGGATCAGCCCGGGAATCACCACGGGCACCAGCCGGCGGGCGGCCCACGGGTGGTCAGGGGTGATCTCGGGCCGCAACAACGTCGTGACGGTGGTCCAGCCGATGACCGCGAGGGGCAGCAGCCACTGGAACGACGCCCCGTCGCGCAACATCCTGCGGACCAGCAGAGCGGCGGCGACGGTGGCCAGCACGATCGCCGGGAAGCCGATGTACCAGCTCACCCAGTGCAGGGAGTTCTCGAAGTAGAGCCGGGTGCCGTCCACGGGCATGCCGTTGGCGCGCTGGATCTGCTCGATCATCTCGGCCGTACGGACGTCCTCGGGACTGGCGGGCACCCGGGTCACGGTCTGGAACCACGGACGCGCCCACAGGGCCGCCATCAGCAGCACGACCAGCCCCGCCCCCGCCCCCGGCGCCCACGCCGGCAGGCGGAGCCTGGCCAGCGCGGGCGCGGCGGCCGTGCCGACGAGGGTGAGCACGAGCACGGCGGCGCAGATGACCAGCAGCGGATTCACCGAACCGGACAAATAAGAAAGGTATGGACGAGCCAGCAGGTACGCCGCCAGCATCCCGATCCCGGCCCCGACGACCAGCCCCGCCAGCAGTCCTGGCCCCACCGCGCCCTCGGGCCTGCGGAAGCGGCGCATCGCGATCAGCAGTCCCGCGAAGGCCAGCACCGGCAGCACGTCGCGCAGCCCGTCCACCCTGACCAGCACGGCCAGCCCGAACACCAGCCCCGCCGGCAGGCCCCGCCGCCAGGTTGGCCTGTCCAGCGCGTCGTAGGTCAGCGCCAGGCCGCCGAACAGCAGGATCAGCGACGGGATCTCGCTGAACGTGGTGCGGGAGGTGTACAGGATCGGCATGCTGACGGCGAAGGCCGTGGCGGCCACCAGCGCCCAGCGCGTACCGGCCAGCCGGGCCACCACCCCGGCCAGCGTCAGCACGGCCAGCGCGCCCAGCACGGCCGGGACCGCGAACGGCGCGCCCAGCCAGTGGCCGATCGCGAACAGCAGCGGCGGACCGGGCATGAACTGGGGCGTCACCCCGCCGTCCACGGCGAAGAACCCGACGCTGGCGAAGGTCAGCGCGGGGTCGGGGCCGCCGAACGCCTCGGCCTGGTCGGGGATGGGCAACGAGCCGTGGCCGGCGATCCAGGTGGCGTACTGGAAGTAGGTCGCCGGATCGCGTCTGACGGCGACCTGCTCGCTGTGCATGATCGCGTTGAGGACACCCGACGCGACGGCCACCCCGGCGACGCCGACGACCTGCCACGCGCCCGGCGTGCCCGGCAGACCCCTGAGCGCCTCGCCGCCGCCCAGGCGCCGCGTGCCCGCCCAGCACAGCAGCGCCGCCAGGGGTACGCCGAGCAGCGCGGCCGGCATCGGCGCGAACCGGCCGAGCAGCAGCAGGGGCAGCCCCGCGAGCAACCAGCCCGCCACCGCCAGCGCGGGCAACACGGACAATGCGGCGAGCACCCGGCCGGGTCGATCAAGTTCCATCGTCGAGCGAGCGTATCGGTCCTGTGGAGGCACGGGTTCCGCGCGATCGCCGGTAGCGTGACTCGACGTGCCGGGAGAGCAGGAGGACAAGCGGGTGGGGTCGGAGACTCACGCCGGGAAACCCGCGACGACCGGCCGACGCCGCCTGCCGCGCGACCCGCGCCGCTGGATCGCTCGCCTGGCACGCGCCGCGAGCCCGGGAACGCGACGGCAGCCGGACCAGGTCCGGGGGCACTGGGTGCTGCGGCACAAGTGGTTCCTGGCCGTCCTGGCGCTGGGAACGGTCCTGCGGGCCCTGGCGATGCTGGGCTACCGGCCCGCCCTGTGGTTCCCCGACTCCTACACCTACATCGTCACCGTCTTCAAACCCCGCCCCGACCTGGTCCGCCCGGCCGGCTACTCGATATTCCTCAAGCTGCTGGAGCCCCTGCACGCCTTCGCCGCGGTCACGGTGGTCCAGCACCTGCTGGGCCTGGCCACGGGCGTGCTGATCTACCGGGCCGCGCGAAAGGCCCCCAGGTGGGTGGCGACGCTGGCCACGGTGCCGGTGCTGCTCGACGCGTACCAGGTCCAGCTGGAGCACCTGCTCGTCTCGGACACCCTGTTCATGTTCCTGGTCGTGGCGGCGGTGGCCCTGTGCACCACCCGCCGGCCCGCCACCGTCGTGGCCATCGGGCTGCTGCTGGCCACCGCCACGCTGACCAGGACCGTGGGCCAGCCGCTGATCGTCGTGCTGGCCGCCTGGTTCGTGCTGCGCGGGCGGCTCAGGTGGACCGGCCTGCTGGTGGCCGCGGCGCTGGTGCCGATCCTGGCGTACGGGGCCTGGTTCCACGCCACCTACCAGCGCGTCGGCCTGGTCGGCGCGAACGGCGTCTTCCTGTACGCCCGCACGATGTCCTTCGCCGACTGCGAAAAGATGGACCCGCCGGCCGACCTGAAGGTCCTGTGCGACCCGCGCCCGCCTGACCGACGCCCGCCCTCCCAGGAGTACATCTGGGCCAAGGACTCGCCGCTGGTGCTGCTGCCGGACATCACGTTCTCGAAGGAGAACGACGACCTGGCGGCCAGGTTCGCGATGCTGGCGATCACCAGCCAGCCGCTCGACTACGCCGCCTCGGTGCTGGAGGAGTTCGGCCGCTCGTTCAGGTGGGACCGGCCGATCTATCCCGACGCCGAGATCTACGGGTATTACCAGTTTCCCGGGACCGCGCCGGGACCTCCTGGCCGCTATCCCGCACAGGTCGGCGCCGAGTATGCCAAGCTCTACGAGCAGGGTGCGATCGGCACGGAGATCGTCGAGCCGTACGCCGGATGGTTGCGGGCCTACCAGAGCATGGTGCGACTGCCCGGCCTGGTGCTCCTGGGGCTACTGCTCCTGCCACCGGCCGCGGCGTTGATCCGCAGGCGCAGAGGACAGCGTCTCGCGGGGGCTCCGGCCTGGCTGGTGCCCTGGTCAGTGGCCGTTGTGCTGCTGGTCACACCGGCCGCGGCGGCCGAGTTCGACTACCGGTACGTGTTGCCGGCCGTACCCCTGGCCTGTTTGGCGGCAGCCCAGAGCATCAGGCCTGACCTGCGAGGACAGTCAGGGAGCTAGAAGAATTTGGCGATGATATTCCACCCAATGTCCGGGTCTGAGTATGCTTTGCCGCGGAAACATCACGCCTGGGTCACGGCCGTTCCCCGCGATCATGGCTCGGGACGCTCGGCGCGTGACCTAGTCTCGTGCCGCGCAGCGACCGAGCCGGCGGCGCGAGGAGTGAGGCTGGGGGACGTATGAGTGACTACAGGAGTGGACCGGTAGTCGATTCCGCGCACGACCGCCGAACCGCCGTCACACAGCCCGGCAGCAGGATGGCCCGCAGAGCGGCCGCCGAGGCGCCCCCGCCGCCACCGCCCGACGACCGGCCCCCGCGCAGCCACCGCTCTGGCGACGGCAACGACGGCCAGACCAAGATGCGCGTGCTGGCCTGGATCAGCATCGGCGTCACGACGGCCATGGTCGCGGGCGCGCTGACGGCCTACACCGCCTACCGCGACGCCTTCGGCAACATCAACGAGAAGAGCGTCAAGGAAGACATCATCAACCCGCGCCCTCCGGACACGGGCGCGCTCAACGTGCTGCTCGTCGGCTCCGACACGCGCGCGGGCGACGGCAACGCCAGGTACGGCCAGAAACTGGCCAGGGAGGCCGACGCGGGCGGCAAGCGCACCGACACGATCATCCTCATGCATCTGTCCCCCGACAGGGACAAGGCCCGCCTGATCAGCTTCCCGCGGGACTCCATGGTGGACATCCCCCGTTGCAAGAACGAGGCGACCAAGCAGGAGATGCCCCCGCGCCGGGACATGATCAACTCGGCGTACAACTCGGGGGGCATCGCCTGCACGATGTCCACCCTTGAGACGCTGACCGGCATCCGCATCAACCACTTCGTCGAGGTGGACTTCAGCGGCTTCAAGAACATCGTGGACGCCCTGGGCGGCATCGAGATCTGCCTGAAGTCCGGCGTCAACGACAAGGACTCCAAGCTGGTGCTGCCGCCCGGCAAGAGCCTGCTGAACGGCGAGAAGGCACTGGGCTACGTACGCCTGCGCAAGTACGGCGACGGCAGCGACATCCAGCGCATCAAGCGCCAGCAGATCTTCCTGAGCAAGGTCGTGTCCAAGGCCACCAGCAGCGAACTGCTCACCGACGTGGGCCGGCTGCGGGACTTCATCGCGGCGGCGGCGGGCTCGGTCACCATGGACCCCGAGCTGGCCAACGACACCGAGCAGCTCATCCAGATCGCGGTGAGCGCCAAGGAGATGACCGCGGGCGGCGTCAAGTTCACCACGGTGCCGTGGGGGCCCGACCCCAACGACCCGAACCGCGTGGTCTGGAAGCAGCCGGACGCCGGTGAGTTGTTCACCTCGATCAAGACCGACACCGAGCCCACGGCCCCCGAGCCGAGCGCCAGCACGAGCGCCAAGCCCAAGGTGGACCTCAAGCCCGAGCAGGTCAGGGTGCAGGTGCTCAACGGCACCAAGACCTTCGGCAAGGCCCGTGAGGTCGCCGACGAGCTGGCCAAGCAGGGCTTCAACGTGGTCGGGGTGGGCAACTACGAGGCCGCCGGAGGTGCGAGCCTGCCCAAGAGCGAGGTCCACTACGCCAAGTCGATGGACACGGCGCCCGACTACGCCGACGCGCTGGCCGGTTCCGTCCTGCCCAAGCCGCAGCCCGCGGCGGGGAAGGTGAAGGCCGTCGGCGCGCAGCCGTACACGTCCGCGACCGCCCCCGCGACGACGGGCGGCGGCGCGACGAAGGGCACGCCGATCGTCCAGCTCCTGGTCGGCGAGGACTTCGACTCGGTCAAGGTGACCAAGCTCCCCGACAGCGTCAACAGGGACACCATCACCGCGTCCGAGCAGAAGAACGTGTGCACCTGAGGCTCCAAGTTCGCTGTGTAACCGGGCATCTGATGCCGCGCGAGAGACAGCACCCGCGAGGGCGCGTTAGTCTGTTGTGGGTCGGCGACGCAGCGCGACACGGAGCCCGCCAGGTTCCCGACCGGCTTGCCGTCACCTTCCCCGGACCCGAGCGAAGTTGAGCGACTGCCCTGTGTCTGACTCCAGATTCTCCTCCAGATCGGCCACTCCCCAGCGGAGCCCAGAGGAGCAAGGGCCCGCCAACACGGGGGCCCGGTGGCCGTTGCCGGAGGAGGCCTTCTGGAGCGAGGCCACCGATCCGCACGGCGTGCAGCCGGGCGAGCGGACCGCGCCGCAGGCCGCGGTGACCGAGGCACCGGCGTCCGGTGAGCGGCCTCAGGAGCGGCCGGAGCCGCAGCGGCAGGCCGAGCCGGCCAAGCGCAAGCGCGATCCGTACCTGGACAACGTCAAGTTCATCCTGATCGCGCTGGTGCCGATCGGGCACTCGCTGGTGCCCACGCTGGCCGCCGACTCGGCGCGGGCGGCGTACATCTTCATCTATGTCTTCCACATGCCGCTGTTCGTGGTGATCAGCGGCTACCTGTCCAGAAATTTCTGGAACTCCAACGCGAAGACCAACAAGCTGGTCGACACGTTCCTGGTCCCGTACGTGATCGTCGAGGTCGGCTACGCCGCGCTGCGCTTCTCCCTCGGGCAGAAGTGGAGCTTGACGATCATCGATCCGGCGTGGCTCAACTGGTACCTGCTGGCGCTGCTGTTCTGGCGGTTGTCCACACCGGTGTGGAAGCGGATGAAGTATCCGGTGCCGGTGGCGATCGCGATCTACCTGTTCGCCGGGTTCTCCCAGATCTCGGGCGATTTCAGCATGGACCGGTTCTTCGGCCTGCTGCCCTTCTTCGTGATCGGCCTGGTGCTGCAGCCCGAGCACTTCGAGATGCTCAACCGGCGCTGGGTCAAGATCGTCTCGGTGTTCGTCGTGCTCGCCGCGGCGGCGGTGGCCATCTTCATCGCGCCCATGGCCAAGCTCGGCCCGTTCTACTACAAGAGCAGCTACCAGGACCTCGGCCTGTCCTGGTACATGGGCCTCGGCCTGCGCATCGGCCTGCTGGTGTGCGCGCTTGCCATGTGCGCCGCCGTGCTGGCGCTGGTGCCCAGGAAGGAGACCTGGTACACCGACCTCGGCACCCGCACGCTCTACTGCTACCTGCTGCACGGCATCCCGGTCCTGATCGCCAAGGAGATGGGCTGGCTGGAGTTCCCGTGGCTGTACGGGCCGCTGGGCGTGCTGGCGATCAGCACGAGCTGCTTCGCGCTGGCCATCATCCTGTGCCTGCCGGAGACCAGGACGGTATTCAAGTGGGTTCTTGAGCCCCGCCTCGTCTGGCTCTATCGGCGCCCCTCCCGAAGTTAAGCGGCCGTTCCTCCCGCATTAACGCCATTGACCTGGTAAGCGCGGAGCATCAACACATGCGCGCATGTGTCGCCACGACCGTCCATCACCCCGAGGACGCCCGGATCATGCACCGCCAGATCCGGGCCCTGCTCGACGCGGGCCACGAGGTGACCTACGTCGCGCCGTTCAGCCATTTCAACGTGACGCCCGCCATGGGCCTGACCGCGGTGGACGTGGGGCACCACGCCGCGCTCGGCCGGGCCCGCGCGGCGCTCAGACGCGGCGTGAAGGGCGCGGACCTGCTGCTCGTGCACGACCACCGGTTGTTGCGCGCGCTGCCTTACCGGCGCCCTCCTGTCGTCTGGGACGTACGCGAGCAGGTCTCGCCCAAGCGGCTCGCCCGCGCCCAGCGGCGGCACCGCGTGATCACGCCCGCCGTGGTCCCGGAAGCGACCCTGGTGTCGGCCAGTCCTCCCCCTCCTGGCGACACCAGGGTCGTGCACATCGGCCGGCTGTCGGCGGACCGCGGCGTGACGGAGCTGATCGGGCTGGCCGAACGGCTGGTCCCGCACGGCATCAGGATGGACCTGATCGGCGCCGCGGCCCCCGACGTGCGTCCGCTGCTGCGGGACGCGCAGCGGGTGGGCCTGCTCGACTGGTTCGGGTACGTCCCCAACCGGCACGCCCTGCGCATGGCCGAGGGCGCGCTGGCCGGCCTGTCACTGGCCGACGACACGGTCCGCACGCCGCCCACGAAGATCATGGACTACATGGGCCGCGGGCTGCCGGTGATCACGACCCCGCAGGGCGCCTCGATGGTCGAGGAGGCCGGCTGCGGGCTCGTGGTGCCCCTGGACGTGGACGCGGTGCTGAACGCCGTACTGGACCTGAAGGAGAACCCAGGGCGGCGGGCCAAGCTCGGCGCGCAGGGGCACGCGCAGGCGCGCCTGCGCCACCACTGGCCGGATCACTCCGCGGCGTTCGTGCGGCAGGCGGAGTCGTGGGCGGGCGTGACCACGCACGCGCTCGCGGTCTAGCCGGAGTGGTCCACATCAACCCACCGGAGTGGGAATGGCGGCGGGGGCGGCGGGTTGATGTACTGGGAGGCATGGCATCACATCTGATCCAAGGCCGGACGGTGGACATGCCAGTGCGCGTGCGGGACGCCGAGGTGTGCAGCGCCCTCTACCCGGTCCGCGCCGACGCCGCCAGGGCGGTGATCGCCTACTCCGGCCTCGACGTGGCGGAGGTCCTGCCCGGCAAGGCCGTCTGCATGCTGGTGTTCGTCGACTACCGCGACGGCGACCTCGACACCTACCACGAGTTCGGCATGGCATTCCTGGTACGCCCGCCCGGCTCGTCCGGCTCCCCCGGTCCGGCGGAGTTGCGGCAGGCCGGGGTGTTCGTGCACTGGTTGCCGGTGGACCAGCCGTTCACGCTGGAGGCCGGGCGGACCTTGTGGGGGTTCCCCAAGGAGCTGGCCGACATCGAGTTGCGGCTCTCCTCGCCGTACAAGCGGTGCATTCTGCGCAAGGACGGCCGGCTCGTGCTCGACATGCTCATCAAGCCGGGGGTGCCCGTTCCCGGCGCGGGCGCCATGGCGCCGCTCGCGGCCTACACGCATCGCGACGGGGTGACGCGGCGCACCCCCTGGACGGTACGCGCCCGCGGCGCCAGGATGCGCCCCAGCGGCGCGCTGATCCGTCTGGGCAACCATCCCATCGCCAAGGAGCTGAGCGAGCTGGGGCTGCCCAAGCGGGCCCTGTTCAGCACGACGATCTCGCACGCCGCGATGAGCTTCGGTGAGGCGCGGGAGGTCTGACGCTCAGACGATCGGGGGGCGGCCCAGTTTGACCATCCGCCAGGCCGTCCGCCAGGCCATGGGCCGGCGCTCGCCCGCCGGGCTGCGCAGGCCCTCGAAGAAGCCGGCGAACCACGCCTTGAGCGCGCCCGAGGCGCCGCGCTCGCGCAACACGGTGAGCACGACCCAGTTGGTCAGGTAGAGGACCGCCAGCGGCCACGGCAGGTTGCGGCGGGCCAGCCAGACCCGGTTGCGCGCGTTGAGCCGGTGGAACTCGGCGTGCCTGGTCGGCGGGACCTGCGGGTGGTACATCACCGTCTCGGCGTCGTACTCGATCCGGTAGCCCTCACCCAGCAGCCGCCAGGCCAGGTCGGTCTCCTCGTGCGCGTAGAAGAAGCGCTCGGGCAGGCCGCCCACCTGGAGGAAGGCCGAACGCCTGATCGCCGATGCGCCACCGAGGAACGTGGTGACCGGGGAGGAGCGCTGAGGGTCGCCCGCGCGCAGGCGCGGCACATGGCGGCGCTGGCCGATGCCGCCCTCGGGGTCCATGATCCGGAAGGAGATCACCGCGAGGTCGGGCTCGGTGGCGAACCGGTCGCGCACATGCGCGACGACCTTCGGATTGGCATACCAGCCGTCGTCGTCGAGGAACAGCACGACGTCTCCCGAGCACTCCTCGACGCCCCGGTTACGGCCGGCGGGGATGCCCGTGTTCTGGTCGAGCCGGATCGATTTCACGACCGCGGCCGATCCCTCGGGTGGCGTCGCCGACACCTCGGGCACGTCGAATCCGTTGCCCACGATCACCACCTCGACGTCGCCGTCGACCTGGTTGAGCGCGGACTCGACCGCCCGGTTCAGCTCCGCGACCCGGTTGCCCATGGTGAGGATGACGCACGAGATCTTCAACGAATCATCGTCCTGACGCGTTGAGAGCACGAGCGGAGCATTCTTTCATGATCACCGAGTCTGCTGGTCTGCATGGTCTGGGAATGGTGAAGCTAAGAGTATCGGAACCGGCAATGAACCCCCACCGAACGGCGGACGTCCGATCAATACGACGGACGAAGGGCTCCTCCGGTTCCGACATGAATCAAGCAAGTCTTTTCGAGGCCATGATGCTGATCAGATGCAGCACGGTCTGCACCGCGGCGGCGATCGCGCAGGCCACGACCAGCACCCGCGTGGCCGTCATGTTCCCGGCCGCGGCGTCGATCACCGCGGTGCCCAGCGCCAGCAGCGACAGCTCGATCGGCTGCACGATCCGGTGGAATTGCGTCGCCGCCAGCACCCGCCGCCCCAGCCCCAGCAGCCCGGAGCGGAACTGCCCCGCCGAGGCGTCGCTCGCGGACCCCAGCCCGCCCTTGGCCCTGGCCACCTCCACCAGGTCGCTCTCCGCCTTGATGAGGATGGCGCCGAGCGCGGCGGCGAAGCCGAGCACGGTGTACCAGTCGGGCAGCACGGCCGAGGCGCGCCAGCCCAGCCCGGCCAGCACGGCCGCCTCGGCGAAGTAGGCGCCGACCCGGTCGAGGTAGACGCCGGCCATCGAGGTGCGGCCCGTCCAGCGGGCCAGCTCGCCGTCGGAGCAGTCGAGCAGCAGGTAGATCTGGATGAGCAGGGCGGCGAGCACGGCGGCCCACAACCCCGGCAGGGCCAGCACGAACCCCGCCGCGACCCCCGCCACCGTCATCACCCAGGTGAGCTGGTTGGGCGTGACGGAGGTCTTGGTCATCATCCAGGTGACGTAGATGGACAGGCGGCGCATGTAGAGCACGCCCGCCCAGTGCTCGCCGTTCCTGCGCTCCAGGTGGCCCGGGGGCTGGGCCACCTGACGCAGTTCAGCTACCGAAGGCCCGGACATAGTCCCCCACCCGATCGCGGATCTCCGAGTCCTGCATGCGCAGATGTTCCAGGATCGTGTAACGGCCGGGTCGCGTGGCCGGGGCCAGCGCGATGACCTCGGCGAACTGCTCGGCGTTCAGCCCGATGTCGGCGGGCACGACGGGCAGCTCGTGCCGGCGCAGGCACTCGACCACCTGCTTGACACGAGCGTCGTCCTCCCGGAGGAAGAAGCAGAAGGCGGCACCGATCCCGGCGAGCTCGCCGTGGTTGGAGGTGCCGGGGAAAAGCTGATCCACGGCATGAAGGATCTCATGATCTCCACCACTCGCGGGCCGGGAGGACCCCGCGACGACCATCGACATGCCAGAAAGGATCAACGATTCGGCGAGCACGGTGAGGAACGCGTCGGACTCGATGGAGTCCCTGCGCCCGATGAGCGCCTCGGCGGCGGTGCGGGACATCGAGCAGGCCAGCCCGTCGATGGGCTCGCCGCGCTCGACGTTGCCGAGTTGCCAGTCCTCGATGGCCGACAGGTTGCTCACCACGTCGCCCACGCCCGCCCGGACCAGCGACTCCGGCGCGTTGTGCACGAAATCGAGGTCGACCAGGATGGCCAGCGGCATCGGCACGCCGAAGGAGCCCTTGCCGCCCTCGTACACGAGGGAGGCCGTGGGCGAGCAGATGCCGTCGTGGGACAGGTTGGTGGCGACGGCGACCATCGGGATGCCGGCCAGCGAGGCGGCGTATTTCGTCACGTCGATCGTCTTGCCGCCGCCGACGCCGACCACGACCTCGTAGGCCGCCTTGCGCAGGTCGGCGCCGAGCGACACCGCCGCGTCGACCGACCCGTCGGCCACCCTGAACACCTCCGCCTCGCCCAGCGTGGGCGCGATGAGGCTCTCGATATGATCGCCCTGGCCCATGCCGACGGCCACGGCGACCCTGCCGGAGGTAGCCACGCGGCTGTCGGCCAGGAGGGCGCCGAGCTCTGCCACCGCGCCCCGCCGCACGTCCATGGTCAGGGGCGCCGGCAACATCCTCGCGAGAAGCGGCATCCGCGCCCCCTCAGTAACGAACGGCTATGGTGCGGGCCTTGGCCAGGTCGTCGTGGTTGTCCACCTCGACCCAGTCGACCTCACCGATGGGCGCGACGTGGATCAGCTCGCCGCGATCCACCATCTCCTGGTAACCGTCCTCGTAGTAGAGCTGCGGGTCGCGCTCGAACGTCGTCTTCAGCGCGTCGGCCAGCCGCTCGGCCGCGCCGGGCCTGATGAGGGTGGCGCCGATGTACTCGCCGTACGCCTCGGCCGGGTCCATGAGCTTGGTGATGCGGCGCAGCGCCCCCTCGGGCGAGAGCGTCACCTTCATCTCCTCGTCGGCCAGCTTCTTGACGTCATCGACCGCCAGCAGGATGTCGCTGGTCTCGGGGGCCGACAACAGCGTCTTCTCGACCGAGACCGGGTGCACGGTGTCGCCGTTGACCATCAGCACGCCCTGGGCGAAGAGGTCACGGGCGCACCACATGGAGTAGGCGTTGTTCCACTCCTCGGCCTTGTCGTTGTGCACGAGGGTCAGCTTGACCCCGTGCCGCCGCTCCAGGTCCTCCTTGCGCTCGTGTACGGCCTGCGCCGCGTAACCGACGACGACCACGACGTCCCGCAGGCCCACCTCGGCGAGATTGCGCAGCGAGATGTCCATGATCGTGGTTTCGCCGTCGACCGGCACGAGCGCCTTGGGCAGCGTGTCGGTGTACGGCCGCAGGCGTCGTCCGGCTCCAGCGGCCAGAACCATTCCCAGCAACGTGCACTCCTCAGTCAGGCATGACTCCGATGGCCCAAAGAGTATTCGTCTTTGGCCCCCGTGCGGGTAATCCGGCGTTAGTCTTGCGTTCCCATATCAGCCGCATCCACCCCAGATCGGGGCGCCGCCAGCCAGCAGGTCAGGCTCTCCCAGCCGAACAGGCCCCACAGGTAGACCGCGAGCAGCACGTAACCGCCGGTCAGCCAGTCTGACAGCGCGACCAGGGAAATCAGCATCATCCGCCCGTCCCAGCCGAGCCCGAACGTGGCCAGCCACGGCGGCGGGTAGACGTGCTGGCGAAGCCGGTAGACCAGATCGTAATGGTGGAATCCCAGGCTGCCGAGAAGCAGGAAGATCAGCACGGGGTGCACGTCGTGGGCGAAGCCGACGGCGGCGATGAAGGTGTACTCGATGAGCCGCAGGATCGGCGGCACGAGCCAGTCGAACCTGCCGTCGTGCGGATGGGTGCTGCCAGGACCGGCCAGCAGCAGCGTCACGGCGGGGGCGAACACCGCCAGCCCGTCGGTGCCGGCCACGCCGAGCATCAGCAGCACGCCCGTGACGAACGTGCCGGCCAGCACCGGCGGCAGCGGCGGGAGCTGGCCGGCCACGAGCAGGCCCATGGCGCGTGAGAGCGGCCCGTCGTCGCGGTAGGCCACGACCGTGCTGTTGGGGACGGGCGTCATGTGGACCGAAATCACCTCGAAGACCTCGCGATCCGTCCGGCGAGCTGGTAGAGGGCCGCCACGCCGCCCCAGCAGAGCAGCGACAGGAATGTGACCCGGGCGTTCCAGAAGGCGGCGGTGACGGCGATCAGCGCCATCCGCTCCCCGATGGGCAGCACGATGATCTTCTTCAGCCAGCGCGCGATCGTGTCGCGCTCCAGCCGCTGGGCGAACCTCAGCACGCCGCCCGGGGCGCGCCGCAGGTCCTGCGACTCCAGCAGCGAGCGCGCCGGGCGGCCCCACATGGCTCCCACGCGGGCGGCGTCGGCCACGGCCCCGCCGTAGGTGTAGTCGATGGCGTGCCGTACGACCTGCGCGATCATCGCGGCCACGGCCAGGTGCCAGATGTCGGGGCCGCCGAAGCCGAAGGCCAGGCCGACGTAGACGGCGTATTCCTTGAGCCGGTCGGACATGCCGTCGGCCCAGGCCCCCAGCGGGGAGAAGGTGCGCGTGTAGCGGGCGATCTGCCCGTCGAGGCAGTCGAGCGCGAAGGACAGGTAGAGCAGCACGGCCCCGGACAGGCGCCCGACGGGGGTGCCGGCCGAGAACCAGACGGCGGCCAGCAGGGCCAGGCCGGCCGAGATGCCGGTGACCGTGTTGGGGGTCAGTTTGAGCCGTACGGCGGGCTTGATGAGGTGGCGGGTCCAGGAGGAGACGAAGAAGGTGGCGAAGAAGCCGTCGTCCTCCTTGACGGAGGTGTCGAGCCTGACCTTGGCCTCGTCCACCTCCGCGAGCCTGATCACGGCCGCGTCGGCGGAGTTCTGGCCGGTCACGCGGTCGGCGTGGAGCAGTCCGATCGCGGCCGCGCGCACGGTCACGCCCGACCTGACCAGCCCGACCAGCAGCAGGTCCACCGCCTCCACGGGCGTGACGGGGCCGAGCTTGCCCGTCTCGGCCAGGTCGGCCAGCTCCTCGGCGACGTCGGCCAGCGAGGCCAGGTCGGCCTCCCCCACCTGCAGCACGCCCCTGAACGTGGCGTTCGCCTCGGGGACGAGGTGGAAGGAGCTGCCCGCCGCGACGATCCGGCCGCCTTCGACCCGGACGGGCGGCCGCAGCGGGCCGCCGGTCGCGTCGTGCGAGATGAGCGCGCCGGTGCCGTGGGCGGGATGCTCAAGCAGCACCGCCAGCGCCTCGGTGTGCGTGATCAGGTCGGCGGGCAGCAGCGCCACCGTGCCCGTCGTGGTGCGCGCGATCTTGGCCACGCCGCGCAGGTCGGCCCCCAGGCCGCCGCCGGCGTTGAGTATCTGGACCTCGCGCACGGGCAGCGCGGCGAGCTGGTCGCCGAGCCGGTCGAGCAGCGTGCCGTCTCCGCTCAGGAGCCTGCACGCGGGCGTCGTGGCGAGCAGCACGACCGACGTGGTCGTGCTTTCGCGAATCAAAGAGTCGGGCAAAGTGCCGTCTCCTCCCGATCGGGGTGGAGCACGTTAACTCGGGGGTGCGTAGACACAGCGTAGCGACCGGTCATCGCGATATCACGGAACAGCACCGTTACGCTGCAGGCATGAATTCACGGCTGCGTTCGGTCGGGGTGCTCCTCGCGGGCGGTGTGGGACAGCGGGTCGGGCGGGACACGCCCAAGCAGCTCATCGAGGTGGCGGGAAAGACGATCATCGAGCATTCGATGGCCGTGTTCGAAAAGGTGCCCGAGATCGACGAGGTCGTGGTGCTCATGACGCCCGGATACGCCGACCGGGTGCGCGAGATCGTGGCCAGGGGCGGATATCGCAAGGTCAGCAAGGTTGTGGACGGTGGCGCGAGCCGTACGGAGAGCACATGGCGGGCTCTTCAGGCGCTCGGCGCGGAAGAGTGCAATGTGCTGCTGCACGATGCCGTACGCCCCCTCCTGGAGCCCCGGATCATCACGGAGTGTGTCAGGGCACTGGAGTCCCACGAGGCCGTCAACGTGGCCATTCCGAGCTCCGACACCGTCCTGGTGGCCTCTCCGGGCGAGGTGATCGAGGAGGTGCTGGACCGGTCGCGGTTGCGGCGCAGCCAGACCCCGCAGTGTTTCCGGCTCTCGGTGATCAGGAAGGCGTACGAGCGGGCGATGGCCGACCCGGGCTTCGCCGGTCTGCCCGCGACCGACGACTGCGGCGTGGTTCTGCGTTACCTGCCCGAGGTGCCGATCCACCTGGTCCGGGGCAGCGAGCACAACATCAAGGTCACCCACCCGGCCGACCTGCACATCGCGGACCTGCTCTTCCGGCTGCCCGCCCCCGTGCCGGCGGGCGACAGGGACGCGCTGGCGGGGCAGGTCGTGGTGGTGCTCGGCGACTCCCCGGCGGCCGAACAGGCCGCCTCCCATGGCGCCAGGGTGCGCGTGCTGACCCGGGCCGACGGCGTGCGGGCCGAGGACTACGACTCGGTGGCCAAGGCGCTGGACGGTGTGGGGCCCGCCGACCACGTGGTGCTCGCGGCGGGCGCCGGCCAGAGCGGCGACCTGGCGCGGGCGAGCGACGAGACCGTCGCCGACGCGGTCGCCGCCGGGCACCTGGGCGCGCTCAACGTGGCCCGCGCCGCCCGCCCTCACCTGCTGCCGAGGCGGGGCGGCCTGCTGTTCCAGGTCCCGCCGGGCTCCGGCGCGCTGCACGAGCCGGGCGCGGCGGCGGTGGCCGCGCTGACCAGGGCGCTGGCCCGCGAATGGGCCGCCGACGGCATCCGGGTCAACTGCGTCAATACCGGCGCCTCTCCGCTCGTCGTCGCGCAGACCTCGCTGGACGTCCTCATCTCCGGCCAATCAGGTCAGGTCGTAGACGTCCGCGTGGACGGCGCTTGACCTGGCAGTTGTTACCGTGCGATCACATGAGGAGACTCATCGTGATCGCGGCGCTGCTCGGCTGTTACCCTGTGCTGCTGGTCTCGGCGCTGTGGCCGGCGCCGGTGGTGTTCGGGGTGGCCGCGGCGGCCTCGTACGCCGTCGAGTACGTCGCCACCCGCGCCGCCCGGCCGCTGCCCGAGCTGCTGTCCAAGGTGCACCTCGGGATCACGCTGCGCTTCGCCGCGCGCGAGACCATGGCGCTGCTGCTGGTGGCGCGCACGACCGGCGCCGACTCGCCGTGGTTCGCCGCGCTGGCGGCCGGCGTGCTCGCGATCCACGCGGTGCGGGCCCTGCACACGGGCCTGGCGCTGCGGCTGCGGCAGATGCTCAGCAGCATGCCGGTGACCACCCGCAACCTCGACGTCTCCGCGCTGCGCGTGCCCAGGATGCCGCCCGCGCGGCTGCGCGACTCCCGCAGCCTGCCCTTCCTCTACCTGGACGCGCTGCCGGTGCTGGGCGCGGTCCTGGGGGCCGTTCCCGCGACGCTCGGCGCGGGCCTGGCGCTCGTGGCGGGGCTGGCGGGCACGCTCGCCCTCGTCCCGTACGTGCGCCGCGCCGCCCCGCTCACCGACGGGGCGAAGGTGCTGCGGGTCGTGGGCGAGCAGGTCGCGAAGTACCGCCCCGAGGTCATCCTGTACTTCTCCGGCGCCACCGCGGCCGCCTACCAGGCCAGGATGTGGCTGCCCACGCTGGAACGCCTGCCCAGGCGGGCCATCGTCGTCCTGCGCGAGCGCGGCATGGCCAGGCACCTGGAGTCCACGACGCTGCCGATGGTGTGCATCCCGTCGTCGGCCGACCTGATGAGCTTCCGCGCGCTGGCCGGCGCCAGGCTCTGCCTGTACGTCTCCAACGTCGGCAGGAACGTCCACATGTTGCGCATCCCGACCCTGCGCAGCGCGTTCCTCAACCACGGCGACAGCGACAAGGAGGCGTCGTTCAACCCGTTCTCGCGGGTCTACGACGAGGTGTGGGTGGCCGGGCCGGCCGGCCGCGACCGCTACCGCAGGGCCAAGGTGGGCGTCAGGGACGAGAACATCCACGAGGTCGGCAGGCCGCAGCTCGAAGGCATCTCGCCGGAGGGTCCCGGGCTGCCGTACCGGACCGTCCTGTACGCCCCCACCTGGGAGGGCTGGAACGACGACCTGTTCCACACCTCGCTGATCACCATGGGCCCGCGCATCGTGCGGGCGCTGCTCGACCACGACCCGCCGCTGCGCGTGATCTACAAGCCGCACCCGCTCACCGGCCACCGCGACAAGAGCGCCACGCGGGCGCACAAGAAGATCGTGGCCATGATCGAGGCGGCGGAGCTGGCCAAGTCGAAGGCCAGGCACCCTTCGACGGCGGCCGGCGCGGAGCCGCGCATCCGGCACCTGGTGGTCACCGGCCCCCAGCCGCACCTGTACGACTGCTTCAACCAGTGCGACCTGCTGATCAGCGACATCTCCAGCGTGGTGGCCGACTTCCTGGCCAGCGAGAAGCCGTACGCCGTCACGAACGTGGCGGGCCTGCCCGAAGGCGCCTTCCACGAGCGCTATCCCAGCACCGAGGCCGGGGTGCTGCTCGGCGAGCACCTTTCGGGGCTCGCCGAGTTCCTGGACGGGGAGGACACCCTGGCGCGGGCCAGGATCAAGCTGCGCGGTTACCTGTTCGGGCCGGAGTATCCGGACGCGATGACCCGCTTCGACGCGGCCGTCGAGCGGGTCTTCTCGGGCGGCTACTGAACCGGGGGTCTGGACAACTTCTTCGGGCTGGTCAGGAAGCCCCAGCCCCAGGAGCAGTGCATGGTGGCGTACACGAGCGGCAACCGCAGCCTGGCCTTCGCCGGCAGCCCGCCCGAGGTCAGCGCCGACCCGGCCACGATGGCGAGCGCGTACCCGCCGGGCACGATCAGCGTGAGCGGGACGAGCGGCGACAGGACCAGGCCGAGCAACATCGCCAGCACGGCGGCGGGCGGCGCCAGGTAACGCAGGTTGATCGTGCCCTCGTGGGTGCGCGCGACCACCCGCCGCCACCTGCCGTAGTGGAAGTACTGCTTGGCCAGCGCCTTGGCGTTGGGTCTCGGCCGGTAGGAGACGCGCATCCGGGGCTGGAACCAGACCAGGCCGCCGGTCTGGCGGATGCGGTGGTTCATCTCCCAGTCCTGGGCGCGCTGGAAGTGTTCGTCGTAGCCGCCCACCCGGTCGAGCGCCGAGCGGCGGAAGACGCCCAGGTAGACGGTGTCGGCCGGGCCCTGGGTGCCGCCCACGTGGAAGGCGGCGGCGCCCACGCCGATCTTGGAGGTCATGGCGCAGGCCACGGCCTGCTCGAAGGGCGTGATCCCCTCGGCCGCCATGATGCCGCCCACGTTGTCGGCGCCGGTCTCTTCCAGCGTCTCGACGGCCACGCGCAGGTAGTCGGAGGGCAACATGGCGTGCCCGTCCACCCTGGCGATGATGCCGTTGCGTGCGGCGGCGATGGCCGCGTTGAGTGCGTTGGGGGTGCGGCCCGTCGGGTTGGGCACCACCGTCACCCGCTTGTCGGCCGCCGCGATGGCGTCGGCGACCTCCTGGGTGCGGTCCTGGGACGGACCCACGGCGAGAACGACCTCGATCTCACCGGGGTAGCTCTGGGCGAGGACCTGCTCGACGGCCTCGCGGAGGTGCCGCTCCTCGTTGAGGACCGGCATGACGACGGAGATGGGGGGCCAGCCGCGCGTCTCCGCGGGCGCGTGCGGCGAGTCGGGGAACTGCTTCATGGCGGGGCTCACGCTACTGTACGACGACGGGAGGAGGGCAATCGATAGCCCAACCTCCGGGGTGACAAAAGGGGGACCGGATGCGCGACCCGGGCGAGGAGGACGACGGCGGTGTGCTCGTGGGCGGCGACGCCTACGGCGGAGTCAAGCTCGCACCGGTCCGCCCTCGCAAACCGCGCAGGAGCGCCAAGGCCCGCCGCCGCAACGTGCTGATCGCCGGCCTGATGTCCACGGGCGTGCTGGTCACGACGGGGATAGTGTGGGCCACGCCGCGGCAGATCGGCACCGTGGACGCGGGCGTGACCGCGGCGGCGTCCCGCGGGGCCGAGAACATCCTGCTGGTCGGCGTGGACAAGCGCGACGACCTCACCCGCCAGGAGCAGAACCGCCTCAAGCTGGGCCGCGAGTCCGGCCAGCGCACCGACACCATGATGGTCATCCATCTGTCGGAGGACCACAGCAAGGTCACCGTGGTGAGCCTGCCGCGCGACACCTGGACGACGATCCCCGGCAAGGGCGAGCACAAGATCAACTCCGCGTACCAGTTCGGCGGCCCCAAGCTGGCCAGGCAGACCGTGGAGGCGGCCACCGGGCTGCAGATCAACCGCTACATCGAGGTCAACATCCTGGGCTTCATCGACGTCGTCGACTCCCTCGGCGGGGTCACCGTGTGCACGCCCGAGCCGATCAACGACACCAAGATCGCACTGAACCTGCCGGCCGGCACCCACCAGCTCGACGGCGTGCGGGCGCTCGGCTACGCCCGCACCCGGGCCACCGCCCGGTCCGACCTCGACCGGATCGACCGCCAGCAGCAGGTCATCTCGGCCCTGCTCAACCGGGCGCTGAGCGCCGACACGCTGGCCAACCCCGCCAAGCTGGCCGCGTTCGTACGCTCCACGCTGAGCACGGTCAAGGTCGATCCCGACGACGGCCTGATCGGGCTGGCCACCCAGATGCAGGACGTCTCGCTGGACGACGTGAAGTTCGCCGAGGTGCCGCTGTCCGACGTGAACTTCAAGTCGCCCACCGGCGAGTCGGCGGTGTTGTGGGACAAGCAGGCGGCCAAGGACCTGTTCGCCAAGATCAACGCGGATCAGGACCCGGCCAAGCCGACCGCCTCCCCCTCGGCCAAGCCGTCGGTCAAGCCGTCCGCGATCGCGCCGGACGAGGTCACGCTTGAGGTCAAGAACGGCACGCTCATCACCGGACTGGCGGCACGGGTCAAGGAGTCGCTGGTCGCCTACGGCTTCAAGGTCCCCGGCAAGCCGGGCAACACCACGAAGAAGGACTACAAGCAGACCTTCATCCGATACGGCGAGGGCCTGGAGGCCCAGGCGAAGGTCGTGGCCGCCGCCATGCCCGGCGCGCAGCTTCGCAAGGTGGACATCGACGGCATCGAGCTGATCCTCGGCAGCGACCAGCCGAAAGTCAAGCAACAGAAGTCGGCCGCCACCCCAAGTAGCAAGCCGAGTGTTACACCAAGCACTAAAACGGCAATGGAGAACATATGTAAGAAATAGGCATAATTATCTCAACGTCGGGCAGGTGAGGCCCATGGTGGTCAGGAACTGGCGAGAGGGGCCCTGTACGGTTGTGCACGTCGCAGGGGACCTCGACGTGGCGGGCGCACCCCGCCTGCGGGCGGAGCTCGAACAGGCATTGGCAGCCGCCGATCCGCTCAATGTCGTCATGGACCTGACCGAGGTGCCATTCTGCGATTCCGTGGGACTCGGAGTGCTCGTGGCGGCGCTCAATCACGTCCGGCACATGAATGGCCGCATGATTCTGGTGCTCGCTCCCGGAATGATCCGCCATCTGCTGACGATCACCAATCTCGACCGGCATTTCGAGACCAGCCATTCCCTCACCGAGGCCCGCGCGGCGCTGGAGACAGCCGCCTGACCGGAGTGGCCTGAGGGGGCCCAATCGGTAAGAGGTGTGCGAGAACATGGTCATGTCACCGGGCACACCTCCCCACGACGTACCTGCGGTCGCGGGAGAGCCCCCTCACGTGCGGAGGCTTTCACGTTGTTCGACCAGTTCCCCGAGCCCGCGCGCTCGCAGTTGCGCTCCGCCTTCGACGAGGGCAGGACGCGGCCTGAGTGGTGTTTCGCGGAGGGGCAGGCCCGCCTGGCCTACTGGGCGCCCTTCCCCGACTCGGAGCCGGCGATCGTCTGGCAGTTCGACCCTGGACCCGACCCCGTCGCCGCCGCCGGCCTGCTGCGCCGCAGCCTCGGCACGATGGGCCTGAGCAAAGTGATCCACGACATCCCCCTCCAGCCCGGACTCGACCCCGCCGTCGATCGTGCCGTCGAGCACGAGGCGCTGATCGAGGCCGGGTTCACGATGGAGGTGGAGCGGCTGCTGCTGGAGTGGGCGGCGGGCAGCGACCTGCCGGACGATCCCGGCAGGCTGACCTACCGGCCCGCGCGCCGCATGGACCCCGACGACGTGATCGGCGTCCTCGTACGCATCTCCGAGGGCTCGCTCGACCACGACACACGGATCGAGGTGGCCACGTCGGGCGCGGAGACGGAGGCCCGATGGATGTACGACGACCTGATGAACCGCAAGGCCAAGCCCAACTGGTTCGTCATCGCGCACCTGGGCGACAAGCCCGTCGGCCTGGTGGCCCCCGATGACCACTCCATCGCCTACATCGGCGTGGTCCCCGAGCACCGCGGCAAGGGCTACGTCAACGACCTGCTGGCCTTCGGCACCCGCACACTCTCCGAGGCCGGCGTGCAGCGCATCGTGGCCGCCACGGACGTCGCGAACGTCCCCACCGCGCAGGCGTTCCTGCGTGCCGGATACTCGGAGGTCGGCCGGTTGTTCCGCTATTACTGGAGGGCATCGTGAGACTTGGAGTCATGTTCGACCGGGGTCTGCCCCCCGAGCAGCTCATCCCGTTCGCCAAGGCGCTCGACGAGACGACCGTGGACGACCTGTGGGTGGTGGAGGACCTGGGCTGGACGGGCGGCATCTCCTCGGCCGCCACCGCGCTGGCCGTCACCTCCCGGCTGCGCGTCGGCCTCGGCATCGCCCCCGCGCCGCTGCGCAATCCCGCGCTGCTGGCGATGGAGCTGGGCAACCTGGCGCGGGTGCATCCGGGGCGGCTGGCGGCCGGGATCGGGCACGGCGTACAGGAGTGGATACACCAGGTGGGCGCCGCCCCGCAGTCGCCGCTGGCGCTGCTGGAGGAGACGATCACCTCGGTGAGCGCGCTGCTGCGCGGCGAGACGGTCACCCTGCACGGCAGGTCCGTGCACCTGGACGGCGTCTCGCTGGTGCACCCGCCGGCCGAGCCGCCGCCCGTGCTGGCCGGGGTGAAGGGCCCGCGCTCGCTGGCGCTGTCCGGCCGCACCGCCCAGGGCACGATCATCCCCGAGGGGATCGGGCCCGCCCAGCTGCCCGGGATCGTCGAGCAGATCGGCGGCGGCGCGGACCACGAACTGGTCGTGTTCACCTTCCTGCGGCTCGGGGCCGCCGAGGCGACCCGGGCCATGGTGGAGGGTCAGGCCGGCTTCCTGGGGGTCTCTCCCGAGGAGGTGTCAATGGCGTCCGGCACACCCGAGCAGGCGGCGGCGCACGTCAAGAGCCTGTGGAAGGCCGGGGCCGGGTCCGTGGCGGTCCGGCCGATCGGCGCCGACCCGCTGGGCCAGGTGAACGCGTTGTTGTCGGCCCTGTAGACGTACTGGCCGAATGGCCGATGTGAGTGCCGGCCCATTCGGCCGGACGGTCGATGGCCGGGACGGCGCGCTCGGCCACGATCGTGACCATGAGACACACGGCGGCAATTGCGGCATGTGCGGCGCTCCTGGTGGCGGCGACCGGCGGTTGCGGCGTGGACCTGGAGGCCGAAGAGGTCCACGCCACTCATTCCTTCCCCTTCACGGGAACGGACCTGAAGATCAGCGCTTCGCTGGGCGGCGTACGCGTGCTGCCCGGCACCGGCGGCGCCGTCCAGGTGGAAAGGTGGGTGCGCGGCAAGGCGGCCGAGGAGCCCGCCTGGTCGCTGCGCGACGGCGCCCTGCGCCTGAGCGCCAACTGCAACATGGTCTTCGGCGACTGCGGCGCCCGCTACCACGTCAAGGTCCCGCCCGGGGTACGACTGTCGGTGGACGCGGCGGACGGCATCATCCTGAACGGCCTCACCCAGGACGTGGACGCCTCCAGCCGGGAGCGCATCCAGGTCACGGGCGCCTCGGGACGGCTGCGGCTGCGCAGCGAGGGCGCGATCGACGGCGAAGGGCTCAAGTCCGCACATGTCAGGGGACGCACCTCTGACGGGGCCATCGACCTGGCCTTCACCGACCCGCCCGACAACCTCGACCTGCAGTCCCGCGACGGCAGGGTGACGGCCAGGGTGCCCTCCGGCGCGTACGCGGTGACGGTGCGGAGCACGGACGGGAACGAGCGCTCCGAGGTCAGGAACGACCGTAAGAGCACCCGGAAGATCACCGCCCGCAGCACAACGGGCGACGTCCGGATATTGGCGAAATAACGGGTAGTGCGGTGGGAGGTGCGGTTCCGCTACGTGATCCGGCGGTGAAGACCACAACCGCACCCGGATGCCCAGCTAATCCCGCTACTGCCAGATGGCGGCGTACTTACCGTTCTCGGCGTTGACCTGCACGGGCGCGAGCCCCTTGTTCTTGAGGGCGTTGAAGCGCTTCTGGTAGCCCGAAGCGTTCATGTCCACGTAGTGCGCCCAGGACTTGACCCCGTCCTTGCGCCACACGGCCGCGTACGTGCCGTCGGGCGCCACCGCCACCTTGACCGGCCGGAAGCCCTTGTCCTTCTTGGCGTAGACCTCGGCCTCGTGCTGCTTGATGGACTTGCCGTAGGTGTAGTACCAGGCGCCGCCGGTGTTGGCGCTCCACACGCCGACGTACCGGACGTCGTCCGGGGTGCCGTAGGCGTCCACGGAGGTCAGCGCCAGCCCCTTGGCCTCGGCCTGCTTGTTGAGGGCGGCGAAGGCCGCGGGGGTGAGGTCCGACCTGCTGAGGTAGGCGCCGCTCTTCTTCTCGAAGATGGCGGTGTACACCGGCGAGTCGGCGGGTCCGGTGGCGGAGACGGAGGTCGGCTGCGCGCCCTCCTTCTTCGCGGCGTCGAACCGCTTCTGGAACCCGTCGGCCGACATGCCCTGCCAGATGCCCCAGTTGTTCGACGAGCCACCCTTGACCCAGACGGCCGCGTACCGCTCACCGTCGGAGACGTTCACCGTGACCGGACGGTAGCCCTGGTCCTTGAGCCTGGTGACCTGCTTGACACTCTGCTCGGCCGTCTGCCCGTGGTAGGCGTACCAGGCCGGCGCCGCCTGTGCCCCGGCGGCCGGCGCCATCGCCGCCATCGGGACGGCGGCGATGGCGAGCGCGGATGTGACAATCGTGATCTTCCCTGCGGTCCGCAATTACTCTCCCATGCAGGATCTTTTACTTGTTCGAGGGGATGAGGGACGACCTTAACAGCCCTCGCCGACCACCCGCAGAGCCGCCCCGCGCACCGCCCGGAAACCGGCTCTTCGCTCATGGACAGGCCCTACGGTCACGCCGAAGTGCGCCGGCTGCCGGGAAGCTGCTGGACCGTGTGCGGGCCGGGCAGCATGGATGGGGTGGGCTGGGCCAGGATGAGGGTCAGGTCGTCGGTGGTGAGGTTGGCGGCGGTGTGCCGGTCGAGGAGGCCGAGCAGGCCGTCCAGGGCCTGGTCGAGGGTGGGGGCGGCCAGCGTGGCGTGCAGGCGTTCGTCGAGGGGGAACATGTCGCCGCCGGGTGTGCGGGCCTCGCTCAGGCCGTCGGTGTAGAGCAGCAGGCGGTCGGTGGGCAGGAGCCGGGCCCGCTGCGGGCGCGGATCGGGCGCCAGGCCCAGCGGCGGGGAGGGCCGGCGCAGGTCCAGGACGTCCAGGGAGGAGCCGATGCGGATCGGCGGAGGGTGACCGCAGTTGACGAGCGTGACGTGGTCGCGGGCGACCTCGGCCAGCAGGACGGTGACGAAGTCCTCCACGCCCAGGTCCCCGGCCAGGCGGTGGTCGAGGAGATACGCCAGGCGGGCCAGGTCGGGGGCGGTGGCCGCGGTCTGACGGAAGGCGGCCAGCACGGCGGCGGCGTGGCTGAGGGCGTCGATGCCGTGCCCCTTGGCGTCCCCGATGATCAGCCGTACGCCGGTGGGGGTCGTGATGGCCTCGTGCAGGTCCCCGCCCAGACGCGCGCCGGGGGTGGCGGAGCGGATGCGGGTGGCCAGGTGCAGGCCGCCCAGTTCCGGCGGCAACGGCGGACTGATCGCCTGCTGACTGGTCTTGGCGAGCCTGGCCAGGCGTTTCAGCGCGATGCGGTGCTCCTGATGGGTACGGGCCGTCAGCACGGCCCACAGCCCGCCGGTCGCCACGATGAGCACGCGGATCAGGTGGTCGGGGATCGCGGGCGAAGCGGCGTCCATGCCGCCGACGGGCAGCAGCAGAGCCAGGAGCAGGGCCAGGCCGGCGGTCAGGGAGGTGAGCCTGGGGTTGAACAGGTAATGGGCCACGGCGAACGGGCCGATCAGCAGGAACCCGGACAACGAGACGGCGACGACGGCCTCATCGGCCAGGGCGACGGCCATTTCGGCCAGTAGGACCAACGGCAGTAGCCAGCGCCGGGACCGGAGCGTGGTTCGCCGGCTGATGGGAGGGCTCCTTCCGGGCGACACCGGGACATGGTCGTCTGCTCGCCCGAATGAGGACGGGCTGCCGATCCGTCACTGTCGTTCAAGGTGCAGTCTGCACCAGACGACCGGCTTTTGTAACCCAAAGTGAAAATATGAGCACTCTTCGTGCTCGCTTCGCCGGAGCGGCAACACGATCGCCACCTTGTTACTGCGTCAATGTGCCTTCGTAGGCCGTTTAATTGGCGATAAGATCGCGGAAGTGCCGTTGAATCAAGGATCTTGGGCCGCCACCAATGGCACATAACCCTTATTTAGGCAAATATCCCTTATTTGTCCGAAACGCCGATGAATATGTCGGGAGTGGGCGTGAGTTCGGAGTACGCAGAGGCCACGCCGCGCCTCGAATGGCCCATGGACCTGGATCTCAACGCCCTGCTGGAAAACGGCTGGCGTCCCACGCCCTTTCAGGAGTTCGTACTCAAGATCCACAGTAGGTGCAACCTCGCCTGCACCTACTGCTACATGTACGAGATGGCCGACCAGGGCTGGCGCCGCCAGCCCCGGCGGATGTCGCAGGCGACGACCGACTCCGTCGCGGCGCGCATCGCCGAGCACGCGCGCGTGAACCGCCTGTCCCAGGTGGAGGTGATCCTGCACGGCGGGGAGCCGCTGCTCGCCGGCGCCGACCACATCCGCTACACGGTGAACGCCGTACGCGCCGCGGTCGATCCCGGCGTGACGGTGAACGTCCAGGTGCAGACCAACGGCGTGCTCCTGGACTCCGTCTTCCTCAATCTGTTCGACGAACTCGGCGTCCTCGTCTCGGTCAGCCTCGACGGCGATCGCGAGGCCAACGACCGCCACCGCCGCGGACCCGCAGGGCAGGGCAGCTTCGACCGGGTGCACGCCGGACTGGCCGAGCTCACCTCGCCCGCCTTCCGGCACCTGTTCAACGGGCTGCTCTGCACGATAGACCTGGGCAACGACCCCGTCGGCACGTACGAGGCGCTCCTGTCCCACAACCCGCCGACGATGGACTTCCTGCTGCCGCACGGCACCTGGGAGACGCCCCCGCCCGGCCGCCTGCCCGACAGCGCGGACAGCCCGTACGGCGACTGGCTCGTGGCCATCTTCGACCGCTGGTACCACGCGCCCCGGCGTGAGACCCGGGTCCGCCTGTTCGAGGAGATCATGCGGCTCCTGCTTGGCCGCCCCTCGCGCAGCGAGGCCGTCGGGCTCTCCGCGGTCGCCGTCGTCGTGGTCGAGACCGACGGCGGCATCGAACAGGTGGACAGCCTCAAGTCGGCCTACGAAGGAGCCACCCGTACGCCGCTGAACGTCGGCGAGCACGCCTTCGACGCCGCCCTCATGCTGCCCTCGATCGCCGCCCGGCAGATCGGTGAGCGCGCGCTGTCACCACAGTGCCAATCCTGCGAGATACGGCGCGTCTGCGGCGCGGGGCTCTACCCGCACCGCTATCGTCCCGGCACCGGATTCGCCAATCCCAGCGTTTACTGCCGTGACCTCTTCCGGCTAATCAAACACATCCAGCACGCGGTGAACGACGACCTTGCCGCGGTACGCGACCGCAGCCGGCGTCGTCTCGCCTCCGCAGAGGTCACCGATCCGCAGAGAGGCACCCTCACGTCATGACGCTGACACCGCACCTGCTGCCGAAAAGGGTGTTCCTCGACCTCGCCACGGGCGGGGGCGGCCGTGACGCCGCCGAGCACCTGTGGACGGCGCAGGACAGCAAACGCCTGCTGCTCCTGCGCGGGGTCCGCGACCTGGCCACGGACGACGCCCCGCGCGTTCGGCACGCCTTCGACCTGCTCGCCGACGTACAGGACGCCGCACCCGAGGTCACCCGGGCGGTGCTGCGCTATCCGACCGTCGGATCCTGGGGGTTGCGCACGCTCCACGCGCTCAGCGGCCAGACGCCTGCCGACCCTTGGGCGACTCCGGCCGTCATGGCGTCGCTGGCGGCCGTCGCGGCGATCCGGTCCGGGCGCAGCGAGCGGATCGAGGTGCCCGTGATGGACGGCACGGTCGTGCTCCCGTCGCTGGGCCGGGCGATCGTCCCCGGAGACGGCCCATTCGCCACCGTGAGCACCGGGGACGGCGAGGCCGAGATCCACGCGGGCGGGGTCACCGTACGGGTCGGGAAGGATCCTTCGTGGGAAGGGCTGCGCCACATCCGTGCCTCGCACCGCGGCGTCGCGGTCGAGTTCGTCGTCGATGATCTCGACCCGGGGCGGATGCCGGGCGCGCGGCGTACCGAGGGCCGGTTGAGTGAGGCAGAACTGTACCGGTGGGCCTCGACGCTCCAGCCCGGCTGGGAGATCCTCGTCGACCGGCACCGTGAGGTCGCCGAGGAGGTCAGCGCCATCGTCACGGTGCTGACACCGCTGGTCGGGCCGGAGAACGGCACCTCCAGCGCCACGTCCAAGCTGGCCTTCGGCAACATCGGGCTCTCCACGCCGCCCGACCCGCACTCCTTCGCGGTCACCCTGGCGCACGAGTCCCAGCACGCGAAGCTGAGCGGCCTGCTGGACCTGATCCCGCTGGCCCAGCCGGACGACGGCGGCCGGTACTACGCGCCGTGGCGCGACGACCCGCGGCCGCTGGGCGGCCTGTTGCAGGGCGCGTACGCGCACATGGGCATCGCGGCGTTCTGGAGGGTGGAACGGCGGCAGCCGCATGCGGCAGACCTGCTGCTGCGTGCGCACACGGAGTTCGCGCAGTGGCGCGACGGCACGGCGGCGGCGATCCGTACGCTGCGGGCAAGCGGCCGGCTCACCGCCGAGGGCGAGTTGTTCACCGCCGAGATGGCGGGCACGATGGCCGCGATGTGCGCCGAGGAGGTCCCGGCCGAGGCCACCCGCCGGGCGGGCATCTCGGCCGGCCGGCACGTGGCCGGCTGGCGCGACCGCAACGGCGAACCGCCGGCCAACCAGTTGCCGTCGCTCGCCTAGTTGTACGCCTAGGTCGGCAGTGGAACCGCTCGCCTAGATCGGTGGTGGGGCCGCTCGTCAAGATCGGCGGTGGGTTCCTCGGCTAAATCGGTGGTGGGTTCCTCGGCTAGATCGGTGGTGGGTCGAAGTCGAGGTCCAGGTGGCGTTCCTCCAGGAAGGCGATCGCGTCGGGATGCTCCAGGTTGAGCCTGCGTGCGTACCCGCCGCGGGTCTCCTCGCGCAGGTTCTCCGCCTCTTCGACGGCCTCTGCCGTACCGAGGTGCTTGAGGTCGGACGCGAGGTTGGCGGCGCAGGCGAGGGTCATCGGATGGCTCTGGCCGACGAGAGTCATCATCCGACGGTGGGTTTCGCGGCCTCGCTCCACGGCGATGTCGTACTGCCCCAGCGCCGCCAGGTCGCTGGCCGCGTTGGTCGCCACGGTCAGGTAGTAGTGGTGGTCGCGCCCCAGCCGTCGCTCGATGTTGCGCAGCGTCTCCTCGTTCAGCTCGCGGGCCTTGACCGGGTCCCGGCAGGTGCGATGCAGCAGCGCCAGGTTTCCCGTGCAGGCCAGATGGTACGGATGGTCGGCGCCGTAGATCCGCGGATACCGCTTGACGGTGTCGGCCGCCAGTTCCAGGCCCTCCTGCTCCTCACCGTTGTTGCGCTGCACGTTGGCCAGGGACATGGCGGCGGCCAGCGTGTCGGGGTGGTCGAGGCCGTACCTGCGGACATAGCGGCCATGCACGTCCGTGCACATCTCCAATGCCCGGCCGAGTTCGCCGAACCTGCGCCAGGCGATGGAGAGGTCCTTGGCCGTCAGGAGGTAGGCGGGGTGCTCACGACCCAGATATTCCTGACCGTACGCGAGAGCCTCTTCACCCAGGTCGCAGGCCTCGGCGTAGTCACCGGACAGGCGGACCGCACGGGCGAGCGCGTTCCAGTGGACCAGGACGGTCGCGGCACCCGCCTGCACATCCTGCAGCCCGATGAAGGCGGTCTCGTGCAATTCCCTGGCCTGCTGAAAACGGCTCGTGAGGCAGTAGTCCAGGGCCAGGTTGTTCTTCGCGCGCAGGGTTCTGGGGTCGTCCGGGCCGAAGGCCCGCTCGTGCCGTCGTACCGAATCCACGTCGTGTTCCAGCGCCGCGGCGAAGTCTCCCCGCGCGCGCAGGTCGGCGCCGATGCCGCTGACGAGGAGCAGCAGCTCGTCGTCGGGCGTGCCCACGCGGCGCATCTTGCCGAGGGTCCGCTGGTTGAGTTCGTAGACCTCGTTGTACTGGCCTAACTGACGCAGAATGTTGCCCTGCTCGCGATATGCCTTGAGCACGTGGAAATCGTCGGGCCCCGAATCCCGCTCCCATTGGTCGATGAAAAGGTTGACGAACTCCTGGGCGAACGCGTCGCCGGACATGAACAGATAGCGCGCCAGATCCAGCGCGAAATCGCGCACCGCCACGTCCCGGCTGTCCTGGAGCCGGGCGGGCACGATGTGTCCCAGGATGCCGCCGTAACGGCCCCAGTTGACGGACTCTTCGGGATTGCCCAGTTGCAGGCCGGTCAGCAGGCGGTGCACGTCCCCGAGGTGCGAGGCCCGCTCCTCGGGGTCGAGCTCGTCGCGTACGAGCGCCTGGATCAGCCGGTGCACCTGGATGGTCCGGCTGCTCGGGTCGATGCGCGCGAGGGCGAAACGGCCGAGCTCACCCACCGACCGGCTCAGTTTGATCGGATTGCCGAGCAGTTCGGTCAGCCGTGGGCTGAGGCCGCTGACACGCTGGCTGAACACGTCGCGCGGGATCGGCTCAGGGCCGAAGAACGCGCAGCAGCGCAGCAGGTCGATCGACTCCGGCCGCCGCTCGCTCAGCCTGCTGACCGAGAGGTTCCAGGCCGCCGTCATCGAGATCGGGTACTCCGTCGGCTTGCCCTCGTCCAGGAGCTGGCTGGCGTGCTCGTTCAGCAGGTCGATGTACTCATCGACGGTCATGCCCGTCTCGGCCTGCAGGGCGCCGGCCTGTTCGAGCGCCAGAGGAAGATCTCCGAGCTGCTCGGCGAGCCGGTCGGCGTCCTCCGGAGCAATCGCCCTGCGGACGCGCTTGGTCAGGAACGCCACGCTCTCCGCCCTGTTGAAGACGTCGACGGGGACGGCCTCGACGACGTCCTCCCATCGGTGGTTGCGCGAAGTGATCAGGACGTGGCCGGGCCCGTCCGGGATGACGTCCCGGATCTCCTCCGGCTCGTCGGCGTTGTCGAAGATGAGCAACCAGCGCTCGTACGGCTTGCCGCGCCGCAGCGCGTCCAGCGCGGCGTTGGCGGCGTCCTCGACACCGATCGCCGCAGCGGACGGGAGGTCGAGATAGGGCGCCAGCGCGGCCAGCGACGAGCGGATGAGCACCCGCTGGTCGGCGGAGATCCACCAGACGAGGTCGTACTCGTTGCCGTATTTGTAGGCGTACTCCACCGCCATCTGCGTCTTCCCGACGCCTCCCAGGCCGTGGAGGGCGTGCGGAAGAACCTGGGGCAGGACCACCGTGACCTGACCGGTGTTCCCGGCGGTCATTCCCGAGCGCAGTTTCTCGAGGAGCTCTTTCCTGCCGGTGAAGTTCTTGTTCCTGGGCGGAACCTTGCCCCACACCGCGGGAGCCGCTGACCGTCGTACTTCACCCGGCTGCGCATCGGTCACGAGGCCACCTCCGAATCGTAGTTCGAGTCACAAAATTGAACAACGCTCCGATACGGTCATGTCATAACCAAACGCCAGCACAAGAATAAGGGATCCGATCCAAGCCTTTCAGGGTAAACGCGTTGGTCGGCCAATCATGTATCACGTTGACCAGCCTTCCAAGTAGCTTAGTGGCCCCGTCCCAGTATCGGAGGCGACACCCAGCTTGTATGCTGTTTCGGACACTGGACTGGGATGTATCAGGCTCGGGAGTGGATCATGGAGCAACAGGAGAGCGAATTGGCAGGTCAACTGCCTGATTGTTCCGGTCTGTCCCTCCACGACCTGGATGAACTCGACGGCTCGGCATTCGCCCACGCACTGCGGAGCTTGATAGCGCCCGACCGGCGGGATACCGAAGCCATCGCCGGATTCAGCAACTCCGTTGGACATTTCACCGAAGACTGAGCGGTACCGCCACAAACAGGCATAAGTCCCCTCCTTAACCGCTTCCCGCGTGTCACTGTCCTCGCGCGATTCTGTCGGCCTGTTCTCGATGGTGCTGCGACAGGCGCGGATTTCCCGCCCGGAGGGCCTCGCCGGCAATTTCCGCGGCCAGGTCACGATCTCCCTGGCCCTGCAACGACCGGGCGAGATACAGCAGGACCAGGCCGTGATTCCGCCCCTCCTCGCGAAGCTCCTCGACCTCCCGCCGCGAGACGGGGACCTCGGGACTCGCCGCCAGGATGAAGGCCGCGCGGGCCGATGGCGGGGCGGCGACGGCGACACTGTCCAGGTCGGCCATGGCCTGCTGCGACCGCTCTCCCCAGTCCGCGTAGATCTCGCCGCGAACGCGCAGGGCCTCGGCGTGCCGTGGCTCCCGTTCCAGCACCGAGTTCAGATCCCTGACCGCCGCCTGATGCCGCTTCGCGCACCACTGGGCCTGCGCGCTCTCCAGCAGGGCGATCGTCCCGCCCGCCCGATGGACCCGGGCGGACCGCGCGTCGCCGAGCGCGTTCTCCGTGTCTCCCTGGAGGAGATAGACGCGCGCCTTCGCGGCCCACAGGTACGCGACCGCGGAAGACTTGCTGTCCGTGCCCACTTCCAGCGTCAGCGCACTCTCGTACGCGTTCAGCGCCGCCGCGTGTTCTGCCCGCGCATAGGCGATGTCGCCCCTGATGCACCAGGCGGAGGCGTGGAATTCGACGTCCTTACTGTCTTTCATCTTCAGTACGGCTTGCGCGTACTTCTCGGCGATCTCCAGGTTGCCCGCGGACATCGCCTGCTCCGCCTCGCGCAGCAGGTCACCGGCCGTGGGTTTCGGCCGTGCCGCCGGCACTTCCCCGAGGCGCTGGAGCGCGCTCGCCAGTCTCGGATGTTGAAGCTGGAAGCCCTCCCCGTCCGGCAGCCGGCTGAACTTCAGCAGCCGCCGGTCCTCCGCGGCGCGGGCGACGGTGTCGGTGATCTCTTTCGGACGTTCGCTCCGGAGCGCGGGCCTGGCCTCGTGCGGCGAGGTCGCGTCCGGCGCCCTGGTGAAGGTCCGGCGCATCCAGCCGCCGATCTCGCAGGTGGGCAGGCCGTGGTCGCTGGTCAGCGTGAACAACGTGCGGGTGCAGAACTCGGCCAGCAGCCCGTCCATGTCGCCGAGCGCCTTCTCGGCGAGTACGGACAACGTCCCGCCGCCGCTGCACACGCCCGCCCAGAGTTCGGTGCACAACACCTGCAGGAGGGCAGGCTCCACGCGGGCGACGCCCGGTGTGCCGTGCGTGATCGACAGCGCGTCCACGAGCCGGGCGGACATGCCGGGCTCGAACTGCTGGGTGTTG
Organism: Nonomuraea sp. NPDC050404; assembly: GCF_040655495.1. Classification (NCBI taxonomy): domain Bacteria; kingdom Bacillati; phylum Actinomycetota; class Actinomycetes; order Streptosporangiales; family Streptosporangiaceae; genus Nonomuraea; species Nonomuraea sp. NPDC050404. Next base: position 138,631 of record NZ_JBFAKB010000010.1, read on the forward strand.
CCCAGCAGCGGGCCTGTCAGCGCCTCGTCCGCGGACGCCCGGTCCAGAGGCAGCAGGTCGTAGCGGGCCGGGACCTCGCCCAGCATCCGGCCGAAGTCGTGCGCCTCCTCGACGCACTCCGGCCTGATCGACAACAACAGACGCACATGGGGAAAGGCCCGTAACGCGACTTCCAACTCCTCACGGAAGCGCCTGTACTCCTGCTTCTCCGGCTTCTCCTGCTTCTCCTGCTTCTCCGACTTCGGAGCGGCAGTACGGCGGAACACGTCTTCGGCGCCGTCGATCGCCACCAGAGTCGGTCTGCCGGACGGCGCGGTGGCGCTGTGCCGCCGGAAGAAGTCCGAGATCGTCAGGCCGACGCTGCGGGCGGGGTCCGCCGTGGGCTGCCACGAGGACAGGAGCGCGAAGAGGGGGCGGCCACGGGCCGGGATCAGCGGAGCGGGCAGGGTCCTGCGGTAGCTCAGGTCGCCGACGGGCACCACCCGCGCCCTGTTGCTGTCCAGGTGGCGGGTCATCCCGGCATGCAGCAGGGACGTCTTACCCACACCCGAGTCCCCGACCAGCAGCGTCACCCGATGTTCCTGCCAGAGCCCGGCCACCGCGCGGGCCTCCATGTAGCGGCCGAAGAACCTGGCCGCGTCATCCCTGCCGAACGGCCGCAGGCCGACCCACGGGTCGGGGCCGTACGCGGTCACGAAGGGGCTCCCGCCGGCAGCGCCACCTGTCGCATCATGATCTCCCGTACCCGTTGCCGCCCGATCGCGCACCCCCCATGATGCGACCTGGCGTGATATCCGGTGCGAGTAATTCCGCAATCAACTAAAGAAGTCTTCTATCATGCTATGTCGAGCGCCAGTAGCCCTTCCGGGCGAAATTCATCGACAAACAACAGCCTCTTTTTCCTCCTGACTCACAGCCCTATTTACGGCGGCCCAAATCGGCCGGAACGGCGATGATGATGAAGGCACGCGGAAAGATCGGTCGCCTGTCCTCCGGAGAGCTGGAGGAGATCGCGCTCGAACTGCTGAAGAACGACGCCGAACTGAAGTGCGACCCGGCGATTCATCCCGATATATTGCGAAATTTCCGGCAGGAATCCGATCAGCTTTTCCTTCTGCTCAGTGAAGAGACCGCGGCGGTCGATGAGGCGCGCGACTCCTGGCGGCTGCTCTGGGCCACCGTCATCCTGGCGCTCTTCATCGTGTCCGCTTTCGTCCTCGGATTCGTTCTCCTGGGCAGCGCGATCCCTTTTTCGGTGACCGCGGCCAACACCGCGTTCGCGTTCGGCCTGGTGATGCTGGGATTGTTCGCCGTGCTGAAGCGGTGGAGCACGATCCAGCGGCGGCGCCTGATCGCCTCCCGCGAGCTCCGGACGGCCCTGATGCCGCCGCTGCGCTCCCTGATCCGCCTCATCATCAGCAGGTTCCAGGGGGACGAGGTGCGCTGGTCCGGCACGCTGCGCACCTCAGAGGCTCCCGCGCTGGTCGAGCTCAACCTGCAGGACACCATCACCTCCCGCAACTACGAGCGGCTGCGGAGCTTCATCGACGAACACGAGTCCTCCGCGACCGGGCTCGCCGGCGTCCGCGGCTCCGGCAAGACCACCCTGATGCGGCAACTGCGGCTGGACGAGGGCTTCGACTGCCATATCGCCCTGGTCAGCGCGCCGGTGCAGTACTCCGCCGTGGAGTTCACCCGCCTCATCCACGGCGAACTGGCACAGGTCGGCCTGAAGCCGGGCGAGGCGAACCTCATCCGCAACCGCATGGCGGGGCCGGCCCTGCGGATGGTGTTGCGGACGCTCCTCGCGTCGGCGGTGGTGCTCCTCCTGATCATCTTGTGGATCTACGACAAGAACCGTCCCGCGCCGAACCCGTCCAACCTCGGCTGGACGGGTTTCGCCGCCGTCGGACTGGGCGCGCTGTTCATCGGGTTCGTGCTCAGCCGGGGCTGGGCCCTCTCCCAGGGCCAGACGAGGCTGATGGTCACGCCGCAGACGACGCGTGAGCTCTGCCTGCAACAGCTGGAGTTCCTGCGCTGGTCAACGACGGTGGAGCGAAGCGCGAGCACCGCGCTCAAGGTCACCGGCTCCGGCTTCCAGGGCGGCGGCAAGCTCTCCCGTACCGAACGCGAGGTCACCCATGCCGAGTCGGTCCAGGCGCTGCGGCAGTTCGTTGACCAACTGCTCGCCCTCAGCGACAAACCCGTCGTCATCTGCGTGGACGAGCTGGACAAACTGGCGAAGCCGGACGAGGCCGTCAACGCGATAAACGGCCTCAAGGACCTGTTCCACATCGCCAAGGCCCACTTCGTCCTGTCCGTGTCCACCGACGCCATGCACAGCTTCGCGGCGCGGGGGGTTCCGGTACGGGACGTCTTCGACTCGGCGTTCGACACCATCATCCCGGTCGGCCCGCTCGCGCTGGAGGAGTCACAGACGCTCATCTCCCGGCGGGCGCGCGACTTCTCCAGGGTGTTCGTGCTGTTCTGCCACGCCTGGTCCGGCGGCCACGCCCGCGACCTCATCAGGACCGCACGGTCGTGCGTGGACCTCAAGCGCGATCTCAAGGACGGCGAGGAGGCCACCATCACCCTGCTGTCCCGGCTGGTGCTGCGCAGGGACCTGCGCGAGGTCGTGGACGCGACCGTGGAGAAGCTGCGCGGCGAGAGCGACGAGCTCACGAAGGCGATGCTGGATCGGGTCCTGGCGTTCCAGGAGTCGCTGGAGGACTCTCCTGCGAGCCTGCACGACCTGGTCGAGGCCGCCGAGTTCCCACCGATCACGGGTGCGGTGGCCGCGGAGGCCCAGCCGGCCGCGACCCTGGCCCCGTACGCGCGGATCGCCGCGCTCTGCGAGCGGCTGTTCTCGGTGGCGAACGAGTCGGCGACCTGGCAGACCGAGGCGATGAACAGGGCGGTCACGGCGCTGGCGGAGGCGCGCTCGGCGCTCGGGCGGCATCCGCGAGAGATCGAGCGCAGGGTGCAGCGCGCGGTTGACGCCTGCGCGGCGGCGTGCGCGTCAGGCTGATCACGCAGCGTCGGCTTGCGTCGCGGCGTGCTTTGGCGTGTGTCGCGACTTGGGTCGGCTTGAGTTGGCTTCGGTCGGCTTGATTTGGCTTCGGTTGACTTCGGTTGGCTTGGGTCGGAACCTACGAGCCGGTGCCGTGGCCGTCGATGGTGGTGAGCTTGTCGGGGTTGCTGACCACGTACACGTCGCGCACCTGCTCGCCGGCGGCGTCGAGGTCGAGCACCATCACCGCGAACGGCGCCTCCTGGGCGAAGATCACCACCGACGGATCCCCGTTGACCTGCCGGTACTGAACGTCCACATCGCGGTTGCCGCCGGCAGTGGACACGAGCGTCCTGGCGACCCGGTCGCGACCATGGATCGGCCGGGGCCCGCCCGCCGCCGACTTGCCGCCGCCGTCGGGCCAGAGGGTGACGTCGGGTGCGAGCATCTCCATCAGCGCGCCCAGGTCGCCGCCGAAAGCGGCCTCGACGAAGCGCTCGGTCACCTTCCGATGGATACGCCGGTCAACGCGGGCGCGCGGACGCCGCGCCTGTACGTGCTCCCGCGCCCGATGAGCGACCTGCCGGACCGAGGCCGGACTGCGGTCCAGCATCGCGGCGATCTCCGTGTGCTGGTACGCGAACACCTCGTGCAGCACGAACACCGCCCGCTCCAGCGGCGTGAGCGTCTCCAGCACGACCAGCAACGCGATCGACACCGACTCCGCACGAACGGCGGGTTCGGCCGCGTCGGGACCGGTGATCAGCGGCTCCGGCAGCCAGGGCCCGAGGTAGGTCTCCTTGCGCCGGCGCAACGCGCTCTGGTGGGCCAGGGCCTGGTTCACCGCCACGCGCACCAGGTAGGCGCGCGGGTTGCCGATCGTGCTCAGGTCACGCCCCGACCAGGCCAGCCAGGTCTCCTGGAGCACGTCCTCGGTGTCGCCTACGGTGCCGAGCATGTTGTAGACGATCGAGAACAGCAGTTCGCGGTGATCGGCGAACGCCGTGGCGGCCTCGGCCGTGGGCAGGTCGTTCATCGTGGGCTCGCTCCTATGACGATCAGCGTGTCACGTCGCCGAAGGCGGCGAGGTGGTCGGCCACCCAGTCGGCGTAGGTCCGGGCCGGACGGCCGAGGATCCTGTCCACCTCGCCGGTCACCGGGTTCTGTTCGCGGTCGAGGTAGCGCTCGTAGCGGGCCAGCAGGGCACGTACGAAAGCCTCGGGCAGCCCGTTGGCGGTCAGATGCGCGGCGACTACCTGCGGCGGAACCTCCTCAAAGCGCAGCGGCCTGCCCAGCGCTGCGGCGATCACGGCCACCATCTCCTCATGCGACAACGACTGCGGCCCGGTGAGCTCCAGCCTCCGCCCAGTCAGGTCGCCGGTGGTTTCCAGCCCTCGCCCAGCCAGGTCCCCGGCGGGCGACATACGGGCCGCGACCCCGGCCTCAGCCCGATCGCCGGTGAGCAGCGCTCGGGCCGCGACCTCGGCCAGGTCCCGCTCATCCAGTACGGACTCCCGGAAGCCGGCGTGCACGTAGCGGACGACGTCGCCGGCGCGGATCTGGGCGCCCCACGCCTGCGCGGTGTTGGCGGCGAAGCTGCTCGCCCGCAGGCTGGTCCACGCCAGGCCACTGGCCACGGCGGCCTCCTCCGCCTCCTTGTTGCGGTCGCCGCGCCAGCGGGAGGGTTGCAGCTCGTACGGATCGCCGATGTTCATCGCCGACAGCGCCACCACCCTGCGAACCCCCTGCTCGGCGGCAACCGACAACAGCCGGTCGGCGGAGCCGCCAAAGGTACGCGGGTGCAGGAAGACGGCCTCGACGCCGTCGAAGCAGGCGGCCATCGTGCCCGGCTGGGACGGGTCCCCCACCGCCAACTCCACCTCGTCCGGCAGACCGGATCGCTGCGTGGAACGGCTCACAGCACGTACCGCAGCGCCCGCAGCGAGAAGTTGCGCGATGACGAGCCGCCCGAAGGCGCCGGTCGCCCCGGTGATGAGAACGGTCATGCCGAGCACTCCTTGACGACGGGACGGACGTTCATGCCGAGCGCTCCTTGATTGCGGGACGTGACGTTCATGCCGAGCGCTCCTTGATTGCGGGACGTGACGGTCATGCCGGGCACTCCTCACTGGTGGCGCGGATGAAGTCATCGACGACGGCCGCGAGCGCCTGCCCCGCGTCCTCCTGCAGGAAGTGGCCGGCGCCGTGGATGGTGGGATGCGACAGACGCCGCGCCCCCGGGATACGCCCGCTGAGAGCAGCGTGATCACCGCGCGAAACATGGTCCTGATCGCTGAACGCGCACAGAAACGGCAGGTCCAGCGTCTCCAGCACCTCCCAGGCCGCCCGCAGCGCCGGCGTGTACTCGTCGTGCGGCGAGATCGGGATGAGCAGCGGAAACTGCCTGACACCCGTCAGGTACGCCTCATCCGGATAGGGCGCGTCGTAGGCGGCCAGCTCCGCCGGGTCCAGTTCGGTGACGGTCATCGCGTTCACGATCGCCGACGGCAGGAACGGGCGGGTGCGCTGGCTGGACTGCAGCCACTGCGCCAGCATCGGCCAGCCCTCCCCCAGATCCTCATCCCCCGTGCTCAGACCGGTGTTGGCCGCCACCACCCGGCGGAACCGTTCCGGATGCGCGGCCAGCAACGGCAGCCCCAGCGCGCCTCCCCAGTCATGGCAGAGCATCGTCATCTCGCGCAGATCCAGCCGTTCCAGCACGGCCTCACTCAACCAGGACAGATGCCGGTCATAGGTGTAGGCGTGACGGTCGGCGAGCTTGTCCGACCTGCCGAACCCGATCAGATCGACGGCGACGCACCGATGCCCGGCCTCGACCAGGGGCGGGATGACGTGCCGATAGAGGTAGCTCCACGAGGGGTTCCCGTGCAACAGCAGTACGGTCTCCCCCGATGGGCGGGCGGGCCGCTCGTCCAGGTAGTGCATCCGCAGCCGTCCCTCTTCGACTGCGACGTAGTGCGGTGCGAACGGGTAGTCCGGCAGGTTCGCGAAGCGCGCTTGCGGGGTGCGCAGCACCTGCAGGTCTTGCGTGGCGATGGTGTCGGTCTTGGTCATGCCCCCTGAGAGGCACCGCCGGAGCGAAGTGTGACATCCCCGGCAGAGATCCGTCCTTCCAGCCTGCCGCCGACCCAATCCCGATCACCGGCACCCAAACCGAACGCACCACCGCCTCGCCTAGCCAGGGCCGCGATGAACTCACGGCGCTCCGGGCCGCCAGCAGTACAAAGCCGTGCACGACCGATGGCCTATACGCCAAACCGCCCCACTATGGTCGTACTGGAAATGCCGACCATGGAGGATGTCCGTGACGCGCCGTACGAACAGGGAAACCGCATGACCACCACCGCGCTCATCGTCGGGGACCTGCAAGCGGGCATCGTGGACAACTATCCCTTCGCCGCCGGCGTGATCCCAGTCATGGAAAGGGTCATCCCCGCAGCCAGAGCCGCCGGAATCCCGGTGATCTTCATCCGTTTCGGCCTCCGAGCCTCGGGCCTCGACGTGTCAACGGGAAACCCGGTGATCACCGGCCTGCACGGAGCAGGCAGGCTATTCCACGAGGATTCCCCCGAAACACTCGTACACCCGAGCATCAAGCCACTGCCGGGCGAGGCCGTCATCCTCAAACACCGCGCCAGCGCTTTCGCGGCGACCGACCTCGACCTGATCCTGCGCGCCCAGCGCATCGACTCGCTCGTGCTGACCGGCGTCGCGACCGCCGCCATGGTCGCCGCCACCCTCTACGACGCCGCCGACCGCGACTACCGCCTGACCGTGCTCAGCGACGCCTGCGCCGACGGCGAACCGGACGTACACGACTTCTTGATCAACCGAGTCTTCCCGGCCAGGGGCGCCAACGTCCTCACCAGCCACGAGTGGATCGCCCACCTGTAACCCCAGCGATTATTGAGATGCGCCGTGAGCGCGCCCGGGTGTTCCATGAATCAAATGATCGACAAGCCGCTGGAACGACTCCGCGCCGCCGCCCAACGCACCCGTGAACTGGCCAGGAACCGGACGGCCACCGGCCTGAGCCACGAGAACGCCGACGACACCCTCGGCACGATCGCCACGGACGCCGCCCGCGACTTCGACCCGTTCCCTCTACTCGAAGCCCTCCATCACAACGGCGCCCGAACCATAGTGATCGGCCAGGTCGCCGGCATCATGCACGGCTCCACCGAACTGACCGGCGATCTCGACCTGCTCTGGGACGGCTCCCTAACCCACGCCCCAGCCCTGGCGGCCGCCTTCACCGCCATCAACGCCCAACTAAGCGACGAAACAGGCAACCCCGTACCGACGCACCCAGACTCCTTCCTCCGCCCCAAGGTGCAGTTCACCTCCCCCGGCGCCAGCGGCGACTGCTGCACCCCCGCACTCCCCTGGGGCAACCTCCAAGTCGGAGACTTCCTCAACCGCGCGATCACCACAGTCGACCCGAGCGGCCTCAAAGTCCACTACATCTCCCGACCAGACCTGATCCAAATGCGCCGCGCCATAGGCCGCCCCAAGGACCTCCGCCGAGCAGACGAACTGTCCTCACTCATCTCGAACCACTGAGGGTGCACGGCGGGGGCCGCCTCCTGTAGTCCTGCCGAAGGCCGAAGCTCATCAAGCGACGGAACCCCGCCCTCCCAAGCATGGGCAGATGGCGGGGTCAGCGATCGCCGCGGCCCACGCAGGCGGCGAGCTCCTCGCGTAGCTGACGCTGCCGCACGGGGACAACGGGGAGAACAAAGGTCCACAAACCCCGGTCGGCGGCGCGGTCTGTGCGGCGTAGGAAGGACTGTCCGCCTGCGGTGCACAGCTCATGGAGGAGCACATCGCAGTGGCAGGTCCGGGCGAGCGTTCCCCGTCGGGAGTCCTTGCCGGCTTTGAACCATGTCAGCCGCTTGTGGTTTGGCTCTGGCTCAGAGAAGTGTGGGGACAAGCAGTCGCTCATGCAATCCGACCGAGCGGGATGAGCGCCCATACCGTACGCCCGCCTTCGTCACCGTGGATGCCCCATTTCGTTGTCAGGCTCTCCACCAGGTGCAGCCCTCGGCCGCTTTGGTCCGTGTTCTCGGCTTGGCGCAGGTGTGGGGTTGAGGGGCCGCCTTCGTCGTGGACTGCGAGGATCAGCTGGGTGGTGCCCGCGTGGAGGGTGACGCCGAACCGGCCGCCGGACTGGCCGCTGCGGGTGTGGTGGATGGCGTTGGTGGCGAGTTCGGAGACGACGAGTTCGGCGGTGTAGGTCGCGGGGCGGTCGCCCAGGTAGTTGTTGACGAATCGGCGTGCTTCGCCGATTTGGGTCTTGGTGCCGGGAAAGTTGCGACACCAGCGGTGGATCTCTTGGCGGCCGTTCAGCGTTGAGGACATCGCCGTTTCCTTGCGTTCAAGCAGGTCAACACCCTGCGGCCAATCACTCGTACTAAAAGTACTAGCGCTATACTCCAAGTACAAGCGACTTGATGTACTTGCGCCGCACAATAAGTACTGGTCGAGTAAGGACCCCGTGACCCCAGCTCGTCACAGCGACCCACAGGAGGCGTACATGTTCGGACTAGTAGTGCGATTTACCTGCAAGGACGAGGAGAGCGCGGCGGCGTTCGACGCCCTCGTCAGTGAGACAATCGAGGCGATCCGGCGGCACGAGCCGGGAACGATCGTGTACGCCTCACATCTGGTGGACGGTCAGCCGCTCCAGCGGATCTTCTACGAGCTGTACCGGGACCGCGACGCCTTCGACGCCCACGAGCAGACCGAGCACACCAGGCGCTTCCTGTCGGCCAGGGAAGAACTGCTGGCCTCGGTGGAAGTCGACTGGCTGGAACTGCAGAGAGGGAAGGGCACGACGCCGTGAGCATGGAGTATCAGCGGGCGCTCGGACGGCGTATCGCCCAAGAACGTAAGCGGCGCGGGCTGTCGCAGGTCGAACTGGCCCGGCTGGTGGATCGGTCAGTGGCGTGGATCTCGCAGGTTGAGCGAGGTGTGCGCAAGGTCGATCGTATGTCCGTGCTGGAGAAGGTCGCCGAGACGCTGGATATGCCACTGTCAGAGCTGGCCCCGGAGGCACCCGTGGTTGCCGCCGCTACCGACGACCTGCCTGGTGCGGGTGGGCTACGCCTGGTGCTGTCCGGCGCCCACTCCCTGCAGGCCATGTTGCGCCCCGCTCCGGCACCGGACCCCGGAGAGCTCCGGTCGAAGGTGGATCAGGCATGGGAGCTGACGCACCAGGGCCGTTATGTCGAGCTGACGGAGTTGCTGCGCGCACTGGTGCCCTCCCTGGAGAATGCGGTACGGGCGGCGCCCACCGATCGGCGGGCCGAGTTGTTCGAGTTGCTGGCGGTGACGTATCAGGCGTGTTCGGCGGCGCTGGCCAAGCTGGATGAGCCGGAAGCCGCGTGGATAGCGGCTGATCGGGCCATCGGTGCGGCCGAGCGGGCGGGCGATCCGCTGATGATGGCGGCCGGCTTCTTCCGGCTGGGGCTCGTCTTCCTGCGGGCACGCCATTTTGATCAAGTTGAGGAGTCGGCGCGCACGGCCTCTGAGGCGCTGAGTGTCCGGGTCGATGAGGGCGACGTGACGGCGATGTCGTTGTGGGGTGGGCTTGCCCTTCAGCGGGCAGTGGCCGCTTCGCAGCTCAACCAGGCTGAGATCGCCTACGAGCACTTGTCGCGAGCGCGTGAGATGGCGGCGCGGGTCGGTGAGGGGCGCAACGACTACAACACCGAGTTCGGGCCGGCCAACGTCGCGGTACACGAGGTAGCTGTGGCGGTGGAGGTGGGCGACGCCGGGCACGCGTTGCGGGTCGGAGCCGCCGTGGACGCATCGACGCTGTCGGTGGAACGACGGGGCCGGCTGGCCGTGGATCTCGCTCGGGCGCATGCGCAGCGGCGTCAGGTGGACGAGGCGGTGGCGCGACTGCTGGAGGCCGAAAGCATCACTCCTGAGCAGGTCCGTAATCATCGGGTTGTGCGGCAGTTGGTGTCCGATCTGCTGTCGATGCAGGATCCGGCGTCGGCTGAGCTGCGTGAGCTTGCTGGTCGGGTCGGGTGTTAGTGCCGCGCCAAGTAGGTAGTCACCGGGCTATCGTGGTGGCGTAGCGACACTGGCCTCGGGCCGATCAAGGCGCCGCCGGGGCGAGGCCAGACGGAAGCTGGTGGGCCTGCGAGAAGCCCTGTATCACCGACGGTTGGCAGCGCTCCTGACAATTGGCTCGTTCATGAGCGCTCATCAAATGGGTCCACGTTCCACAGCGCGGGCAGGTCGCTTCCGCAGAAGACGCAGACGAAGTCGTCCTCCCGGACGATGTTGTGCTCCTGACAGGTGAGGCAGCGCCGGAACACCACCTCCTGCGTGAAACCGGGCGGGTGCCCCAGACCCGCCCGGTCCAGAGCTTCCGCGACCGCCGACCACGAGGTGATGTCCGGGCGATGGGGGGGCCTTCACTGCTGGGACGAACCGCAGCCTTCAAGTCGGCCGGTCCCACGTATCTGTAGCTCCGCCGCGGATCCCGCACGTGAGGCAGCCTAGAGCACTCTGCGACAGACCGTCGGCGGAGAAGGCATGGCCGCCCGCTGTCCACACTTCGTGCATCTCAGTGGCAAATCCACAGGAGCTTCTTGAGTCGCGGCTCTTTGACGGCCGCGAGTCGAACGATGCGCTCGCAACCCCGGCTGCGGGTTTCGGCAGACAGGCAGTCGCTGGTCCAGTATTCGTGTTCCGCCGGCATCGCTCGTGCCGCTGGGCCAGCGGGATATTCACGAGGTGGGGCCGTCCTCGTCGGCCGGTTCGTGGACGGCGCCGTCTCCGGCCTCCAGGCGGGTGACCGCCTCTGACAATCGTCTGCGGTTGGCCGGGGACGCCATCAGATAGAGCGTCTCCCGCGTCGATTCGTCTTCGCGCTGCGAAACCCTGACGACACCTTTTCTCGGCCGGGGTGGGTGAGCACTTGAGTATCTCGCCAGGCAAGCAGCTTCGAGGTAGCGCCTTGGCCGGCAAGGTGGCGAAGCGGGTTTTGAGCTGGGGGTTTGGGGGGCTGTGCCCCCCAATGTCACTGCCCGAACCCCATGGCGCGAAGCGCTCTGTTGTGAGGACCGTGCTTGGAGGCTATTTGAGGAGTTGGCGGGCCATTACCAGGCGCTGGATTTGGTTGGTGCCCTCGTAGATTTGGGTGATTTTGGCGTCGCGCATCATGCGTTCTACCGGGAAGTCTCTGGTGTAGCCGTAGCCGCCCAGGAGTTGTACCGCGTCTGTGGTGATGTTCATGGCGGCGTCCGAGGCTGCGCATTTTGCGGCGCTTGAGAGGTATGTGAGGTCTTTCTGGGGGGTGCCGTGCATTGCGCGGTCGGACTTGGCGGCGGCGTGGTAGGTGAGTTGGCGGGCCGCTTCCAGCTGCATGGACATGTCGGCGATCATGAATTGCAGGCCCTGGAAGTCGGCCACGGGGCGGCCGAACTGCTTGCGTTCCTTCACGTAGCCGATCGCGAAGTCCAGGGCGCCCTGTGCGATGCCGAGGGCCTGGGCGGCGATGGTGATGCGGGTGTGGTCCAGGGTGGCGAGGGCGGTTTTGAAGCCGGTGCCGGGGGCGCCGATCAGGCGGTCGGCGGGGATGCGGACGTTGTCCAGGATGACCTGGCGGGTGGGTGAGCCCTTGATGCCGAGCTTCTTCTCCTTGGGGCCGAATGAGACGCCCTCGTCCGATTTCTCCACGACGAATGCCGAGATGCCGCGTCCGCCGGCCGACGGGTCCGTCACCGCCATCAGGGTGTAGAACTCGGAGACTCCGGCGTTGGTGATCCACATCTTGGTGCCGTTGAGCACGTACGAGTCGCCGTCCGCCACTGCCCGCGTCTTCATGGCCGCCGCGTCCGAGCCCGCCTCAGGCTCCGACAGCGCGTACGAGAACATCGCCTCTCCCCTCGCCACCGGGGCCAGGTAGCGAGCCTTCACCTCCTCCGAGGCCGAGAGCAGGAGCGGGACGGTGCCGAGCTTGTTGACGGCGGGGATGAGGGAGGACGACGCGCAGGCGCGGGCCACCTCCTCGATGACGATCACCGTGGCCAGGGCGTCCGCCCCGGCGCCCCCGTACTGCTCAGGCACGTGTACGGCATGCAGGTCCGCCGCCACGAGCGCCTTGTAGACCTCCCAGGAGAACTCCTCGGTCTCGTCGATCTCGGCGGCGTGCGGGGCGATCTTGTCGTCAGCGAGGGCGCGAACCGTCTCCCTGAGCATGTCGTGCTCTTCGGCGGGCGCGTACAGCGGGAAGCTCATGCGTCAAATACTAGGACGTCCGACCATCTTGTTACCAGCCGGTACGGTTTGCGAATAGGTGCAGGTGGCACGTAGGAGGTAGCGGGGGCCGGTAGCATGCCTGCGCGATCGAAAGGAGCTCCCTCGTGCCATATCGCCTCACGGTGATCGGGACCGGATATCTGGGCATCACCCATGCGGCCTGCATGGCTGATCTCGGGTACGAAGTCCTGGGCCTCGACATCGACGCTGACAAGATCCGTCGACTCAACGCTGGCGAGCTCCCCATCCACGAACCCGGCCTCCAACCCGTACTCCGCCGCGGCCTCGACTCCGGCCGGCTCCGCTTCACCACCTCCTACGAGGAGATCGCCGCCTTCGGCGACATGCACTTCGTCTGCGTCGGAACCCCGCAGAAGCGGGGCGAGTACGCCGCGGACGTCACGTACATGGACAACGCCATCGAGTCCCTCGCCCCGCTCCTCGATCGCGAGTGCCTGGTCATCGGCAAGTCCACCGTGCCCGTCGGCACCGCCGAGCGGCTCGCCGACAAGATGGCGCGGCTCGCCCCCGCCGGCAGCCAGGCCGAGCTGGCCTGGAACCCCGAGTTTCTGCGGGAGGGCTTCGCCGTCCAGGACACCATGCACCCCGATCGCATCGTCCTCGGCGTACGCAGCGAGCGGGCGGAGAAGATGTTGCGCGAGTTGTACGAGCCGCTCGGCGAGATCCCGATCGTGGTCGCCGACTTCGCCACGGCCGAGCTGGTCAAGACGGCCGCCAACGCGTTCCTGGCCACCAAGATCTCCTTCATCAACGCGATGGCCGAGGTCTGCGAGGCCGCGCACGCCGACGTCGAACTGCTGTCGAGGGCCCTGTCGTACGACGACCGCATCGGCGGCCGTTACCTCAACGCCGGGCTCGGGTTCGGCGGCGGCTGCCTGCCCAAGGACATCAGGGCGTTCATGGCGCGGGCCGGCGAGCTCGGGGCCGACCAGGCGCTGACGTTCCTGCGCGAGGTGGACGCCATCAACATGCGGCGGCGGGCCCGCATGGTCGACCTGGCCAGGGAGCTGGCCGGCGGTTCCTTCCACGGGTGCACCGTGGGGGTGCTGGGGGCCGCGTTCAAGCCGAACTCCGACGACATCCGCGACTCGCCCGCGCTCGACGTGGCCGTCACGATCGGGGACCAGGGCGGGCAGGTCACCGTTTACGACCCGATCGCGCTCGACAACGCCCGTAAGGCGCATCCCGAGCTGAACTATGGCGGGTCGGCCATCGAGGCGGTTCGCGGGGCGCATGTGGTGCTGCTGCTCACGGAGTGGCAGGAGTTCGTGAAGCTGGATCCGGTGGAGTTGGGGGCGGAGGTGGCCGCCCGGCGCATCGTGGACGGGCGTAATGCGCTGAATGCGGAGATGTGGCGGTCGGCGGGCTGGCACTACCGCGCCCTGGGCCGCCCGTAGCCCCGCCCAGCCCCCTCAGCCGCGCCCGTAGCCCCGCCCAGCCCCCTCAGCCGCGCCCGAAGTCCCGCTCAGCCCCCTCAGCCGCGCCCGAAGTCCCGCTCAGCCCTCTCAGGAGGGCTACAGCCGCCGCCCGTAGTCCCTGTCAGCCCCACGGCCGCCCGTTGTCACGCAGCGCGCCCCGTTACAGCAGGTGGCGGACCCACTGCGTGACCAGGGGGCGGTAGCCGCGGCGGGCCCAGAAAGGGGTCGAGAGCGGGTTCGGCAGCGCGTGGTGCAGCAGCATGACGGACACGCCCTCGGCCGCTGCCCGGCCGTGGGCCACCTCGGCGAGCACCGCGCCCACCCCCAGGCCGCGAGCCCAGGGCTCGACGTACATGGTCCCCAGGTACGCCGCCGGCGCGTCGTTCACCATCCCGCCGATCCAGCCGGACCGCGCCGGCGGCTGCACGATGGCGAGCCCCGCCACCCGGCCGTCCAGCTCGGCCAGCCAGCACCACTCCAGCGGCAACGCCTCCTCGGCCAGGTACGCGCGCAGAAGCTCCCCGGTGGACGCCCGGACCGTCACCCAGCCGTACTGCGCGTCATAGGCCACCAGCCGCTCATACATCGACGCCATCACCGCCAGGTCACCCACAACGGCCGGACGGAGGGCGATACCGCTGCGGGAGGTTGCGGCGGCGCTGGAAGCCGGGTCCGGTTGGATGCGGCGGGCGGCCACCACCGTGATGGGGCCGAAGCCGCGCACCGCCAGCGCCCTGACAGGGCCGGTGTCGAGGCTCGGCCACGACACGCTCATCGCCTGCCCAGGCTCGTCCGACCTTGGACAGGCCAGCCACCGATCGAGCAGCGCCCCGAACGCGGCCACCGGCTCGGCCCCGCCCACGCGGGCCTGAAGCCGGTGTACGACCAGCGGCGACCAGCACGCCTGCAGGCTGCCCGGATCGAGCCGGTCCACCGTGGCACGCCCGGCGGCGTCGCGCACTTCGAGCAGATCACCCTTGGCGGGCAACTCGTCCTGACCGGCGAGGAGCGGATCCGCCGCGTACACGCGCGCCGCGTGACCTCTGCTCAGATCATCCATGCGGGCACACTAACCGCCCGAAACCCCATGAAAAAAGGTCAGAGCCCCGCGGCCTCCGCGCGGAGTTTCTCGCCCTTCGCGTACGCCTGCTCCTTCAACCGGACCTGGAACTCCTCCATCCGCCCCCGCAGCCCGGCATCCGAGACGGCCAGAATGCGCACGGCCAGCAGCCCCGCGTTCCGAGCGCCGCCGACCGCCATCGTCGCGACCGGCACCCCGGCCGGCATCTGGACGATCGACAACAACGAGTCCATCCCGTCGAGATATTTCAGCGGCACCGGCACCCCGATCACCGGCAGCGGCGTGACCGAGGCCAGCATCCCGGGCAGGTGCGCGGCCCCGCCGGCGCCGGCGATGATCACTTGCAGACCGCGGGAGGCCGCCTGACGGCCGTAGTCGATCATCTCGTCCGGCATGCGGTGCGCCGACACGACGTCGGCCTCGAACGGCACCCCGAACTCGGCAACCGCCTCCGCGGCGGCCTTCATGACCGGCCAGTCGGAGTCGCTCCCCATGACGATGCCAACGGTCACGTGTACTCCCCGGTCGTGAGGTAGACGGCGGCGTGGCGGGCGCGGGCGCGTACCTCATCCAGGTTGGAGCCGAGGGCCGTCACGTGGCCGATCTTACGGCCGGGGCGCACCTCCTTGCCGTAGAAGTGCAGCTTGACGCCCGGATCGTGGGCCATCACGTGCTCGTAGCGCTTGAACAGGTCGGGATCGTCGCCGCCGAGCAAATTGACCATGACGACGTGCTGGGCGGTCATCCTGGGCGAGCCGAGCGGCAGGTCCAGCACGGCCCGCAGGTGCTGCTCGAACTGCGAGGTGGTCGAGCCCTCGATCGTCCAGTGGCCGCTGTTGTGCGGGCGCATGGCCAGTTCGTTGACCACCAGCCCGTTCTCCGTCTGGAACATCTCCACCGCCAGCAGCCCGGTCACTTCGAGCTCGTGGGCGATCTTCAGGGCGATGCGCTGGGCCTGCGCGGACGTCTCCGGGTCGAGCCGGGGCGCGGGCGCGACGACCTCGACGCAGATGCCGTCCTCCTGCACGGTCTCCACGACCGGGTAGCTCACTCCCTGCCCGTGCGGCGAGCGGGCCACCAGCACCGCCACCTCCCGCTCGAACGGCACGAACGCCTCGGCCATGAGCTCCACGCCGGTCGCGAACGCCTCGGCCACGTCCTCGGCCGAGCGGCACACCCACACGCCGCGCCCGTCGTAGCCGCCGCGCACCGCCTTCAGCACCACCGGCCAGCCGTGCTCGCCGCCGAAGCGGGCCACGTCCTCCTCGGACGACACCCGCGCCCAGGCGGGGCAGGGCGCGCCGATCGAGGTCAGCCGCTCGCGCATGACCGCCTTGTCCTGGGCGTGTACGAGAGCCTCCGCACCGGGATGCACGACGTAGCCGTTGGCGGACAGGGCCCTGATGTGCTCGGTGGGCACGTGCTCGTGGTCGAACGTGATCACGTCGCAGCCCTTGGCGAACTCGCGGAGGTCACCAAGATCGCGGTAGTCTCCGATGCGCGTGTCAACGATGACCCTGGCGGCGCTCTCCTCGGAGTTGTTGGCCAGCACCCGCAGCTCGACGCCCAGCGCGATGGCGGGCGGCTGCGACATCCTGGCCAGCTGGCCCGCGCCGACGATGCCGACGACCGGTCCAATGGGGCTGTATGAACTCACGCCAGGTGAGCTTACCGGGACGGAACGACTTCCCCCGAACCCGCCCCGTGACCGTCCACCGCATGTGCGGGCTGGACGGCCGTTCCGAGTTGCCCGTGGGGCACGACCGTCCAGCGTTCCGCGCGCCGCCCGGCTCGCACCACGCAGCGTAATCCCGGCATGCCAGCCACGCCCGGAATAGCGGGATTTTTCTAAAACAAGCTGTTTGTAGGGTTTGTTCACCCGTCTGACACCCGCGCTACAACGCGACCGGTACGCTGGTGCTGACGGGCACAGCAAGGGAAGGGACCGAGCAGAGACGTGGACTTCGCCAAACGCCTCTACCAGCGGTTCTCCTCTCTCGTGCACGAGCTGGCCAAGTTCGGCAGCATCGGCGCCATCGCGTTCGTCATTGACACGGGCCTGCTCAACTTCTGCAACGTCATCCTCGATCTCGGGCCGCTGACCTCGAAGGTCGCCGCCACGACGGTCTCCACCACGTTCGCCTATCTGGGCAACCGGTACTGGACCTTCCGGCACCGCGAGCAGAGCGGGCTGCGCCGCGAATATTTCCTGTTCTTCCTGCTCAACGGAATCGCACTGCTGTTCGGCATGTTGACGATCGGCTTCACCACCTACACGCTCGGCCTGACGGACACGCTCAGCTTCAACATCGCCAACATCGTCGGCGTGGGGCTCGGCACGTTGTTCCGCTACTGGTCGTACAAGAGATGGGTGTTCCTGGAGGCCACCGACCCGATGCCGGTCGAACTGCCCGAGGGCGGCGTCAGGCAGGACCGCTGACCACCCTGTTCCTTCCGTCTTCCCCGGCGGATCTTCCGTCGTCCTCGGCGGGGCGCAGGAAGATGGCGAACGTGGCGGGCCTGCGGCGTACCAGCTCCAATCTGCCGCCGTCGGCGGCGGCCAGCGCGCGGGCCAGCGTCAGCCCGAGGCCGGTGCCGCCACCGCCGCTGACGTTCCGCTCGAAGATCTTGGGAGCGATCTCGTCGGCGATGCCGGGGCCCTCGTCCGACACCTCGATCACCACGTAGTTGTCGCCGCTGGTGGTGGTGACGGTCACCGCGCCGCCGCCGTGGCGCAGCGAGTTCTCCAGCAGCGAGGCGATGACCTGGCCGAAGCCGCCCGTGGTGGCCATCGCCTTCAGACCGCGCGTGCCTTCGAGCCGCAGCGTGCGGCCGGCCTCGCGGAAGACGTGCTCCCACTCGGTGATCTGCTGAATGAGCACCTCATCGACCGCGACCGGCTCGGCCTGGGCGTGGCGCTGCCTGCGCGCCGCGGCCAGCAGTTCGTCGATCACCGCAGTGAGCCGCTCGGCCTGTACGATCGCCGCCTCCCCTTCCTCGCGTACGACTTCGGGCTCGCCGGCGGAGGCCACGATCTCCTCCAGGCGCATGGTCAGCCCCGTCAGCGGGGTGCGGAGCTGGTGAGAGGCGTCCGTGGCGAACTCGCGCTCGCGGGTGAGCAGGTCGGAGATGCGGGTGGCGCTGCGGTCGAGCACCTGGGCCACGCGGTCCAGCTCGGGGATGCCGTAGCGGTGTTTGCTCGGGCGCGCGTCCCCCGAACCCAGCCGATCGGCGATCTTCGCCAGGTCCTGCAGGGGCAGCGTCAGCCGGCGCGACTGCACGACGGCCAGGCTCACGGCCACCGCCAGCGCGGCGATGGCCAGGGCCACGATGAGCAGCAGGCGGGCCCGTACGTCCTGCTCGACCTGGTCGCGGTCGCGGCTGATCCGTACGTACACACCGGTGTTGGTCTGGGCGTCCTCAGTCATCAGATGACCGGACGGCGGGGGGTCGCCGACGACGGTCACGTTGAGGGGGGTTCCGCGCTCCCAGATCTGGATGAATCTACCGGGGTACTTCTGCTCCAGTTGCTGGGGATCGAGCGGTGTCTCCTGGACGCGGGCGTACTCCACCTCTCCCACGAGACGCTTGGCCTCCGCCCCGAGCTCCTGGGCCGCCTCATCGACGATCAGGCGGCTGACGACGACGCCCAGGGGGACCCCCAGCAACAGGACCGCGATTACCGCGACCACCAGGGTGGAGGAGAGCAGTCGGCGGCGCATCTACTCGCGCTCGAACCGGAAGCCGACCCCCCGGACCGTCGTGATGTAGCGCGGCTTGGCCGCGTCGTCGCCCAGTTTGCGGCGCAGCCACGAGATGTGCATGTCGAGTGTCTTGGTCGAACCCCACCAGTTGGTGTCCCACACCTCGCGCATGATCTGCTCGCGGGTGACGACCTTGCCGGCGTCGCGGACCAGGACCCGCAGCAGGTCGAACTCCTTGGTGGTCAGATGCAGCTCCTTCTCTCCCATCCAGGCGCGCCGCGAGTCCGCGTCGATGCGCACGCCCTGGACCACCGGGGTCTCGGACGTGCCACGGCGCAGCAGTGCGCGCACTCTGGCGAGCAGTTCGGCGAGCCGGAACGGTTTGGTCACGTAGTCGTCGGCGCCGGCGTCGAGTCCGACGACGGTGTCCACCTCGTCCACGCGTGCGGTGAGAATCAGTACCGGGGTGCCGTGGCCCTCGGCCCTGATTCGGCGGGCGACCTCCAGACCGTCCATCTCTGGAAGACCAAGGTCAAGAACGATCAGATCGATGCCGCCCGACAAGGCCCTCTCCAGGGCCTGCGGGCCGTCGGGACTCACCTCGACCTGATAGCCCTCACGGCGCAGGGCGCGCGCGAGTGGCTCTGAGATCGAGGTGTCATCCTCGGCGAGAAGTACGCAGGTCATGAAGCGATCGTAGGACCTTAGGCGATCGTTTCCCGGGCGCAGCGCGCGGTTTGACTCGTCGTTGACCTATCCATTGACCTGGGCAAACACAGATAAAATACGGTAGGTCGTGATTAAAGCACCGTCGTTTTCGGGGCTCAATTCATCGGATGATCATGCCCGGCCGGGCGCGGGATCAATCCGAATGATTTTCATCGTGTCGGCTGGGATCATTGCGGGATGCCGCCGAGTGCCCTCGAACGCGCCCGGAAGATGTGGGCGCGCCTGACTTGTGCCCCTGTCACGTTCCCGGGGCGCGGGGAGGTGCGGGTCGTGGTTTCGCCGGAGTCGCGGCTGTGCCCGCCGGGATGGGCCGGCGTCGTGTCACTGGGCGGCGGAACCCTGGTCACCGTGCCCGAAGCGGGCCTGGCCGGGCGCTTCACCGAGCCCATGCCCGACCTCGCGGCCCTGGCCCGGGACGCGCGGGAGGCGCTGGGGCCCGCGGTGCTGGCCTACCTCGACGAGGCGGACTTCGTCCCTGCTCACGCGGGGGCGGAGAGCCTGCCACCGGGGCACGGCGACGTCATGGCGCTGCTGGCCGGCGTGTCCGAGGCGGACGCGCGGGAGTGCGGGCTGGACGAGGTGACCTCATCGGTGTACGTGCTGCGCGACGGGCACGAGGTGGTCGCGGCGTCGGCGTACACGGCCTGGCCGGAGAGCACGGCGCACGTCAGTCTCCTGACCGCCGCCACGCACCGGGGACGCGGGCTGGCCCGCGTCGTCGCCTCGGCGGCGGTGGCGGACGCGCTGGCCCGCGGGCTGCTGCCGCAGTGGCGGGCCCGCCCCGAGGCGTCGCGCCGGGTCGCCAGAGCCCTGGGCTTTCGCGAGCACGGCGGGCAACTCAGTGTCCACCTCGCCCCTGACGGCCCCGGCGCACGGCTCAGTGCCCGCCTCACCTCTGGCGGTCCCGGCGCGGTGTCGGCGGATCAGTCGTCGGTGGACGGCGGCTCGGCGTAGCGGGCCAGGTAGAGCTGTATGCCGAGGCTGTTGATCAGCCCCAACTCCGTCTCCAGGTAGTCGATGTGCTCTTCCTCGTCCTTCAGGATGTCCTCGAAGATGTTGGCCGAGGTGATGTCGCCCTTCTCGCGCATGAGCGCGATCCCGGGGCGCAACCGCTCCACGACCGACATCTCCACCTCCAGATCGGCCCGCAACTGCTCCTCCACGGTCTGACCGATGTGCAGGGTGCCCAGGCGCTGGTAGTTGGGCAGGCCCTCCAGGAAGAGGATGCGGTCCGTGAGGCGCTCGGCGTGGCGCATCTCGTCGATCGACTCGTAGCGGGTGTGCTCGGCGAGCTTGGTGTATCCCCAGTTCTCCTGCATCTTCGCGTGCAGGAAGTACTGGTTGATCGCGGTGAGCTCCGCGGTCAGCTGTTCGTTGAGCAACTCGATGATCTGCTTGTCGCCCTGCATGAACGGGCCCCTCGTCGCTATCCGGCTATGCGGTCGTCAGTTCTTCAGACCGTTTCAGGATCGCACAGATCTTCCGTACACAACGGGCACAGTCCCCACCAGCCCCGGTAGTGTCGCGAATCTGTTTCGCGCTCTTGGCCCCGGAGGCGATGCAGTCGTGTACCTCATTCTCGGTAACCGCACGACAAACGCACACGTACATCCGGGGACAGACCTCTCGCCAAGGGGTGGGCGCCATAAGGTTAGGCACACCTAAGGTAACCCACTTTGGTTAGGCTTGCCTACGTTGGGTGGGTCACAGTCCCCTATGGACCGGTCACAGTCCCCTATCCTCGCTGGTCAGTGCCCTCTCGCGAGCCACTCCTCCAGGTGCGGCGCCTCCGCGCCGATCGAGGTCGAATCACCGTGCCCAGTGTGCACGACCGTCTCCGGCGGGAGCGTCAGCAGCCGCTCCCTGATCGAGTCGATGATCGTGTCGAAGGAGCTGTACGAGCGTCCCGTCGCTCCCGGGCCGCCCTTGAACAACGTGTCGCCGCTGAACACCGCGCCCAGCTCCGGCGCGTACGCGCAGACCGCCCCCGGCGAGTGCCCCGGCGTGTGCCGGATCTCCAGGACGTGCCCGCCGACGGTCAGCTTCTCGCCGTCCTCCAGAGGCTCGTACGTCACCTCCGTCCCGTACACCTGCTCCCACAACACCTGGTCGAGCGGATGCAGCCGGATCGGCGCCCCGGTCAGCCCGGCCAGGTCCCTGGCCGCGTTGATGTGGTCGTTGTGCGCGTGCGTGCACAGGATGGCCCTGACCGCGCGCCCGCCCACCCGCTCGGCGATCGGCGCGGCGTCGTGGGCGGCGTCGATGATCACGACCTCGCGGGCATCGCCGACCAGCCAGACGTTGTTGTCGACGTCCCAGGTGCCGCCGTCCAGGGAGAACGTGCCCGAGGTGATGACCTTGTCGATCACAGGACCACCACCGAGCGCAGCACCTCGCCGCGGTGCATCTTCGCGAACGACTCCTCGACCTGGTCGAGGGCGATCGTCTCGGAGACGAACTTGTCCAGCGGCAGGCGGTTCTGCAGGAACAGGTCGATCAGCATGGGGAAGTCGCGGCTCGGCAGGCAGTCGCCGTACCAGGACGACTTGAGCGCGCCGCCACGGCCGAACACCTCCAGCAGCGGCAGGTCGATGCGCATGTCCGGGGTCGGCACGCCGACCAGCACGACCGTGCCGGCCAGGTCGCGGGCGTAGAACGCCTGCTCGTACGTCTCGGGCCGGCCCACCGCCTCGATCACCACGTCCGCGCCGTTGCCGCCGGTCAGGTCGCGGATCGCCTCGACCGGATCGTTCTCCCGCGAATTGACGGTGTGCGTGGCGCCGAAGCCGCGCGCCCACTCCAGTTTGCGGTCGTCCACGTCCACCGCGATGATCCTGGACGCGCCCGCCAGCGAGGCGCCCAGCACGGCCGCGTCGCCGACGCCGCCGCAGCCGATGACCGCCACGCTGTCGCCCCGGGTGACCCCGCCGGTGTTGATGGCCGCGCCGATGCCCGCCATGACGCCGCAGCCCAGCAGGCCCGCCACCTGCGCCGGCGCCTCGGCCGAGACCTTCGTGCACTGACCGGCCGCGACCAGCGTCTTCTCCAGGAAAGCGCCGATGCCCAGCGCGGGCGACAGTTCGGTGCCGTCCTTGAGCGTCATCTTCTGCTTGGCGTTGTGGGTGGCGAAGCAGTACCACGGCCGGCCGCGCAGGCAGGCCCGGCACTGGCCGCACACCGCGCGCCAGTTGAGGATCACGAAGTCGCCGGGCGCCACCTCGGTGACCCCTTCGCCGACCGCCTCGACGACGCCGGCCGCCTCATGCCCCAGCAGGAACGGGAACTCGTCGTTGATCCCGCCCTCCCGATAGTGCAGGTCGGTGTGGCACACCCCGCAGGCCTGCACGTTCACCACCGCCTCGCCCGGACCCGGGTCCGGCACGAGCACCGTCTCGAGGGAAACTTCCTGGCCCTTGCCCTGGGCGATGACGCCCTGCACTTCGTACGGCATGCCAGTCATCTTGTGCCAGGAGGATGATCTCCGCAAGACATAACGGCGCACCACGCCGACCCCTCGGCTCAGCGGCCGTCGATCTCCCCATCGGAGGCGTCCTCGACCAGCCGGAACAGGTCGGTGCGGACGTCCTGGATCCTCGGGATGTCGCGCAGCACGATCTCGCCGCGGTCCCCCGCCGACTCCACCGTCAGCGTGCCGCAGCCCAGCAGCCGCTCGGCGAAGGTCTGGTCGGAGCTCACCGTGTTGACCTTGGTGATCGGGATCTCGTCGGTCGACTTGTTGAGCACGCCCGTGCTGATCGTGAAGCGGTGGGTGGTGAGCACGTAACCGGTGTTCTTCCACTGCAGGTACGGCACGAAGGACCAGATCGTCAGCAGGATGAGACCGATGACGGCGACCGCGATCCTGGCGTAGGTCGCGTACTCGAAGTCGGCGGGGATGAAGTACAGCGCCGCACCCGAGGCAGCGGCGATGAGGATCAGCGCGATGAGGGGGACGACGAGCCGCTTCCAATGGGGATGGAAGGATCGTACGCGCCGCTCACCCTGCGTCAGATGGTGGTCGGGAAGGGTCATGGGCCAAATCGTGCCACCATCGCCGCCCGGCTGCCACGCCCATGGCGCAACCGGTCCGGCTCAGCCGACGGCCCTGACGTGCACGACGTCGCCCGCGCTGAGCGTGTAGCGCTCGCCGTCCGACTCCACCTGCAGGTGCCCGAAGTGGTCCACCCCGACCGCCTGCCCGGTCAGCGCCTGCTTCTCGGGCAGTTCCACCCGTACCCGCCGCCCGATCGTGGCGCTGGCGGCCAGATAGGCCGAACGCAGCCCGGACGCCTCCGCGTCGCCCTTGGCCTCGATCCAGTCGCGGTAGTGGGTCTCGATCTCCCTGAGCACGGCCCGCAGCAGCGGGTCGCGGTCGAGGCAGGCGGCCTTCTCGATGGCCAGCGAGGTGGCCGTCTCGACGGGCAACTCCTCCTGCTTGAGCGTGACGTTCATGCCCATGCCGATGACGATGGCGTCGTCCACCCGCTCGGCCAGCACGCCGGCCAGCTTGCGCTCGCCGATCAGCAGGTCGTTGGGCCACTTGAGGCGCACGTCCACCTCGGCCAGGCGGCGGGCGGCCGAGGCGGCGGCGACGCCGTACAGGAGGGACAGCCAGCCCTGCGCGGCGACCGGCACGCCGGGCCGCAACACGATCGAGAACGTCAGGCCCGCGCGGGGCGGCGCCGTCCAGGTGCGGCCCAGGCGCCCGCGGCCCGCGCTCTGCACCTCCGCGACCAGCACCGTGCCTTCCTCGGCGCCTTCCCTGGCGGCCCGCGCCAGGTCGGCGTTGGTGGAGCCGGTGCTGTCGACGACGGTGACGCCCGTCCACAGCGAGCCCGGATGGACCAGGGCGCGGTTGAGTGCCGCCTCGGACAGCGGAGGGCGGTCGAGGTCGGAGTAGCGGGATGCGGCCATCCCACTATCTTGGCCGATGCCGGGGAACCCGTCTCCGCCCAACTATGGAATGAATCATTCCGTTCTGCTATTCTTTTACAGAACGAAGCATTCCGATCCGCTTCTGGAGGTTCCGGCATGAGCACCATCACCCCCTTCCGCGTCGACATCCCGCAGTCCGACCTCGATGACCTCCAGGCCCGCCTCGCGCTGACCCGCTTCACCGACGAGATCCCCGGCGCCGAGCAGGGCGTCAGCGTCGAGCGGGTCAGGCGCCTGGTCGGCCACTGGCGCGACGGGTTCGACTGGCGCGCGCTGGAGGCCAGGCTCAACGCCTACCCGCAGTTCACGACCGAGATCGACGGCCAGAACATCCACTTCCTGCATGTACGCTCCGACAACCCCGACGCGCTGCCCCTGATCCTCACCCACGGCTGGCCCGGCTCGATCGCCGAGTACCTGCGCGCCATCGAGCCCCTGTCGCGCCACTTCCACCTGGTCATCCCGTCCCTGCCCGGCTACGGCTTCTCCGGCCCGACCCGCGAGCTGGGCTGGAACAACCAGCGCATCGCCAGGGCGTGGGCCGAGCTGATGGCCAGGCTCGGCTACGAGCGCTACGGCGCGGCCGGCAACGACGGCGGCTCGATGATCTCCCCGGAGATCGGCAGGATCGACCCGGAGCACGTGGCGGGGGTGCACGTCACCCAGATCTTCTCCTTCCCCTCGGGCGACCCGGCCGAGTTCGCGGACCTGAGCGAGGAGGACCAGGCGGGGCTGGCCGTGCTCGACTGGTTCTGGAAGGAGAAGGGCTCCTTCAACGTGCTGCAGTCACAGCAACCGCAGACGCTCGCCCACGCGATCACCGACTCCCCGGCCGGGCTGGTGGGCTGGCTCGCCCAACTCCTCGACGAGGACCTGGACGACGACTTCGTGCTGGCCAACGCGGCGATCCACTGGTTCACCGGCACGGCGGGCTCGGCGCTGCGGCTGTACTGGGAGAACGCGCGGGCCGAGGCACCCAAGGAGCCGACGACCGTACCGATCGCGCTGGCCATGGGAGAGGGCGACTTCAAGTCGATCCGCCGCTTCGCCGACCGCGACCACGCCAACATCGCCTCCTGGAAAACCCTCCCGGCCCCGGCCCACGGCCACTACACGGCCCACACCGCCACCGAAGCCCTCACCTCGGACATGATCCGCTTCTTCCAGAGCCTGTAGCCGACCACAGGTCGAGCGCCGGATCGGCGAGGGCCTCCACCACCTCCGGGCCGTCCAGAATGAGCGCGGCCCGCGAGTGGTGGCGGACCCGCAACATCGTGTAGAGCACGTCGATGAAGGGCTGGTCGAACAGGGACTTCGCCAGCCTGCCGGCCTTGGCGGCGTCACCGGCCCTGAGCAGCCTTCTGCGGTCGCGTAAGACGGCGCACATGCAGTCGAAGGCGGCGATCCGGGCGTCCACGAGGTCTTGGCGGTTGAGGCCGAAGACGTCGATGGTGGCGCTGCCACGGGAGGTCAGCGACTCGTAGCGGCCTGCTGCCAGAGCCAGCATCAGATGATCGTGCGGGTCCTCGCCGGAGGGATCCACGAGCAGCGGGACGCCGGCTTCGTCCCTGGGAAAGCGGTCACGCTTCTCGTGGCTGTTGCAGTGGGAGCAGGCCAGGAAGTGGTTGAGCCAGTCGAAAGCTCGCAGCGGCGTCTCGGCGAGGGGTTCGAAGTGGTCGATGTCCGTACTCAAGTGGTCGCCGCAGTACATGCAGGACTTGATGCCCAGCACCATGTCCGAGAGGTGCGTGCGAACCCCCTGCTGGATGCTCTTCGCCGCCTTCCACCTGGTCCGGGCCAGCTGTGTGTCCGCCGCTTCCGCATGCAGCTTCTCGGTCGCGACACGCAGCTTCTGCCCGAGGCCGGCGGGCAGCGCATGCCGGTGCACGCGGATCACGAGGGCTCAACGATCCGCGCGGCGACCTCGCTCACCCGGGTCGTCATGGTGCTCTTGAGCTGGTCGCGCAGGGTTCGGTACTCCTGCTCCTCCTCGGAGGTCGCGGTGCCGCTCATGATCGCTCGTTCCAGAACGACGAGCCGGTGCCGGTTTCGCTCCGCCTCGTCCGAGTAGAGCGAGTCCACGCCGAAGAGGTCGGTGAGCAGGGCATCGTCGCCGCTGCCGTTGACGATCCGCCGGTACAGGTCCTCCTCGACCACCCTGGGGGGAGCGTCCTCGTCCAGGCCCGCGAGCCGGATCAGGCCGCCGGGGTCGGCGCTCTGGCAGATGTACGGGCTGTGCGAGGTGACGATGAACTGCACCTGCGGGAAGTGGTCGGTCAGCCAGCCGCCGATCTTCTTCTGCCAGCTCACGTGGAGATGCGCGTCAATCTCGTCGATGAGCACCACTCCGGGCGCGGTCACCGTGGCGCCATCTGCTTCGGCGAGGGGATAGACGTGATCCATTTTTCGCACCAGGTCGAGAACGAGCGCCGTAACCGTCCGGTAGCCGTCGCTCAGTTCCCGCAAGGCCATGGATCGGCCATCTCTGGTGACCCAGAGACCGTCGCTGTCGACTTTCTCGATCTGGAACCCGTCGGGCAACAGGCCGTCGTTGAGCAGTTCGATCACGAACCGCAGCAGGTCCTCCGCACCTGGCCGCTTCTCCAGCCTCCGCAGATGAAGCTCGATCAACCAGCTCACGCTCTCGGCCAGCGAGGCATCCTCGTGAAACAGACTCGCCAGATGGGCGACACGTCCGGTGGTCTGCATGAGGCGCTGACTCTCCGCCGAGCCTCCGGACAACCGGCGGAAAGGCCCGTATCCGGCGACGAACCAGCCGTTGGCCTTGCTCCTCCACATCGCCTTCATCGGGTTGTCAGCGAGGACCACCTCGTGTTCTTCGCTGAACCAACGCATCTCGGCGATGTGAACCTCGGCCATCGACTCCCTGTCCCAGGCCGGGTCGGAGAGCACTTCCGCTTCTACGCGCCCTTCCTCCGCGCCGGCGGAGAGCCAGCCAGACAAGCCTGAGATGAGACTCTGAGCGACGACGGGCCCGCTCACTGCCAAGGCGATCGCACGCAACAGCGTCGTCTTCCCGGACCCGTTGCGTCCCGCCAGCACGGTCCATCCGGCATGCGAGCCGTCCGGCCGGGTCAAGCGCAGATCAACTGCGCGTTTCCCGAAAAATCCGCGTATGCCGGAGACCTGGATCCTGCTGACGTACATGGATGCCTCCGAGTCGGCCCGTCTTACCCGAAGCCATCATGCCAAGAGCGGGAGGCCCCGCATGGTCGCCTCCCGCTCGAAGACAAACCTCAGCCGGTGTTCTGCAGGCCCGCTGCCACGCCGTTCACCGACAGCAGCAACAACGTGGAGAGGCGGTCGCGTTCCTGGTCCGAGAGGGTTTCCGTGCGCAGGGCGCGCAGCGCGCGGAGCTGGAGGTGGGACAGGGCGTCCACGTACGGGTCCCGGAGCTGGACGGCGCGCGAGAGGACCTTGCGGTTCTCCAGCAGCCGCGTGTGCCCCGTGACCCGCAGCACCAGCTCCCTGGTCCGGTCGTACTCCTCCAGCACCTGCCGGGCGAAGTCCTCCCTGCCGCCCAGCGCCAGGTAGCGCTTGGCGATCGAGCGGTCGGTCTTGGCCAGGGACATCTCCGCGTTGTCCAGCATCACGTTGAACAGCGGCCACTCCGCGTACGCCGCCCGCAGCTCGTCCAGGGAGTCCACCGCGGCCAGGCCGGTGCCCAGGCCGTACCAGCCGGGCAGGTTGACCCGGGTCTGGGCCCAGGCGAAGACCCACGGGATCGCGCGCAGGTCGTCGAGGGAGCGGGGGGCGCCGAGGCCGCGGCGGGCCGGGCGGGAGCCGAGGCGCAGGGAGCCGATCTCCTCCAGCGGGCTGACCAGGCCGAACCACTCGGGGAAGCCCGGAGCCTCGGTCAGTCCGCGGTAGGCCTGCTCCGAGGCGGTGGCCACCTGCTCGGCCAGGCCGCGGAAACGTTCGGCCGCGGTCGCGGTGCGGGCCCCGACCGTGGGTGAGGAGGCCAGCAGGACGGCGTTGGCCACCTGCTCCAGGTGGCGGCGGGCGATGGCGATGTGGCCGTAGCGGGCGAAGATGACCTCGCCCTGCTCGGTGACCTTGAAGCGGCCCGCGACCGAGCCGGGGGCCTGCGCCAGCACCGCGCGGTTGGCCGGGCCGCCGCCGCGGCCGAGCGCGCCGCCGCGGCCGTGGAACATGCGCAGCTGTACGTCGTTCGCGGCGGCCCAGGCGGTCAGCTCCTCCTGAGCCTCGTAGAGCCGGAGCGTGGCGGCGGCCGGGCCGAGTTCCTTGGCCGAGTCGGAGTAGCCGAGCATGATCTCCATGCGCCGCCCGGTGTCCGCCAGACGCCGCCGCACCTCGGGGATGTCGAGCATGCCGGCCAGTACCCGCGGCGAGTTGGCCAGGTCCTGGCCGGACTCGAACAGGGGCACCACGTCGAGCACCGGCGCGCGGTCGCCGAGTGCGTGCCTGGCCAGCTCGTACACGGCCGCGATGTCCTCGGCGGTGCGGGTGAAGGAGACCACGTAGCGGGAGCAGGCGGTGACGCCGAAGCGCTCCTGGATCCAGCCGATCACCCGGATCGTGGCCAGGACCTCCTCGGTGCGCTCGGACGGCTCGCCGCCGGCCCGCAGCTCCTCCAGGGCCGCCGCGTGCACCTGGGAGTGCTGGCGCACCTCCAGCTCGGCCAGGTGGAAGCCGAACGTCTCCACCTGCCAGATGAGGTGCTGCAGTTCCCCGTACGCCTGCCGCGGCGCCGAGGCGGCCAGCGACTCCTGCGCCAGCCGGAGGTCGGCCAGCAGCTCGGCGGGCGAGCGGTAGGCCAGGTCGAGGTCGCGGCGGTGGGTGGCGGCGATGCGCGCGGCGACGAACAGCAACCACTGGCGGTGCGGCTCGCGCGGCGAGCGGGTGGCCAGCTCGGAGACGACGTCGGGGTGGGCGTCCACGGCCGCCGCCAGTGCCGACCTCAGCCGGTCGGAGGGGGGCACGAACTGGCCGGAGGACGTGAGCGTGCGGGCGATGCGCGAGCAGGCGGTCTCCAGGGCCGTCAGCACGTGCTCGGACTGGATCTGGATGGTCTCGCGGGTGATCTTGGAGGTGACGTTCGGGTTGCCGTCGCGGTCGCCGCCGATCCAGCTCCCGTACCGGATGAAGGGTCTGGCCTGCGGCGGCCGGGTGCCGGTGCGCTCGTCGAGCGCCGCGTCCAGCGCGCGGTAGACCTGCGGAACCATGCGGAACAACGTCTCGTCGAAGGCGGCCATGGCCGTGCGCACCTCGTCGAGCGGGTCGAGCTTGGTGGAACGGAGCTGGGCCGTGCGCCACAGCAGGTCGATCTCCTCCAGCATGCGCCGCTTGCTCTCGGCGCGCTCGGAGGCGCCGCGGCCCGGCGCGTTGTACTCGGTGAGCTGGCCGCTGACCCGCTGGATGGCGGTGACGACCGCGCGCCTGCGCGCCTCGGTGGGATGCGCGGTGAGCACCGGATGCAGCTCCAGGCCCTCCAGCAACTCGCCGACGCGTTCATGCCCCAGTTCGTGTACGGCCTGCGCCAGCGACTCGCGCTGGACCCTGCCCTCGGTGTCCCGCTCCCGCAGCGTGCGGATGCGGTAGTGCTCCTCGGCCAGGTTGGCCAGGTGGAAGTAGCAGGTGAACGCGCGGGCCACGGCCACGGCCCGCTCGATCTCCCATTCGGCGACCATCTCGGTGATCACGTCGGCCGAGATCTCATTTCTGCGCGCGGCGATGACCGCCTTGCGCAACCGTTCGACGTCGGCCAGCAGGTCTTCTCCGCCCTGCTCGGCCAGCACCTGGCCGAGCAGTTTGCCGAGCATACGCACATCGTGGCGTAGCTCGTCCGGCATCTCGGTTACGGCGACACTGCGACGCTCGAGCCCCTGGTCAATCATGTTTTGAAGGGTACAGAGTCGATAAATGACGCCGCAGGCCGGTCTCAGTTATTGGACTAGACCACTGCTCAAGTGGGCTTTGACACCGCCGCGAGCAACTCCGGCGTACGGGCGAAGCCGATGCCCGCGCCCAGCCGCCGCCCGAGCACCTCCGCCAGCAGCCCGTAGAACGGCGCCAGCGCGGTGATCCAGTAGAGCCCGAACAACATCGGCACGAGGAACGGCAGGGCGAGCAGCCCGACGCCCACCATCGCCCCCATGGACGAGGCCAGCGCCAGCCCGCCCTGGCCGGGCGCGGCGCCGCTGAAGGCGTTCATGCGTTCCGGCACCGTGTACGGCAGCACCACGCTCGTCACCGACCCGACGCCCAGCCCGACCCCGAGCGTGCCCCAGCCCACCAGCATGGCGGGCAGGATCGCGCCCGGCTGACCGAGCACCAACCCGGCCACGACGGCGATCACGGCCAGCATCGGCACGGCGACCAGCGCGTTGGCCAGGTGACGCCCGGCCAGGTCGGTGGCCAGGGCGCGCGGGGAGCCGAAGGCGACGGCGTTCATCCAGACCGAGCGGCCGTCGATGCCGAACGCGTTGCCGGACTGCAGGGCGATCATCAGGGCGCCCGCCGCGGCCAGGACGATCGGTATCCCGAACCCGCCGCCGCCCTCGACCGTCCTGCTCAGCGAGAACGACAACACGACCGTGACCAGGACGGCGCTGAACCAGCCCAGCCGGTAGCGGGGCTCGCGCCTGAAGTACTTCAGCTCCTTGGTCACCACCGCCGCCAGCGGCCCGTCCGGCAGGTACCTGTCGACCAGGCCGCTCTCCCTGCGTACGTCGGCCGCCTGGGTGGAGGAGTCGGGCGTGACCAGGGCCCGGCTCAGCGCCTTGATCCACAACCAGGCCAGCGCCACGACGAGCAGCGCCACGAAGACCACCTCGGCCAGGCCCGCCAGGCCGCCCTCGGAGATCGCGTGGGCCATCATGCCGGGCGGGGTCCAGCGCAGCAGGCCCGCCATCTGGTGCAACATGGCCGTCGGGTCGGCGAAGCCGGAGTTCATGACCAGGTTGGGCAGCTGAGTGAGCAGCACGACGAGTAGCGCGGCCCCGGCCAGCACGTCACGGCCGCGCCGGGTGCGCAGCGCGCTGGACAACGAGGTGGTGATCAGCCGGGAGGTCACCACGCAGAGCGCGAACTGCAGCAGCACGGCCGGCACCCCGAGCAGCCAGCCACCGGCGTTGGAGGCCAGCCCGACCAGGGCGCCGAACGTGACGATCAGCATCGCCGCCGGCCAGACGCCGGTCACGGACGCGGTGAACATGCCGATCGCCAGGCGGCGCGTGCTCAGCGGGAAGAGCGACAGCTTGGCCGGGTCGAGCGTGTCGTCCAGGCCGAACGCCATCAGCGGCACGACCATCCAGGCGAACCAGAAGGCCGCGAAGAAGACGGTCACGAGGGAGAAGGTGATGTCCTGCGGCGCCAGGCGGAGCAGGCTCATGAGGAAGAAGCCGAGGGCGGCCAGGCCGGTGGCGGCGACGAGGGTGAGGATGAAGCCGGCCTTGCGGGCCAGGTCACCGCGCAGGTTGCCGGCCAGCAGGCGCAGCTTGAGCTGCGCGAACAGGGCGACGGTCGACATCATTGATCCTTGGCTTTGGCGCCGAGCCAGCTCAGGTCCGAGTCGCCGCCGCCCGCGGAGTGGCCGACCAGGTCGAGGAATGCCTGGTTGAGGCTGCGCTCACCGCGTACGTCCGCTAATGGCCCCTGCGCCACGATATGACCCCCGCTCATCACCGACACCCAGTCACACAGCCGCTCGACCAGGTCCATCACGTGGCTGGAGAAGATGACGGTGGAGCCGGAGGCGGTGTAGCGGCGCAGCACCTCGGTCAGCGTGTTGGCGCTGACCGGGTCGACGCCCTCGAACGGCTCGTCCAGGAAGAGCACCGACGGGTTGTGCAGCAGCGCGGCGGCCAGGCCGATCTTCTTGCGCATGCCGGTGGAGTAGTCGACGACCAGCTTGTCGGCGGCGGCGGTCAGGTCCATGACGGCCAGCAGTTCGCCCGCGCGTCGCTCGACGTCGGCCTTGGGGATGCCGCGCAGCCGTCCGTTGTAGATGAGCAGCTCGCGGCCCGACAGCCGCTCGAACAGCCGCAGCCCCTCGGGCAGTACGCCGATGCGCGCCTTGACCTCGATGGGGTCACGCCAGACGTGGAAGCCGTCCACCTCGGCGGAGCCGCCGTCCGGGCGGATCAATCCGGTGATCATGCTGAGGGTGGTCGTCTTGCCCGCGCCGTTGGGGCCGACCAGGCCCGCGAAGCTGCCCGCGGGGACGACGAGATCGACTCCCGCGACCGCGACCTGCTGTCCGTATCGCTTGAGCAGACCCTGGGTGCGAACCGCATCCGTCATGGATCCACTCTAGGCAGAGGGGCTAGCCTTGCGCGCATGAGCACTGCCGAGGCGATGCCGGAAGAGCCGGACATACACACCACCGCAGGGAAGATCGCCGATCTGGAGCGGCGACTCGACGAGGCCGTGCACGCGGGCTCGGCCGCGGCGGTGGACAAGCAGCATGCCAGAGGCAAGATGACGGCCAGGGAGCGGGTGCTGGCGCTGCTGGACGAGGGTTCGTTCGTGGAGTTCGACGAGTTCGCCAGGCACCGCTCCACGATGTTCGGGCTGGAGCAGCGGCGGCCGTACGGCGACGGCGTCATCACCGGGCACGGCACGGTGGACGGCCGGCAGGTGTGCGTGTTCTCGCAGGACGTGACGGTGTTCGGCGGCTCGCTCGGCGAGGTGTACGGCGAGAAGATCGTCAAGGTGCTCGACCTGGCGATCAAGACCGGCTGCCCGATCATCGGCATCAACGAGGGCGGCGGCGCGCGCATCCAGGAGGGTGTGGTCGCGCTCGGCCTGTACGCGGAGATCTTCAAGCGCAACGTGCACGCCTCGGGCGTGATCCCGCAGATCTCGTTGATCATGGGTGCCGCGGCCGGGGGCCACGTCTACTCCCCCGCGCTGACCGACTTCGTGGTGATGGTGGACCAGACCTCGCACATGTTCATCACCGGGCCGGACGTGATCAAGACGGTGACCGGCGAGGAGGTCACGTTCGAGGAGCTCGGCGGGGCGCACGCGCACAACACCAAGTCCGGCGTGGCGCACTACCAGGCCGCCGACGAGACCGACGCGCTCGACTACGTCAAGGCGCTGCTGTCCTACCTGCCGTCGAACAACCTGGACGAGGCCCCGGTGTACGCGCCCGCCACGGACCTGGAGCCGGACGCCGAGCTGGACGAGCTGATCCCCGACTCGCCGAACCAGCCGTACGACATGCACCGGGTGATCGAGCACGTGCTGGACGAGGGCGAGTTCCTGGAGGTCCATGCGCTGTTCGCGCCGAACATCGTGGTCGGGTACGGCCGCGTGGACGGCCAGCCGGTGGGCGTCGTGGCCAACCAACCCATGCATTTCGCCGGATGTCTGGATATCAACGCATCCGAGAAAGCTGCGCGATTTATTCGAACATGTGATGCGTTCAACATTCCCGTCGTGACATTTGTTGATGTGCCGGGTTTCCTTCCCGGGACCGATCAGGAATGGAACGGAATCATCCGCCGCGGCGCCAAGCTCCTGTACGCCTACGCCGAGGCGACCGTCCCGCTGATCACGGTGATCACGCGTAAGGCGTACGGCGGCGCGTACGACGTCATGGGCTCCAAGCACCTCGGCGCGGACGTCAACCTGGCCTGGCCCACCGCCCAGATCGCGGTCATGGGCGCACAGGGCGCGGTCAACATCCTGCACCGGCGCAGGCTGGCCGCCGCCGACGACCCGGAGTCCGAGCGCGCCAAGCTCGTCACCGAGTACGAGGACACGCTGGCCAACCCGTACATCGCGGCCGAACGCGGCTATGTGGACGCCGTGATCCGGCCGTCCGAAACACGTCCCCAGATCGTCAGAGCGCTGCGGGCGCTGCGGAACAAGCGGGCCACGCTCCCGCCCAAGAAGCACGGGAACATTCCGCTATGACGGCGCATCTGCGAATTGTCCGCGGCGATGCCACGCCCGAGGAGATCGCCGCGTTGACGACTGTCCTGGTGGCAAGGCAGAACCCACCGGCCGTACCTGAGACCCCTCCCGCACCACGAAGCCAAACATGGCGAAACCCGGCTAGAGGTATGCGTAAGCCTGTCGCGCCGGGGAAGTCGGCATGGCGGATGAGCGCACTACCCTAGATAGATCCTGCGAATCGGGTGTCAAGTTCCCCGGGAGTTGGGACTATCTAGAGAAAGTAGGCGTATATAGTCAGCCGATCAACTAACACCGCGGCCTGGAGGACGACATGGCCATCCCAGACCTCATGCCGCATCCTGTGGCAGCCAAGTACGCCGTCCTAGTGGATGTCGGTTATCTGTACGCGGCGGCAGGTGAAGTGCTGCTCGCCGCGAAGGAGCGCAAGGAATATCGGGTGGCCGCCGATGAGCTCATCCAGAGTCTACAGAAACATGCAGAGGAACGTATTTCGGGCGAACTTCTGCGGATCTATTGGTATGACGCAGCCCGTGATCGCGTGCCTACCGTCGACCAGCGGGTCATCGCTCAGCTTCCGTGGGTCAAGGTGCGACTTGGCAACCTGAACGCCCGTGGCCAGCAGAAGGGCGTGGACGCGCAGATCCGGAGCGATCTGGAGGCACTGGCCAGGCATCACGCGGTCACCGACACGATCCTGCTGGCGGGCGATGAGGACATGGTTCCGGCGGTCGAGGCGGCGCAGGCCTACGGCGTGCGCATCCATCTGTGGGGCGTCGAACCGCCTTACGGCACCAACCAGGCCGAGCGCCTGGTGTGGGAGTCCGACACCGTCGAAGTGATCAGCGCCGATTTTCTAAGACCCTTTTTCAGTCGTGCACCGCAACCCGTTCCGGTCACCCCACCCGCCGCCGCCCCGTCGCCCGCCCAGGTGTTCGCCGGGCGTGCTCCCGTCAAACCGCACGTCAAACCCGGGCAGGTCGCCAAGCTCGGGCCCAGCAGGCCGCGCGTGGAGGACGTGGGCGAGCACGTCGCGCAGAAGTGGATCCTCACCCGTGGCCGCGACAACATCCGTGACCTGCTGCCCGGCCCGATCCTGCCGACCGTGATCGACACCGAGCTGCTGATCGAGGCGGAGAAGGAGCTCGGGCACTCGTTGCGGCCTTACCCGGAGGCGCGGGTGTGGTTGCGTGACGGGTTCTGGGCTCGGGTCTACCGGGAGTTCGACCTGGGGGTGGGCGTCTCGTCCAAGTAACGCGTCCGGTGCTGTCCGGGCCGTTGTGCCGACCCTTCTGGGTCTGTGCGGCGGCCCTGATGTCAGCGTCCGATTTCCGCCAGTCAGCACCCTTGGGGAGCGCATACTGTCGGAAGCATGTCGCCACTGGAACTGGACTTCGACTCCTGCTACCGGGCGGTTTCCTCTAGGGACGCCCGGTTCGACGGGCGTTTCTACACGGCGGTGACGACGACGCGCATCTACTGCCGTCCGATCTGCCCCGCCCGCACCCCCGCGTCCCGCAACGTGCGCTTCTACCGGCACGCGGCATCGGCCGAGGCCGCCGGCTTCCGCCCCTGCAAGCGCTGCCGCCCCGAGTTGTCCCCCGGCGATCCCGGCTGGGACCTGCGTGGTGACCTCGTCGGGCGGGCACTGCGGCTCATCGACGACGGCGCGGCCGACGAGCAGGGCGTCGCCGGGCTGGCCAGGCGGCTGCACATCACCGAGCGGCACCTGCACCGGCTGTTCGTGGCCGAACTGGGCGTCGGGCCGCTGGCGGTGGCTCGGACGAAGCGGCTGCTGCTGGCCAAGCAACTGCTGACGGAGACGGGGCTGCCGGTTACTGAGGTGGCGTTCGCGTCCGGGTTCGGGAGCGTGCGGCAGTTCAACGCGACGATGCGGGAGACGTACGGCTTCACACCGAGCGAACTACGCGCCACGGTCGGACCGAAGGCAGCACGAACGGCCGCCGCCGTCGGACCGAAGGCGACGCGAACGGCCGCCGCTGTTGTACCGAAGGCGACGCGAACGGCCGCCGCGACCCGGCCGTCGAACGGCACGGGCCCGGTCCGCGCCACCGGCGACACGGCTTCACCAGGGGCTGACATGAGTGGCATGGCCGCCGGGCCGGTCACGCTCAGGCTGCGGCTGCACCGGCGCGAACCGTACGACGTGGCCGGAGTCTTCGCCTTCCTCACCTCCCGGGCGATTCCCGGACTTGAGGTGGCGGATCACACGTCGTACACGAGAGCCGTGCAAGGCGGCACGATCACTCTCACCCCCGCCAAAGACCACATCGCGCTGGACGTGGCCATGGACGACACGCGGCAGCTCGCCCGCGTCGTGGCCCGCTGCCGCCGCCTGCTCGACCTGGACGCGGACCCGCAGGCCATCTCGGACATCCTCGGCCAGACCTCGCTAGCCCCGCTGGTGGCGGCGCGGCCGGGGCTGCGGGTGCCGGGGGCGTTCGACGGGTTCGAGCTGGCCGTGCGCGCGGTCGTGGGCCAGCAGATCTCGGTGGCAGGAGCCCGTACGCTGCTCGGCCGCATTGTCGCCAGGACCGCCGCGCCCGGCGGCCTCTTCCCCGCCCCCGACCTGCTGCTGGACACCGACCTGACCGGCCTCGGCCTGACCAACCGCCGGATCGACACGCTCAAGGACCTGGCCGCCCGCCTGGTCGAGGGCCGCATCGACCTGGACGGCGCGCAGGATCCGGCGGAGGCGGTGGCGGAACTGCTGGAGGTACGCGGCATCGGGCCGTGGACGGCCGGCTACATCGCGCTGCGGGCGCTGCGCGACCCCGACGCGTGGCCCACGGGCGACCTGGTGCTGGACAAGCGCATGGCCGCCCTGGGCATTCCCCAGGACCACATCGAGCGGTGGCGCCCGTGGCGGGCGTACGCCGCCCTGCACCTCTGGAGCTCTTCATGATCGCAGCACAGCTCGTACCGACGCCCGTGGGCCTCCCGCTGGCCCTGCTGACCCGCGAGGGGGTGCTGGTGGCGGCCGGCTTCACGGCCGAGCCCAAGGAGATGTTCGTCCGCCTCACGCCCGCGTTGCAGGCGGAGGGCCTGGAGATCGTCGAGGACCTCGGCATCGCGGCGGAGGCCACCCGCGCCTACTTCGCCGGCGACCTGGACGCACTGGACGCCGTCCCGGTCTCACAGCCCGGCACGCCGACGCGCAAGCGGCTGCACGAGGTGTTGCGCGAGGTCAAGGCCGGGACCACCGTGTCGTACGCGGAACTGGCCTCGCGTGCCGGCATGCCTCGAACGGCGGCCAGGGCGGCGGGCTCCGCCTGCGCACAGAACCTGATCGCGCCGTTCGTCCCGTGTCATCGGGTGCTGCCTTCGGGTGGGGGATATGGCGGGTATTACTACGGCGTACCGGTAAAAGAGTGGCTTCTTGCCCACGAAAACGGAGGAACGGTCAACTCTCTGTAATGGCATGACAGCGTTCGGTAATGTGTTCGGCATGCCAGTAACTCTGGAACACGAATACCTCATCGAACTCATACGCAATCGCCCATCCCTCGTCACGACGCTGCTGAACGAAGTGGGCGTCACCGTGCCCTCCTTCGACGAGGCACGACTGAGCGCCGCCGACTTCACCTACTGCCGCCCGACCGAGTACCGGGCCGACTCGGTCGTCGTCCTTTTCCGGGACAACGAACCGGTGCGCGCCGTGGTGCTGGAAGTGCAGCGGAAGTACGACGAAGACAAGGTCTGGTCCTGGCCGGTCTACATGGCGACGCTTCGGGCAATTCAGAAGTGTCCCGTGGTGCTTCTCGTCTTCTGCGAGGACGACAAGACTGCGATGGACTGCAAGAAGCCCATCCATATGGGGCACCCCGGATGGGTGCTGTCGCCGGTCGTCGCAGCGACCGGCGATGTGCCCAGGGTGACCGATGTCCAGCAGGCCCTCGCCGATCCCGAACTCGCCGCGCTCTCAGCCATCGTGCACGGCGATCCGACGACCGCCGAAGGAAGGCGGATCCTCAGCACGTTCTTCCAGGCCGGAGCGCTACGGAAGGAAGGGCTGCCAGGTTATTCTGAGTTGGTAATCATGCTGCAGCCCACCCTCGACGTCACCAAGTTCTTCAAGGAGTACGGCATGGCTCTTCCCACCGTGGAGGACGTCCTCTTCCACCCGTTCGTCCGCGAGTGCGTCGAGTTCGGCGAGGCGAAAGGCCAGGCGAAAGGCGAGGCGAAGGGCGAGGCAACAGCCATCGTCCTGTTCCTGGAAGCACGCGGCGTTCAGGTCACCGACGAAGCGCGGACCCGCATCGTCGAGTGCACCGACACGGACGTCCTGGAGTCCTGGGTCCGCAAGGCCGTCACCGCCGACAGCGTCGAAGAGCTGTTCGCCTGATCGAAGCCACAGGGCTGGCACGGCGCTCCGCCGCACCAGCCCTGACCCGTCAAGGTCGCACGTTGCTCTGGATCTCGCCCACCGGAACCTCCCGGGTGGTCTCCGACTGCACGGGGTCGAACTGGAACGGGACCGCCGCGCCTTGGCCCTGGATGGTGACCGGCCAGACGGTGGAGACGGTGAGGGTGTACTTCTCGCCCGGCCGGTCGATCGACGAGCGCAGATAGCGCACCCCGCACGTGAACTCCCCGCTCTTGGTGTAAGGCTTGCCGGCCGCCCCACACCCGCTCACGGTCACCTCGGCCCGATCGGACGACGTACCAGGGTCGATCTTGATTTCCTGGAGGGTCGCGACGATGGTCACGCTCATGACGCCGGGAAGCTCCGCCGTGACGGTACGGCGCGGCTGGCCGATGCCCTCCAGCCATACCCAGGTGGGCAGGTTGACGTAGCTCTTGGCGTCGGGGTTCAGCTCGATGGTGGGCTCAGGCACGGTCAGCGCGGCCCTGGCGATCTGTGCGAGTTGCTCGATCGTGAGGCCGGAGGGCGGCGTGGTGCCGTTCGGGACGAAGATGAACTGTTCGAGGTTGGTCCAGCAGGCCACGCCGTTCGGGTCGGCCTCGTTCAACCCGGGCAGCCACCAGCGCCCGTCCTCGCCGAGCTTGTCCTTGAACTGCTGGATGAACGCCTGGTGCCCCTCCTCGTCGATGCGGGCGCGGTTGGCCGCGTCGCGACCCGTGTCGCGCTGGCGCAGCATCTCCTCCGGGGTGGGGCCGGGCTCGTACCAGCACGGGCTCGGGATGCGGTAGCCGTCGCCCCTGCCGCCTCTCACGTCGCCGGAGACGACGATGTTGGTGTGCTTGCCCTGCCAGCCCGCCGTGTTGCCGGACTGGATCTTCTCCTGGGACGTCTCGCCGCCCGGGCCCGGGTCGGGGGCGAGCAGGAGCGGTGCGACGAGTAATGCCGCCAGCCAAGTCTTCATCAGATACCTCCGGGGAAACCCCCGCCTTCAGGCGGGGGAGGAATCGGACCTCTGCGGAGCAATACAGGGACAGGCGATTCGCCGCCGAACGGACCGCAGTATCGAACTTCCATACGAGCCTCAGATGATCCTGTGGCAGCATGTGAGGCCTGGCGCAGATCGTGAAGCGGGCCTACAAGTACCGCTTCCACCCGACCCCCGAGCAGGCCCGCGAGCTGGCCCGCACGTTCGGCTGCGTCCGCCTCGTCTACAACAAGGCACTCGAAGTACGCATTCGCGCCTACGCCGTGGAAGGGCGTCGCGTCTCCTACGTGGAGTCCTCCGCGTTGCTGACGCAGTGGAAACGCAGCGGCGAGTTCGACTTCCTGTTCGAGGTGTCGTCCGTGCCACTGCAGCAGGCACTGCGCCATCTGCAGGCGGGGTTCGCGAACTTCTTCGCCAAGCGCGCCCAGTACCCCGTGTTCAAGAGCAGGAAGAAGGCGGCGGCGTCGGCCGAGTACACGCGCTCGGCGTTCCGATGGCGCGACGGCCGATTGACGCTGGCGAAGATGGACGCTCCTCTGGCGATCGTGTGGTCGCGTCCGCTGCCCGAGGGCGCGCAGCCGTCCACTGTCACGGTGTCGAAGGACGCGGCCGGTCGGTGGTTCGTGTCCCTGCTGGTCGAGGAGAAGATCAGTCCTCTGCCGCCGGTCGCGGCGAACGTCGGGATCGATGCCGGGATCACCGCGCTGGCCACTCTGCCCACCGGGGAGAAGATCGTCAACCCGAAGCAGGAGCGTCGGGATCGGCGACGCCTGGCCAGGGCTCAGCGGGCGCTCGCCCGCAAAGAGAAGGGGTCGAACAACCGGGCCAAGGCCCGGCTGAAGGTGGCCCGCGTTCACGCCCGGATCACCGACCGCAGAAAGGATCACCTGCACAAGGTCACCACACGGCTTGTTCGCGAGAACCAAGTGATCGCCGTGGAAGACCTGACCGTCCGCAACATGGTCAAGAACCACTCGCTCGCCCGCGCCATCTCGGATGCGAGCTGGCGCGAGATGCGCTCCATGCTGGAGTACAAGGCCCAGTGGTACGGGCGCACACTGGTGGCCGTGGACCGCTGGTTCCCCTCCAGCAAGCTGTGCTCGGCGTGCGGAGCCCTGCACGAGCGGATGCCGCTGAACATCCGGGAGTGGACCTGTGCCTGCGGCGCGGCCCATGACCGGGATGTGAATGCGGCCAAGAACGTGCTCGCCGCCGGGCTGGCGGAGAGCTGAAACGCCTGTGGAGCTGGTGTAAGACCTCAACGAGAGTCCTCTCGGATGGGCAACCGGCGATGAAACAGGAACTCTCACGGGCGACCGTGGGAATCCTCCTCGTTCACGAGGGGAGGATGTCAACGGGTGCATCTCTCTCTGGAATCGACGTAGGTTCTGATGCGCCACACCCCGTCGTCGCCGCGGCGGGCGGCCACGCTCTGGCCGTAAGGGGTGCGCAGCCAGGCGGGCTGGGGGCTGACGGCCTTGCCCGTGCGGGAGGAGACCATCCGGATGCCCGACTCGTCCACGCAGGCGTTGAGCTGGGCGCCCTTGCCCACCCGCGCGCTGACCCGCAGGTTGTACAGCCGGCCGACGCCGCGCATCGTCAACCGTTCGTCGGCGAAGGAGGCCACCCAGTCGCTCGCCTGGACGGCCGCGTCGAGTTCGAGGCCCTCCTTGTAGACGCGCCGCCCCTCCGCCACG
This sequence comes from Nonomuraea sp. NPDC050404, assembly GCF_040655495.1. NCBI lineage: Bacteria > Bacillati > Actinomycetota > Actinomycetes > Streptosporangiales > Streptosporangiaceae > Nonomuraea > Nonomuraea sp. NPDC050404. Next base: position 179,807 of record NZ_JBFAKB010000010.1, read on the forward strand.
GCCTTGCGGGTGCCGACGTACTGGTCGACCATGACCTTGAGCAGGGGGTCCGGGGTCGCGGGCCACTCGATTCGGGCCCGCAGGCCGTCGGCGATCCGTACCGTCTCGGGGCCTTCCGAGGGTTGCTCGGCGGCGTCCGTGGGGAAGGCTCGCGTGGTGTCCGCCGCCGGCGGAGCCTCCTCCGGTTGGTACGGCCGCTCGGCCGCCGCCCCGCAACCCACCACCAGCAGCAGGCTCAGCATCGTTGCCGCACGTCTCATGCCGACGACTCCCTCACCACATGCATGCGCCACGTGGGCAGCAGTTCCTCGATCAACGCCTCGGTCTCGGGGGCCATCCCGCCTCCGTACGGATGCGAGGCCGCCCGGCGGACCAGCCCCTCCACGACGGCGCGCAGGCGTACGGTGTCCTCCGTCGCGTGTGTGGCCCGCAGCAGGTCGCGCCAGAGGGCCTCGTCGTCGGTCGCCAGCAGCAGTGCCGCCCGTACGGCGGCCACCGCGGCGTCGGGCTGGCCGTTGGCGAGCCGGATCTCGCAGAGCTGGTGCGCGGTGTCGGCCACGGCCGCGCTCACGTCGTACTCCAGGTCGTCGGCCGCCAGCCAGGCGTACCTGCCGGGCCTGCACCCGGCCAGCAGCGGGCCTCTGACCAGGCCGAGCGCCTTCTCCAGGAGGACGGCCCTGGCCGTGGGGTCCACCTGTGAGCGGCGTACGAGCTCGCGGAACAACACCCAGTCCGTACGCACCTCGGGCCCCAGCCTGAGCCGGCCCGCCTCGTCGGTGAGCAGGTGCCGGGGCCCCAGCCATTCGGCGACCCTGGCGATCGTGGCGTCCCTGACCATGTCCTGCACGCCGCGCGGCCACAACACGCCGCCGAGCACCACGGGATGCACGCCGCCCACGTGCGTGGCCAGGTACACCAGCAGTTCGGTGGCCAGCTCCGTCCTGCCCTCCTCCAGCGTGGGCAGGCCGGCGATCTCGACGGGGCCGAGTATGCGGATCTCGACCGTGGGCGGCTGCACCCCTTCCAGCGGCTCGGCCTCGGGGATGGCCTCGCCGTCGAGCCGGGAGGCGGTGCGGAACAGCTCGACCAGCGCGCGGTAGTGGCGGCGGGGCAGGAGTTGGGCGTCCACCTCGAAGCCCAGCTCGGCGATCCTGGCCTTGCCGTCCTCGCCGATCTCCAGCGTCCAGGTGGCGTGCGGGACCTCGCCCGCCAGCACGTAGCCGGCGGTGTCCCGGCGGGCCAGCAGCGCCAGGCGGCGGGCCTCCTCGTGGCTGGGCGCCACCGCGGACAGCAGGTAGTGGGCGCTGCGCGGGCTGCCGGTGATGCGCCCGGTCAACACCTCCCTGCGCGGGGCCGCGCCCGCCTCCAGTTCCGGCAGCACCTCCGCCAGGCTGCCGATCGCCCTGATGCGGGCCGGCGCGATGGCGGTCAGCTCCTGGCCGAAGCCGACGAGTGTGATGCGCATGTTGTCGGACCAGCGGTTCGTGGCCAGCTCGACGGCGAGGGCGGCCAGGGCGGCGGTGGTCTGCGGGCCGCGTACGTTGATCAGGCCCTGCGCCGCCTCCAGGTCGATGAGCACGCGTCCGCTGGCGTCCGTGCCGATGGAGACCAGCCCCGGGTACGGCGCTCCGACCGGCCGCGCATGCCCTCCGACATATGGCCGTTCTCCCTGGTTCGGCTGTTCCCCGGAGTTGAGCCGTTCTGCGGAGTACGGCCGTTCCCCGGAGTTGAGCCGTTCTGCGGAGTACGGCCGTTCCCCGGAGTATGGCCGGGCGTGGCTGCCCGAGTCGTTCGCGTACGGCGATCGGCCCGTGCGGGGTGCGGGTGTGGGGTCTGGGAGCAGGCGGCCCTCGTGGGCGGGCAGCCGCCAGATCTGGCCTCCGTCCGTGGCCGTCCACGGGGCGGGCGGGGCGTCGTCCGGCGGATGGATCCACAGGTCGAGATTGCGGGCCGACAGATGGGCGCCGTACACGGTGGGCGGCGTCCGGTGTTGCGCGGCCAGTTCGGCGCCGAGCATGCGCAGCCCGACGTCCAGCACGCGGGCGCCGGGCGCGTCGCCGCCCAGCCGGAGCGCGACCTCGGCCTGCGCGGCGTCGTCGCGCGGCCGGACGATCCTGCGCCCGAACACGCGCCGCCAGAGCTGCTCGTGCCGCCGCCTGGCCAGCACGAGCAGTAAACCGGCGGCGGCCAGGGAGGCGGCGGCGAGGTACGGCATCAGCTCGCCGCCCTGGGCCTCGCTCGCCGTGGGCTGCTGATCCGCCTGATCCTGCTGGGGCGGCTGGCGGTGTTGCGACTCGCCCTTCCTGCCCGGCGTCTCCCGGTCCTTGCCGGGCGTCTCCAGGTCTTTGGCCTCGCCCTTCTTCTCCTGCGCCTTGGCGCCCCCGTCCACGTGCGCCCGGCCGGGATGCTCGCGCAACGTCTGCGTGCGGGGCTGGTCGGCGGGCACGATGTGCACGTGCTTGGCGTCCTCCGGCATGTCGAGCACCCAGCCGGGCCTGATCAGGTCGGCCATCCTCAGCCGGGTGCCGTCCGGCTGCTCCTTGGCCTGGTTGAGCCGGTAGATCTCGGGATAGCGGCGGCCGTCCCCCAGGCACTTCTCCGCGATCTCCCACAGGCTCTCGTGGTGCCGCCCGTGCGGGGGCTGCACCACGTACACCTTCTTGGTCTTGGCGGTCTCCAGCGTGTGCTCGACAATCGGGGCGGAGTACGCGACCGCCGTCACCGGCGGGGCTGCGGGCGTGGGCGCCAGCTTCACCAGCGGCACCACCATCGCCCCCGCCGTGAACAGCAGCAACACGGCCGAGACCAGCTTGTTGGCCAGGAACTGCATGCCGCCGGAGAGCGGTACGCGGGCGGGCATGCCGACGCGGCGGACCCCGGCGTACACCTCGACCAGCACGCACAGGAAGAGCTGGAGCCAGGCCAGCCACACCAGCAGCTGGAGCACCGCCATGATCGTGCTCGGGCCGACGCGGCCGGTGAGCACGGCGGGGTTGGTCAGCTCGGGCGCGACGGGCGGCCCGACGTAGCTCAGCAGCGCGTACGGCACGCCGCCCACCAGCGCCACCAGCACGATCAGCGCCCCGATCCCGGCGAGCACGTCCCCGGCGCCCCGTCTGGCAGGAACGCGCACGGGACGTACGGGCACGTGACGCCCGTGTGATCGCGGCGGCTCTCGCGTCGGCATCGCCTCTCCTTTCCCCGGTCCAGCGTCGTTTCTCGCGCGTCCCGCATCCATCGAGTGGCGGGAATCGGTCTATCTCAGTTCGCAGCCCGTCCAAGAGGGCGTGCCGGTCATCTCGCCTCGGGAGCGGCGGTGGCCTGGCCGGTCGTCTCGGAGCCGGGGAAGCCGATCGCGGCGAGGAAGAACGCCTCCCACCGGACCGACACGGTGACGGTCACCTGCGTCTGCCCCTGGCCGACCGTGCACTGACCAGAGGTCACGGTGTCGTCGCCCTGCGCCGCGACGATCTCGTCGGCCCTGGCGCACACCTGGGCCTCCCCGAGCAGCCGTGTCTCCCCCGTCCGGCGTAAGAGATCCACGTCGAGCTCGTCGGCGCCGGCCCGCGCGGCCTGCTCGGCCACGTCCGCCGCCCGCAGCCGGGCGTTGATCGCCGACCCGCCGTCCACCAGCAGCCCGGCCAGCAGGAACACGACCAGGGAGAACAGCACGGTGAACACCGACATGGAACCGCGCTCGCCGGTCCTCATTCGATCCTCCTGAACTGCTCGATCGGCACCACGGCCGTCCCCCTGAGCTGCTTGGTGCCGCCGAAGCCGAGGAAGGCGAGGTCCAGCTCGCACGTCACCTCGGCCTGCACCTGACCGCCCTGCTCCCACTCGGACCCGTCCAGCGACACCGCCGAGGACTGGCAGCGTCCCTCCAACGCGCCGGTGGTGAGTCCTTCGGCGGCGGCCTCGGCGGCGTCGAGCGAGCGCTGTACGGAGGCCGCGCGCGCGGCGTCACGGGCCGCCCCGTTGACCCGTCCCTGCGACTCCACCAGCACCCCGGCCCCGGCCAGGAACATGAGGAACAGCAGGAAGACCGGGGCCAGCATGACGGTCTCCACCGCCATGGACCCCCGTTCACCTCTCCGTCCGCTCATGCGCAGTCCTCGCCGCCGTTGTCGGGCCTGAAGCACTCGACCGGGCCGCCGGAGGTGGCGTTGATGGTGAAGGCGAGGTCGGGCAGGAACGGGATCACCTGTACGGCGCTGCCGGTCACCGTGACGAATCGTTCGTCGGGCTCCTTCTCCGACGTCGTGGCGGTGGCGCCCTGCAACAGCCGGGGCCCGATGGCCCGGACGATCTCGGTGGCCTTCCCGGTGGCCTCCCCCGGCCAGGCGCCCGAGTCGAACGGCGCGGCCCTGGCCACGCGGGCACCCTCCCTGGCCGCCGCCTCGGCCACCTCACGCGCGTGGAACCAGAGGGCGACCTGCACGATGAGCAGCACGGTCGCGAGGATGACCGGCATGAGCAGAGCCAGCTCGATCACCGTCACACCGCGCTCACCCGGTCGCGGCCGGACCGCGGCATCCTGTGGCGGCCGGGCTCCCGCGTCCCGTCGCCACCGGATTCCCGCCGCCCGTCGCGGCCGGGCTCCCGCGTCCCGTGACGGCTTGATCGTCACGGAGCTTCGACGGGGGCGCCGCCACCACCACCGCCATCACCGAAGTTCTGTTGCAGCTCGCTCTGCTGCTGCTCGACCAGGGTTCTGATCAAGGTGGCCAGTCCGAGCGCCACCCCGGCGATGATCGCCGTGATGATCACCCACTCGACGGCGGATGCGCCCCTGGTGGGCGCCGTGCGGGCGTGGTGCACGCGCACGCCCAGGTACGCGCTGAGGTACACGATCCAGGGATGGTTCATCAGACCCCCAACATCTTCATGGCGGCGGGATAACTAAGGAAAATCACGAAACCGGCGCAGAGCAGGAGCTGCGCCACGAGCATCGACTGCGAACGTTCGCCCGCCCTGCCCTCGATCTCGGCCAGCTCGCGGCGGCGCAGCGTGGCCGCCCTGGCCGTGAGCGAGGCGCGTACCTTGGCGCCGTCGTCGGCCACCAGGCCGAGCGCGGCGGACAGGTCGCGCAGCTCATCGACGTTGATCTCCTCGCCGAGCTGGCCGAGCGCCTGCCACGGGGTGATGCCGACGATCCTGGCCCCGCGCAGGGCGTCCCGGATGCGGGCCATCGCCCAGTTGGGCTGTTCGCCGCTGACCGAGACGGCCATCAGCAGCGCCTCGGGGACGCCTCGGCCGCCGGCCAGGTTCATGGAGACGAGGTCGAGGAAGGCCCCGACGACGTGCCGGAAGTCGCGCCGCTTGGCCGCCGCGTCCTTCTTGACCTGCAGATCGGGCAGGAAGAAGAAGACGATGGCCACCAGTACGGCGCTCCAGAACGGGATGGCGGGGGACGCGCCCCAGCCCATGAGCACCAGCCAGCCCAGCAGCAGCGGGAAGGCCAGCAGGCCGCTGGCCGCCAGCAGCACCTTCGTGGCGAGGAACGCCTCGAACGAGCGGCCGACCAGGGCCAGGTCCGCCTTGACGGTCCTGACCTCCCAGCCGCGGGCGCCGTACAGGCGGGCCAGCCGGGCGCCGAGGCCGCGACGGAACGCGCCGACCTCCTCGTCGGGTAGCAGGAGCTGGATGCGGGGGGCGCCGGTGTCCTCGCGTACGGCGTCGAGCGCGAGCAACCGCGCCACCAGCCCGGGACGGGCCGGGAAAAGCGCCCGCAACAGGACGAACAACCCCAGCCCCAGCACCCCACCCGCCAGCGCACCCTCAACCATCCCCGCCACCCCCTCCCGCCACGACAGACCTTTCAGCCATCGCCGCCGCGACAAAGTGCCTCTCAGCCATCGCCGCCGCCCCCTCCCATGAGCAGCCGCGTGGGCTTGTCGAATCTGGCCAGCCGTCGCATCCAGGCGAACCCGGCCCCGAACAACCCCGCCACGACCACCAGCACCGCCTGACCGAGGGGACCCTCGTACTCCTTGACGTACTCGGGGTTGAACAACACGAGCGCCCCGGCGAACACCAGCGCCGTGATGACCACGATCTGCACGCTGCGCCTGGTGGAGCGGCGCTCGGCCTCGACGCGCCGGCGCATGTCGAGCTCCTCGCGGGCCGAGACGGCCAGCGCGCCCAGCACGTCGCGCAGCCCGGGACCGCGCAGCTTGGAGTTGAGGATGAGCGCGGCCACCACGAGATCGGCCGACGGGTCGTCGAGCTCGTCGGCGAAGCGGGCCAGCGCGTCCGGCAGCGCCATCCTGGTGTGCAGCCGGTCGATCAGGGCCCGCAGGTGCGGCCTGAGCATGGGCGCGGCGGCCCTGATGGACGACGGGATGGCCTGTTCGAGCCCGGCGGCGCCGGCGATCGTGTCCCGCAGCGACTCCGTCCAGGCGGCCAGCCCTTCCAGGCGGTGCATGGCGGCCCGCTCCTCGGCGGCCCCGCCGGCCAGCCCGCGCCAGGCGAACACGAGCAACACCGTGCCCACCGCCATGACCGGCCACTGGGTGATGACCAGGACCAGTCCGGCGGCCACCGCAGCCACGGCGGCGCGGGTGGTCATGAACCTGACCAGCTGGCGCTTGGGCCGGGACGGGCGGGGGCGCAGGCCGTACAGGGAGATGAAGAGAAGGAACAGGCCGCCGCCCGCCGCCGCGCCGGCCAGCAGTGCCAGCGGTTCGATCGTGATCGGCATCCGCCTCACCATCCCCCTGGGGAGTAGCCGTGGACGCTCAGCTCCTCCATGCAGGAGACCGGCGCGTGCGGCACGGCGCCGCCGTCGGGCCCCGGCACGAACACCTCGCTGGACAGGACGCGGCCGTCGCAGCCGTTGACCTCGCGGATGCTGGAGACGTAGCGGCGCAACGAGCCGCCCACGTGGTAGTCGTTGCGCTTCTCGATGAAGACCACGAAGTCGATGGCGCCCGCGATGAGCATGTGGGTCGCGTCGATCGGCAGGCGCTCGCTGGCCTGTAGCGCGTAGGTCGAGATGCGGTTGAAGACCTCCATGCTGGAGTTGGCGTGGATGGTCGACAGGGAGCCGTCGTTGCCCTGGGTCATCGCGTTCAGCATGGTGACGATCTCGTCGCCGAGCACCTCGCCGACGATGACGCGGCTGGGGTTCATGCGCAGCGAGCGCCGTACGAGCTCGGCCATGGAGATCTCGCCCTGCCCCTCGGAGTTGGGCAGGCGCTGCTCGAAGGCGACCACGTTGGGGTGCAGCTCGGGGAACTGGTCGAGGCCGATCTCAAGGGCGCGCTCGACGGTGATGAGGCGTTCGCCTGGCGGGATCTCGTTGGCCAGGGCGCGCAGCAGGGTGGTCTTCCCGGCGTTCGTGGAGCCGGCGATCATGATGTTCTTGCGGGCGGCGACGGCGGCCTTCAGGAAGCGCCGTATGTCCGGGCTGATCGTGCCGTTGCCCGCGAGGTCGGCCAGGAACACCTTGCCCAGGCGGGCGCGGCGGATCGACACGGCCGGCCTGACCGTGACGTCCATGACCGCGCTCAGCCGCGAGCCGTCGGGCAGGCGCAGGTCGAGTTGGGGGTTGGCGGTGTCGAACGGCCTGCTCGACAACCCCGAGTAGGCCGCCAGCACCTGGATGAGCTCGATCAGCTCGTCGTCGGAGTCGGCGACCGGGTCCTGGGTGAGCTCCTGGCCGTCGGCGTAGCTCACGAACACCCGGTCGCAGCCGTTGATGTCGATGTTCTCGACCTGGGCGTCGTCGAGCAGGGGTTGCAGCCGGCCCACCCCGAACAGCGCCGCGTGGATGCCGGCCGCGAGCGCCTCTTCCTCCTCCACGGTGGGCGGGGTACGGCCCAGGCCGATCTCGCTGCGGGCGTGCTCCTCCAGCACCTGGGAGATCAGCGCCCTGGCGAACTGGCGCTCGTCCTCGGAGGTCATCGGCGGCAACCCGCCGGCCTGGTCGAGGCGGCGCTGGTGGGCCAGGCGGTCGCCGACCTCCTGGCGGAACCGCTTGACGAGGGAGTGGTCGATCATCGGTGGCTCACCAGCCTCGCCGCCAGGTCGCGGGCGGTGCGGATGAGCAGCGAACGGTCCAGCCGGCCGCCCCACTGGCCGCGCAGCAGTTCGGCGCCCTTGGGGTCGTAGGCCAGGCCGTGCACGAACTGGACGACGGGGCCGACGATCCTGCGTACGTCCTCGATGGAGGCGCGGTAGTTGCGCGGGTCGGCGATCACGGCGACGCCGTGGGCCTTGCTGATCTGCAGGCGTTCGCGCAGGTGGGCCACGTGGTCGAGGGTGGCCCTGGTGAGCAGCACGACCTGCTCGGCCTCGGCCATGAGGTCGGCGAGTTGCGGGTGGGCGCCGAGCCGGCCGCAGTCGGCGATCACGTCGGCGTTCGGGAGGGCGGCCAGCGATCTGCCCAGCGGTCCCCAGAGCCAGGTGAGCCCGGCCGCCTGCTCGCCGTGCGTGAGCCCGACCAGCACGTCGAGCCCGCCGACGATCTTCTGGGTGTGCTGGTGGAGCTGCGCCGCCTCCAGCCCGCGCCGCGCGGTGGCGCCCAGCGTGAGCAGCCCCTTGCCGGGGTTGAGCACGCCGCCGCCCGCGGCGGGCAGCCGGTAGGCCAGGTCACCGCCGGCCGGGTCGCATTCGGCCAGCAGCACGGGACGCGGCCAGACCGCCGCCAGTGCCGTGGCGGCGGTGGTCACACCCGGCGCGCCCTTGTCGGCGGCCAGTACGATCAGCGCCACGTCAGCGTGCCCCCGGGAGCTCGGCCACCGCGATCTCTCCGCTGGAGGCGGCGGTCACGATCTCCGGCGCCGCCGGAGCCTCCACGACCACGGTGATCTGACCGGAATTCCCGGTTCTGGATCTGTCGCCCACGGAGAAGACGAGCGCGCTGGCGGCCAGCACGCGGCTTTCTCCCTGGCTGGTACGCGCCGGTACGAAAATGATCTGCACCCGGTCACCGGCCGACACTCCCGCGGGCATTTGCCCCGGCTTGAGCGCCAGCCCGACGGTGGCCTTTCCCTCGCCCAGCTCGCTGCTGACGCGCACGCCCATCCGGTTCGTCAGCAGGGTGCCGGGCAGGATGGTGACGGCCGCGAAGCTGTTGAGCACCTGCTCGCGCTGCGACCAGGAGACGAATTCGACGCCGGTGTCGGCGATCTTCACTTCTTCCAGCGCCTGCGGGCTGAACTTCTGGCCCGCGCCGATCTGCTGGGTGACGCGGATGGCGGAGACGCGGTCGCCGCTGTTCAGCAGGAGCAGGGTCGTGGCCAGCGCGCCGCCCAGGATGAGCAGGACGGCGAGCGCGGCCAGGGCCGGCTTGCGTTCCCTGGGTGGCACGGGGAGCTTTCGCGAGGCCGGGCCGGACAACCCCGCCGCCGCGTTCACGGCAGGCTTTTCACTGGTCCTCATGGGTGGGGGCTCCCGAAGCAAATAACGGAATTCACGCCATTATGTGGGGATTTCTGCGGCGCAGTGGGCGAAATTCGAGGACCCATGCTTGTTTCGCAGGTGGCATGATGTCAAGCGGAAATAATCTATGCCTATTGTTTCTACCGAGTTGACGTACAACCATTTTTCCGACTAGATGTCACTCCATTATCTTTGGCCCCTCCATTACCACCCCTCAACGTATTTGTCCGAGATACGGCGCTCCCCCATGCCATTGCCGTCAACCGGCGCACCCGGCCGCGTCACTGGCGCTACTTTGGCGCCCGAAGTCGTGCCCGAAGTCGACCGAGGAGACGGCACCATGCGGATCATGCTCACCGTGCTCGGCGGGCAGGGCGATCGTGACGTCGTGATCGATGGCGACGACGGCGCCACGGTCGCGAAGTTGTGCGCCGCGCTCAGCGATCATGGCCCGCTGGCGGAGGTCGTGCGGCTGCCCAAGTCCCGGGCGCCGTACGGACCGGCCCGGCCCGGCGGATCAGGCCCGCACGTGCCCCGGCCGCGTCAGCCCGAGCGGTCCGGGGCCGGGCCGGCGCGGGCCGGCACGGGGCCGCCCGTCCTGTGGCGGGACGGGCGGCCGCTCGACCCGCAGGCCCCGGTCACCGCCGTGCTGCGCGACGGCGACACGGTCACGCTCGACGGCCGGTTGTCCAGGGCCACCATCGTCCAGGAGCCCGGCGGGGTCGCCGAGGTGCGGGTGGTGGGCGGGCCCGCCGCGGGCGCGGTGCACCGGCTGGGGCTGGGCGCGCACGTCATCGGCTCCGACCCCAGGTGCGCGGTGGCGGCCGACGATCGGGCGCTGGCTCCCGAGGCGGTGACCGTACGGGTGACGCCGGAGGTCATCACCGTCGAGCGGGCGTGGCTGCCGCCGGACGAGACGCCCAGGCTCAAGCTCAAGGGACGATGGGCCGACGAGGTCGCCGAGCTCACGGCGCGCACGGCCGAGCGGGCGGCGGCGGAGCAGGCGGCCGGCTACGGCGAGGTGCCCGAACTGGACGGCAAGCCGCTCACCGAGCCGGTCGAGTGGACCGACCAGGCCGTGCTGACCTGCGGCTGCTCGGTGTTCGTGCTGACCTCGATCGAGCCGAGGGACGCGCACCTGGCGCCGCGCGGCGAGGGCGGCGTCGCCTACAACCGGCCGCCCAGGCTGCGGCGGCCCGATCCCGAGCGCAGGTTCGTCAGGCCCAAGGAGCCGACCAGGAACGAGGGGATGCGGCTGCAACTGCTGGCCGCGTGCCTGCCCGCCGTGCTCGGGTTCACGCTGGCGATAGCGCTCAAGCAGTGGTACTACCTGCTCGTCGCCCTCATGACGCCGGTCATCATGATCGGCCAGTGGTGGAGCGACCGCCGCCACGGCAAGAAGCAGCACAGGAAGGCCGTCAAGGAGCACCAGGAGCGGCTGCGCGCCTACGACGAGGACGTCGAACGGGCCCGCGTCGCCGACGAGGCGGTCCGCAGGGAGGACACGCCTGACCCGGCCCAGGTGCTGCTCACCGCCACGGGGCCGCGCAGGCGGCTGTGGGAGCGCCGGATCCACGACACCGACGTGTTGCGGCTGCGGGTCGGGCTCGCCGACCTGCCCGCCGACCTGGACCTGTCGGAGGAGCAGGGCGGGCCCATCGACCCGCCGATCTGCCGTTCCGTGCCGGTGGCGCTGCCCATGCGGCGGCTGGGGGTGGCCGGCGTGACGGGGCCCCGCCCGTACGCGGTCAGCCTGACGAGCTGGCTCATCTCCCAGGCGGCGACCCTGCACAGCCCGCGCGACCTGGCCATCGTGGTGGTCTCCGCGCACCCCGACGCCGAGCGGAGCTGGGGCTGGCTGCGCTGGTTGCCGCACTGCGCGCCGCGCGCGGGCGAGGAGTGCGTGGCGCTGGTGGGCGCCGACCCCGACTCGGCCGCCCGCCGGGTCGCGGAGCTGGCCGCGCTCATCGACGAACGCCAGAACACCGCCATCCCCGAGCTGGGCAAGGTCCCCACCGGCTGGGACGACCTGGGCGGGCCGGAGAAGCCCTCGTTCTCCACCTACGACGTACGGCCCTACGACGTCCTGGTGATCCTCGACGGCGCCCAGATCCTGCGCGGCCTGCCCAACATGCCGCAGGTGCTGCGCCAGGGCCCGCGTTCCGGGGTGTTCACGCTGGCCATCGACGACGACCAGCGCCTGCTGCCGGAGGAGTGCCAGACGGTGGCCGCGTGCGGCGCCGACGGCCTGGTCAACCTGCGCGGCGGCGGCCTGGACGCCATCGGCCCCGTGCTCGGCGACCTCGTCTCCCCCACCTGGTGCGACCGCCTGGCCAGGGCCCTGGCCCCGATCCGCGACGTGAGCAGGGACGATCCGGGCGGCAACCTCCCCGGCGCGGCGCGACTGCTCGACCTCATGGGCATGACCGCGCCCTCCGGGGCGGCGCTGGCCGCCCAGTGGGACGACCAGGGCAGCACCGAGGCGCTGATCGGCGTCGGCCCCGACGGGCCGTTCACGGTGGATCTCAAGTTCGACGGCCCGCACGGGCTGATCGCCGGCACCACGGGCGCGGGCAAGTCGGAGCTGCTGCAGACGCTGATCTGCTCGCTGGCGGTGGCCAACCGGCCCGACCAGCTCACGTTCGTGCTGATCGACTACAAGGGCGGGGCCGCCTTCAAGGAGTGTGTACGCCTGCCGCACACGGTCGGCATGGTCAGCGACCTGGACGGGCACCTGACGCAGCGGGCCCTGGACTCGCTGGCGGCCGAGATCCGGCGGCGGGAGCGGCTGCTGCTGGAGGCGGGGGCCAAGGACATCGACGACTACACGGGGCCGGGGCTGCCCCGGCTGGTGCTGATCATCGACGAGTTCGCCGCGCTGGTGGCCGAGTTGCCCGACTTCGTGACGGGGCTGGTGGACATCGCGCGCAGGGGCCGGTCGCTGGGCATCCACCTGATCCTGGCCACCCAGCGGCCGGCCGGCGTGGTGACGGCCGACATCCAGGCCAACACCTCGCTGCGGATCGCGTTGCGGGTGACCGAGCCCGCCGAGTCGGCCGACGTCATCGACACGCCCGACGCGGCGCACATCTCGAAGTCCACTCCCGGGCGGTGTTACGTGCGCTCGGGGGCGGGGGCGCCGGTCGCCGTGCAGACCGCCAGGGTCGGGGGACGCGGCCCCGCCAGGACCACGGCCGGTCCCGGCGGCGGGAACCTGCGCGTGCAGGAGGTGGACTGGCGTTCGCTGGCCAAGCCGCTGCCGCCGCCTCCGCAGCCGGAGGAGGAGGACTCCACGACCACGGACCTCACCCTCGTCGCCGACGCGCTCATCGACGCCGCCCGGCTGGCCGACGTCCCGATCCAGCCGAGCCCGTGGCTGGACCCGCTGCCCGCCCGACTCGTCCTGGACCTGCCGGAGGAACGTTGGGAAGGGCGCGATTTCGAGGAGGTCGCGCCGCTGCCGTTCGGCGTCACGGACCGGCCGTGGGCGCAGGACCGGCATCCGCTGGCGCTCGACGTGGCGCACGGCGGGCATCTGCTCGTCGCCGGCGCCGCGCGCAGCGGGCGTTCGACGGCGCTGCGCACGATCGCGGGCTCCATCGCGGCCCACGCCTCCCCGCAGGACGTGCAACTCCACGCCGTGGACTGCGGCTCCGGCGCGCTGCTGCCGCTGATGGCGATGCCGCACTGCGGGGCCGTGGTGACCCGAGATCAGCTCGACAGGACCGAACGGCTGCTGACCCGCCTGCGCGCGGAGATCGGCAGACGCCAGCAGTTGCTCGCCGAGGCCGGGCACGCGTCGCTGGCCGAATACCGGCAGGCGGGCAACCGGCTGCCCTGGCTGGTGTTCATGCTCGACCGCTGGGAGGGCTTCGTGGCCGCGTTCGAGGGCTACGACTACGGGCGGCTGATCGAGGCGGTGCTGCAGTTGTTGCGGGAAGGTCCGGCGGTGGGGCTCAGGGGGGTGATCAGCAGCGATCGGTCCGGGCTGCTCGGCCAGGTCTCGACGGTCTTCGACGATCGCCTGCTGCTGCGGTTGTCGGACGGCGCCGACTACGGGCTGGCGGGCTTCCCGCTGAAGGGGCTGCCCGCGTCGATGCCGCCGGGCCGGGCGCTGTCCATGGGCGAGCACGGCATCGTGGAGCACCAGATCGCGCTGCTGGACGCCGATCCCGCCGGTCCGGCGCAGGTGGCGGCGCTGCAGTCGCTGGCCCGTACCGACGGTATCGACACGGCCGGGCCGAGGCAGTCGCACGCGCTGGGCGTCGGCAGGGGGCCGTGGCGCTGGGAGGGGGCGCCGCCGCTGCGGGTGGACGCGTTGCCGATGCGCATCACCGCCGCCCAGACGATGGCGCTCGAACCGGAGTTCGCACCGCCCTCACCGCTGTGGGCGATGATCGGCGCGGGCGGCGACTCGCTGGCGCCCCTGGGGCTCGACCTGCAGTCGCAGGGGCCGGGGGCGGTGATCGCGGGGCCGTCCCGCTCCGGGCGGTCCTCGACGCTCATGACCGCCGCCCGGTCGCTGATCGCCCAGGGCACGCCGGTCATCGCCGTCACCCCCAGGCGCAGCCCGCTGCGGGACCTGGACGGGGCGCTGGCCGTGCTGAACGGCGACGCCACGGACCTGCCGGAGCTGGTCGCCGACCTGCATCACTACGTCGTGCTGGTGGACGACGCCGAACTGGTCAACGCGGACGGCCCGCTGGGCACCGCGCTGGAGGAGGTGATCCGCACCGGCCGGGACGGCGACCACGGCCTGCTGGTCGCCGGTGCGACGGGTGACCTGGCCGTGGCCTACCGGGGGTTCGTGGCCGAGGCGCGCAAGTCGCGTACCGGGCTGCTGCTGGCCGTGCAGGGGCAGACGGACGGAGACCTGTTCACGATCCGTCTGCCGCGCGGCATGGTCGGCGGGCCGCAGGGCCGCGGCCTGCTGGTGACGACCGGCGCCGTCACCCCCGTCCAGGCGGCCCTGCCCGAGTCGTGACCGTTACCCGATCTTGCTGTTCACCACCGAATCGGTGTCCCCGCCCCAGACGTCGTCGTCCTCGTGCAGCCAGGTGGTCGACTCCCGGTCCTGCTCCCCCTGGGCTCCCGCCCCGGCGCCCATGCCCATCGGCATGAAGGGCATGCCGCCCATGCCGTTGGCCCCGCGCGTGCCGGCGTTCGCCGCCGCCGGGGTGGCCAGGGAACCGCCCACCCCGCCGGTGGTGCCGCCGAACGTCGCCGGGCCACTGGGCGTGTTGGGTGAGTACTGCGTCTGCGGGGTGTTGAGGGTGTTGTAGTTCGGCGTGCTGTTGGGCGGGTTGCCGACGTTGGGCAGGTTCGTGGAGGGCTGGTAGTCCTGGAGGCTCGTCTTGGGGACGTTGGCCGCCGGGTTGTTCGGGTCCTGACCCGGGTTCGTGGTGCCGGGCACCGTGGGGGTCTGGCCGTTCGGGTTGGTCGGCTGGTTGGGGTCCGGCGTCCCGGGAGTGTTGGGGGAAGGCGTGCCCGGGGTGTTCGGCGAAGGCGTGCCGGGCTGGTTCACCGGCGGGGTGTCCGGGTTCGTCGAGTTGGGCGGCGTGTACGACGGCCCGTCGGTGTTCGGGATGCTGCCGTCGAAGTTCGGCGTCTGCGGCGAGCCGCTGGTCGGCGTGTAGGGGCTGCCCGAGTACGGCTGCCTGACGTCGGCGTTGGGAGTGGGGTAGTTCACCGGCGGCGGCTTCTCGATCGTGGGCTCCGCGGGCTTGATGTCCGGTATCGCGGTTTCGATCGAGTTCGGCATCCTCGCGTAGACCGCCTGGAGGTCCTGGCCGAACGTCTGCAGGTGCAGCCCGGCCAGTTCGTCCGGCGAGCCGAAGTCGTGGTCGGCGTTGTTCTCGACGGCATCGCCCGTCCCCGCCACGGCACCCTGCTTGTAGTAGCCCTTGTAGGTGCTGTAGATGTCCGGGATGCTGTCGTTCCAGGAGGAGTTGCTGCCACCGCCGTGCCACGTGCTCAGAATGCCCTTGGAGCCGTCCTGCATGAACGCCTTGTGATGTTTCACCACTTCGGTGAGGCCGTCCATGGCCTGGTGCATCGGCTCCATCGCCTCGACCAGCCTGCCCATCGTGACGTGCAGGATGCCGAGCGCCGTCTGCGCCTCGACCGAGGCCTCGCCCTCCCAGACCTTCTCAAGCGCGATGGCCTGGGTTTTGATCTCGCCCTGGGCCTTGATGATCGCTTTCCTGGCTTCCTCGTAGGAGGTCGCCGCCTTCGAGACACCCTGGGTGGCATCGAGACCGTTGAAGAAGGTCACGAGCTCCTCGACGCTGCGGCCCCCCGTGTCGACGTCCCAGGACGGGCAGGAGGGCTTGAGCATGTACGTTTCTTCCTTGGCCGGCTTCCCCATGCCGATCAGCTCCCCCCGAGGTTGGCCGTGTCCGTCACCTTGTAGTTGCCGGCTCCGGCGTCCACAAGGGAGATCGCGATGTTCAGCTTGGTCACGACCTCCTGATAGATCTCATGGAGCGACTTGTGGCTGCCCATCAGCTGCGCGGCGAAGTCGTGGCCGCCTCCCCAGCGCTCCACGGTCTTCAGGTGGTCGGTGAAGGTCTGGATCGTGTAGCCTGCCGCGTTGAAGTCGTGAATCGAGCCCGGGTTGCCGTAGCTCATCGTCTCAAGGGGTTTGAGCGCGTCGCGCAGTTCCCCGGCGATGGTCTCGATCTTCTTCGCGTCGTACGTGACGGCGTCCCGCTCGGCCTGCAGCCCCGGCCAACCCGGAGGCGGTTGCGTTCCCATATGGATCTTCCCCCTTGGCACTCGGTCAAGGAGCTTAGTGGAATGTTTCTTAGCCGTACAGAAGACTCATAGTCAACATGCGTAACATATGCCGATATGCAGACCCAGAAGGACCTCTATCAGGCGCATCGATTCATGACGCAACGCCTGGGACTGGCTCTGCTGCAGGGGGAGCCCGATCTGCCGGAGTCCCCCATGCGGCGGCACAACGTGGCCACGTTCGCCGGAATCATCATCGGCGTGCTGATCGTGGCGGCGTTCGGGATCTGGGGTCTGCTCAAGCCGGGTAACGCCACGAAGCTGACAGACGCCGGTCAGCTGCTGATCGAGGAGGAGACCGGCGCCTCCTACGTCTACAACCAGCAGAGCGGGTCGCTGCAGCCGGTGGCGAACTACGTCTCCGCCCGGCTGATGCTCGACGCCCAGGACATCAAGGTCAGAACGGTGTCGGCGGAGTCGCTGGCCGGCTTCAACCGCGGGCACAAGGTCGGCATCCAGGGCGCGCCCGACTCGTTGCCCAAGCGGGAGCGGCTGGTCAAGGCGCCGTGGTCGGCGTGCGTGGTCGAGGGGGCCGATGCCACCGGCGTACGCAAGGCGTTCGTCTCGCTCGTGGCGGGCACCGACCTCGGCGGCACACCCGTCGGCACCGACGCGCTGGTCGTCAACGACGGGCAGCAGGACTGGGTGTTGTGGTCCAACCGGCGCATGCGGGCGCCGCACGTGGACCGGCTCACCGACCAGGAGCCGCGCCGCGTGCCCGCCTCGTGGGTCAACGCCATCCCCGCCGGCGTGGACTTCTCCCCTCCGTGGGTCCCGCAGCGCGGCAAGAAGGCCGCCGCCCCCGGCGGCGGGGCGGCCAAGGCAGGACGCGTCTACAAGGTGCCCTCCATGACGGGCGGGGGCGATCGCTGGTACGTGCTGCTCACCGACGGCCTGGCGCCCATCAGCCACACGCAGGCGATGATGTTGCTGCAGGACCCGGGCAGCAAGGCCGCCTACGGCAAGCAGCCGGTACGCGAGACGGAGATCGACGCGGCGAGCGCCAACGCGACCAAGGTGTCCAAGCGCAACCTGCAGAAGCAGGGACTGCCCGCCACCATGCCGCGCTTCCGCGTGCCCGGCGTGTCGGCCCCGCTCTGCGCGGTGTACTCCGACACCCTGAAGGGCTCGACCAGCGCCAACCTGACCACGGGCAGCAGGATCCGGATCCCGACGCCCCCGGCGAGCGCCGGCCCCGACAAGGTCGACCAGGTGCTGCTGCCGCCCGGCGGCGCGGTGCTGGCCGGAACCCTGCCCGGTGACGGGCAACTGTCGGCGGTGCAGCAGTACTCGCTGATCACCGACCAGGGCAAGCGGTTCCAGCTGGCTTCCGGGGAGATCGTGGCCAAGCTGGGGTACGACGCCAAGGACGTCGCGCCGGTGCCCGCCCACCTGCTGCGGCTGATCCCCGACGGTCCCGCCCTGGACCCGGCGGCCGCCAGGACACCGATCCAGGACGCCCAGCCCCTGCGCCAGCAGCAACAACAACAGGCGCAGTGACGCTCAGCTCCACCCGGTGCAGTACGACTTGCCCTCCCGCTCGGAGCACAGATCCCACTGCACGTCCTTGATCGGCCCGCTCATCGAGAACGAGATGCCGGCGTACTGCCCGTTCCCGGCATTGACCTGCGGGTCAGGCTGGGCGTAGCGCGTCTTCCATGCCCCTGAGACATAGATCTTGTACGCGATCCGCACCCACGACCGGGACTCGCGCTGCGGGGTGTCGTGCAGTTGCCCGCTCGCGGTGGCCTCCTTCCCGTTCCAGGACACCGAACCCTTGGCCCAGGCGTAGTTCGTCCGGATGTCCTTGGACCCGCCGCCGGGAGAGATCTCCGGAGCGGTCCTGGAGGGCGCGGGGGTGCTCGGGGTGGGCTCCGGCTTCGCGGTGGCCGTGACGGTCTTCGTCGGCGTGGGCTTCTTCGGCTCCTGCTCCTTGGCGGCGGCGGAGCGGGTCGGCGTGGCGGTCGGTTGCCTGGTGACCGTCGTGGTGGGCTGCGGGACCGGCTGGCTCGGCACCGGTGGCGGGGCCGGCGTGGGCACGGTGCTCAGCTCCGGCACCGGGGCCGCCGTCTGCTCGGTCGGGAGCTCGAACGGCATCGTCGTGTCCCCCGGCTCGGATGCGCTCGCCCAGGGGACGGCCAGGTCCGGCTGCCGGGAGTGTGCCCCCTGCGAGGGTATTGGTGAGACATTGCCCGCGTCGGCCGCCGCGGGCCGCAGGGCGGGCGCCGTGCCGGCGTACCGGCTGGCTCCCCAGAGTCCCAGCCCGGACAGGAGCACGACGGCCCCCATGACCGCGACCAGCCCGACCGGGAAGGAACGGGCGGGCGTGCCCTCGTCCGCCTGATCGGGCGACGACCGCACCGCCGCCTCAGGCGTCGCGGGCGGCCCCCAGGACCGCGCACTGTCCGCAGGCCCTGGTGGAACGGAGTGGGCTGCCGAAGACGGGTGGGGTGCGGAGGACTGGTGGGATTGTGGGGACGGTTGGGGTGCGGAAGGCTGGTGGGCTGTCGGGGGCTGGTGGGGTGCTGGGGGCGGGGGCGGTTTGTCCTCCTCGCCGAGCAGGCGGAGCAGCGCCGCCTGCGCCGATGGCCGCTGCTCTGACGCCTTGGCGAGTGCCGTGGCCACGAGGCCGCGCAGCGGCTCCGGCAGGTCGCCCAGGTCCGGCGGGCCGTGCAGCACGGCCTGGGCGTCCTGGCCGAACGGCGGTCGCCCGGTGCCCGCGAACACGACGACCGCCGCCCACGAGAAGAGGTCCGAGTACGCACCGCACGCGCCCACCGCAAGCTGCTCCGGCGCGCGGTAGCCGACCTCGCCCACGGGCGCTCCGACCGCCATGTCGGTGACCTTGGGGCCCTCCGCGGTCAGGATGACGTTGCTCGGGGTGAGCCCGCCGTGCGTCAGACCCTTCAGATGGATCGAGGTCAGCGCCGTCAGGACGCCGAACGCGACCCGCTCCAGCTCGTCCCCCGCCAGCGGCCCGTCCACGGCGACGATCTCGGCGAGGCTGTGCCCCAGCGCCTGCTCCCTGACCAGGTACGGCCGCCCCTCCCACACGCCCGCGTCCAGTACCCGCGACACATGGGAGCCCGACACCCGCCGCAGCGACTCCAGACGCTGCACGACATCCGCGTCCGGCGCCAGCAGCTTGATCGCGCGCGGCGCGGACGAACCGTCCTGCCCGAGGTAGACGGTGCCACGCGGCCCTTCACCGACCGTCGCGACGACGGTGTAGCGGCCGATCCGCAGCCGACCGTCGGATCGCTCAGGGTCCACAGGCACCCTTCCCGTGAAAGTGGCGGCGATAGATCACGAATTACCGCCACATCCAACCCAATCTCCTCCCGGGTGTCAGGAGAATCGTCTTAACTCCGGGAGAACAACGGGTGGACCGGAGCCGACGCGGTACGGCTAAATTCCCAGAATCCCGCCGCCCTTGGGCATGTTCGTCATGCCCTCCGTGTCGACCTTCTGCGTCAGGCCCATGCCCTCTTGGTATTCGAGCTGCGGGAACTGGTACTTGAGACCGCCACCCGTGTTGAGGTCCGCCGGCACGGCCTTCGCCCCCGGGAACGCCTTGCCCGACGACTCCGACATCTGCATGACGGTGTACATGAGACCTCCGACGACGGCGGAGGCGATGCCGAACTTCTTGACCATCTGCTTGGTCACCTGAAGCGTGGCCGTGCCGACGAGCTTGTCGAAGATGAGCGCGGCCGCCTTCCCCCAAGGCCCCGTCAGGTTGCCTGCCAGCCTCGTCGCCGCCGCGACCCCCATGAGGGTGACCACGGCGCCGGCCGGGACGAGGCCCCACTTGGCCAGGGTCGAATGCTGCTCGACGGCGTCGCCGGCGCCGGCGTTGGCTCTTCCGAGCTCATCGAGCGACTGCTTGTAGGTCTTGTGGGTGGCGGCGAAGGTGTCGGACGCCTGTCCCTGCCACTCGCCCTTGTCCTGGAGGTCCGTCTTCAGCTTGTCCAGGTCCGTGTTCAGCGTGGCGATGCTCGCATTGGTCTCACGCCATTTCCCCACGGCCTTGTCCATGTCATCCGGGTTGCTGACCACGGTCGCCAGAGCGGCGGCGGCGTAGTAGGCCCAGCGGGACTGAATGGCGAACGACAGGCCCGCGGCCGCGGCGGCGGAGGCCATGTACGCCTCTTTGTACGCGCTCATATCTCCTCCAGTCCGATCACCTGCGGCGCGATTTCCTCATCGCCCATCCAGACACCCTCGTCCTCCGACAACCCCACGGTCTTCTCCCGATCGCGTTCCTGGTCGCCGCCCGCGCCGGCGCCCATCGGCATCATGGGCATCATCGGCATGCCGCCCGCACCCGCCGCGCCGCGCAGTCCGGCCGCGTTGGCGTTCGGCAGGCCGGCGTTGGGGGCGCCGACGCCCGTCCCGGTGCCGACGACGGGACCGCCCACTGTGTTCGGGGTGTTCAGGCGCGGGTTCTGCAGGGACGGGTCCGTGGTCGGCACGTTGGTGTTCAGCGACGGGGTGTTCAGCGACGGGGTGGTGGGCTGGTACTGCGACAGGTCGGTCTTCGACGGGTCGTTGAGCGCCTGGTCGATGGACGGGACCTTCATGTCGGCCGGATCGGTCGTCGGCACGTCCACGTTCGGCGTCTCGGGCATGTTCGCGTCCGGCACCTCCGGGGTGTTCACACCGGGCACGTCCGTTCCCGGCACGTCCGTTCCCGGCACGTCCGTTCCCGGCACGTCGGTGCCGGGGAGGTCGGTGCCGGGGAGATCGCTGCCGGGGAGGTCGGTGCCCGGGGTCTTGGGCAGCCCCAGATCGCCGGTGTCGGGCATGCCCGTGTTGGGAATCTCGGGGGTCTTCACGTTGGGGATGTCGCCCGCACCGGGCATTTTGGGCATGCCCGGAGTGTCGACGGACGGCGCCTGCGGCATCTGAGGCAGTTCGTCGGCCTTTTTATAGTTGGCGTCGGCCGCCGCGAGCCCTTCCTTCCAGGTCTTGAGCGCGGCCTCCGCCCTCTGCAACGCGCTCTCCCGGCTCTGGATCGCGTTGTTGTGCGCGCTGTGAAGACCCCAGGCGACTACGCCGAAGTGCGGGAAGCCCACGTGCAACTCGTTCGAGTGCCCTTTGAGCGTCCCGAGCTTGCCGGCCTGCTCATCGAACTTGTGCCCGGAGTTCTTGAGCTCGCCCTCGCCATAGGAGAAGCCCGACCCCGCGAGCCCGGCGTAGCCGCCGAGGTCCGCGGGGTTCGAGCCGTTGTTGGTCATCCGATCACCGGGTCCGTCGTCTCATTGCCGCAGCCCCATGAGCTCGAGTCCTCCGGCATGTACGTGTTCCGCTCCATGTCCCCGTACTCACCGGCACCTGCCCCGCCGGCCCCCATGAACGGCATGAACGGCATGCCGCCAGGCGTCATCCCGCTGCCCGCGCGAGCCGCGGCGAGCGCGTTCTGCGCGCCCGGCCCGCCGACGCCCGGCGAGCCGATGACCGAGGGGATGCCGGGCGAACCGGGAACCGGCGCCGTGGGGGTGGAGAAGCTGGGCGTCGGGGTGAACGTGGTGGGCGGCACCGCGGTGGTCGGCGTGGTCAGCACCGGGGGCTGGTAGCTCGCCATGTCCGTCTGGTTCGGGTCGGTGCGATCCGTGCCGTCGGTGGTCGTACGGTCCTGGTCGCCGATGACCGAGGGCACCGTGCCGTCGTCATCGCCCGGGGCGGGCGTCTGCGGCTGGCCGGGGTCCTGGGTCGAAGGCGGGGTGGTCGGCGTTTCGGGGTCGGGCGTGCCGGGGTTGTTCGGATCCGAACCGCCGGGGTTGTTCGGATCGGAGCCGCCCGGGTTGTTCGGATCGGAGCCACCCGGGTTGGAGCCGCCGGGATTCGATCCACCGGGGTTGCCGGGACTGCTGCCGTTGCCGGTCGACCCGTTGCCGGAGCCACCGGAACCGTTGCCGTTGGACCCGCCGCCGTCACTGCCCGACCCGTACCAGGCGGCGGGATTCGTCTCCGAGCCCGTGGGGTAGTTGGGTGACCTGGTGGTGGGGGGACCGCCGTCGGCTGCGACGGTGGGCAGGGTGTAGCTGAAAGAGGTGGGGATGCTCGCGTAGACCGCGACGATCTTCTGGTTGAGATCGCCGAGCACCTTTTGAGCGCGCGTATCCTCGGTGGACTGGTATGGCGTGTGCTCGTAGTTCGTAAGGTCCGGAGGTATCTTCTCGACCGCGGTCTGCGCCGCCGTGAGGCTTATCGCGTAGGTCTGCAGCGCGGAGCCCATGTCCTGAAAGACCTTTTTCAGCTCGTTGCCGGTCTTCTCCAGTTGGTCAAGCGCTCCGGCGGCCAGTTCGGCGTCCGGCCCCTTCCAGACCTCCACGATCTTCGCTTTGTGCGTCTGGAGAGCACTGACCGCCTGCTCGACCTTGCTTCCCGCGTTGGTGAACGTCATCCCGGCGCCATCGACCATGAGCGGATCGGCGCTCGTGAGCCACTTCTTGATCACGTCTATGCCCTCGGAGGGTTGCGTACCCTGAGGCGCATTGCCGTTCTTGATGTCGATGTGCCCATGCTTGGCCATCAGGCGCCGCCCTCGTTGGTCCGGCGCGCCTTGTCGTGGCTGTCGGCGCTCGCCTCGACCGCCTTGACGACATCCTGGTAGGCCGTGATGAATTGGTTGTACACCATGGCGAGCTGCGCGCCCGCGTTGTTCGATCCCACTGCGGCGGCGAGGGCGGCGGCATCCGGCCAGGTGCCGATCTGCGCCGTGGAGACCTCGTTGCCCGTGTAGATCTGGTTGACATTGCCGTTCGGCCGCTCACCCTTGCCCGTCATGGCCCCGTGGGAAGCTCTCAGCTCCTCCGCGACCGCGCGCATGCCGGATGGCGAGTTCTCCCGAGCACCGTCGTAGCTCATGCCTTACCCTTAGCGAACAGAGCTTTCGGCCATCGCGCCCCGGCGATGACCGAAAGGATGGGCGAGATGGGTCAGTCCGACCAGATACCGATGTTGCGGCGCTCGGCGCTCTGGTAATTGCCGTTGGCGACGTTGACCGCCGACGCGGCGTTGAAGAGCTCCTGGCCCATCTGCACCTCGAGGGCGTTCCACTCGTTCTTCTTCTGGTCGAAGTAAGTCTGAGCCTCGCCTTCCCAGCTCGGCCCGAGCTCCTTCTTGATGTCGGCGTAGAGCTGGTCGGTGACCCGGTCGAGCTCCGTGACGACGGCCTTGAGGTCCTCGAAGGCCTCGTCCATCGAACCGAAACGGACGTAAGTGTGGTCCTCGGCAGGCATACCCATGATGTGGTGCTCCGTCCAGGTCAGCGGTTGATAGCGGAGTCGACGGCGTTGGAGCCGGCGGCGGTGGCCCGGCCGGCGAGCTGCATGTTCTCGTCGGCGGCGTTGCGGTAGACACCGGCACCCATGTTCAGCCGGTCGTGGATGTCCTCAAGGATCTTGATGACGGCCTTGAAGTCGATGTCCCACGCGTCGAGCGCCTGAGCGAACTTCTGCGAAGCACCGCCCTTCCACCCCTGGGTGGTGAGCTGGGTCTTGATCGTCTGCACTCGCTGCCGCATGCCCTCGATGTGCTGCGCGGTCGTCTCGCAGTACCCTGCCGCGGTCGTGAGTTGAGTAGGACTGGCCCCGTACAGTGCCACTGGACCTCCATGTCGAGATGGCCTAGCTGCCAGGGCGGACGGTCACCCTGGATAGGGAACCGGTCACCCTGGCGAACAACATAAAAGGCATCGTAGCCACCAAACGCCCCAAGTTTCCCACTAACCCCAAATTACGGATCCGTCGCGAAATGATGAAGTTTCAACAAATCCGCTGGTAGAGGCCCCAGGAGTCCGCTGACTCCTGGAAGCTGGCAGGGTCAGCGGCACGCGTCAGAGGTCCATCCTTCGGCGAATCTGGTCGAGTTCGCCCATCACATCCTCGAACGCGCGGTCGTATACCGCCTCAGCCTGCTTGACCTTGGCGATCGCCGCGTCCGGATCCTTCATGAGCTGCATCGGGTTGTCCTCGTCGCCGAAGACGGTACCCGCGGCCTCGTACATGCGCTTCTGGAAGTCCTCCGTGGCCTCGGCCAGGATCGCCTTGATCAGCTCGGCCAGCTCGCCGGAGGACAGCCGCATCGCCTTCGGATGCAGCTCCAGCTCGCGCACTCCTTCGTTCCCGTACTCGATGGTGACGAAGCCGTCCTCGTCCTGGGCGGTGCCGACGATCGAGCCGAGCACCCGCTGGAACTCCTCCATCTGCTCGACCTGCTGGTCCATGCCCTTGATGAGCTTGTCGACATCGATGTTGGCGAAATCGCCGAACTCCTGCATAACCTCTCCTATCCCGACAACCCGCGCACCCACGTGTAGACCTCCAGCACTCCCAGCGCGAGCGGGAAGAGCTGCACCATCAGCGCGACGTCCAGGATGTCGGCCGCGCGCCCCCAGAACGGCGAGGGCTTGCCCGTCGCCAGCCAAACCCCGATGCCCACGCTCATCAGCGCCACCCACAACACGGCGATGGCCACGGCCATCGACCCGACGATCCCGCCCTGATCGACCAGCGACAGCGCGAGCATGGCGAATCCGGCCAGGCCGGTGCCGATGAGCCAGAGCCGCTGTCCCATGCCACGGAAGACCCGGGCCCGCAGGATCAGGGTGAGCGACAGGGACGCCGTCATGACCTCCGACACCCAGTAGTCGTCGAGCACCAGCAGCACCTGCGTCAGCAGCGCCGACAGCGTGAGCATGATGATCATGCCGAGCGCGTAGCGCTGCGCGACCTTGGTCCGCTCCTGGATGGCCGGGGCGTCCAGTCGCTGGTTGTCGCCGCGCAGTTCCTCGGCCGTGGTCGGCATCGCCGGCAGCGGCACCTTGGCCAGCTTGAACGACAGCGTCGGCACCAGCGGGCTGAAGGCCACCAACAGCGCGACGGCCATCGCGGCCACCCCGGCGGGTGAGGTTCCCCACACCATGACGACGGCCGCGCAGATCCCGCCGACCGTGGAGACCCCGGCCACGCCGAGGAAGCCGGGCACACCGTCGGAGACCAGCGTGCCGCAGATGGCCGCCACGAGAGCGGTGCAGGCCAGCGCCCCCAGCACCTGGGGCGCGCCGATGCCCGCCGCCATCCCGGGCGCGTACAGGCCCGTCACGAACCCGTACGGCAACGCCGCGTGCCCGATCAGCGCCCCCGCCATGGAGTCGCCGACCGCCCGCGACAGCAGCGTGCCCGTGACGACCAGCAGCAGCGCCAGCAGCCCGGCGACGATCATGATGGTCAGTCCCGGCATGCCCGACAGGGCCAGGCCGAACGCGCCCAGCACCAGCAGGCCCATCGCGCCGCTGGCGCCCACGATCCTGGTGTGCGCGGCCGACCACACGCCGCGTCCGCCGCGCACGCCGGTGGCGACCACGTCGGCCACGTCGTCGTACAGGGCGGGCGGAAGCGCGGCCTCGCGCGGCCGGAGGTAGAGGATCTCACCGTCCAGCACGCCGAGCGCGCCGAGGCTCTGCCCCAGGTCCAGCGGGGCGCCGCCGGGCCGCTGGAGCGTCCAGCCGGGAGCGGACGCGGCGTCGCCGCCCACCTCGCCCAGCGCGCGCAGGAGGCCGGGCAGCACGTTCGGCAGCGGAATGTCGGCGGGCAGCGCCAGGTCGGCCCTGCGGCGCGGCCCGACGATGGTCACATGGCACTGCGCGGGCAGCGGCATGGGCACCTGCGGCAGCGCGCTCTGCTGGAAAGGCCCCTGTGGCGGCGGCATACCGGGGGGTCCCGGGAAACCGGGCCCCTGCATCGGGCCCTGCATCGGACCGTGCATCGGAGGCGGACCGTGGTAGGGGCCCTGTATCGGGGGCGGTCCGGGCGGAGGCCCCTGAACAATCTGTCCCAACTTCTAACTCTCCGTCCCCAAGCTACGCTTGGACACCACAGAACATATCTGGTCTCTTCTGGTAGGAACGTCTCGATGAGCATCGTCGTTGTACGCCGCCCCGAGCGCCGTCCCGGCCCCAAACCCCCGCGCGGCGAGGTTCTCCTCGAATCCCCGCCGGAGATTCCCGAGGTCCAGGGGCAGGGCCTCATGCTCGTGCTGACCTACCTCCCCATGGTGGCGGGCGCGGCCGCGATGGCCCTGATGTTCACCTCCTACGGCAACGCGAACCCCATCATGTACGTCTCCAGCGGCCTGTTCGCGCTGTCCATGCTGGGCATGACGCTCGGCCAGGTGGGCCGCCAGGCCGGTGAACGAAAGTACAAGCTCAACGGCGCCCGCCGCGATTACTTCCGCTATCTGGACCAGGTGCGCAAGCGGGCCAGGCGCGCCGCCAAGCAGCAGCGCGAGGCCCTTGAGTGGGGAAACCCCGAGCCGGACGGCCTGTGGTGGGTGGCGATGGGCCCGCGGTTGTGGGAGCGCCGCCCGCGCGACGAGGACTTCGCCACCGTACGGCTCGGCACCGGCGTCCAGAAGCTGGCCATCCAGATCATCCCGCCGGACTCCAAGCCGGTGGAGGACCTGGACGCGCTGTCGGCCGGCGCGCTGCGCAGGTTCATCAGGGCGCACTCGACCGTCTCCAAGCTGCCCGTGGCCGTGGCGCTCGGCTCGTTCGCCAGGATCAGGCTGAACGGCGACCCGGCGACGACGCGCAAGCTGGTGCGCGCCATGATCGCCCAGCTGACCGTGTTCCACTCGCCGGACGACCTGCGGATCATGGTGTGCGCCGGCGCGGAGGGGATGCCGCACTG
Source organism: Nonomuraea sp. NPDC050404 (assembly GCF_040655495.1). Lineage (NCBI taxonomy): Bacteria > Bacillati > Actinomycetota > Actinomycetes > Streptosporangiales > Streptosporangiaceae > Nonomuraea > Nonomuraea sp. NPDC050404. The sequence goes on from NZ_JBFAKB010000010.1 coordinate 206,686, forward strand.
GGAGTGGGTCAAGTGGCTGCCGCACGCGCTGCATCCGGACGAGGTGGACGCGGCGGGCCAGGTCCGGCTGATGACGGAGAACCTGAGCGAGCTGGACCGGCTGGTCGGCGACGAGCTCAAGGAACGTGCCCGCTTCCGTCCCGGCTCCCCCGCCGACTCGCTGCCGTACCACGTGCTGATCGTGGACGGCGGCTACGTCTCGCACGACTCGCAGCTCGGCAGCGACGCCATCCAGGGCGTGACGGTGATCGACCTGTCCGGCTCGACCGCCGACGTGGAGGAGAACGGCATGTTGCGGCTGGACATCCGGCCGGACGGCTTCCACATGGTGAAGATCGACCACGCGGGCAAGGAGCACAGGACCCGGCTCGGCGATCCCGACGGGCTCGACTACCTGCAGGCGGAGGGCCTGGCCAGGCAGCTCGCGCCGTTGCGGGCCTCGGCCGCCGCCGGCGGCGAGTCCGAGGACGTGCTGTCGCTGAACACCACGCTCACCGACCTGCTGGGCATCAGCGACCCGCTGAGCCTGGATCCCGCGGTCGTCTGGCGTCCGCGGGCCGGGCGTAACAGGCTGCGGGTGCCGATCGGGCTCGGGGCCGACGGGCGGTTCGTGGAGCTGGACATCAAGGAGTCCGCGCAGGGCGGCATGGGGCCGCACGGGCTGCTGATCGGGGCCACCGGCTCCGGCAAGAGCGAGTTGCTCCGCACGCTGGTGCTCGGCCTGGCCGTGACGCACTCGTCGGAGATCCTCAACTTCGTCCTGGTCGACTTCAAGGGTGGCGCGACCTTCCTCGGCCTCGACTCCCTCACCCACGTCTCGGCGGTCATCACCAACCTGGAGGACGAGCTTCCGCTGGTCGACCGCATGCACGACGCGCTGCACGGCGAGATGGTGCGCCGTCAGGAGCTGCTGCGCGCGGCGGGCAACTACGCCTCGCTGCGCGACTACGAGCGGGCCAGGGAGCAGGGGGCCGAGCTCGCGCCGATGCCGACGCTGTTCGTGGTGCTGGACGAGTTCAGCGAGCTGCTGTCGGCCAAGCCGGAGTTCATCGACCTGTTCGTGATGATCGGGCGGCTGGGCCGTTCGCTCGGCGTGCACCTGCTGCTGGCCTCGCAGCGGCTGGAGGAGGGGCGGCTGCGCGGCCTGGACACGCACCTGTCCTACCGGATCGGCCTGCGCACGTTCTCGGCCATGGAGAGCCGGGTGGTGCTGGGGGTGGCGGACGCGTACGAGCTGCCGTCCGCGCCGGGCAACGGCTACCTGAAGTTCGAGACCAGCGGCATGACGAGGTTCAAGGCCGCGTACGTGTCTGGCCCCTACCAGCCGGACTCCCGCCGCGCCAGCTCCGACGACGGCAACTCGCTGCCGAGCGAGATCGTCGAGTACGGCCCCGCCTACGTCCCGCTCCCCGTGGTGCCGCAACCGCCCAAGGAGGCGGAGATCTCGCAGGTGAACGAGCGGGCCAACCAGGAGAGCCTGCTCGACATCGTGGTACGCCGCCTGACCGGGCACGGTCCCTCCGCGCACCGCATCTGGCTGCCCCCGCTCGGCGAGCCGCCCACGCTGGCGCACCTGCTGCCGCCGCTGTCGGCCACGCCGGAGCTCGGCCTGTCCACGCCGGGCTGGGAGGGCAGGGGGCGGCTGCACGCCGTCATCGGGATCATCGACAAGCCGTTCGAGCAGCGCCGGGACCCGTACTGGCTGGATGTGTCCGGGGCGGCGGGCCACATCGGCGTGGCGGGCGGGCCGCAGAGCGGCAAGAGCAACGCGCTGCGCGCCATCGTCACCAGCATGGCGCTCACCCACACGCCACGCGAGGTGCAGTTCTACTGCCTCGACTTCGGCGGCGGCGGCCTGGCCGCGCTGGAGGGCCTGCCGCACGTGGGCGGCGTCGCCACCAGGCTCGACGCGGAGCGGGTACGCAGGACCGTGGCCGAGGTGGGCGGGGTGCTGCGCCAGCGGGAGCAGAGCTTCGCGGCGCACGGCATCGACTCGATCGCGACCTACCGGCGCATGGTCGCCGACGGCAGCGTGCAGAGCGACGGCTGGGGGGATGTCTTCCTGGTCGTGGACGGCTGGCTGACGATCAGGCAGGAGTTCGAGAGCCTGGAGAGCGTGATCACCGATCTGGCGGCGCGCGGCCTGGGTTACGGCATTCACGTGGTGGCCTCGACCAACAAGTGGTCGGAGTTCCGGGCCAGCATCAGGGACCTGTTCGGCGCCAGGATCGAGCTCAAGCTGGGTGACTCCTACGAGTCGGAGGTCGGCAGGAAGGCGCAGCTCGCCGTGCCGGAAGGCGTGCCGGGACGCGGCCTGACCAGGGACGGCCTGCACTTCCTCGCCGCGCTGCCGCGCATCGACGGGCTGTCCGGGGCCGACGACGTGGCGGACGGGGTGCGGTCGATGGTGGAGATCGCGCGGCAGTCGTGGCAGGGACCGCCCGCGCCGCCCGTACGGCTGCTGCCCTCGTTGCTGCCGGTCGCCGCGCTGCCGGGGCCGCAGCAGACGGGCCCGAACCGGATCGCGCTCGGCATCGACGAGGAGTCGCTGGCGGCGGTCGCGCTCGACTTCGAGACCGACCCGCACTTCATCGCGTTCGGCGACACCGAGAGCGGCAAGTCCAACGTGCTCAAGCTGATCATGGAGGGCGTGGTCGCCAGGAAGACGCCGCAAGAGGCCATGATGATCGTGATCGACTACCGGCGCGCGCTGCTGGACACGGCGGTGACCGATCACCGCATCGGTTATGCCGCCTCCAGCACCGCGGCGACCCAGCTGATCGCGGACGCCCGCTCGGCCCTGCTCAAGCGCCTGCCCCCGGCCGACCTGACGCCGGAGCAGTTGCGGGAGCGGAGCTGGTGGCAGGGCTCCGACCTCTACATCGTCGTGGACGACTACGACCTGGTGGCCACCTCCAACAATCCGCTGGCGCCGCTGGCCGACCTGGTTCCGCAGGCCCGCGACATCGGCCTGCACCTGATCCTGGCCCGGCAGAGCGGCGGTGCCAGCCGCGCCATGTACGACCAGGTCGTGCAGCGCATGAAGGAGATGGCCAGCCCGGCGCTGATCATGTCGGGCAACAAGGAGGAGGGCCCGCTGTTCGGCAACGTGCGCCCGCAGCCGCTGCCGGTCGGCCGGGGCTTCTACGTCGACAGGAGGGTCGGCTCACGCCTGATTCAGACCGCGTTCACGGAGCCGTCATAACGTGCCGCCTCCCGGGAGTGTGCGCCTTCCTCGGCGACAACGCTGTCCACTATGCTCCGTTATCGCGCACTTTTCCGCGATTGGTCAGGGAGTTTCATGAGCTTCGTTGATGTGCACGTCCAGGCAATTGAGGACTGCCGACAGGAAGCCTACAAAGTGCGGAACATGTTCGTCCTCGACGACGCCTTCGAGGGCACCAAGAGCTCGGCGCCGAAGGGCGACGTCAGCGGGGACATCTTCGGCAAGATCGAAGGCGCGGGCGCCCTGGCCAAGAAGGTCGACGCCGTCTGGGACTCGGTCACCGCGGAGTTCTCGCACGGGCACAGCCGCATGAAGAGCGTCGAGGAGGCGCTCAGCACGGTGGCCGCCAACTTCCGCGGCGCGGAGAAGGGCTCCGGCGGATGAGCCTCGTCGAGGAACTCGCGGCGCTGAAGGAGAAGGTCCGCGGCAACCCGGCGGAGGTCCGCAAGCTCGCCACCAGCCTGCGTACGGCCGGCGACCACGTCTCCACCTCGACGAACCGCCTGCCCAAGCACGTCACCGAGGTGGGCAGGCTCTGGCAGGGCGGGTCCGCGACGGCCTTCTCCACCTACATGGCCGCCTATCCCAAGGCGGGGACCGGCCTGCAGGGGGCGCTCTCCGCCTGCGCCACGGCGCTGGACACGGCCGCCGGCGCCCTGGAGACGGCCTTCAACACCATCGACAGGCTGCAGACCGCCGCGCAGACCGCGGCGAGCGACCATGAGAAGAACAACTCCGGCGTCTCCGCGGCGGAGGTGGACAAGCACGTGCGGGAGAAGTACCCCAACGCGCTCTCCGACGCCAACACCCAGGTGAGCAACGCCGAGAAGGCGCTCACCACGGCCAAGAGCACCATCGACGAACGGCTCGGCGACGGTTTCCGCTTCTTCAAGAGCATTCCCCACGCGGGCGGGGCCGACTTCGACCCCGGCGACAAGAAGGTCGACTGGCGGAAGATCACGAGGGCCGACCCCACCTCTCTCTCCTCCGCCAACGGCGGCGGCAGCGCGCCCGGCGGCAATCCGGGTGGTGGCCCAGGCGCGGCGGGCGGCGGTGCGGGCGCGCCGTCGTCGTACGGCAACATCCCGGCGCCCAAGGAACAGGTCGTGCAGTGGATCAAGGAGGCGCTCACCATCATCAAGTCTCCTGAGATGGCCGAGCACCTGAAGAAGCGCGGCCTGAACGTGAGCGACCTGAACCCGAACGACCCCCAGGACATCCAGCGCATCTGGACGATCATCCACCACGAGTCCGGTGGCAATCCCAACGCCATCAACAACTCGGACATCAACGCCAGGAACGGTGTGCCGTCCCAGGGCCTGATGCAGACCATCCCGCCCACGTTCACCGCGAACGCCCTGCCCGGGTACGGGCAGATCCGGGAGCCGGTGGACAACATCATCGCCGGGGTCCTGTACACCTACAACCGGTACGGGAACCTCAGCAACCACCCGGGCATCTCCTCGCTGGAAAGCGGCGGCCCATATCGGCCTTATTAGCAAAAAGTAAACTATAAGTGACGAGAAAATGAATTATTTCGCATAGCACCATAAGGGGCCCAAAAGGCGACTTAATGGCGGTTCCGGTGATAAAAATGTTGGGTGTCGAACCCGTCCTCTTCGCCGGTTCCCAGCACGACGGCCAGCCCGACGCCCAGTGCAACACCGACGCCCACGCCTACGCCCAGCTCCACGCCTCCGCCCAGCACCACGCCTCCGCCCAGCACGACGCCTCCGCCCAGCACGACGCCGACGCCGTCCACGAGCCCTACTCCTCCGACGACCTCGCCCACTCCCCGGCCGACGGTGACGGAGACGGTGGTCAGCCCGTGCCCGCACACGCCCAAGTGCCCGCCACCGGTGTGCCTGCCGCCGACGATGCGGCCCACGGGGAACCCCAGCCCGTCCACACCCAAGAACCCCGGCAACGGAGGTCCTAGCGGCGGCGGCAAGAACCGTTCCGGGTATGAGATGCAGGCCGGCTCCATCGACCGGTTCGCCGGGACCATGAGCGGCACCGCCCAGGGCGTGAGCCAGCTCAAGGAGCACACCCCCCGGTTCGACGGCATGGACCTGGCTCCCCTCGCAGGTGTGCCCATCGTCGGCCTGATGTTCGTGAGCCGCTTCAACCGCATCTCCGACACCTGGAAGGACAGCGCGGGCATCCTGCAGAACGTTCTCAAGGCAGACAGCGACAAGGTGACCAAGGCGGCGCAGAACTACCGGGCCGCCGAGCGTCCGAACTGACAAGGATCTCGATGTCGACCCCCTCCAACCAGCCGCCGAAGCTCATCCTGCCCGGCCAGAGCACCACCCCGACGGGCTCGCAGCAGCTCTTCCTGACCAACAAGAGCGGCGCGGTGACCAACACCGTCCAGGTGACGCCGGTCAAGGCGCGTACCGACCCGGGCTTCTACCGGCGTCTGATCGGGCAGATGAACGTCCTTCGCCAGCCCACCCGCCAGGCGATGACGATGTCCGGGCTCGGCGCGGGCGCGCTCGCCCTGGACGTGGCCGCCACGCTCAACCTGGGCAACCCGTTCCTCTTCTCCGCCAGGCGCGACACCTGGAAGGAGATGTCGGGCTCACTGGAGGGCAACAGGTCCAACCTGTGGCGAGGTTACTTCGGCAACGTCACCGAGAACTGGAAGGGCGACGCGGCGGAGACGCTCCAGCAGTACATCCGATTCAACGTCAACGGCCTGTTCAGCCAGCTCGGCAAGGTCAGCGACGACATGAGCGGCGCGATGCAGTCGCAGTTCAAGGAGGTCGCCGAGTACGACGCGTCGGTGCTCGGCCTCTACGCCGGCTCGGCGCCCATCTTCAAGGCCCTGGCCGGCATGAGCGCGCACCCCGTCGGGCGGGCGGCGCTGTGGACCTATATCGGCGTCTTCAGCGGTGCGCTCGGCAACCTGCTCAAGCAGTTCGCCGACATCTACGTCACCAACGAAGGCGAGCTGAACAAGCTGGAGCTGAAGCTCAACGACCTGCTGGGGGCCTTCTACAACTCCGGTAAGCCGGAGCAGGGCCAACGTGACCTCAACCTCACGGACAAGATCGAGGACAAGGGCAACTGGCAGCCGAAGGGGACCGTGTGAGAGAGATCAACGCCTTCCTCCAGGGCAGGGAGGGCGACGTCGCCGGCCTCGTACGCGAGATCAGCGCCTGGACCACCACGCTGAGCGCCACGATGGACGAGCTGGCCCGCGAACGCATGGACGGCGCCGACGCCCGCGGTGTCGTCACCGCCACGGTCTCCGGCGAGGGCAGGCTGCTCCGCCTGAACATCGACTCGCGCAAGCTGGACGGCCTCGACCACGTCGAGCTGGCGGCGGCGGTCAAAGAGGCCATCGGCGCGGCCAAGGCCGCGATGGGCGACCGCTTGACCGAGATCACCGAGAGCCTGGCCGGCACCGACCCGGCCGTGCCGGGCGGCGACCCGCTGGCGCCGCACATCCAGCGCGTGCTGCGGGAGGGCTGAGCCGTGTCGTCGTCGGAGATGCAGGAGCTGATGGACCGCCTGGAGGCCATCGTGGCCGCGGGCAGGCGGGCCGAGGAGAAGGCGGCCGAGTGGAGCGCGCGCCAGTTCGTCGGCCGGGCCGACGACGGCCGCATCGTGGCCAGGACCGACGCGCTCGGCACCCTGATCGAGCTGGAGATCCATCCGATGAGCAGGAAGCGGCTGGACGCGCGCCGCCTCGCCGATGAGATCACGGCCGCCGTCGCCCAGGCCGAGGAGGCCGCCTCGGCGGCCAAGGACGAACTGATGAACGGCCTGCCCATGTGAGACCGGCCTTCCGGCCTGGCCTGCGCGTGGATCGCGGGCGCAACCCACACAAAGTGGACCGCGGGCGCAACCCGCGCAAAAACGAAACCCCCCGCGATGTGCGGGGGGTTCGCTCGTTTCAGCTCGTCGTCAGAAGCACTTGGAGCCCTGGGTTCCGGTGGAGCCGACGCTGCCGGAGTACTGGACGCACTTGCCGCCCTTGAGAGAAACCCTGACCGGTCCCGCGTAGAACTCGTGCGCGACATTCATCTGCTGCGGGGCACCGCCCCCCGTGCCGATCTGCACGCTCACGCCGGTCTTCTTGCCCAGCTCCACGCCCTTCAGCGTGACCGCGCAGGCCATGGCGCTCTCACGGTTGACGAGCAGGAAGATCCCGCCGCTCGCGAACCGCCGGGAATCGGCCATGGTGTACCCCGGCCCGCAGATCCGGGCCGACGTGTGGCTGCTGCCGCCGTTCTGGTCCGGCGGCGCAGGATTGGAGGGCTCCTGCGTCGGCTCCGGGCTGTCCGGCTGCTGCGGGTCGAACGGATCATCCGACGGAGTCACGGTCACCGTGACCGTGGGGCCGGGGCTCCCCTCGCCGCTGGAGGAGGCCGACGGGGTGGGGGTCGGCGGAGGTTCGGTCCCGCCGAGCACGCTCACGTGCTCGCGCTCCGGCGGGGTGGGCGTGGGCGTCACGGTCACCGTGGCCTGGGTGGTGGGCTGCGGCACTGTGACGGTCGGCGCCGCGGTCACCGTCGGCGGCGCGACGGGCGCGAGAGTGGTGGGCGCCGGCGACGGCACCGTGCTGAACTCGGGTGGCGTGGGCGGCTGCGAGGTCCACTCCTTCGGCAGCTCCATCGGGCCCACGTCCTTGGTGTCGGTGCCGGACGTCTGCCCCCACGGCACGGTCACCTCGGCCTGGCTCTGCTGGGGCTGGCTCTGGACCGGCTGCTGGACGCCCGCCCCGTTTCCGCCGCCCTCCTGCGCGGTGCTCGGGGCCGAGGTCTCCGCCGCGGCCGCCACGACCTCGAACTTCTGCGTGGCGGCGTACTGACCCGCGCCCCACAACCCCGCCGCGGACAGCAGCGCCAGCGCGCCGACCGCGGCGGCCAGGCCCATGGGGAACTTGCGGGCCGGGCGGTCCGACACGGTCTGCCCGACCACGGGCGACTGATGCGGGGCCTGGTCGGCCGGCGCCTGCCACATGGGGGCGGCCGGCGGCAGCGTCACACCCTCCATCGGCGCCGCCTGCGCCGGGGGCGGGCCGTACATCGGCGGCGGGTCCTGGATCGGCGACATTCCCTGCGCCGGCGGAACCGGTGGCGGGCCCTGCATCTGGGCAGGCCCGGGGCCCTGCGCCCCCTCAAGCGTGGCGGGCGGCTGCCAGGCCTGCTGCGCGGGCACGGACAGCCCGCGCGCGAACTGCGCCCAGTTCACGGTCGCCTCATCGGCGGCCGGCATCCCCTGCGCCGGCGTGCCCGCGACGGGCACGCCCACGATCGTGGCCCCCGGCTGCGAGGACGATTTCCGGGCGACGGCCCCGGCGGCCGCGCCGCTCTTGTCCCCGAGGAGTTGCAGCAGCGCCATGTACGTGGTTGGCCGCTGCCCGACGTCCTTGGCCAGGGCCGACAGCACCACTCGGCGCAGCGGCTCGGCCAGATCGCCCACGTCGGGCTCCCCGGCCGCCCCCGCCTCGTCGTCCTGGCCGAACGGCGGCCGGCCGGTGGCCGCGAACACCATCGTCGCGGCCCAGGAGTACACGTCGGCGTACGGGCCGTAGGACAGCCCCTGCAACTGCTCCGGCGAACGGTAGGCCGGCTCGCCGACGGGGTCGCCGAGATCGAGGTCGGTGATCCGGGGACCCTCGGCGCCCATGATGATGTTGTTCGGGGTCAGCCCGCGATGCGTGACCCCGGCCAGGTGCACGGCGGTCAGCGCGGTGAGCGTGCCCACCGCCACCCGTTCGAGGGCGTCGGCGTCCAGCGGGCCGTCATGGCTCACGACCTCGGCGAGACTGTGGCCGAGTACGTGCTCGCGCACGACGTACAGCCGGTCCCCGTGTTCGCCGGTGTCCAGCGTCCTGGCGACATACGAACTCGAGACGCGCTGCGCACCGGTGAGCCGGGCGATGTCGTCCTCTCGGGCATCAGAAACGGGAGGCAACAACTTGATCACGCGAATCGGCGCGTCGTCGGATTCCTTGCCGAGATAGGCCACGCCGCGCGGCCCCTCGGTCAGGCGTCCCGTGAGGTCGTACGCGCCCAGCTTCGCCGGATCACCGGGCTGCAGGGGGTGCATCTCTGTCCCTTCAAGCATTGATGTTCAATGCGAAGTTATGCATCATCTGTCACAAATGAATCAGTAATTTCGATCTTTATTGACACATCGCCGGCCTACGATCTTGAGACCGCGTTTCCCGGCCGCCATCCCCTGCGCCGGCCCAGCGGGATGAGCAGCGCGAGCGCACCGGCCAACATGATCGTCATCATCACTCCGGTCCCCATCCCCATGGCGATGCCGATCGCGCCCTCGTCACGCGGCGGCACCTTGGCGATGGCCGTGGCCGGCAGCGCGCTGGGGGGCCGCTCGGCGACCACGGGCGCGCTGCCGTTCTCGTACGGCATCACGGCCGTCAGCGCGAGCAGCGGGTTGACCATGCCCGTCCCGGTGCCCGCTCCGGCGGGGCCGTCGGCGGTGCCGATGATGCGCCGCCGTACCTGCTCCTGGTCGAGATGCGGGAAACGGGCCCGGACCAGGGCGGCGGTGCCTGCCACGTACGGCGATGCGAAGCTTGTGCCCTCAAGGCCGCGCATGTAGGCGCGGCCGGTCCAGGGGGCGGTGATGTCGGTGCCGGGGCCGAGCACGCCGACCGGCGTGGCGGCGTTGGAGGAGTCGGCGCGCCTGCCGTCGGGCGTGGCCGCACCCACGGCCAGCACGCCCTCGTAGGCCGCCGGATAGGCGGGCACGTCCTGGTCGTCGGGGCCGGTCACGTTCCCCGCGGCGGCGACCACCACGATGTCGGCGGCCAGCGCCCGCTGCACGGCCGCTCTGAGCTGGGAGTGGTCGGCGGCCCGCACGGAGATGTTGATGACGTCGGGCTTCTCCGCGATCGCGTCGTTGATGCCGCTGATGAGCTTGTTGATGTCACCTTCGGAGCCGTTGCTCTGCTTGACCATGACGATCGAGGCTTCCGGCGCGACTCCGTGGAAGGGCACACCGGACAGGTGACGGGCGCCGATGATGCCCGAGACGGCCGTGCCGTGGCCCACGCAGTCGCCGCGGTGTCCCTCGTGCGTCTCGTCGATGATCTTGGTGATCTGGACCTGCGGGTGGTAGTCGGCGCCGCTGTCGATCACGGCCACCTTCACCCCCGCGCCCCTGGTCAGCTGCCAGGCGCTCTTGATGTCGAGCCGCTTCTGCGCCCACGGCTCGCTGGCCGGCAGCTGCATCGTGCCCTTCTTGGGCTTGCACTCCTTGGGGGCCGCCGCCGCGGGGGCCGCGGCGGCGCCCAGAGTGAGCAGGCTCGCCAGGAGGACGCAGGCGAGCCCGCGTCCCCGTGGAGCCGGGCGGGTGGCGAACACTAGCCGCAATTCGCCCATCCTTCGCTCGTGTTCCCCGAACCGGCGCTGCCGGAGTAACGAACGCACTTGCCCTTGGCGGTCAGCTTGACCGGGCCCGCGTAGTAGTCGAAGTTGCCGGAGTCGGTCTTGCTGCTGCCGCCCTGCACCTCAAGCGTCGCGCTGACCGGGGTCTTCTTGCCGACGTTCGCACCCGACTTGATGGTGACCACGCAGTTCTGGCTCGTGCTGTTGTTCCAGAGCTGGTACGTGGTGCCGCCCTCGAACGAGCTAGACCGCTGGACCGAGAAGCCTCCACCGCACACCTGGGTCGCGGAGTAGGGGTTCTTCACGGGAGGCGCGCTCGTCTTGGTCGGCGTCGGCTTGGGCTTCTCCGTGGTCTTGGTCGGCGTCGGAGTCGGCTTCGGCTTAGCGGTCGTCTTCGTCGGCGTCGGCTCCGGCTCCTGCGTGGTCTTCGTCGGCGTCGGCTGGGGCGTCTTGGTGGGCTCCGACGTCTTGGTCACCGTGACCGTGGGCTCGGGCTTCTTCGTACGCTCCGGCTTCTTCGTGGGTGTGGCCCGAGCCTTCTGGCTCACCGTGACCGTGGGCTGCGCGGTGGGGACGACCGGCACCGGCTGCGTCGGAACCGGCGCGGGGGTGGGCGGCGTGGGCACCGTCGTGAACTCGCCCGCCGTGGTCGCCGGGTCGTCGGTCGGCAGCGTCATCGGGCCGACCTCGTTGTTCTGCTGGCCGGGCGAAGTCGCCCACGGGGCGGTCACCTCGCCCTGCGCCTGCGTGGGGACGCCCGCGCCCGTGTTGTCGCTGCCCAGCGCGGAGGAGGCGTCCCCCTGCTGCTGGGGGGCCGCCTGCGTCGTCGCCGCGGCGATCGGCGAGAAGTTGACCGTGTCGGAGTACTGGTTCGCGCCCCACAGGCCGAGGCCCGCCAGGAGCACGACGGCGGTCATGCCCGCCACGAGGCCGATGGGGAACGGCTTGTGCTGCCGTGCTCCGTCCTGGCCGGGCACGACGTGGGGCGGATGTCCCATGTTCGGGCCCTGCGGCGGCCCTTGGCCGGGCTGAGCTTGCTGCGGTCCTTGGCCGGGCTGAGGCCCCCAAGAGGCGTTCTGCTGCGGGCCAGGACCGGGCGGAGGCCCCCAAGAGGCGTTCTGCTGCGGGCCGGGACCGGGCGGAGGTCCCCAGGACGGCTGTTGGTCCGGGCCGGGCGGAGGCCCCCACATCTCGGCTTCCGACGCGGCCCCCATCGCCCCCGGCCCCACCGGAACCGGACCCATCGGACCGGGTCCCATCGGACCGGGCTGGGGAGACGGTGGCGTCGGGGCCGCGGGAGCGCCCATGGCCGGCTGCGGAGGCGGCATCTGGGGCATCTGAGCGCCCGCGATCGGCAACTGGATCGGCAGGATCCCGGGCGGCACCTGAGCTCCCGGCCCCGACGGCCCGCCGGCCTGCGGCGGCACACCCTCCACCACCGTGGGCTGCTCGACCGGCGCCTCCTGCATCGCGGGCAGGGAGTCGCCGGAGTGGCCGAGCAGCTTCAGCAGCGCCATGTACGTCGTCGGCCGCCGCGCCGCGTCCTTGGCCAGCCCGTCCAGCACCACCTGCCGCAGCGGTTCGGGCACCGCGGCGACGTCGGGCTCCTCGTTCAGCACGCTCTGCTTCTCGTGCCGGAACGGCGCGGCCCCCGTGGCGGCGAACACCACGGTGGCGGCCCAGGCGAAGACGTCGGCGTGCGGCCCGTACGGCTGCCCGTTGAGCCGCTCGGGCGCCCGGAAGCCGATCTCGCCGACCGGATGGCCGAGCCCGATGTCGGTGACCCGCAGTCCCTCGCCGGTCAGAATCACGTTGCACGGCGTGAGGCCGCCGTGCGCGAACCCGGCCAGGTGGACGGCGGTCAGCGCGGTCAGCGTGTCCACGGCGACCCGCTCCAGCGCGTCGCCGGTCAGCGGGCCGTCGGCCGCGACGGCGTCGGCGAGCGAGCGGCCCTCGACGTACTCCCTGATCACGTACGCCGTGCCGTCATCGACACCGGCGTCGAGGGTACGGGCCAGGTGCGAGCCGGACACGTCGGCGAGACTCTTGAGCCTGTCCACGAAACCCGGGTCGGCGGTCAGCGTCTTGATGACCACCGGGGGCGCGTCGTCGGACTCGCGAGCGAGCAGGACCGGCCCGCGCGGCCCTTCGGCCAGCTGGCCGGTGACCTCGTGGCCCCCGATCCGCTGAGGTTGGGAGGAGTCCTCTTCCACCGAGACAGTCCTTTGCGGCCTAGCGTCATGATTAGAGGACATTTAACCGCATAGGTCACATACGCATCAGGTGTTCCGGCCTACCACTTTGACAAGTTAACCGACAATTTGCTCGGAATCCCCTCAAGACCGCGTCACCTGGGTCGAGTCCGCCCGGCGCCTCGACGGAAGAAGCCCCAGCGATCGCCAGGGCCCCGTTCCCTTGATCACTGCGTGGCGGACTCGATGTTCTGCCGGTAGGTGTCGATGACCCGGGCAGCCTCGTTCAGCTCCTCGGTCATGCGATGGAAGGCCGTACGGTAGTTCTGCCATGCCTGCTGGAAACGCGTCGCGCCGGTACCGGTCCACGCCGTGCCGACCTTGGCGGCCTCGCGGTCCAGCGCGGTCGTCGTGTTGCGCAGCGCTTCTGACTGCTGCTTGAACTGGGCGGACATCTGCGTCATTTCCTGCGGGTTGCCGCCGAGCATGCTCTGACCCATGGTCTACCTCCTGGAACCTGTGAAAGCGCCCTCACACTAGGGAAGGCCCACCGGGCGTCGCCGCCGTTATGCCGAGCGGCTATGGTCTACCCGAGGATCGTTCGGATCACCTGGGGGGCTCATGCGCGAGGTGGTGGTGACCGGGGGCGGGACGGGCATCGGCTACGCGATCGCCGCGGCCTTCGTCTCGCTCGGCGACCACGTCACGATCACCGGCCGCCGCGAGCAGGTGCTGGACGAGGCCGCCGCCAGGCTGGGCGCCTCCTCCGTGGCCTTCAACGCCGCCAGCCCCGTAGCCGTGCGCGAGGCGCTCGACAGCCTGCCGGAACGGGTGGACGTGCTGGTCAACAACGCCGGCGGCAACACCAACCTGGACCGCAGGCAGCCGGCCGACCTGATGGACGTGGCCGAGGCGTGGTGGGCCAACCTCAACGCCAACCTCATGTCCGCCGTGCTCATGACGACCGCGCTGACCCCGCGCCTCGCCGACGGCGGCCGGGTCGTCTCGATCGGCTCCATCGCCGCGCGCGGCACGGGCTCCGGCTCGTACGGCGCCGCCAAGGCCGCCATGGAATCCTGGAGCGCCGACCTGGCCGCCGAACTCGGCCCCCGCGGCATCACCGCGAACGTCGTCTCCCCCGGCCTCGTCGTGGACACCGAGTTCTTCAGGGGCCGCCTGACCGAGGAGGGCGTCAAGGCGCGGGTGGAGAACACCCGCAACGGCCGCCCCGGCAGTCCCGCCGACGTGGCGGATACTGTTCTCTTTCTGGCCTCACCCGGTGCCGGGCACGTCACCGGGCAAGTACTACATGTGAACGGCGGCGCGTACCTGGGCCGCTGAACCCTTGAGGGAAGGACACAGGCAGGTGCGAAAGGTTCTGATCGCCAATCGCGGCGAGATCGCCGTACGGGTGGCCCGCGCGTGCCAGGACGCCGGGATCGGCAGCGTGGCGGTCTACGCCGACCAGGACCTCGACGCCCTGCACGCCAGACTCGCCGACGAGGCGTACGCGCTGGGCGGGCAGTCCCCGGCCGAGACCTACCTCGACATAGGCAAGCTGCTCGACATCGCGCGCCGCTCCGGCGCCGACGCCGTGCACCCCGGCTACGGCTTCCTGGCCGAGAACGCCGACTTCGCCCAGGCCGTCCTCGACGCGGGCCTGACCTGGATCGGCCCGCCGCCGGCCGCCATCGCCGCGCTCGGCGACAAGGTGCGGGCCAGGCACATCGCCCAGAAGGTGGGCGCGCCGCTGGTCGCGGGCACCAAGGACCCGGTGGCGGACGCGGCCGAGGTGGTGGCGTTCGCCGAGGAGCACGGGCTGCCGATCGCGATCAAGGCCGCGTACGGCGGCGGCGGGCGCGGCATCAAGGTCGCCCGCCGCCTCGAAGAGGTCGCCGAGCTGTACGAGTCGGCCGTGCGCGAGGCGGTGGCCGCGTTCGGGCGCGGCGAGTGCTTCGTGGAGCGCTATCTCGACCGCCCCCGCCACGTCGAGACGCAGTGCCTGGCCGACCGCGAGGGCAACGTGGTCGTCGTCAGCACCCGGGACTGCTCGCTGCAGCGCCGCCACCAGAAGCTGGTGGAGGAGGCGCCCGCGCCGTTCCTGTCCCCCGAGCAGATGGAGATCCTGTACGCCGGCTCCAAGGCCATCCTCAAGGAGGCCGGCTACGTCGGGGCGGGCACCTGCGAGTTCCTCGTCGGCCAGGACGGCACGATCTCCTTCCTGGAGGTCAACACCCGGCTGCAGGTCGAGCACCCGGTCACCGAGGAGGTCTCGGGGATCGACCTCGTACGGGAGATGTTCAGAATCGCCGACGGCGAGCCGCTGGGCTACGGCGATCCCGTGCTGCGCGGCCATTCGATCGAGTTCCGGATCAACGCCGAGGACGCCGGGCGCAACTTCCTGCCCGCCCCCGGCACGCTGACCACCCTGCGCCCGCCGTCGGGGCCCGGGGTGCGGCTGGACGCCGGGTACGAGGCGGGCATGACGGTTCCCGGGACGTTCGACTCGCTGGTGGCCAAGCTGATCGTGACCGGTCGGACGCGCCAGGAGGCGCTGGAGCGCTCTCGGCGGGCGCTGGCCGAGTTCGAGATCACCGGGATGCCCACCGTGTTGCCGTTCCACCGGGCCGTGGTCGCCGATCCGGCCTTCGCCGGGGCGCCGTTCTCCGTACACACGCGGTGGATCGAGACGGAGTGGGACAACCCGGTGCCTCCGTACGACGGGGAGGACGCCTCCTCCTCGGAGGCTCCCGCGCGTGAGACGGTGACGGTGGAGGTCGGGGGCAAGCGGCTGGAGGTCGTCCTGCCGGCCGGCCTGGGCGGTTCCGTCGCTACGCCCGCCGCGAACAAGGCGCCCAGGCGGACCGGCGGCAAGGCGAAACAGTCCGTGGCCGGCGGGGACGCCCTGGTCAGCCCGATGCAGGGCACGATCGTCAAGGTCGTGGCCGCCGACGGCGACGCGGTGAACGAGGGCGACACGGTCGTCGTACTGGAGGCCATGAAGATGGAACAGCCGCTGGCCGCGCACAAGTCAGGCACCATCACGGGGCTGACGGCGGCGGTCGGGCAGACGGTCACGTCCGGCGCGACCATCTGCGAGATCAAGGACACGTGAGAAGGGGGCTTGCACCTCGCGTGACAGCCCCTTTACCGGCAGCCGACCGCTCCCGCGCACAACCGATGGCAGCTCTTGCGCCACGATGTGCGCCTGGGCGTCTCCGGACAGGTAGCGTGCCCATTGAGGAACTTTGCCGACCGCCCATTCGTCCTCTTGGGCGAAGGAGGCTTGCTGCCAATGACCCATTCGCTGCGCCGAGCAGGGGCCGCGATCGCGGCTCTGATCGCCGGTCTAATCGTCGTTCTTGCGCTGTCCCCTGCCGCTCACGCGGCGGCTCCCCCGGATGCCAACACGGTGGTGTCCGAATGGAAGAAGGCCCCGCTTTATGTGGCGTCCGGCGCCACGTTGTCATCGGACCAGCAGAGCGAGATCAATGACGCGCTGAAGGGCGCGGACAGCAAGATCTACGCTGTGGCTCTGCCCGACGGCACGGTGGACAACTCCAGCATTGCGCCCTACATGAACCAGCTCGGCACCGCTTTGAAGGACGCGGGCCGCCCGCGGGTGACGGTCGCCGTCATCGACGGCACGAACCTGTTCGCGGCATCGAGCTCCATCAAGCGGTCCGGCGTGGCCGCCGAACTGACCACTCTCGCGGTCAACGCCAACCCTGGCGACGTCGTGGCCGTCATGAAGGACTTCTCCAACCGCGTGGACATGGCCGTCGCGGGCAAGAGGTCCGCGCTCACCCCTGACAGCCAGGCCAACCCGGGCGCGGGCGGCACCGCCGCGCTGATCGCCCTCGGCGCGCTGGTCGTGGTCGGCGGTGGCGGCTACTTCCTCTACTCCAGCAACAAAAAGAAGAAGAAGGCCATCCAGGACGCCAAGGACCTGGCCGCGGTCAAGCAGACCGTGGAGGAGGACGTCACCAAGTTCGGTGAGGAGATCACCGCTCTCGACGTCGACGTGACGCTGGAAGGCCAGGGCGGCGGCCACATCGAGGAGTGGCAGGCGGCGCTCGACTCCTACGAGAAGGCCAAGACGCAGCTCAACGCCGTCGAGCGCGCCGACCAGGTGCGCGAGGTCACCGGCACCCTGGAGGACGGCCGCTACTCGCTGGCCGTCGTGAAGGCCAAGGTCAACAAGGAGCCCGTGCCCGAGCGGCGCGCGCCCTGCTTCTTCAACCCGCAGCACGGCCCGTCCGTCCGCGACGTCCGCTGGGCCCCGCCCAACGGCGCGGTGCGCGACGTGCCCGCCTGCAAGAGCGACGCCGAGGCCGTGGAGCGCGGCTTCGACCCGCAGATGCGCGAGGTCATGGTCAACGGCGAGCGCAGGCCCTACTACGACGCGGGCCCTGCCTACCAGCCTTACGCCTACGGCTACTACGGCGGCTTCGGCGACATCATGACCGGCATGTTCATCGGCACCATGATGGGCAGCATGCTCAGCGGCGGCTGGGGCATGGGCGGTTACGGCGCCGGCTACGCGGAGGGTTACGCGGACGGCGGCGGCGACATGGGCGGCGGCGACGCCGGCGGCGGCTGGGGCGACTTCGGCGGCGGCGGCGACTTCGGTGGCGGAGACTTCGGCGGCGGCGACTGGTAAACCCGTCCCGGGCCCCGAGTCCGAACGGCAAGCGAGGCCCCAGATCACCATCACAGTGGTGGTCTGGGGCTTTTTGCTGCGTTACGTTTACCGTCGCCCGCCGGGTAACAGACCACCGACGTTCGGGGACGAGGGCTTACAGCATGCGCCGGGCCAGGCCCGGGATCAGATCAGGTTGTCAGGCGTATCCAGCCAGATCCGTTGCCCTTCACGGGTGACGGTCATGCCGAACCTGCTCCGGCCGGGCTCGCCCCACGCCACCCACCGGAAATAGGCTTCCGTCACCTCGTCCCACAGAGGCCGGTCACCCACCTGGTACACCTCATATTCATCGGCGCCGGGCCGCCATTGCACCGTTCCCCACGAGTGCGGGACGGCTGGATCGGACAGCCACAATCGATGCAGCTCGCCGTCCTCATCCCGATCGGCCGCTTCCGCGGACGTCAGCCCGGTCAACGCCGTGATGACCAGGTGCGCCCCGGGTGAGGCGAAAGCGACCGTACGGGGATCGACCCGGGTGGTCTTCCAGTGCTTTTCGTCGGGGCTGCGGGCCGCCTCGTCGGTAAGGGGCCGCTGGGCACGCATCAGCATGTAGCTCGCGTAGCCAGGGAACCGGCCATGCGCCACACCGTCCGAGGTCACGACCAGACGCAGCTCGTGGCCGTCGCCGAATCCGGGGCAGTACGGCATCACGATCACCGCGCCGGGCCGGGCCTGCTCGATCCACGGGTACGGCACGTTTCTGATGCCGCACGTGGCCTGGACGCGGTCGTACGGCACCGCCTGAGGGTAGCCTTCGGCACCGTCACCGGTGACCAGGTTCGCCTGCACGCCGACGGCGGCCAGGTTCTTGGACGCCTGCGCCGCCACCGCCTGGTCCACCTCTATCGACGTGACCATGCCGTGCTGGCCGACCAGGTGCGACAGCAGGGCCGCCGTCCAGCCGGTGCCCGTGCCGACCTCCAGGACATGGTGACCTGCTTCGACGTCCAGCCGGTGCAGGAGACTGGCCACGGTGCTGGGCGCCGACGCCGACGACGTGTAGTCGCCGACGCCCTTGCTCAGTTCGGTGGCGCCGTCATCAAGCTGGGTGACGATGCTGGTGTCGCTGTAGACCGTGCTCAGCCAATCGGCCCGCGCCTGCTCGCGGTCGATGAGGCGGGGGCCGCCGTCCTCGAAGACGGCCAACCCGCGCGCCGGCACGAACTCCTCGCGAGGGACGGCCCGCATCGCGGCCCGCACCGGGGCCTTGCACGGAACGATGGCGCTGATCTCGTCGATCAGCGCCTCGGTCCCGGCTGCGCTGCCGGTCACTTGCCGCCGCCGTCCTTGCCCTTGCCGTCGCCGGCGTCGCCCGCGTCGCCGCCTCCGCCGCCATGCCGGCCGCCGCCGGGCCGCCCGTCCGGGTTCGGCTCGCCCGGCTTGAACGGCTCATCCTTCTTCTTGCCGCCGTCGTGCTTCCCGCCCATGACACTCCCTTGCCTCACCGATTGCTTACGGTGATCGTACGAGTACAGAGCGATTGGCCGCAATGGAGTGGCCACTCGACGACCGTCACCCGGCGGGCGCGGCAGACTCGCCACGCCGCCCGTTTGAATCCCGTACCGGATCGCGTAGGTCGATTTCAATCCGCGGGTGCGACGAGGGCTGGGCGCATGAGCTCGATGATCTCGGCGGCGGCCCGGCGCAGCGGATTCCTGCGCAGCCAGATGAGCAGGACGGGCATGGAAACGCCGTTCTCAAGGTTGTCGAACTCCAGGACGCGCAGTTTCCCGGCCGCCGCACGGGGGCGTACGGCGCTCAGCGGAAGGTTGGCCCATCCCGCGCCGCGCTCGACGAGTCCGCAGGCGGCTTCGACGGTGTCCACGTGCCAGCGGGCGTCGGACACCAGCAGGCGCCGTTCGGTCAGTTCATCTCCGGGCCCGGCCACCACGATCTGGCGGCTCGAACTGAGATCCTCCAGCCGCCGCAGGCCGGTCGAGAGCCCGTAGGTGTCCGCGGTGGCCGACGCGACCGCCACGAACATCTCCTCATCCACCCTGGCCAGGGCCTCCTCCCGGTCCACCCGCTCGGAGCCGGTCGCCAGCGCCAGATCGACGCGGCCGTCGTGGAGCATGGCGCGGGCCTCGTCCTGAGGCGCGCGGACGAGGTTCACGCGCAGCAGCGGATGCCGGCCGCCGACCTCGGCCACGGCATCCAGCAGGCGGCGGTCGTCCGTCCCCGCGGCGACCGCCACCGTGAGGGCGCTTTCCAGATCCCGCCCCAGTTCCTGGGCGTGAACCTGGAGCAGGAGCAGTCTGCTGGCGATGGACCTGGCGTGCGGCAGGAGGGCCAGCGCGCGCGGGGTGGGCACCGCCTCGCGCCGGGAGCGGTCGAACAGGGGATATCCGAGTTCGGCCTCGATGTTGGCGATGCCCATGCTCACGGCGGACGGGACCCGGCGCAGCGCGCGGGCCGCCCCTGAGAAGGACCCGTGGTCCACCACGGCCAGGAACAGTTCGATGCCGTCGCTGGAAAGAGCCATCTACTTATCAGCTTTCCTGAAAGAATCCGACTTTTCACATCAACCGCTCTGAAGTTAGCTGATGCCCGCCGCCGGACGAAACAGGAGCGATGAGGTGCAGGGCGTCAAGCGCAAGCTGGTCTACGTGGGCGGATACGAGGGACTCGGGATGGCCGTGGGAACCACGGTGATGGCCCTCCTGACAGGCGCCTCGCCCGCCACCACTGGTCCGCTGACCCTCACGATCACCATCGTGGCCACGGTGTGGAACCTCGCCTACACCTACCTGTTCGAGGCGTGGGAACGGCGCCGGCGCGACCGCACGCGCACCTTGTTCCGGCGTTTGCTGCACGCGGTCGGCTTCCAGGCGACCCTGGTCTGCGCCCTCATCCCGCTCATCGCCTGGTGGCTGGAGATCACCCTGCTCCAGGCTTTCCTGCTCGACCTGGTGTTCATCGTGTACGTGCCGTTCTACACCTTCGCCTACAACTGGGCCTTCGACCGGATCTTCGGAGTGCCCTCCTCCGCGGTGAACACCGAAGACCCGGGCCGGGAGCCTAACCCCGCCCCGATGTGACCAGCCACGTGCCGACGCGTCGGAGTTCAACGCCCTCGGTGATCTCGCCGTCTTCGCACGAGCCGCACGGCATGCATGAAGCGGCGCAGCGCGCGCGGGCCAGGGATCTCGGGGCCGCCGTTCACGCCCCGGACGGGTGGCGGGTGTCAGGCGGTGAAGCGGCGGTAGCTGACGGATCGGCCGTCGGCCGCCACGGACGCCTCTACGACGTCGGACCCCGGGCGGGGCGCGTGGATCATCTTGCCGTCGCCGATGTAGACGCCGACGTGGCTGGCGGGCTGGCCGAAGAAGACCATGTCGCCCGGCTGCGGATTCGAGACCGGCTGGCCGGTCGCCTGGTATCCGGCGGCGGTCGTGTCGTCGATCTTGATGCCCGCCTGGTTGAGCACGTAGTAGACGAGACCGCTGCAGTCGAAGGCGCTCGGCCCGTTGGCGCCCCAGACGTACGGCTTGCCGATGTGTGTGCGCGCGGCCTCGACGATCTTGTCCCCTGTGGCGGTTCCCGGCGCGAATGTCAGGGGCGTCGGCGGAGCTCCGCCACCTGCGGCCGGGCCCGGGCCATCGCCCCCGCCACCGTTGTACGACGCGGGAGAAGCGCCGGGGTTGCCCCCGTTTCCGCTCTGGAGTGCCGTTGGCGTCGTGGTGACCGGCGTCCAACCGACGGACTGGCCGTCCGATGGCTGCCACGACTGTTTGCTGGGAGCCTCGATCTTCCCGAAGCCCGACATATGGCTGTCCACCTGCTCCTTGATGGTGTTCAAGGCGGTGGCCACGGACTTGTTCACCTGGCCTTCGAGGTCCATGGCCTTGGGGAGGAGTTCTTCCAGGATCTTCTTGGTGCGGTCCTGTCCCGTGAGCCCCTGCACCTCTGTGCGCATGGTGGCGAACTTGCCCTGCACCGTCTCCACGGTCCCGGCCACGTCGTTGAGCGCCGTCGAGACGCTGGTCAGCGCGTCTTTAAGCTTGAGCCCCGCCTTGTGGTACTGGCCCATGTAGGTGACGAACGCCTGGGCCGAGTCCCCGTTCCAGCCACTGTCGACGTTGCCGACAGCCGTATTGAGCCGACCGGCCCCACCACCCGCCTTCTCCGCGGCCGATGTCCACCGGGTGGCGAAGGCGCGGATCGCGCTGGGGCTGGCGCTTTCGATCTGCTGCAGGATGGCGTAGAACATGCTCTCGTTCATTACGCGGGCACCGTGCTGGCCTTGTTTGCCGCGCGAACGTTCTTCTCCACCTGGTCCAATGCTCCGGCGACCTCTTCGATCTTGCCACGGGCGGCCTCGAACTCGCGGCCGAGCGCCGTCTCGACCGAGTTGACAGCTTCGGCCAGATCCGTGGCTTTTGGCAACTGCCCGAAGGCGTCGGATCCGGTCAGCCCTCCGACCAGCTCTCCCAGGTCCGAGGTGTCGATCTGCTGGCCAGAGTACGTCAGCTCCTTGACCACCCCCCGTGCGGCTCCCGCGCAATCCTCGATCGCTTGGTAACGGATTTCGAGGATGGTCATCGACTCTGCTCCCTGAAGATCGTCGCGGCATGCCTGCGATGACCATCATGCCTCGAACGTCCCTTCCGACGCATCCGTCACAAAAAGATGGAACTGTCAGTCAGCTCGGCGCGGGCAGGAACGAACCGAAGGCGGGCCGGCTACAGGGTCAGCTCTCGGAGGAGGGTCGCGAGGCAATCCTCCGGCGCCCGGCCGGCGGTGTCGATGACGATGTGGTCGCGGTCCCAGGGCTCGTACTCGCGATCGACGACCTGCTGCCAATCCGGCGGCCGCAGATCCGGGATGTCGAGGACGCGCGTCGTCACGCGGCGCCGGTGCTCGGCCGGGTCGGTGCAGACCACCTCCACCTCGGCGACCGGCACACCTGCCTTCTCCCCCGTCTCCCGCCACGCGTCACGGGTGACCGTCAGCGGGTTCACCGACTCCGCGATCACCGTCAGCCCCTGCCGGAGATGGTCTCCTGCGAGGGCGTAACCGACCATGTAGCCGGCCGGGCCGAGGGGCTGGCGGGCCAGGCCGGAGCGGACGATGGCCTGTTCGATGGTGTCGATCCGCACGTGTACCGCGCCCAGGTGGCTGGCCAGCAGGCGGGACAGCGTGGTCTTGCCCGACGCGGGGAGACCGCCGACGACGATGAGCATGCCCACTTTTCTATCATTTGATTGACTCCGCTCCGAGCTTCCGGCTAACTTTCTATCAAGTGATAGAAAGCGAGGACGGCGGCACATGACGGTCAAGCGAGCCAAACCAGGACCACGAGCGGAGGAACGCCGCGATCGGCTGATCGCCGCGGGCTACCGCGCCATGGTGCGCTCCGGCCTCGAAGGGGTCCGTACGCGGGACGTCGCCGCCGAGGCCGGCATCACCGTCGCGACCCTGCACTACTACTTCCCCACCAAGAACGACCTGGTCAAGGCCGTGCTGGAGCACACGATCCGGCAACAGATGCTCACCCCGCTGCGGCTGGACGCCGACTGGGACGACGGCCTGGCGGCACTGACGACGATGATCGACGGGCTGGCCCGGCACGCCGACGCGGATCCGGGGCACTTCCGGCTGCTCAACGAGATGATCTGGGCCTCCCGCGAGGACGAGTCGTTGCGGGCCCTGCTTCTCACCTGGCACACGGACTGGCACGGCACCATCGCCGACTGGCTGCGCGGCGGGCAGCGCGACGGGCGGGTGCGCGCCGATCTCGACGCGGACGGCACGGCGACGCTGATCATCTATCTCGTGCTCGGCATGGTGGAACGCCCGCCCCTGCCCGAAGGCGCCGACGACCACCTCGCCAGGGACCTCCGCCGGCTACTGACGGCCTTCGAGTCATTGGAGTGATGACATGTCACGAGAACGCACCCAGGTGCTGATCATCGGCGGCAGCCTGGTCGGCCTGTCGGCCGCCCTGTTCCTGCGCCGGCACGGCGTTGACGTGGTGCTGGCCGAGCGCCATCCCGGCACGTCCATCCACCCGCGTACACCCGGCTACAACGCCCGTACCATGGAGTTCTTCCGGGCGGCCGGGGTGGAGCAGGCGGTGCGCGCGGCCGGGCCGTGGGCGCTGAGCGGCACCGGGCTGCTCTGGGCCGAGAGCCTGACCAGCCCCAACCACCAGTGGCTCGCCCCGCCCAACGCCCGCGGCGCCCAGGCGGATTTCTCCGACCTCAGCCCCTGCGCGGACGCGGTCCTGTCCCAGGACGTGCTTGAGCCGGTACTGCGCGAGCACGCCGAGAAGCTGGGCGCGGACCTGCGGTTCGGCGTGGAGGTGGAGTCGTTCGAGGACGGCCCCGACGGGGTCTGCGCGGTGCTGGCCGACCGGGCCTCCGGCGTGCGCACGACCGTGCGGGCCGACTACCTGGTCGCGGCGGACGGGGCGGGCAGTTCGGTCCGGGCGACGCTGGGCATCGGGCGCGGCGGGGTCGGCGTGCTGGAGCACGTCGTCGGCATCATGGTGCGGGCCGATCTGCAGGACGCGTTGCGTGACAGACGCTTCGCCATCTGCCAGGTAAACAATCCCGATTTTTCAGGAATGGTCCGTGTTGTCGGCGACAAGCTCTCGCTGAACGTCGAGTATCGGCCGGAAGCGGGCGAGAGCGCCGCGCAGTTCACCCCGGACAGGTGCGTTGAGCTGGCCAGGGCCGCAGCGGGCATCCCTGATCTGGCGGTGGAGCCGCTGGACGTCTCTCCGTGGGAGAGCACCGCCGCCGTGGCCGACACGTTCCGGGCCGGGCGCGTGTTCCTGGCGGGGGACGCGGCGCACGTCATGCCGCCGTCGGGCGCGTACGGGGCCAACACCGGCATCCAGGACGCCGCGAACCTCGCCTGGAAGCTCGCCTACGTGCTGCGCGGCTGGGCGGCCCCCACCCTCCTCGACACCTACGACGCCGAACGGCGGCCGATCGCGCGACTGACCGTGGACCAGGCGCTGGCCACGGGCCGGGAGTGGTTCGGCGCCGCCCTGCCACCCGAGGTGGCGGAGATCGAACTGCTCGACGTGCTCGCGGTGACCTTCGGCTACCGGTACGGCCCCGGCGACCTCATCGAGGACCCGCACCGGCCCGGCGGCGGCCCCGGCAGCCGGGCCGCGCACGTGTGGCTGGAGCGGAACGGCAAGCAGGTCTCCACGGTGGACCTGTGGGCCGACGGACTCGTGCTGGTGGCCGGCCCAGGCGGCGCCGCGTGGACCGACGCCGCCGACCTCGTTGCTCGGCGGGATGGGGTACCGCTCACTTCATACCTGCTGGCCGACGGCCTCCCGCCGGGCGAGGGCGCGTACCTGGTCGATCGGGAGAAGGAGGCGGCACGGACGTTCGGGATCGGCGAGAACGGGGCGGTGCTGATCCGACCGGACGGGTTCGTCGCCTGGCGCACACGGGAACCAGCCGGCCCCGACACGGACGCCACCCTGAACGCCGCCTTCCACCAACTGCTCGCCCTCAGCTGATCGGCTGTGCCGCATGAAAGACCATGGTAAGGAGAACAACACCTGAAGTATGGTGACCAGTATGGCGACGAAGAAAATCACGGTGACGATCCCTGAGGAACTTCTCGACGAGATCCGCGGGGATGCGGCCGAGCGGGGCCTGTCGGCATATGTCGCCGAGGCGTTGCGCTTCAAGCGCGACCGGGACCGGCTGCTGGACCTGGTGAACTGGCTGGAGGAAGAGTACGGCCCGGTCACCGACGAGGAGCGCGCCGGTGCGCTCGCGGAGCTGGAGGACCTCGACGCCGAACACGAGCGCCGCCGCGCCGACAAGAAGGCCGGCAAGAAGGCCGACAAGAAGCATGACGGCGGGCAGGCCGCGTGAGCAAGCGGAGCGGTGAGCAGAGGCAGCCGCCGCTGAGGATCTTCGTACTCGACTGCCAGGCCCTGTCCCTGGCCGTGCGGGGCGACAGGAGGATGATCGCTCTACTCGACCTCGCGGCACGGGGGCAGGCGGAGGTGGTGACGTCTCCGATGACAGTGGTCGAGGCATATGACGGAAGGATCACCGAGCAGCGCTGGGACTGGGTGCTTTCCCGGCTCG
This sequence comes from Nonomuraea sp. NPDC050404, assembly GCF_040655495.1. Classification (NCBI taxonomy): domain Bacteria; kingdom Bacillati; phylum Actinomycetota; class Actinomycetes; order Streptosporangiales; family Streptosporangiaceae; genus Nonomuraea; species Nonomuraea sp. NPDC050404. The sequence goes on from NZ_JBFAKB010000010.1 coordinate 232,248, forward strand.
ATGTCACCGGCATCGGCAAGGACGAGGCCCGTCAGGCCCGCCGGCTCCTTGCCGACGCCGAGCTGCACGGGCACAAGTATACGATCGACGCGGTGCTCGCCGTCATCGCGCGACGACAGAAGGGGCAGGTCACCGTCTTCACCTCGGATGTGGACGACCTCGAGAAGCTGGTTCCCGACTCGATCGTCGTCAGGAAGGTTTGAGCGTTCTCGCTCAGCGCGTCACCTCGCGAGCATGATCGCTTAGGGTCTGCCGTATGACGGTTCGCTTACTGTGCTTGCGGCACGCGGAGTCCGAGAACGGGGTGGGTGGTGTCGCGGGGGCGCTGCCCATGGCGGAGCTGACGGGGCGCGGGCGGGCGCAGGCCGAGGAGTCCGGGCTGCGGTTGCGGGGCGAAGGAGTTGGGCGGGTGTATGCCAGCACCGCCGTCCGGGCCCGGCAGACCGCCGAGATCGTCGCCCGCACGCTCGGCCTCGACGACCGCGTGGTGCTTCTTCCCGGGATGGTGGAGGTGGGGCTGGGGAAGGCGGAGGGGGCCAGGAGTGCGGCGGTTCGCAGGCGTACGGCCGAGGTGCTGCGGTCGTGGATCGTGGACGGCGAGCTGGGCGAGGCGGTGGCGGACGGTGAGGACGGGCATGCGGTGACCGCTCGCGTCAGCGCCGCGCTCACCTCGATCGCGAGGGGTCACCCCGGTGAGACGGTCGCCGTGGTCGGGCATGTCGCCAGCCTGACCACCGGGTTGCACGCGCTGTGCGGGCTGGGTGGCCGGGTCTGGGGTGCGCCGTTGCCGTACGCGACGCCGTTCACCGTCGAATGGGACGGGCGAGCGTGGCGCTGTGACGGATGGCCAGCAGAATGTCCGGCGTGATGAATCTTGCCGAAGGGCCGCGGGTGGCCATCCGTTACCTCAGCCTGGGGGACTACGAGGAGCTCGCGCCGCTGTACGAGCAGAGCGCGGAGCTGCACGCCCAGTGGATGCCCGGCGCCCCCATCGCCACGTACGAGGACTTCGAGCGGTACATGGGCAGGTTCGACGGCCCGCTGCACGAAGGGTTCCTGATCTGCCTGCGTGACACCGGCGCGATCGTCGGCCGGGTCAACGTCAACAACATCGTCCGCGGCACGCACCAGAGCGCGATCATCGGTTACTCCGCCTACGCCTCCACGACCGGCCGCGGGTACATGACCGAGGGTCTGGGGCTGCTGGTCGGGTACGCGTTCGGCGAGATGGAGCTGCACCGCCTGGAGGCCAACATCCAGCCCGCCAACACCGCCTCCCTCAACCTGATCAAGCGCGTCGGCTTCCAGCGCGAAGGCTTCTCACCCAATTTCCAGTACATCAACGGCGCCTGGCGGGACCATGAGCGCTGGGCCATCACCGCGGAGATGACGGCGTGATCGCGCGGGAGACCGCCCGGGTCCTGCTGATCGACCCCGCCGACCGGGTCCTGCTCTACCGGGGACGGCTGGTGCAGGTGGACGACCAGCCGTACGCCTGGTTCACGCCGGGCGGGGGCATCGACCCGGGTGAGAGCGCGCGGCAGGCCGCGGCCAGGGAGTTGCGGGAGGAACTGGGGCACGCCGTGGCCCCCGAGGTGCTCGGGCCGGTGGTGGCGACCAGCGAGGGCGGCTGGAGGCAGGGCGGGCGGCGGTTCTTCTCCCGCGACTCCTACTTCATGTTGCGCGTGGCCGGGCTGACGGTGGACACCTCGGGGATGGATGAGGAGGAGCGGGAGACGACCGACCGGTTCCAGTGGTGGACGCCGGCGGAGCTGGCCGGGCCCGCCGAGGAGCCCGTGGTGCCGAGGGAGCTCGGGCCGCTGGTGGCGCGGCTCGCCGCCGGGGATCTCCCGGCCTCCCCTGTCATCCTGCCGTGGCATCTGCCGGAGGTTTGATCAGCCCGCGTGGCGCATCACCGAGACGGTGCCGCGGATGATGGACTCCTTGAGCGCGGCCGAGGGGCGGCCGGTCATGATGGCGTCGATCGAGCTGTCGTCGGCGCGGGTGAACTGGACGAGGCCGTCGCGGCGGCCCAGGCTGATGTTGTGCCAGACGTAGCCGAACCTGGCCCGGCGCGGTTCGCGGCCGGTCACCAGGTCGGCGACCGCCTCGCCCGCGTACAGGCCCAGGGGCAGCGCCGTCTGGCAGCACATCCGGTTCGAGCGGTCGCGCCGGTCCACCACGGCCGCGTCGCCGACGCCGAACACCTCGGGGTGTGACACCGAGCGCAACGACCGGTCCACCAGCATGCGGCCGTGCCCGTCGGTGGCCAGGCCCGCCGCCGCGGCCAGCCCGGGAACGCGGAAACCGGCCGTCCAGACCACGGTTCCGGCGGGCGACTCCTCCCCACCCGCCAGCAGTACGCTGTCCGGGCCGACCTTGGCGACCTGCGCGTGTTCCCGTACGGAGACTCCCATGCGGGCGAACGTCCGGTGCAGGTAGCGGCGGGCCCTGGGGGACAGTCCCGGGCCGACGCGCCCGCCCACCAGCAGTTCCACGCGCAGTTCCGGGCGTACGGTGGCGAGCTCGGCCGCGACCTCGATCCCCGTCAGCCCGCCACCGACCACGGTCACCGGACCGGCTCCCGCCCGCGCCACCCGCTCGCGCAGCAGGACCGCCTCCTCTGCGGTGGCCAGCGGGTACGCGTGCTCGCGCACCCCCGGCACGGCATCCAGCTCCGAACAACTCCCCAGGGCATAGACCAGCACGTCGTAGTCCAGCGTGTACGGCGCCGCGTCCAGCCGTACCGTACGCCCCGCCGCGTCCACTTCCACCACCTTGGCCACCACCAGCTCGATCCCGGTCCCCGCGAGCAGCTCCGCCAGCGGCGGCCCGGACAGCCGGTCCCCGGCCGCGACCTGATGCAGCCGCACCCGCTCCACGAACCGGTCGGCCGCGTTGACCAGCGTCACCCGCGCCCCGGCCCGCTGCACACCGGCCCGTTGCACACCGGCCCGTTGCACACCGGCCCCTTGCGCACCGGGACGCCCTGCTGCCGAAAGCCCCAGTTTCTTGGCCGCCCGCTTGGCCGCCCCGAGCCCGGCGTACCCGGCTCCCAGCACCACGATGTGGTCCGTCATGGTTCCTCCGTCCTGTCGAGTCCCCACTTGAACCAGCGAGCGGGACGTTCCGTGACAGCGGCGGGCCGTGACGCCGATCACATGAGCTGGGCGGTGGCGTAGGCGAGCTTGTCCGGGTTCACGATGGTACGGACTGCGACGACCTGGCCGTTTTCGATCTCCACGGCGATGATCGCCAGCAGCGCGTCACCGGACGGGTCGTGAACCAGCACCGCGGGCTCGCCGTTGACCTCGGCGACCTCGATGGACACGCCCACGGCTTCTGGGCGTCCGCTGAGGCCCCGGAGGTATCGCGCCACCATCTCCCGCCCGCGTACGGGCCGCCGCGCCGCAGTGGTGCCGCCGCCGTCCGCCCAGGCCGCCACGTCGGCGGCGAGCAGCCGTTCGAGCGTGGCGACGTCGCCGTTCATGGTGGCCGCGAGGAAGCCGGCGACGATGCGCCGATGTTGCTCGCGGTCGCTGTCGAAGCGTTTGCGCGGCTCGCCGACGTGCACCCTGGCGCGGCGGTGGATCTGGCGCGAGTGCGACTCCTCGATGCCGAGGATCTCGCCGATCTCCGCGTGGCCGTACCCGAACGCCTCCCGCAGCACGAACACCGCCCGCTCCCTCGGGCTCAGCCGTTCCAGCAGCACGAGCAGCCCCAGCGACACCGATTCGCGCTGCTCGGCGGTCTCCAGCGGGCCGAGCGCGCCGTCGGCGGTGAGGACCGGCTCCGGCAACCACGGCCCCACGTAGCTCTCCCGCCGCACGCGGGCCGAGGCGAGCCGGCTCAGGCAGAGGTTCGTCAGGACCTTGGCCAGCCAGGCCGCCGGCACCTCGACGGGCCCTGCTTCGCTCCAGCGCAGGTACGTGTCCTGCACCATGTCCTCCGCCTCGGCCGCGGACCCGAGCAGCCGGTAGGCCAGCCCGAACAGCCGTGCCCGCTGCTCCTCGAACACCTCCACCCGATCCCGCGACCCCATCCGTCCGATGCTAGGCGAGCCCTCCCGAGGGTCTCCGCCCGGGATTGTCGGTCGCGCCTGCCAGGATGCCTGCATGGCCTTCGCACCCCTTCCCGTGACCGCCGCCTGGCGGCATCAAGACGCACGCACGGGCTTCGAGGTCGCCTACTTCTTCCCGGGGGCGGACGGGCATCGCTTAGAGGGGTGTACGACGGCGGTCGAGGCCGGGCTGACCTGGGCCGTCGACTACAGCATCGACGTGGACACCGCCTGGGCCACGCGCCGCGCCAGCGTCACGTGCCGGTCGGCGGCGGGCACTCGTCACACGCTGCTGGAGGCCGACGGCCAGGGCGGCTGGCGGGTGGACGGCGCGCCGACGCCGGGCCTGGACGGCTGCCTGGACGTCGATCTGGAGTCCTCGGCGATGACCAACACCTTTCCCGTGCACCGGCTGCGGCTCGCGATGGGGGCCGGGGCGTCCGCGCCGGCGGCCTTCGTACGGGTGGGCGACCTGCGGGTCGAGCGGCTCGACCAGCAGTACGAGCGTGTCGCCGACCGGGGTTACGACTACGCCGCGCCGGTTTTCGGGGTGGCGTGCCGGCTGGTGTACGACGGGTCCGGGCTGGTGCTCGACTATCCCGGGCTGGCGACGAGGGAGGCTTGACGTCAAGTTTAGTTGAGGTTGCACGCTGGAGGCATGACGAAGAACAGAGTGATCATTTACGAGGAGGCCGACGCGGATTCGCGGGCCGACGTACTGAGTGTGCGCAATGGGCACGGGCACACCCGGGTACGCGCGGTCGCCGAGCCCGCCCAGATGGTGGATCTGGTGACGCGGCTGGTCGGTGAGGGGGTCGATCGCATCGAGTTGTGCGGCGCGTTCGGCGCGGTCTGGCATGCCGAGGCCAGCCGGGTGGCGGCCGGGAAGGCCGAGGTCGGTGCGATCTACTACGGGTTCGAGTCGCTGACCTCGGTGGCGGCGTACAAAGCGCGGTTCGAGGCCGGGGAGGTGTTGTCGGAGGCGTTCGTGGTTCTGCACGAAGGAGCCGATCCCGAGGTCGACCGGATCGTGCGGGAGAGGGACGATGGCGGCAGGACGACCTTCGTGGCGGTGCCCGACGCCGCCGCGGCGGCCGAGGTGGCCGGGAAGATGGCCGGTGAACTGCAGCTCATCGAGCTGTACGGTGGGGCGGGGCCCGAGGTGGCGGCGCCCGTCATCCGGGCCGTGGACACCGGCGTGCCCGTGGGGGTCAGTTCGTGGGCAGGAGCGTACCCAGGGGGCCGAGGTCGAGGTTGAGGTCGTCGGGGGTGAGGTCGAAGCGCTCGCACAGGTCGCCCATCGCCTCCTCCAGGCGCATCAGGGTGACTCCGAGCGTCTCGATCTGCTCGTCGGTCAGGTTGCCCTCGTCCATGCGGCGTACGCACTGGCGTTCCACGAGTTGCCGTACGAGCTCCACGATGGTGAGAACGAGCTTGGTCAGGTCGCGCTCGACCGTCTCGGGGTCGGCGGCGATTCGCCGGATCGGGGCGTCCATCTAGTGGTTCCCCTCCAGTTCGTCCACCGACACGATCAGGGTGCGCAGCGAGATTTTCACGAGGTCGATGTCGGCGATGGACAACACCAGGTCGCCGGTCACCACCACGCCTCCGGCCAGCAGCCTGTCCAGCAGGTCCACGAGGGCGACACGCTCCGGCGGCAACCCCTCGCAGGCCACCACGTCGCGCCTGCCCCGGGTTCGCAGCCCTTCATGGGCCGACATGTCGTGCTCGCTCCCGGTTCGCAACCCCTCGCCGGCCGGCACGTCGTGGCCCGCACCGACTCGCAGGCCCTCATGGGCCAGCACGTCCTGGCCCCCCAGCACGTCGTGCCTCGCGCCGACTCGCGGCTCTACATGGGTCGCCGCGTCGTGCCGCACGCCAGCTCGCCGCCCCTCGTGAGTCGCCGCATCCTCTCTCATTCCGGCGGGTGGCCCCGTATCGGCGGCTCTGTCCCCTGTCACGCCGGTTCCATGACCGTGAACGAGTACGGCGCCCATGGGCCGGTCAGCCTGATCTCGACGCCGTCGCCGCCGAGGGTGCCCGCCAGCTCGGCGAACTCGTCGGCTCTGGCCTCGTCCACCAGGTACGCGCCGTTCAGCAGCATCACGTCGTCGCGGCCCGACAGGCGCGGGTCCTGGGCGCGGTGGCGGTGACCGGCGGCGGCCAGGGCGCACAACGCGCGGTGGATGTGGTCGGCGCGCTGGAGTGCCTGCCGCCTGGCCTGCTCCCGGCCGCGCAGCCCGGCCCGACGCCGGTGCAGGTACGCGGTCCCCGGCCGGGTCGCACCGACGGCATGGCCGCCCTCCGACCTCGACCGACCGGCATGCCCATCACGCGCCCCCTGCCGACCGGCGCACTTCTCGCCCGCCCCCGAAGTCGCGGCCCGCTCGTTCATCTGCGGCGCGGCGGCCCGTCGTCCATCGTGTGTCCCAGATACGGCATCCTCACCCGACCCCAACCCTGGCTCAGACGCGGCGCCCTCGCCCGAACCCGGGCCGGACGCGGCGCTCTCGTCTGAGGTTGGTGCGGCGGGGGTGGTCGCGTAGGCCTTGACGCCCCACTCGTGGCGCCCCGTGATGTTGGCGAGCATCTCCTGGAAGGCGTTGCCGCGACGCGACAGCAGCTCCACCACCTGGCCATCGTCCTCGTAAACCGTGACAAGCCGCACCGGAGCGGTAGTGGTCGCCGCAGCCACGAAGTCAACGACGCGGTGATGCGCGCGAGCCGTCTCAGCCAGCCAGTCCATGTCCTCAAGCGACCGCCGCAACGGCTCCTCGCCGAACCGCTCAGGCGGCACCGTGCTCACGTACGCGACGAGCCCGGCATGAGCCACCGTACGAACACCACCGCCCAGGATCCCGGGCGGGCAGGACGGAAGCGGATCGCGGGCCACCGCGTACAGGTAGGTCAGATCAGCCACCGACCTCCTCCCGCCCCTCGACGCCACGCCCCTCGACGGGATGCCCTTCCACGGCACGCCCCTCGACGGCGGACAGGCGGCGGCGCAGGCGGCGGTTCTCCTCCACCAGCTCGCGGTCCCGCCCCGACAGGAACGGGTCGCGTTCCCACCAGTCGATGCCCAGTTCCCTGGCCGTGTCCACGGAGGCGATCAGCAGCCGCAGCTTGATCGTCAGCAGCTCGATGTCCAGCAGGTTCACCCGGATGTCTCCGGCGATCACCACGCCCCTGTCGAGCACGCGCTCCAGGATGTCTCCGAGGTTGGCGGGCTCGCGATTGCTCATGCCCCCGCCATACGGGGAGCCGCCGGACGATACGACTCTGTCCATGTCAGAAAGCCTCACCGTTGTCGCCGTTGGACCGCCTGTATCGCCGTATCCGCCGATACGACTGCAAGCCGCCCTCTTTGTCGATCTTTACCTGGTAGATGGCCAGGATGTCGCCCGATGAGGGGATCCGGCGGTCCTCGACGACCTCGACGTTGATCAGCCAGCCGTCGTCCTGCGGTTCGACCGAGGTGATGCCCTCGGCCTCCTTCGTGGTGAGTTCGGCGATGTGCCGCAGGCCGACCCCGCCTGCCGTCACCGCGGTCAGCCGTTCGCTCCGGGCAGGGCCCGCCTTCCTGGCGGGCCTGTCCCCGTGGCGTCTGACCGTGCCGCGCTCGGCCGTGGCGGAGCGCCTGGGTGTGGTCATCCGGTCACCTGTTTCATGATCTGTTCGACGGCCGCGCGCTCTTCCTCTTCCGAGATCTCCCCGGCCTGCCTGGCCTCCTCGATCGCCTCAAGGCGCCGGCGTACGGCCGCGGGATTGTGCAGTTCCCGCTCGGCCTGCTCCTGGATCATCTCGGCGAGCCGGATCAGCCCTTTCACCGGCAACATCGGCCAAGTGAAGATCGTGCTCACCAGGCCCATGGGTAACACCTCCTACGACTGGGCGATGACGAAGTCGTACGGCGCCATCGGTCCGAGCAGCCGCAGGTTCACGCGGCCCTCCCAACGCTCGCCGAACTTGCGCAGCGCCTGTTCCAGTCCCTGCTGATCGTCGGTCTTGGCGAGCAGGGCGACGTGCACGGCGTCCCATTCGTGGCTCGGCTCCCGCAGGGACGCCTGGACGAAGTGCCCGGTCATGCCGTCGAGGAACAGGCGGGTGTCCATGTCGCGCTTGGCCTCGACGGAGGCCGTGATGATCTCGCCCAGCCTGATCCGCTCGTTGCGCGTCGCGTCCTCCGACCGCCCTTGGAGGGCGTCGCGCAGGGCCGCCGCCTCCGGGCTCTCCGCCAGGATCTCGGCGAGTACGGCCCCCTCGGCGTAACGTCCCTTGACCACGTACTCCGCCAGACCTTCGAGCTCGTTCAGCGCGGCGCGGAAGTCGTCGTGGTGCGGGGTGAGCAGCTCTTCCGTGACGGCGTCCGAGTCGGACAACACCCCGCCGAACCGGAACGGCAGCACCGGGCCCTTGGCGGCGACGGCGTCGAGCAGTTCCTGGTGCGCCATGAGGTCCCCGGGCCTGCCCAGGGGCTGGTCCACGTTCACGTCGCTGACGAGGGCCGCGATCTCACCGTGCTTGATGAGCCTGACCTTGCCCGCCGGGTCGCCCAGTCCGCCCTGGCCCTTCGCCAGTTTGGTACCGGCGGGCACGATCCCGTAGACGTAGCAGCCCAGGTTCTGGCGCTGGCGGCTGGCCTGCTCGGGCACGGAGGCTCCGGCGGCCTTCGTTGAACGTCCCATGGCGGTTACTCTCCCTCTCGCTTCGGCCGGGGCCTCTTACCGGCGGGGGCCCGCTGGGGCCGCTCCTCCCGCTCGACGGAGTACTCGGGCTCGTCCGCCTCGGCCGCCTCGGCGACGGGGTCGGACTTCTTCCCGGTGAGCTCCGCGAGCGTGTCGCCGGCCGCCTCCACGACGCCCTGGACGACCTCCCTGGTCTTGTCCTGGCTCGGTACGCCCTTGGCGTTCTCGATGACCTCGGGCAGGCCCTTCTCGCTCTTGGACATGTCCAGCCGGTTCGCGGCCTCGGCGAAGCGCAGGTAGGTGTCGACGCTGGCGATGACGACGCGTACGTCGATGGTCAGAATCTCGATCCCGACCAGCGACACCCGGACGTAGGCGTCGATCACGAGACCCTTGTCGAGGATCGTGTCGATGACGTCGGCCAGGCCAGAAGGGCCTCCGCCGCCCCCCTGGGCGGTTGCCGCCGGTCCCGCCGGTTGCACAGACGTGCTCATACTGAATACCTCCCTCGCTATCTCGCGAGCCTGCCCTGATAAAGCGGACAAGGAACCCCATACAGCTAAAAACCCGGCAGATTTGACACACAGGCTGCTTGCGGCTGATTACCTTCCGCAAACTTTGGGGTCCGGATGGTGTACGGGTCAGGTGCTGGCGCGTACCGCCAGAAGGGGCGTCAGAAGCGTCGAATCGGGCACCGTACGGCCCTCCAGTTTGTCCATGACCAGCCGCACCGCCTCCCTGCCGACCTCCTCGGCCGGGATCAGCACGGAGGTGAGCGGCGGGCTGGCCCGCTCGGCAACGTCGTCGGGGCAGATCGCCACCACGGCCATGTCGTGCGGCACCCGGCGGTCGAGCTGGCGCAGCGCGGCCAGCACGTGACCCACCGCGGCCTCGTTGTGCACGACCAGACCCGACAGGCCGGGGCGGTCGAGTAGCAGGTCACGCAGGGTCTCGTACGCCTCGTCGAACGTCTCCTCGCACGGCAGCGCGACCCCCTTGAGCCCGTGGTCGTCGAGCGCGGCCACGAAGCCCTCCCTGGTACGGGTGGCGAAGCCGGTGCCCCGGTCGTACACCACCGACGGCGCCCCGAGCAGCGCGATCTCCTCGTGCCCGCGCTCGGCCAAGTGCTCCACGCAGCGCGCGCCCGCCGCGGCGAAGTCGAGGTCCACGCAGGTCAGCCCGGCCGGCTCAGCGGGGAAGCCGATCAGCACGCTCGGCTCGGCCAGCTCCCGCAGCAGCGGCACCCGCCGGTCGTCCAGCTCCACGTCCATCAGCACCAGGGCGTCCACCAGCGCGCTCGCGGCCACCCGCAGGATGCCCTCGGTGCCCTCGTCGGCGGTCAGCAGCAGCACGTCGTGGTCGAATCGGCGGGCGGCCGTGACGACGGAGCTGGCGAAGCGCATCAGCACCGGCACGTGCATGCCCGCGCGCAGCGGCAGCACCAGCGCGATCACGTTGGAGCGCTTGCTGGCCAGGGCGCGGGCGCCGGCGTGCGGGTGGTAGCCGAGCGCGCTGATGCTGTCGAGCACCCGCCGCCTGGTGTCGGCCGAGATCGTGCGCTTGCCGCTGAGCACGTACGAGACCGTGCTCACGGCCACGCCCGCGTGCTTGGCGACCTGCGCGATCGTGACCGTCCGCCCGCTCAAGCCCCAGCTCCGAAATCGATCCGGCGGGTCTTCGCACCGTCGTCGATCCGGCGAGTCTTCGCTCCGTCGTCGATCCGGCAAGCCCCGGCGCCGAAGTCGATGCGGACCAGTGTCACGCCCTCGTTCTCGAACACCACATACAGATCGTGCACCCCTTCGGCGTCGGTGAGGGCCGCCGTGACGGAGTGATAGTCGTACCGGTCGGTCCTGGGCACGGGGAACGTGGCCAGCGCCGGCCCGTAGAGCGGGTCGCCGCGGCGGATGGTCACCATGCCGCCCTCCGTGCTGCCCGCCTCGGCCACGCAGGTCGCGCCGCCGGTCAGATCCACCTGGCGGAACAGGATCCAGGCGCCCTCGGCGTCGGAGCGCACGGCGTCGCCGTCCACCCTGGTCTCGTCCACGAACGTGATCGCGTCGTACTCGTCGTGGTCGGCCGCGCGCAGCAGCCCCGACTGGGCCGGAATGACCTCGCCCTCGACCTCGAAGCGGGCGCTCAGGCGCAGGTCGGTGGCGCTGCGGCCGACCATGAGCCGGTGCGGCGCGCTCTCCACGGCGAACCTGCTCCTGGTGACGTCCCAGAAGGCCAGCTCGGAGACGGGCAGGCGGAGCTCGACCACCCGGCTCTCGCCCGGCTCCAGCCGCACCTTCTCGAATCCGCGCAGGCGGCGCAGCGGCTGCTTGACGCGGGAGCGCTGCTGATGGGTGTAGAACTGCACGACCTCGACGCCGGGGCGGGGGCCAGTGTTGGTGATCGTGGCCTCGGCGTGCAGGACGCCGTCCGCCAGCCGTACGCGCAGGTCGGCGTAGTCGAAGGTGGTGTAGCTGAGGCCGTGGCCGAAGGGGTGCAGGGGGACGCCGCGGAAGTACTGGTAGGTGGCGTCGGAGGCGATGATGTCGTAGTCGAGCAGGTCGGGCAGCTCCTGCTCGGAGCGGTACCAGGTCTGGGTGAGGCGGCCCTCGGGGTCGGCGTCGCCGAACAGCACCTCGGCCAGGGCGTGGCCGTACTCCTGGCCGCCGTGCGCCGACCACACCACCGCGGGCAGCTCGCCCTCGGTCCAGGTGAGCGGGTAGCCGCTGGAGATGACCATGACCGTACGCGGGTTCGCCTTGCGCACGGCGCGCACCACCGCGTCCTGGGCGGGAGCCAGCCCCAGGGTCATGCGGTCCTCGGTCTCGCGGCCGTTGACCAGCGGATGGTCGCCGACCACCACGACCGCCACGTCGGCCTCCCCGGCCAGGCGGGCGGCCTCGTCAGCGCCGCCGGTGACCACCTCCATGGCCAGCCAGGCGGCCTGGTCGGCGTCGTCCACCAGGCGCAACACGCCGTCCTCGCCCGCGCCGACGTAACAGCCGGTCGCGATGTGGCGCAGGGCGAGCGTGCCGCGCGGTCGCTCCTCCATCCGGAACGTCTGGCGCACCTCCCACCCGTTGGGTCCCGGCTGGTCGTTCACCAGGGTAACGCCGTCCACCGACACGAAGCGGCCGGTGGCCACGGCACGCAGCGCGTACGCGCCGCCGCCCCAGTCGAACAGGTCGAACAGCCCCGGATCCGCGACGGCGGTGCCCGCTTTGAGCGGCCCGCCCGCCGCGTCGGCGACGACGGGGCCCGCGTCGGCGGTCAGCGTCACCCGGTCCACGGCCTCGCAGAACACCGTCTCGCACCGCTCGGCCAGCCCCGCGCGGGCGGTGACGGCGTAGGGCAGGGTGCCGCTGTACCAGTCCTCCATCAGCGCGTCGCCGAGCTGGCCGATCACCGCGATCTTGGTGACGTCCGTGAGCGGCAGCAGGCCGTCGTTCTCCAGCAACACGAACGAGCGCCGCGCCGCCTCCCTGGCCAGCGCCTGGTGCTCCGGGCAGTTGACCACGCCGTCGTTGATGTCGTCGTACGGCGTCGCCGGGTCGAACTCGCCCAGCCGGAACCGGATCGACAACGTGTGCCGTACGGCCTGGTCCACGTCCTCCTCGGCCAGCAGGCCACGGGCGAGGGCTTCGCGCAGGTGGCCGAGGGTGGTCTCGGCGCGGTCGTCGTCCTGGGTGAAGCTGTCGAGCCCGGCCCTGACCGCGTGCGCGTACGCCTCGGGCAGCGTGTCGTGGTATCCCTGCAGACTCGTGAGGTTGCCCGGCGCGTACGCGTCGCTGACCACCAGCAGTTCGTCCGGTGCCCAAGCCCGCAACACCTGGCCGATCAGCGGGCTGAGGTGCGCCGGACGGCCGTTGACCAGGTTGTACGACGGCATCACGGCCACCGCCGCGCCCTGTTCGATGGGCCCGCGAAAGGCCGGCAGCTCGTACTCGTGCAGCACCCTGGGCGGCAGGTTGCTGGAGGTCGTGCACCGATCGGTCTCGTTGTTGTAGGCCAGGAAGTGCTTGAGCGTAGGCGCGGTCTTCAGCATGATGGGAGCGCTCCCACCTGCGGGAGCGCTCCCACTGAGTCCCTGCGCATAGGCGGTGGCCATGACCGAGGTGAGCCACGGATCTTCGGAGTAGCCCTCCTCGTTCCGCCCCCACCTGGGGTCGCGCAGCGGGTTGACCACGGGCGCCCACACGTTGAGCCCCGCGCCCGCCGGATCCTTGTGGTGCATGGCCAGCACCTCGTCGCTGACCGCCGCGCCCACCCGGCGCAGCAGGTCGCGGTCCCAGGCCGAGGCGAGCCCGATGGCCTGGGGAAAGACGGTGGCGGGACCGAGCCAGGCCAGGCCGTGCAGCGCCTCGGTGCCCGTACGGAAGGCGCCGAGCCCCAGCCGCTCGACCGGCGCCTGGTACTGGTGCAGCAGGCCCACCTTCTCATCAAGGGTGAGCCTGGCCAGCAGATCGTCGATCCGGTCTCGAAGCGGGGCCGCTGGGTCGCGGAAGGGGGGTTGTTCCATGGTCATCCCTCTGAGAGTGTCGAAGCGCTTCGACGACCGGCCTGGGGAAGTTACGCGGACATTTCGGTGGGTTGACTGAAGGGTGCACTTCCGCGTGACCAAGGTCAAGGGATTCGCGACAATCCTCCCGGCAATCTTCCCGAGTCCACCGAGTCGAGCACCCGCGCCGCACCCCCCAGCGCGGCCGCGTCGTGACCCAGCGTCGAGGCCACGACCTCGCAACCGCCGGCGTCCGAGGCGACGACCCTGGAGGCCATCTCCTCGCGTACGGCGGGCAACAACCACGGTGCCAGCGGGACGTAATAACCGCCGAGGATCACCACCTCGGGGTTGAGCAGGTTCGCCAGGATCGACACACCCTTGCCGAGGCTCCTGCCCACCGATTCGAGCGTGGCCAGCACCTCCGCGTCGTCCGCGCGGGCCAGGCGCACGACCTCCTCGATCTCGATCTGGATCTCGGCCGGCGACAGGTCCTTGCGCAACACCGCGCCGATCCCCGCCATGGCCTCCACGCAGCCGCGCCGGCCACAACGGCAGGCGGGCCCGTCGGGGTCGAGCTGGACATGGCCGATCTCGCCGCTGTGGCCGCGCCCGCCTCTGCGCAGCCGCCCGTCGAGGATGACGCCGGCGCCCACGCCGATCTCGCCGCTGAGATAGACCAAATCGGAGGCGCCCGCGTACGCGCCGAAGCGCTGCTCGGCCAGGGCCGCGAGGTTGGCGTCGTTGTCGACCTGGATGGGGAAGCCGGGGTCGCGCAGCGCCTTGGCCAAGTCGCCGCCGATGTCGGCGTCGTGCCAGCCCAGGTTGGGCGCGATGCGTACGGTGCCCTGCACGTCGATCAGCCCCGGCACGGCCACGGCGAGCCCCAGCACCTGGCGCTCCTCCTTGGCCATCCGGCTGACCACCCGCCGCACGATCGCGCCGACGCCGGCCACCCCCTGGTTGACAGACTCACCGCCGGAGAACGAGCGCCGCCAGGTCAGCAGCCGCTGCCCCGCCAGGTCCGTGGCCACGGCCGACACGGTGTCCACGCTGATCTCCACCCCGATGGCCGCGTACGGGGAGCCGTCGAGGACGAGCATCGTGGCCGGCCTGCCGACCCGGTTCTCCGTCAGCCCGGTCTCGCGCACCAGCCGGCGGTCGATGAGGTCGGCGACCAGGCTGGACACCGTCGCCTTGTTCAGCCCGGTGGAGGCGGCGATGTCGGCCCGCGAGCACGGAGCGTGTTCGCGTACGAACCGCAGGACCACCGCGAGGTTGGTGGCCCGTACGTCGGCGAAGTCGGCCGGCTGAGGGCCGGTCGTAGAAGTGATCAATATCAGCCCCGTTCCCGCCATGAGATGACCCCAGCATGCCGCATCCCGGGCTCCCTTCACCAACCTGTGACCACCGCGCTCACTTGTGGGTACTGCTACAGTCTACTAATTTGTTTGGTCGGAATACCAACTAATTGTAGAGAGGCCGCGTCCAGCGGTCCAGCGGGGGTCGCGCCCTTCGCCGCGGCCGTCCCACTCGGAGAAAGGGAGCGAGCCATGCCATCGTCCACGACTCGCCGCGGGTTCCTCGGCCTGGTCGGCGCGAGCGTCCTGGTAGCGGGCTGCGCCGAGAAGAAACAGGTGTCCAAGGGCACGGCCGTGGCGGCCGACAAGCTCAAGGGCCTGGTGCCCACGAGAATCCCGTTCGAGATCCCCGGGCTCAAGCCCGACCTGCCCGGCAGCGAGTTCGTCCAGCCCGGATTCCTGACCCGCCCCGCCCAGATGGTGCAGGCCGTCACCACCAAGCCGCTCACCAGCGGCAAGGAGGTGACCGCGATGACGCCGCTGTGGGGCACGGTGCCGCCCGGCCTGGGTGACAACTCCTACTACGAGACGGTCAACGAGCGCCTCGGCGGCGTCGTACGCTTCAACATCAGCGACGGCAACACCTACGGCCAGAAGCTCAGCACCGTCCTGGCCAGCGGCGACGTGCCCGAGATCGTGATGGTCCCCGAGTGGGAGCTGATCAAGATCGGCCGCTTCACCGAGGCGGCCAACAAGCTCTTCGCCGACCTGTCGCCCTACCTGGCGGGGGACAAGGCCAAGGAGTTCCCGCTGCTGGCCAACTACGACACCGCCGCCTGGCAGTACGGCGTCTTCGGCAACATCCTGCAGGGCATCCCCTGGCAGAACGACCCGTACCCGTTCGCGACGTTCGTCCGCCAGGACATCCTGGAGACGCTCGGCCTGCAGCACCCCAAGAGCGCCGACGACCTGCTCACGCTCGGCAAGGCGATCACCGACGCCAAGAACAAGCGCTGGGCGTTCGGCGGGGGTATGGAGCAGGAGCTCCAGCGGGCGTTCGGCGCGCCGCGCGAATGGCGTAAGAAGAGCGACGGCACCCTCGTCTACAAGTACGAGACCGAGGAGTGGATGGCCGCGATCGAGGCCATGACCAAGCTCTTCGAGGCCAAGTACGTGCATCCGGACGTCGTGGCCAACCAGGACGCCGACAACAAGGGCATCTTCGGCAGCGGCGAGATGATCATCTATCGCGACGGTCTCGGCGCCTGGCACGAGAACCTGGGCCGTTTCCAGCCCGACAACCCGAAGTTCGACATGCAGATCGTCGATCCGTACCCGGCCAAGGCGGGCGGCACGCCCATCATGTGGCGCAACGAGCCGGCCAGCATGTTCGTCTTCATCAAGAAGGGGCTCGGCGACGCCCGTACCCGCGAACTGCTCGCGCTGTCCAACTGGGCGTCGGGGCCGTTCGGCACCCAGGAGTACGAGCTGTGCTACAACGGCGTCGAGGGCAAGCACTACACGGTCGAGGACGGCAAGGTCAAGCAGACCGCGCTGGGGCGCAAGGAGGTCGCGCCCACCTATCTGTTCCTGTCGGGCCGGCCCAACGCCAACTCGATGAGCCAGTACGAGGGGCTTGTCCAGGCCCAGTACGACTGGCAGACCAAGGCGTCCAAGATCCTTGAGGTCGACCCGTTCGTCGGCATCCGCGTGGAGCGGCCCGCCAAGATGGCCGGGCTGGCCAAGCCCACCGAGGACAAGATGCAGGAGATCTTCCGCGGCAAGCGGCCTGTCTCCGAGTGGGCCAAGATCGTCAAGGAGTGGCAGGACGGGGGCGGGAACGAGGCGCGCGAGTTCTACATGAAGGTCGCACGTGAGAACGGCAGGCTGTGAGGCGGTGTCCGTGGAAGCGATGAGCAGCCTGCCGAAGGACTTGCCGGGGACGCGGCCGAAGGGCCCGGCGTGGGCACCGTAACCACAAAACGACGGCCCGCCGCGCCCCTGTCAAGCAAGACGACCGTGCAAGAACCGACCTGGCGGGACAAACTCCGCAGGGACTGGCCGCTGCTGGTGATGAACCTGCCGATGTTGCTGGTCGTCGCGGGCTTCTGGTGGATCCCGGCGCTCGGCAACGTGATCGCCTTCCAGGACTACAACCCCTACACCGACGGCATCCTCGGCAGCCCGATCATCGGCTTCACCAACTTCGCGCTGCTCTTCGAGGACCCGCAGTTCATCCGGGCCATCACCAACACCCTGTCGATCACCGCCTTCCAGCTCGTCTTCTACTTCCCCGTGCCGATCATGCTGGCGCTGCTGCTCAACAGCATCGCCTCGGCCAGGCTGAGGGCGTTCGTGCAGGGCGTGGTCTACATGCCGTTCTTCTTCTCCTGGGTGCTGGTCGTCGCCATCTTCCAGCAGATGTTCGGCGGCGCGGGCCTGCTGGCGCAGATTCTGCGGCAGAACGGCTACGAGGGCGTCGACTGGATGACGAACTCCGACACGTTCATCCTGCTGATCACCTCACAGACCATCTGGAAGGACGCCGGCTGGGGCGCGATCATCTTCCTGGCCGCACTCAGCACCATCGACCCGAACCTGTACGAGGCCGCCGCCGTGGACGGCGCCCGCCGCTGGCGCCGCATGTGGCACATCACCCTGCCCGGCCTGCGCCCCGTGATCGTGCTCCTGCTGATCCTGCGCCTGGGCGACGCGTTGAACGTCGGTTTCGAGCAGTTCATGCTGCAACGCAGCGCCGTCGGCAGCGAGGCTTCGGAGGTGTTCGACACGTTCGTGTACTGGTCGGGGATCCGCACCGGGGACCTCGGGTACGGGGCGGCGGCCGGGTTGTTCAAGGGCCTGGTGGGGTTGCTGCTCATTGTCGCGGCCAACCGGGTGGCGCACGCGTTCGGCGAGCGAGGGGTGTATTCGAGATCATGACAACCCTGACATCCAGGCTCCCCCGCCCACGTCGCAAAGGGGGCGTACCGAACCCATGACCACCCTGACATCGAGAGGCCGCCGCGGTCCGGCCCGGCTCGCCCCCTGGGAGGAACGCCCCCACCCGGCCGGCCAGTTCGGTAAGGGCGCGCTGGTCACGCTGATCCTGGTGGCCGTGCTCGGCCCCCTCTACACGATCCTGCTGACCAGCCTGAGCTCTTCGGCCACGGTGAACGCGGCGGGCGGGCTCGTGCTGGTGCCCGACGGGATCACGTTCGAGGCGTACCGCCAGATTTTCTCCGACACGGTCGTCAGCCGAGCCGTCCTGGTCAGCACCGGCGTAACCATCGTGGGCACCCTGCTCAGCGCCGGAGTGAGCATCCTGGGCGCGTACTCACTCTCACGCCCCGGCTCGTTCCTGCACCGGCCACTGCTGTTCAGCGTGCTCCTGATGTTCGTCTTCTTCCCCGGCATCATCCCCGTCTACCTCATGGTCAGCGGGCTGGGCCTGAAGGACTCGTACTGGTCGCTGATCCTGCCGACGGCCGTATCGGCGTTCAACGTGGTGGTGCTGCGCTCGTTCTTCATGAGCATCCCCGCCGAAATCCTGGACAGCGCCCGCATCGACGGCGCCGGCGAATTCCGCATCCTGTTCCGCATAGTGCTGCCCATGTCAAAGGCGGTAACGGCCGTAGTGGCGATGTTCTACGCCGTCGGCTACTGGAACGCCTGGTTCAACGCCATGCTCTACATCGACGACACCCGCAAATGGCCCTTGGCCCTGATCCTCCGCCAGTACGTCGTAGACTCCAACCCCCTACCAGCAGCCACAGCCGGCGTAACCGGCGACGCACCCCCCACCCTCGCCATCAAAATGGCAATCGTGGTAATCGCCGTAATCCCCGCCCTGATCCTCTACCCCCTGGTCCAGCGCCACTTCACCAAGGGCGTAATAGTCGGCGCCATCAAAGGCTGACCAGCCTCCCCCACCCGTTGCCCGGTTACCGGGTGGGCTGGCTGGCAATACGCGCATCACACTCGCAGGACAGTGACCTGGCGACCGGACGGTGTGGTCGTCTGCTCGAAGGCGCCCCGTTCTCCCCAGGGTGGTGCCTCGGGGCGCCGGTCGAAGACCACCAGTGCGCCGGTGCTGAGGGTGAGGCGGTCGAGGTACCGGTCGAGCTGGACAAGGCCGTCGGGCGTCGGGTCGTTCTCGCCCGCCCGCCAGACCTTCAGCTCCATGGCCTCGCGTTGCATCAGTCGTTCGCCTTCGGGGCCGGTGTATGGCCAGCGGACCAGGACGTCCAGGCGTTTGGTGCCGGCGGCGTACTCGCGGTCGAGCTGGCCTCCGCCGTTGACCAGGCGGTGCAGGAAGGCCATGAGGATGATCTGGCAGGCGGCCTCGTGGTAGCCCTCCTGCTGGATGAGCACCTCGCCGTGCTCGCGCCAGAACACGACGAACTCCTCCAGCATCCCCGGCAGGTCGAAACGGCCGTCCGGCAGCACGAAGCTGTGCGGGTCGGCGCGTACGAACCGCTCCGTGCGGTCGCCCAGCACCCGCAGCAGGACTTCCCGATAGATCGGGTTGGCGATCTCCAGATCCCTGGTTCCACGTATGAGGCCCAGGTCGCGGACGTAGAAGACGGCGTCATCGAAGGCGGCGTCCAAGCCCGGAGACGCACCGGCCACGATCGGTTCGATCACCCGCTTGACCCGGGGCTCGTGCAGCCGGGCCACTAGGGCGTCCAAATGAGTGGCACGCGCCCGGATCAGCCGCTCCTTGGCCTCATCCACCTGAGTGGTGTTGATGGTGCCGCTCAGCCCCATTTCGCAGACGATCTCGTTGGCGAGGGAGTTGACCAGCCATGGTTGTCCCTGGGTCAGCTCGAAGACCCGGTCCACCGCGTCCTTGCTGAACTCCTGGCCGGTCGCCTGGGTGTGCTGGTCGTACAGGTCGGCGATCTGGTCGGCGGTGAAGTCGCCCAGGCGCAGCGACTTGGCGACGATGTTGAACGGGCTGGCAGGATTTGACCGGTCGGAGCTCCCGCCTGAAGCGACCTTGTAGTCACGCAGGTCGCGCAACCCGCACAGGACCACGGACGCGGGGAACGGACGCCCCTTATGCCGCGCGTTGTGACCGTCGCGGAGCTGACTGAGGATGCTGACCAGGCTGTTGCCCTGCAGGGCGTCGATCTCGTCCATGAACAGCACCACGCGGCGAGGGCAGCGGTGGCACCACTCGCGCAGCGCCGCACGGAGTCTGCTGCCGGGAGTGGACTGCGGCCAGGGATCCGGCGGCAGCAGTTCCTCCGGCCACCCCGACCACTTCGCGGCGTCGCGGAGGGACTCCAGCAGGAGCGACTCCGCGGCGCCGTAGTCGTCGCCGGCCACCTTGGCGCTCTCACAGGAGAACGACAGAGCGGCGACGTCGCCTTCGGCGGTCAACTCGGACGCCAGGGTGTCCAGCGCAGTCGTCTTGCCGGTCTGCCGAGGCGCGTGCAGCACGAAGTAGCGCTCCATATCTATGAGCGCCTGTGCATCGGGGAGCCGCTGCGTGGAGGGCAACATGTAGTGGCGTCGCGGATCGCACGGCCCAGTGGTGTTGAAATACCTCGCTCGTGGTGTCCGCATAGTCACAGTCTGCCATTTCCACGCCTCGTGTGCCTGGGACAAGCCATATGATCGCCCGGAAAACCACTGGTACCGCTCGTTGACTGTCTCCTACATTCAGGCAATGTCGCTGGCCGAACACGCCCGGGCCCTGCAGGCCGAAGCTGACCGACTCCTCGGCCGACTCGACCTTCGGACCGCGTTTCCCTGGCGCGCCCAGGTGATCGGCAGCGCGCTGTCAGGCCTGATGATTCTCCGCGACCTCGACGTCATGTTCGACGCCCCGGACGCCACCGCCGCCCACGTAATCACCGGCTTGGCGACCCTCTCCGAACGCGTCGAGTTGCTCACCGCGGACTTCCGCGACGAGCGCGGCGACCGCCGACCGACCTCGCGACTCACCGACGAACGCTTCTACGCCGTGCTGCACGTCAACGGTAGCTGGAAGGTCGACCTGACGTTCTGGCTGCATGTCGTCGAGCGGCCGCACGTCCCCGAGGCGCTGCGGTTGCGTGCGGCGAGCGAGGAGCAGCGCCTGACGATCCTGCGGTTGAAGCACGAGTGCCCGAACTATCCGGACACGATCGGTGGTACGGACATCTACGCCGCGGTGCTGGAGCGCGGCGTAAAAACGATCGATGAACTGCTGGCGAGCTGAAGAGCGCCAGCTGACCTGTGCGGCGGTGTGCCGTCAGACTCGTACGGCCTCACATCCGGGCTCTCAGCACATCGACCTCGCAGCCCGGCAGGAACGGGTCGAAGCCGTGCTCGATCAGCCAGCGGGTCGCCGACAGGCTGCGCAACGACCACCACCCGCGGATCACGTCGAGATCGACGTCGGCGCCGTAGCCGGCGACGACGTCGTCAAGGCGCTCCTCGTGTCCGAGCGTCAAGATGGCCAGGTCGAACAGGGCATCGCCCTGGCCCGCCTCCGACCAGTCGATCACGCCGGTGACCTCGTCACCCTCGACGAACACGTGGGTGATCTGCAGGTCGCCGTGCGCGAACACCGGCGTCCACGGCCGGAGCGCGGCCTCGGCGACCTGGCGGTTGCGCGTGACCAGATCTGCGGGAAGAACGCCGTTCGTGACCAGCCACTCGCATTCGTTGTCGAGTTCCGAGGCGATCCCGTCGAGGTTCCGGCCGGGCCATGGCGGCAGTGGCGCGTCGTGCAGCTTCCGTACGGCGGCGCCCGCCGCGGCCCACGCCGCCGGCGACGCTTTCGACGGCTCGCCGAGGCGGCCGAGTGCCGTGCCCGGAACGGCGGCGAGCGCGAGCGCGGGCGGCTTGTGCCACAGCACCTCAGGAGTCGGAATCGGCGCCATGGCCATCGCCGCGACCTCTACCTCGGTACGCGTCTGATCGGCGTCGACCTTCAGGAACACGTCGCCGACGCGCAGGGTCGCGCGCTCATTGTGCGCGACGACGACTTGCACCTCAGCGACCTCAGCGACATCAGCGACTTCAGTGATCTCCCCGACCTCCTCCACGTCGGCCATTATGGCGAGAACGACGATCGGCGTCGCCAGGTTTTTCGCCACCGACCCCCGCATCGCTCAGGGCTGTCGGACCGCCGGGGCGGTTCTGAGTACCTCGGTGAGGGCCGCGATGCTGTGGTCGCCGTGGCCGGCCTCGACCGCCCGCCGTACCAGGTCGTGAAGCGGTTCGAGCCAGGACGAGTCCACGTTCGTCTCCCGGCTCAGCTCCTCATCGTGGGCCGCGCCAGCCAGGAAGAGGTTCACGGAGGAGGCGGCGTCGGAGTAGTCGCCGGTGTCGATCTCCTTGGCGTAGATCGGCAGCAGCGACTTGATCATGTCCAGCCACTTGCCGCTGAACCGCACCATGCTGCTCACCTCCAGCCCGCGCGCCTGGATCGCGGCCGCACCCTGGAAGAAACCGACGAGGGCGGGCAGCAGGGTGGCGCCCACCGCCATCTCGTACAGGGCGGCCAGGTCGGGCTCGTCGCCGAGGTGAACGGTGTCGCCGCCCAGCACTTTCAGAGTGGTCTCGTGCTCGTCGAAGACGGCCCTGTCACCGCTGTAGTAGAGCAGGGTGTCCGGCGCGCCCACGGCCGAGGGCACGTTCTTGACCGCACCGGCGAGGAAGCGGGCGCAGTGGCCGAGCGCCCAGGCGGACGTCTCGCGGGCGCCCGCCGGCGAGCCGCTGTTCAGAGTGATGAGAGCCCGTCCGCGCAGAGCCGTGACGGCGGGTGCGAGAGCCCGCATGGTGTCATCGAACGTGGTCAGGCAGGTGATGATCAGCGGCCCGGCCATCACCGCCCGCTCGACGGTGTCAGCGTGCTCGGCACCCAGGGCGACGAGAGGTACGGCCTTGGCGGGGGTCCTGTTCCAGACGGTGGTCGGGTGGCCTGCCCTGACGAAGGCTCCCGCCAGAGCGGTGCCCATCGAGCCCAGTCCGATGACGGTCACCGGGTGTTTGCCGGTCATGTGCGATTGCTCCAAGTTCGTCGTACGTAGTGGGATCGGTGCGGCGCCGCCCGATCCATGCTGGAGCCAGTACGAACAACTTCTCAAGTACCTACTATTTTGACGGGTACTTACATAAATGTCAGTGTGAGCGCATGGGCGAAAGGAAGTTCACCTGCGGCCTCGACGCCGCCATCGCCGTCATGGGCGGCAAGTGGAAGGGGCTGATCCTGTTCGCGTTGCAGGACGGCCCGCTGCGTTTCGGGGAGTTGCGGCGCGCCGTTCCCGGCATCAGCGAGCGAGTGCTGATCCTGCAGTTGCGCGAGATGGAGAGCACCGGGCTGCTGCATCGCGAGGTCTACCACCAGGTCCCGCCGAAGGTGGAGTATTCGCTCACCGAGTTCGGCGTCTCACTCAACACCGTCATGGGACCGCTCGGCGAGTGGGGCGAGCAGAACCTCGAACGCATCGAGGCCATCGACTGGGATCAGGTGGGGGACGCGGCGGCACGGATCGGTGACCGAACTCAGCGATAAGGGTCCGCATAAGGCTTCGAGGACTGCTGAACCGCGTCAAGCACGGGCCGCATGGCGGGACCTGCCACGTAATAGCGCCCTCTTGCCCGCCCCTGAGGCGAAAGCCACCCCAAACGGCACAGTTCGCGAATGTCTCGCACGGCCTGCTGCGAACTCAGCTCCGCGTCCTGCTGGTAGACCGTACGGCGGACGCGCGAGTTCCAGAAAGCCGGCAGCAGCGCGAAGACGGTGCGCTCATCGAGCCCGGCGTCTTCCATGGCGCTCGACAACTCGGTCCAGGCGCGGCTCAGCAGATCGACCCGACGCTTCGCCTGTTGCGCCTGGATGTGGTGAGCGCGCAGGCAGAACCGGATCCAGGGATGGGTGTCGCGTTCAGGGCTCCACTCAGGACCGCCGACCTCTTCCAGGACCTGGTAGTACGCGTACGTGTTCTGCCCCCTGCCGAGCCACTCCTCAATCGAGGAAAACTCGGCGGGGATCGCCGCCTCACGCGCGAACACCAGGGTGGACAGCGCCCGGGACATCCGGCCGTTGCCGTCGGCCCATGGGTGGATCTTCACCAGGTTCAGATGCGCCATCGAGGCGCGGACGTGCACCGGGCAGTCCAGGTCACCCTCATTGAGCCACTCGGCCAGTTCATCCATGAGGCGCGGCACCGACTCTGGATCCGGCCCGGTGTAGGCGGCGACGGCAGGGTCGTCGGGGCTGGTGACATAGACCGGGCCTTGACGAAACCGCCCGGGACGTTTGTCCGGGTGATGCTCCTGAATCATGAAGTGCAGCCCGTTCAACAGGCCAAGGTCGTAGCTGAACCCGTCGCCGGCGTCGGACAGGCTCTGGATGTACGTCATGGCCCGCTGGTAACCCTCCAACTCCCGCCGCGTACTGTCGCTGGAGTGCAGGGGCTCTTCGCCGGCCATGAGCGCCTCAACGTCGTCGACGGACGCCGCGTACCCCTCGATCGTGTTGGAACCGACGATCGCCCTCGCGGTGAGGCTTCTCCGCAGTTGCTTCGTCCACCGGGCCTGCGGACGTACATGCAGGCGGAGATCATGCCGCATCTGCCCGACCTCTTCGAGCGTTCGCAGGTCGGCGGCATCCAACTTCGGAGTACGATACAACATGCTTTGATGACACTATTATCTTGTCATCGTGTCAAGTGCATATGCCCATAGCCTTGATCGATGAGCTCAGCGAACATCGGTATTCCGGCGGCTGCTCCGTACCACGTGGGCTTTGTCGTTCCCGACATCGAGTGGGCCATGCGGGACCTCACGCGAGCCGCGGGCACCGAGTGGAACCCCGTGCGCGAAGGCAGGCTCGGTGACTGGGACTACCGCATCGTGTTCTCGCGACACGGCCCGCTCTACACCGAGCTGATCGAGGCGCCCCAGGGCAGTCCGTGGGAGCCGGGGCCCGAGGCGCGTTGCGATCATCTCGGGTTCTGGGCGGACGGGATCGGGGCGTGCTCGCGGCGGCTCGTCGAGCAGGGGTACGCGCTGGACTTCGACGCCCGTCCGTACGGTCGCCCGTGGGCCTACCACCGCATGCCCGCCATCGGCCTGCGGATCGAGCTGGTCGACGTCTCGCTCCAGGAGGAGTTTCTGCGTGCCTGGGATCCCGGCGGTGCTCCCATGCCGTGTCTCAGTCCGTGAAGATGTCCTCCGGGAGGAAGGCCGAGACCAGGAAGCTGGGCACGTCCACGAGTTGGCTCAGCTTGAGGTCCACCGCGACGCTGCAGATTGTGTACGCCTGCTGCGCGCTCCACCCCCGCTCCCCCAGGTGGTCGATCATCTCCAGCAGGGCGTTGCGGGCGGCCAGTGTGGCGTTCTCGGCCGCGACCTCTCCGTCCCTGCTCACCGACATTCCGGTCGTGGCGTAGAAGCTGCGCGGGGCCGCGTACTGCGGGGCCACCCAGTAGTCCGAGCGGGCGAACCGGGGGCCTCTGATGCGCTTGGCCGCCGCCTCGCCGGGGTGGAGGGTGAAGCGGACCCGCAGGGTCGCGTTCATCTCGATCGCCGTGCCGCATGCCTCGCAGTCGCCCTGCGCGAAGTGGGCGTCGCCGGCCGAGAACAGTGCGCCCGGGGTGTCCACCGGCACGTACAGGTGGGTGCCCGCGCCGAGTTGCTTGATGTCCACGTTGCCGGCCTGTTCGCGGGGAGGGATCGTGCGCAGGCCGGTGGTGCCGGCCGTGGCGGGGACCGCGCCGCCGGGGGATGGTGGCAGGACGAAGCCGCCGCGTTCCAGGGCCGCCTGTTCCCGGGCCGCGATCCTGGCCAGCGAGGCGTGGCCGGGTGACAGGCCGATCGTGCCCATGAAGGGGGCCGCGGGGATGCGTACGCCCGGGAGGTCGTCGGAGACGGCCCAGCCGTCCGCGAGCCGCCAGCGGACGATGAACGGCTCGGGGAAGACGTCGCGCAGGAAACCGAAGCCGGGCACCTGGACGGTGTAGCCGTAGTCGTCCGGCACGACCTCCAGGATCTCGATCTCCAGCAGGTCGCCGGGCTGGGCGCCGTCCACATGGACGGGGCCGGTGAGCGGGTGGACGACGTCGAGGTCGGGGGCTTCGACGGTCTTGAGGGTGGCGTTCGGGCCCATCTGGCCGTCGAAGGCGTCCCTGGTCTGCAGGATCACCTCGTCGCCCGGCTCGCAGCGGACGATGGGCGGGATGTCCGGGTGCCAGCGGTTGTGGCCGGTGCCGGGTTCGTCGTGGAGAGGGAGGGTGGGGTTGACGCGAATCTCGTGTACGGCCATGGCAGCCGGCCTCCCGGGGTGAGGCGTGTGTGTGCGTCACGCTTCGCCCACCAGGGTCCCGTGTCAAGGCCGGAGCAGCTCGTAGGCGACATACGCCGTGATCCCGTACGCCAGGTGTGGAATGACGTCCGAGACCCATGACGAAGGCGGCCATTCGCGCGGGTTCGTGACCCCGAGGGCGGTCAGTGGGGCGTTGGAGCCGGTCATGGCGAGTGCCGTCAGCGCCGACACTCCCACGGGCCACGACGGGTGCCGGCCCGAAGACAGCAGGCCGTAGCAGAGGGCCGCGCCCGCGCCCGTGGCGTAGCCGAGGAGTGAGCCCAGCGCCTCCTTGCGGTGCTCCGCCTGCTCGCCCTCCCCGAGGCTCACGTCCGTCAGGCCGGTCAGTTTCTCCACGGCCTGCTGCGGGGTGCTGCTGGCGCCGCGTGCCCGGATGGCCATGTCGAGATATGTGGCTATGTTGAGGGCGCTGGTTCCTGCCGCGCCCGCGATCAGGCTCTTGACCAGTGTGTGCATGTACGGGCAGCTACCCGCAATCACCCGGGAGAGGCGCTGCCCGGAGCTCCCAGCCGCGGGCAGCGCGCTCCCCCAAGCCTCTTACGCCGGGGTGCAGGTGAGGGTGGCGGGTGGGGTGTTGGTGCCGGTGTAGCTGCCGTTGAAGCCGAACGACGTCGTGGCGCCGGCGGCCAGGTTGCCGTTGTAGCCGACGTTGACGGCGGTCACGTTCGTGCCGGTCTGTGTCTGGGTGGCGCTCCAGATTGTGGTGATCTTCTGGTCACCGGGCCAGGTCCAGGTCACCTTCCAGCCGGTGATCGAGGAGGTGCCGGAGTTCTTGACCGAGACCTCGGCCTGGAAGCCGCCGGGCCAGGAGTTGCCCGGCTTGTAGGTGGCCTGGCAACCGGTGCCCGCAGTGGGGGTCACGGTGGGGGTCACGGTGGGGGTGACCGTGGGGGTGACGGTCGGGGTCACGGTGGGGGTGACGGTCGGGGTCACGGTGGGGGTGACCGTGACGGGTGGGCCGGTGCGGTCGCCGTAGATGATGCCGCGGCCGTTGGTGCCCAGGTAGACGCGGCCGTACACGCGCGGGTCGCCGGTCAGCGCCTCGCCCATGTTCCCCCACTGGTGCTTGTCGTCGTTGATGCGCACCCAGGCCGAGCCGCCGTTGTCGGAGCGGTAGAGGCCGGTGATGCCGTCGATCGTGGCGACCGCGTAGACCGCCATGTAGTTGCCGCCCGGCGCCGCCTTGCCGAAGCCGACGTTCACGGACTTCGTGATCCCGGACAGCTTGGTGAAGGAGGCGCCGCTGTTGGTGGAACGCCACATGCCGCCCTCGCCCGCGACCCACAGGTCGCCCTCGACGCCGGGCACGGCCTTGAACTTGCCGGTGGCCGGCAGGCCGGTCGCCGCGGTGGCGGTGAAGGTGGCGCCGCCGTTCGTGCTGAGGTAGAGGCGGCCGCCGCTGAGGCCGTAGAACTTCTGCGGGTTGACCCGGTCCGACTCGACGATCGCGTCGGTGGGCAGGCCGGAGGCGGTCTGCCAGGAGTTGCCGTAGCCGACGGAGTAGACGGGGGTGACGCCCTTGGGGGCCCAGACGAAGCGGGAGCCGTCGGCCGCCGCGGCGACCGTGCCGCCCTCGTTGACGCCGCCGGGCTCGCTGCCCTGGAACCAGTTCGCGCCGCCGTCGGTGGAGAAGGCCACGTGGCTGTCGTTCGGGCGGTCGGCGTCGGTGAAGTTGCCCGCCCTGACCATGATGGACGGCGACTTCTCGGCGTAGTCGAGGCTGGTGGTGGAGGTGAAGTTGGGCTGGGTGAACATCATCGACGGTACGGCGTCCAGATTGGTGTGCCGGAAGCCGGCGATGTCACCCAGGCCGCTGACCAGGGGCGCGCCGCTGGGCGGGCTGATCAGGTCGAGAACGGCGGTCTCCTCCAGGCCCTTGGCCATCGGCCTGATCGTGAACTGGCTGCCCGCGTCCCATTGAGTCAGGTTCTCGGTGCCGTAGATCGTGGCGCCGGTGCCGTACATCATCCTGTTGGAGTCGAACGGGTCGATCTCCAGCGACTCGGTCATCCAGCCGAGCTTGGGGGTGACCTCGGGCGGCTGCGGGTTGGTGCCGAAGGTCAGCCACGGGTTCTCGCTCACGTTCATCGTGTAGCGGAAGCTGCGGTTGGGGTAGGAGGTGAAGTCCCACACGCGGGTCCAGGTCGCGCCGGAGTCGGTGGAGCGGAAGAAGATGACGTCCGGCCACCACGAGATCTGCGTGGCCACCATGATCGTGGACGGGTCCTGGCGGTCGATGGTCAGGCCGCTGTAGCCGAAGTAGTCGTCGGCGCTGGAGGACGGTACGGGGCTGATCTGGGTCCAGGTGCCGGTCGCGGTGGCGTAGCGCCACACGTCGCCCTTGGCCCCGTCGTACGGCCCGCCCGTGTCGCTGGTGGCCAGGTAGAGGTAGCCGTTGACGGTGTCCAGCACGCCCTTGTGCGCGATGTAGCCGGTGGGCTGCCCGGCCAGCCGCGACCAGGTGGCGCCGCCGTCGGTGGTGCGGTAGACCGTGTTCTCCTTGTCGGCGACGCCCACGTAGATGGTCTTGGTGGAGGTGCCGGCGGTGCCGGTGCGCTTGTCGTAGGTCACCCACACCACGCCGGGACGGTGGCTCAGGTAGCCGTTGGGGTCGCTGGGGTCCTGGGCGTAGTTGCCGGGGTTGGGGAAGCTCGCCACCTTCGACCAGGTAGCGCCGTAGTCGGTGCTGCGCCACAGGCCGTTGCCGTTGGGTGCGCCGAAGTAGAGGATGCGGTTGTCGTTCGGGTCGACCGACAGTGCCTCGCCCATACCGCGGCCCGGCATGTTGCCGCCCACCTTGAACGGCAGCGCCGTGACCTGCCAGGTGTCGCCCTTGTCCGTCGAGCGCAGGATGGCCCCGTTGTTGGGGTCCCAGGAGTTCGTGTACATGCCGACGGCCGCGTACACCCGATTGGTCTGCACGGGGTCGGTGGCCATGCTGAGCACGCCGTTGTAGCCCCACTTGTCCCAGCCCACCCAGTCGAGCAGGGGGGTCCAGGACTTGGTGGACTGGTTCCACCGGTACGCGCCGCCGATGTCGGTGCGGGCGTAGATGAGGTTGCGCTCGGTCTGGTTGAAGATGATGCCGGGGACGAATCCCCCGCCGTCGATCCGCACGTTCTTGTACGCGTACGGATCCGAGGCCACCGCCGATACCGGCGACATCCGCACGACCGCCGCCACCAGCAGGACGGCGGCGATCGTGAGCATGACGAATAATCTTCTTCGCATGCGCGGCTCTTCCTTTCCAGGCACGCCGGAAGGCGCCCCAAAGGCGTCAGAACACCGCCATGCACGAGCAGAATGCACCGACCCTGACCGTCGCCGCGCCTTCGCGCATGAGCTTTCACACAGAAGGCTCACACACGCCCGCGACAGTGGTCAATAGTTTGGACGCACAACGAATTAAGGCTGGTGGACTAGCTCCCGATCGGAGCGGGTGGCACCCAGGAAACCCGCAGCCCAGACGGCGATCGCTATGTACAGGACCTGCTCCGGGATGCGCTGCCAGAGGGGCGAGGCCAGCGTGAGGTCGGCCATGGCGGCGTACACGTTCGCCGGGAGCATGAGCACGAAGAGCAGCGCCAGGCAGAGCCCCGCGGCCCTGCGGGTGCGCTCCAGCACCAGCCCGACGGCTCCGGCCAACTCCAGCACGCCCGTCAGGTACACCACGAAGCCGGCGAACGGCACAAAGGGCGGAACCATCTCCACCATGTCCTCATAGTTCGGCATGAACGTCACATCGCCCGGCACGAAGTGGGCACTCGCGGTCATGACCAGCATGACCGCGAGCCCGTGAGCCGCACTCACCCGCCACGTGCCGAACCGGCGCACGCCGAACATTCCGAGCAGCCGGAACGCCAGGGTGGCGACCAGCAGAACGACCACAGTCATGAACACTCCATTGGATAGCTGCACTACCTAAGAACTAGATAACACAGCTATCCAGATAGAGTCAACGCGCCAGCCGGAAGTCCTTGATCCGCAGGTCGCCCTTGAAGACCAGGTAAAGGCTGCCGGTGCCCGCCTTGGCCGTCGCGTTCACGGTGGCGTACTGGTAGATCCCGCCGGTGGCGGGCACCTGCACGGTCGCGAGCAGCGCGCCGGTCGGGGAGCCGCGCCGCACCTCGAACGAGCCGCCGCCCACCGACGACACGGCGGCCGTCAGGCGGGAGCCCCAGGAGGCGCCGGTGAAGGACAGCCAGTCGCCCGCCGAGCCCTCGACGACCTCGCCGCCCGCCTTGCTCTCGTCGGCGAAGGCGACGCCCGAGTAGTCGTCGAAGTCCATCGCCCGGGTGGTCCCGGCCAGGTCGCGCACGGGGACCCGCTCGCCGGACACGCGCAGCGTCGTGCTCTGCCTGATCCGGTCGGAGGCCGCGCCGACGAGCACGTCGTGGGTGGCGCTCTCCACGACCCACTTGCTCCGGGTGTGGTCCCAGACGGCCAGGTCCGCCTTGCGAAGGGGGAAGCTCACCGTGCGCGACTCGCCCGGGTTCAGCGTGACCCGCTGGAAGCCGCGCAGCTGCTTGACCGGCTGCTCGAAGCGGGACTCGCGCTGGTGGGTGTAGAGCTGGACGACCTCGTCGCCCCTGACCTTGCCGGTGTTGGTGACCTTCACGCTCACCCGGTCACCCTGCACGCGCAGGCCCTGGTAGCCGAAGGTGGTGTAGCTCAGGCCGTGGCCGAAGGCGTAGAGCGGCTTGTCCTTGCCGTACAGGTACGTCATCCCGGTCTTGACCAGGTCGTAGTCCAGCAGGCTCGGCAGATCGTCACTGGCCGGCCAGGTCTGGGTGAGCCGGCCGCCCGGGTTGACCTGGCCGAACAGCACGTCGGCGATGGCGTGGCCGGTCTCCGCGCCCGCGTGCGTGGTCCACAGCAGCGTCGGCGCGTCCACGATGACCGGGTAGCTGGTCTCCAGGACCACCACCGTGCGGGGGTTGGCCTTGCGCACGGCCTCGATCAGCCGCTGCTGACCCGCCCCGAGCCGCAGGTTCTCGCGGTCGTGGAACTCGCGCCCGGCCACGAACGGGTGGCTGCCGACCACGACGACCGCGACCTCGGCCTTGGCGGCCTGCGCGGCTGCCTCGGCGACGCCGTCGGAGACGACCTCCTTGCCGAACTTGGCCGCCTGCGCCTTGGGCACCAGGCCGAGCGTGCCTTCGGCGGTGACGCCCACGTACGCGTCGGGCAGGGCGAACCAGCTCTCGACGGTCTCGTAACCGGCGTACCTCAGCAGATAGGCGCCGTCGGACTGCCGCTCCAGGGCGAACTGCTGGGAGACGTACCAGCCGTCGGGCTCGGCGTCGTCGGTGTCGAGCGAGCGCCAGTCGCCGCCCAGCAGCCTGCCGTTGCCCGCGTTGCGCAGCGTGGAGACGCCGCCGGTCCAGTCGGTCAGGTTCCACTGCGAGGCCGCGGTGGGCGCGGTGTCGGTGAGCGTCGCGTTGTCGTCGGCGCCGGTACCGGTGGCGGTGATGTACTTGCCGGAGTCCAGGTGCTTGAGCGCGATCCGCTCCAGCCCCTCACCGGTGGTGACGCCGGGCACCCGCTCCTTGATCCCGTCCAGCGGCGTCACCTGGTACGGCAGCTGCCCGGAGTACCAGTCCCGGTAGAGCTTGTCCGACAGCGGCCCGACCACGGCCGCCGACTTGGGCTTGGCCAGCGGCAACACGCCGGAGTTCCGCAGCAGCACCGCCGCCTTCCCGGCGGTGTCGCGGTTGAGCCGCTTGTTCGCCGCGCTGTTGATCACATCGGCGGTGATCTTCTTGTACGGCCCGCCGTCCGGGTCGAAGTGCCCCAGCCGGGTACGGATCGACAACACGCTGCGTACCGACTTGTCCACGTCCGCCACGGTGAGCCGGCCCTGGTCGAGCGCGGCCTTGAGGTTGGTGACCATCACGCTGATGTCGCTGTTGTCGATCGTGAAGCTGTCGAGCCCGGCCTCCAGCACGGCGGCGAACGCCTCGGGCTTGTTGTCGTAGTAGCGCTCCAGGTCGGTGAGCGCGTGCGGCCCCCACGCGTCGCTCGGGTTGTAGAGCGTCTTGTCGGTCCACGACCGCACGGCGTCGTTCAGGTCCGGGTTGACGTGGTTCGGCCGCCCGTTGACCAGGTTGTACGACGCCATCACCCCGGTCGCCGCGTCGGCCGAGATCGCCGACTTGAACGCCGGCTCGTAGTACTCGTGCTTGAGCTTGGGCGTCAGGTTGGAGGAGGTCAGGCTGCGGTTGGTCTCGTTGTTGTAGGCCAGGTAGTGCTTCAGCACGGGCGCGGTCTTCAGGTAGAACGGGTCCTCACCCTGCAACCCCTTGCCGTACGCCGTGGAGATGGCGCCGGTCAGCAGCGGGTCCTCGGAGTAGCCCTCCTCATTGCGGCCCGCGCGGGGATCGCGCAGCAGGTCCACCACGGGCGCCCACACCTGCAGCCCCCACAACACGGGGTCGGTGGCGTTGTAGCCGCGCGCCTCGTCGCCGACGGCCGAGCCGACCTTCTTGATCAGCTCCGGGTCCCAGGTGCTGGCCAGGCCCACGGCCTGCGGGAACACGGTGCCGCTCGCGAACTTCTGGTTCCAGTTGTCGTTGAGGTGGTTGGACCAGGCGACGCCGTGCAGGGCCTCGGTGCCGTTCTTGTGGTAGGCGATGCCCAGGCGCGGGATGGCCGGCTGCGACTGGTGCAGCAGGCCCAGCTTCTCATCCAGCGTGAGCCGGCCGAGCAGGTCGTTGACCCGCTGGTCCAGGGGCAGGGCCGGGTTCTGGAACGGATAGGTCTCGGCAGCCTGAGCGGGCGCGGCAAGCAGCGAGGCGCCCAGCAGAAGGGTGGCTAATAACGGGATTTTTCGCATCTTAGGAGGTCTCCATCACTTGATGGCGCCGACCGTCACACCTCGGGTCAGCGTGCGCTGGAAGATCAGGAAGAAGGCGACCGCCGGCACGATGCCGAGCAGGGCCGAGGCGCTGGACATGGTGGCGTCCATGTACCTCTGCCCCTGCAGCACACCGAGCGCGACGGGCACCGTCTGGGTGTCGTTCGAGATCAGGAAGATCAGCGGAAGGAAGAACTCGTTCCAGGTCCAGATGAAGAAGAAGATCAGCAACACGTTGAGCGTGGGCCGGCTGATCGGCACCACGATCCGCCAGAGCTGGCGCAGCCGCCCCGCCCCGTCGATCGCCGCCGCCTCCAGGATCTCCTTCGGGAACTGGCCCAGCACCGCGCTCAGCAGGTACGTGCCGAACGCCGCCTGGATCGCGGTCATCACGATGATCACCGCGAGCTGGGTGTCGTACAGGTCCACGGCCTTGGCCAGGTAGTACAGCGGATAGGCCAGCGCCTCCTGCGGCAGCGTGTTGGCCACCAGGAACAACACCAGGATCCACAACCGGCCCTTCACCCTGCCGATCCCCAGCGCGTACGCGTTGAGCACCGACAACACGACCGCCAGCACCGACACCGACGCGCTGATGAGCAGGCTGTTCCAGAGCTTGGTGCCGAACTGGACCCGGTTCCAGAAGTCGATGATCCCCTGGAGGTAGAGCCCGTCGGGCAGGCTCAGCGGCCCCTGCGAGCTGTACTCGGCCGGCGACTTGATCGCGTTCATCGCCACGATCAGGAACGGGAAGATCATCACCACGGCCAGCACGACGAGCGCGAACAACACCGCCCAGCGTCCCGGGCCCCTCATGACTCACGCTCCTGGACACGCAGGAAGAGGAACGTCACCACGACGATGATCAGCGCCAGCACCGTGGCGATCGCGGAGCCGTACCCGACGTTGCTCTTCTGGAAGAAGTTCAGATACGAGAAGTACGACGGCACCATGGTCGCGTTCCCGGGCCCTCCGCGGGTCAGCACGAAGATCGGCCCGAACACCTTCAGCGCGGCGATCGTGCACGTCAGCAGCACCACGAAGATCTCCGGCCGGATCTGCGGGATCGTGATGTGCCAGAACTTGCGCCACCACGAGGCCCCGTCGATCTCGGCGGCCTCGTAGTAGGACGGGTCCACGCGCTGCAACCCGGCCATGAAGATCACGACCGGGTAGCCGAGCTGGAACCAGACCATCACCCCCATGACCGTGGCCAGGGCCAGGTCGGGGTCGCCGAGCCAGTCGAGGTCCAGGCCGAAGATCTGGTTGACGGCGCCGTACGACGGGTGCAACATCCAGCCCCACACCACACCGGCCACCGCCACGGGCAGGACCTGCGGCAGGTAGTACATCGCGCGCAGCGCCGAGGCCGTACGGGTGCCGAAACGTTTGCCGATGTAGTCGAACAGAGCCGCCGCCAGCACCAGCCCGATCGCGGTCGGCACGACGGCCATGGCCACGATCAGGCCCACGTTGTGCTGGAAGGACTCCCAGAACCGCTCGTCCTCCAGCAGCCTGGTGTAGTTGTCGAAGCCGATCCACCTGGGCGTGCCCACCCCGGACCAGCGGGTGAAGCTCACGCCGACGTTCATCAGGAACGGCACGACGATGACGGCCAGGAACAACAGCAGGCTGGGGATCAGGTAGAGCCAGTATCCCCTCGTGCGAACTCTCATCTAGTTACCGATGTCTGCGAGGTTGTCCTCGTACGGCTTGGCGATCTCCTCCAGCACCTGGGCGGAGGTCTTGCTGCCGTTGATGAGCTCCTGGACCCCGGCCACCAGCACGTCGTAGTAGCCCGGCGCCGGCCAGTCGGGGTAGAAGGCCAGGCCGTCGGCGGCGGTGAGCTTGTTGAAGGACTCGATGAGCTCCTTGCTCTTGGCGTCGGTGATCGCGGCCGGGTCGGCCGCCACGGGTACGCCGCCGGAGTTGCCGAGCAGGTTCTGGATGTCCTTGCTCATCGTGATGTCGATGAAGTCGTAGGCCAGGTCCTTGTTCTCCGACTTCTCGGGCACGACCCAGAGGTTGCCGCTGGAACCGGGCGACATGGTGGCGCCGGGGAACAGGAAGTGGCCCCACTCGAAGTCCTTGATCTCGGAGGCGAAGCGGCCGTACCACCAGCTTCCGCTGATCAGCATGGGGAACTTGCCGTTCATGAACGCCACGCCCATGTCCTCGGCCTTGAGCCCCGAGGAGTTCTTGTCGATGTAGCCCTTCTTCACCCAGTCGGTGAAGGTGTCGGCGCCGTAGGTGAACTCGGGGCCCTTGAAGTCGACCTTGCCCTTGTAGGACTGGAACGCCTCCAGCCACGGCTTCTGCGCCTTGGTGAGCGCGAGCTGGTAGAAGATCTGCTGCGCCGGGTACTCGGCGCCGGCGTTCGCCAGGGGCGTCACGCCGGCCTTGACGAAGGTGTCCATCGCGGCCGTGAGCTCCTCGAACGTGGCCGGCACCTCGACCTTGTGCTTGTCGAACAGCTCCTTGTTGTAATAGACCATGACGAATTCGCCGTAGTTGGGGATGCCGAACCACTTGCCGGCGCCCATGACGCCCCGGTCGTCGTACTTGGCGGTGGTCTGCAGGCCGCCGGGCAGCAGCTTGTCCCAGCCCCGCTTGGTCGTCTCCTCGCTCAGGTCGGCGAGCAGCCCCTGCTTGGACAGCAGCCCGGCGGTGGCGTTGCCCTTGTTGTACTCCATGATGTCGGGCGCCTCATTGGAGTTCAGCACCATGCTGGCCGTCTTCTGGATCTGTTCGAAGCCCTTCTCCTCGAACTTGACGGTCACGTTCGGGTGCGACGCCTCGAACTTCTTGATCGCCTCGGCCCACGCCTTGCCCATGGCGCTGTCGGCCGTCTCGTAGTGCCACAACTTCAGCACGCGCGGCTCGGTGCCGCCCGGGCTGGGCTCTGCGCCTCCGCCGGAGCCGCAGGCCGACAGGGCGAGCGCGGCGGCGGCCAGCACCGCCGCGCCTCTCAACTTCACCATGATCCCTCCAGGGGGCTTTCAACCGCTCGACTTGTGCTACATGCGGTAGCGTTCTATGCACCAAGTGTTAGCAAGGGAAGGGCAAGGGGTGATGATGCGAGTCCTTCAGCTAAACCGGCACGCACTCGATCCCGCCCCCGGCCGAGCCCGCACCGTGAGCCACGCAATGCGGGGCGGCGATAGACAAGCCGCCCCTGTCGGCACGCACGCTCACCTGCGAGCTGTGATCGATCGTGATCGCAACACGATGCATGATCTTGCGTCCCTTGTTCAATGCGTCCCCGGGAGTGGCCCGGAGACGGAAAACGGACGTGGAGCCGACCGTAAGACCCCGCCCGGCGGGGCTGGTGGCCGTGAAGCGTCAACCCCGCACCGGGCGACCGGGCAAGACGGGGACCTTCATTCAGCAATGAGTGAATCACTGAGAATCACCGAGTCCAGTGAACGGTGTTACAGAATGACGGCCCGCGTGGGAGCTCCGGTCACCGGGGCGATCTCGACTCCGGTGACGCGCTTCGGGCCGGTGACGGCGACGCGCAGTTCCGCGCCGTCCCTGGTGGCGACGGCGATCGTGACGCCGTCCGCATCGTGGATTTCCGCTGTCCCGTCGCCGCCCCCGAAGGCGACGAGAGTGATCTCGGCCGGTACGTCCACCGTGTCGTGTTGCCGCGCGACGGGGATGAGCGCGCCGTGCCGTACGAAGAGGGGGATCTGGTCGAGCGGCTTGGCGACCGTGACGTAACGGGAGCCTTCGAGCACTTCGGCCGTCCAGTAGTCCACCCAGCGGCCGCGCGGCAGGTACACCTGCCGGGTGCCCTCGGGCGCGGTCATGGGGGCCACGAGCAGGTCGCGGCCGAGCAGGTACTGCAGGTCGGCCTGCCAGGCCACCGGGTCGTCGGGGAAGTCCACGCACATGGCGCGCATCATCGGCGCGCCGGTGCGCGCGGCCTCCACGGCCGCCGAGTAGATGTAGGGCATCAGCCGGTAGCGCAGCTTGAGCGCCGCCACGGCCTGCTCCTCGACCTCGGGGAACTCCCACGGCTCGCGGGTGGTGGTGCCGTGCAGGCGCAGCAGCGGGGACAGCGCGCCGAACTGGGTCCAGCGCACGTACAGGTCGTCGGACGGGCGTCCGGTGAAGCCGCCGGCGTCGTGGCTCCAGAACGGCACCCCCGACAGGCCGTGCGCGAGCCCGCCCCTGATCGTGCTGCCCATGGCCGGGTAGCTGGTGTAGGTGTCGCCGCCCCACTGGGCGCTGTGGCGCTGTCCTCCCAGGTACGACGAGCGCGCCCAGACCAGGTTGTGCCCGTGCGCCTCGCGGGTGACCTCGGCCACGGCGTCGTTGAACAGCAGGGTGTAGACGTTGTGCAGGTCGGCGCCGGACATGCCGTTGCAGGCCACGGCGTCGGCGGGCACGCCCTCGGCGAAGTCGGTCTTGAAGACGGCCACGCCCTGCCGCAGCAGCGGGCGCAGCAGCCCCTTGAACCACTCGACGGCCGCCGGGTTGGTGAAGTCGACGATCCCGCAGGCCGGGAACGACCCGTGCCAGCAGTCGGCGACGTACACCTGCCCCGCCTGATTTTTCAGGAAATATCCGGCTTCGGAGGCTTCGCGGAAGGTCGGGCTAAGGTGGGAAATATACGGATTCATCCACAGGCAGACCTTGAAGCCCATCCCCGCCAGCTCGGCCAGCATGGCGTCCGGATCGGGGAAGTTGGCGGGGTCCCAGCGCATCTCCGACCAGTGCCCGTCGGCCTGCCAGTAGGTGTCCAGGTGCAGCACGTCGCACGGGATGCCGCGCTCCCTGATCGTGCGCGCCCTGGCCAGCACCCGCTCCTGGTTGTCCACGCAGAACCCGGAGGAGATCCACGTGCCGAACGCCCACTTGGGCGGCAGCGAGGGGCGGCAGGTCAGCAGGTCGTAACGGTCCAGGACCTCCGACGGCGTCGGCCCGGCGATCACGTAGTAGTCCATCACGTCGTCGGGCACCACGATCTGCACGACGCTGTGCGTGGACTGGCACACGTCGAACTCCGTGGGCGCGCCGCTGTCGACCAGCACGCCGTAACCCCTGCTCGACAGGTACAGCGGAACGTTCTTGTAGGCGCGCTGCGACTCGGCCCCGAAGGCGTCGAAGTTCCACATGACCGGCCGCTGGCCGCGCTTGTCCAGCCGGGTGAAGGACTCGCCGAAGCCGGAGAACGCCTCGTCGGGGGCGGCGGTGAAGCTCTCGTGATAGGCCACGGGCGTACCGCCCGCGCTTGAACGGCCGAACGGCAGCGTACGCAGCCGGCCGCTGATGTCGGTGTGCCCCCGGTCCTGCTCGACCAGCGTCGTCCCTGCGGGATCGGTGAAACGCAGGTGCCACGGCGCAAGAGCGATCTCGGCCCGCAACGAGCCCGCGTCGATCACGATCGTCCCGTCGGTCCCGACCTCGGCCCGCGCCCCCTGGTACGCCCGGGGCGACACCAGCGAGATGGCCCCCTCCGAACGCGGCCTGGCCGTCGCGTCCTCCGACAGCCGGACCCTGATCACGCCCTCGCCGGCCACGCCCACCTGCACGACGAGCGTCTCCTCCGCCGAGGTGACCGCCTTCAGCATCACCTCGGCGGCATCGGCCGCGACCAGCTCGGCGGAGGTGATCGCCGACAGACCACCCTCACCGGGTACGCGCACCGGCAGTTCGGGCGGGTCGGCGACGAAGTACTCGTGCGCGACCAGCGGCGGGCGATAGGGCATGGAAGCTCCTTATGGACGGCCGGGGCAACTCGTGACTTAGTTTGGTGTCCATACCAACAAAGGTCAACCGTTGAACCGCCAAGCCGCATGGGAGC
Organism: Nonomuraea sp. NPDC050404; assembly: GCF_040655495.1. NCBI lineage: Bacteria > Bacillati > Actinomycetota > Actinomycetes > Streptosporangiales > Streptosporangiaceae > Nonomuraea > Nonomuraea sp. NPDC050404. Next base: position 270,780 of record NZ_JBFAKB010000010.1, read on the forward strand.
GGAACCGGCCTCCCGCCGGTGTGGGTTGTGAGAGAGTCGCCGTCATGACAGACCGAGGCCCGCGAAGGCGAGCGGCCATTGACCGCATGCGTGAGATGGTCGCCACCGGAGAGATCGACTTCTCCGTGATCGAAAAGGGCTGCGATGCGGGTGTGGCCGGCGCATGCCGAACAGAAGCCGCTTCAGAACGCGGCTTCCATCTCCCGCCGACGGGGCAGCCGTCCGCCGGACCGGCTGAGAAGCTAAGGCCGACCCGCCGGATCGGCTGAGGAGCTAGATCGACACCCCGGGCTGCATGAGACGGCGGGCGGCCTCGGTGATCGAGCCCGAAAGGGACGGGTAGACCGCGAAGGTGTGGGCGAGCTGGTCTACGGTCAGTCGTTGCTGTACCGCCACCGACACGGCCAGGATGAGTTCGGAGGAGCGGGGGGCCACCACGACGCCGCCCAGGACGATGCCGGTGTGCGGGCGGCAGAACAGTTTCACGAAGCCGTCGTTGAAGCCCTGCATCTTGGCCCGCGCGTTGGTGGCCAGCGGCAGTTTGACCACGTTGGCCTCGATCTCGCCCGCCTCGATGGCGCGCTGGGCCACGCCCACCGCCGCGATCTCGGGGTCGGTGAAGATGTTGGAGGCCACGGTGGCCAGCCGCAGCGGCTGTACGGCCTCGCCCAGGGCGTGCCACACCGCGATCCGGCCCTGCATGGCGGCCACGGAGGCCAGCATCAGCACGCCCGTGCAGTCGCCGGCCGCGTACACGCCGGGCGCCGACGTACGGGAGACCTTGTCGACCTTGACGAACCCGCCACGGTCGAGCTGGACGCCGGCCTCCTCCAGGCCGATGCCGGAGGTGTTGGGGATCATGCCCACGGTCATCAGCGCGTGCGAGCCCTCGGCCGTGCGGCCGTCCTCCAGCGTGACGACCACCCCGTCGGGCGTGCGCTTGACGGAGGCGGCCCTGGAGCGGCCCATGACGTTCATCCCGCGCCGCCGGTAGACCTCTTCCAGCACCTCGGCGCCGTCGGCGTCCTCGTTGGGCATCATCCGGTCGCGGCTGGAGACCAGCGTGACCTCCGAACCGAGCGAGCGGTAGGCCCCGGCGAACTCCGCCCCCGTCACCCCCGAACCCACCACGATCAGATGCTCGGGCAGTTCCTCAAGGTCGTAAAGCTGGCGCCAGGTGAGAATGCGCTCCCCGTCGGGCTCGGCGCCCGGCAACACGCGCGGCGTCGCCCCGGTGGCCACCAGCACCACGTCGGCCTGGAGCATACGGTCTCCTGCCCTGACCACCTGCGGATCCACCAGCCGCCCGCGCGCCTTGATGATCTCCACGCCCTCGGCCTCGACCCGCGTCGCGATGTCGGCGGACTGCGCCTGCGCCAGCTCCTTGACCCGCTTGTTGACCAGCGGCAGGTCCACTCCGACCACACCGGCGTCACCGTCGGGCCCGCCGGTGAACGACACGCCCAGCGAGGGGGCGTCGAGCAGGGCCTGCTTACGTACGGAGGTCGCGATCAGCGTCTTGGAGGGCACGCAGTCGGTCAGCACGCAGGCTCCGCCTGGGCCGTCCTGTTCGACCATCGTGACTTGCGCGCCTAGCTGGGCGGCCACCAGCGCCGCCTCGTAGCCGCCTGGTCCGCCACCGATGATCACGATCCTCGTCACATGTCCCATTGTCCCGCACCGCCCGGACGAAGTGACAACGGGGCCGTCGGCCGTACCGGCGCGAGCATGTGACACGACCCGCCCCCTCCTCGATCCGATGGACCGGCGCGGCGGTTCAGCGTGGCAGGATGGCGCGGGTAGCTGATGACACTGTGGCACCCGGCGAGAGGGGTGGATCGTGGCATGGACTTCGGATCGTGCGGGGAAGCCGAGTGACCTCAAGCTCTACGGCGCGTACGGCACGAACATGGACCCGGAGCAGATGGCCATGCGTGCCCCCCACTCACCCATCTGGGGCATGGGCTGGCTGCCCGGCTGGCGGCTGACGTTCGGGGGCATGGACCTGGCGTGGGAGGGCGCGGTCGCCACGATCGTCGAGGACCCCGACGAGCACGTGTTCGTGGTCCTCTACGACGTGCCCGACTGGGAGGAGAACTCGCTCGACCAGTGGGAGGGCGCGGTGCGCGGCGCCTACCACAAGGTGCGGATGCGGGTGCAGACGCTGGAGGGCGAGGTCGTGGCCTGGTTCTACGTGCTCGACGGCTACGAGGGCGGCCTGCCCTCGGCCCGCTACCTGGGCAGCCTGGCCGAGGCGGCCGAGCGCGCGGGCGCCCCCGACGACTACGTCAAGGAGTTGCGGGAACGCCCCTGCACCTCGTACGGCGGTTAGCGCAGCGGCTGGTCCTTGGTCTCCCTGAGCACGAAGATGTAGACGAGCGTGGAGACCAGCGCCAGCGCGGACATGTACCACGGGAAGAGCCCCGGGTTCTTCGCCTCCTGCAGCGCGGTGCCGATCAGCGGCGCGGTGCCGCCGAAGAGCGCCACGGTCAGCGAGTACGGGAAGCCGGCCCCCGCCGCCCGCACCCGGGTCGGGAACAGCTCGGAGTTGACCGCCGCCGAGATCGAGGTGAACCCGCTGAGGAACACCATGCCGATGAGCTGCACGACCAGCAGGCTCCAGTACGCGTCGGTGAGCATGCCGAGCAGCGGCACCGGCAGGATGAGGAACCCGAGCCCGAACGCGATCAGCAGCGGCTTGCGCCCCACCCGGTCCGACAACATGCCGGCCAGTGGCTGCAGGATCATGAAGAACAGCAGCGAGATGGTGCCGATCTGGAGCGCCTGCGCCTTGTCGAAGCCCACGGTGATGTTCGCGTACGTGGGCAGGAACGTGGTCCAGGTGTAGTATGCGACCGTTCCGGCCACCGTGATGCCCACGATCGTGGCCGCCGACCTCGGATAACTCCTGAGGAACTCGAACAGCCCTGGCCGCTTCGTCTCACCTCGCTGGATCTCCTCCGCCACGGCCGAGGTCTCGTCGGCGCCCTTGCGGATCCACAGGCCCACCAGGCTGAGCACGGCGCCCACGAAGAACGGGATGCGCCAGCCCCAGGAGTTCATGTCGGCGTGGATGAGCATCGTGGCCAGCAGCGCCGCCATGCCGGTGGCGATGAGCTGGCCGATGGTGGTGCTGACGTACTGGAAACTCGAGAAGAGGCCACGGCGGCCCTTGGGGGCCGACTCCACGAGGAAGGTGGTCGCGGCGGCGAACTCGCCGCCGACCGACAGGCCCTGGATGAGCCTGGCCAGGGTGAGCATGATCGGCGCGAGCACGCCTACGGCCGCGTAGGTGGGGGTCAGGCCGACGAGCAGCGAGCCCACGCCCATCAGGATGATGGTGAAGGTCATGGCGGACTTGCGGCCGTACCTGTCGGCGAACGCGCCGACCAGCAGACCGCCGAGCGGGCGCATGAAGAAGCCCACCGCGAAGATGCCGAAGGCGCTCAGCAGCGGCAGGAGCGGGTCGTCGGCGCTGGGCGGGAAGATCTGCACGGAGAAGAATGTCGCCAGAGCGCTATATGCGTACCAGTCGTACCACTCGACCACGTTGCCGATGCTGGCCGCCATGAGCTGGCGGACGCGGCTTTTGGGGATGCCGAGAGGGGAGTGAGCAACAGGGGAGGTCGCCACGAGGGCTCCTTTGCTGACAAGAGCGGTAATGGCTTACTGTGCAGTCGGAAGACCGAAACAGTCAAATATTCGGGGCAATATTTACGATCCCGACACTGAAACGGGTGCAGGTGGACGTTCTCGACCGGCGGCTCGTCGCCGCGCTGCAAGTCAGCCCGCGCGCCTCGTGGGGCGAGATCGGGCGTGCCGTGGGTGAGCACGAGCGCACCGTCGCGCGGCGGCTGCAGCGGCTGATCGCCGAGGGGATCGTGCGGGTCACGGCCATCTACGACGACCTGCGCACCGGGCACGGCCGGCCGATGCACCTGCACGTCCAGGTACGCCCCGGTACGGCCGCGCAGGTGGCCAAGGCGCTGGCCGAGCGGCCCGACACGCGCTCGGTCTACTCGCTGACCGGCGCCGCCGACCTCGGCTGCGAGCTGGTGTCCCCCTCGCGCGAGGAGCTGCACCACATCCTGTCCTCGCAGGTCTCCGACATCGACGGGGTGTTGCAGACGCAGACCCAGGTCGTGCTGCACACGTTCAGGACAGTGGCCGAGTGGCACGCTCCGTACCTGACCGAGCGTGAGGTGGCCGGACTGAGCCCGCACCCGCCACATGAGAGCCCGCTTGATGAGGAGGGGCTGTCGCCGCTGGAACAGGAGATCGCCGAGTTGCTCGCCGCCGACGGCCGGATCGCCTTCACGGCGGTCGCCGAGCGGCTGGACATCTCCGTGCCGACCGCGCGCAGGCGCGTCACCTCGCTCATCGAGCGGCGGCTGATCCTGCCCCGGGCCGAGGCGGAGCCCGCACTGCTCGGCCTGGAGGTCGAGGCCATGCTCTGGCTGAAGGTCCGCCCCCACGGCCTCGACCTGGTCGGCCAGCAACTGGCCGCGCACCCCAACGTCCGTTACTGCGCCGCCACCACGGGCACACACTCCCTGATCGTGCAGGTGGTGGCGGCGCACGAGGCGGCCCTCTACCGTTTCATGACCGGCGTCGTCGGCCGGTACGACGAGATCACCGACGTCGACCTCACCCTGATCACCCGCGCCTACAAGCGCGGGCACCTCCACAAGTCCGGACTGCTCACATTGGACCACTATTGGGAGACAACGCCATGACCCCTGACGCCACGACCCCTGACGCCATGACCCCTGCCGAGCAAGAAGTCGCCGACCTGTGCGTGGAGCTCATCCGCGTCGACAGCAGCAACTACGGGGACGGCAGCGGCCCCGGTGAACGGGCCGCGGCCGAGGTCGTCATGGCCAGGCTGGCCGAGGTCGGCATCGACTCCACCTACATCGAGAGCGAGCCGGGCCGCGGCAACGTGATCACGCGGGTCGAGGGCACCGACCCGTCCCTGCCCGCGCTGCTCGTCCACGGCCACCTGGACGTCGTACCGGCCAACGCCGCCGACTGGACGGTGGACCCGTTCGCCGGCGAGGTGCGCGACGGCTACATCTGGGGTCGCGGCGCGGTGGACATGAAGGACATGGACGCGATGATGCTGGCCGTGCTGCGCCAGCTCAAGCGCGACGGGCGCAGGCCGAAGCGCGACCTCGTCTTCGCCTGGCTGGCCGACGAGGAGGCGGGCGGCGTGTACGGCGCCAAGTACCTCACCGCCAACCATCCCGAGCTGTTCGAGGGCGTCACCGAGGCGATCAGCGAGGTCGGCGGCTACTCGCTGGAGGTGGACCCGTCGCTGCGGCTCTACCTGATCGAGACGGCCCAGAAGGGCCTGGCCTGGATGAAGCTGATCGCCGACGGCACGGCCGGGCACGGCTCGATGCTGAACGGCGACAACGCCGTCACCGAGGTCGCCAGGGCGGTGGCCAGGATCGGCGAGCACGACTGGCCCCTGACGTACACGCCCACCGTGCGCCGCTTCCTCACCGAGGTGGCCGACTCCTTCGGGATCCCGTTCGACGAGAACGACCCCCAGCCGATCCTGGACAAGATCGGCCCCCTGGTGCGCTTCGTCGGCGCGACGCTGAGCAACACCACCAACCCGACCCAGCTCGCCGCCGGCTACAAGTCGAACGTCATCCCCGGCCAGGCCACGGCCGTGGTGGACGGGCGCTTCCTGCCGGGGTTCGAGGAGGAGTTCTTCAAGACCGTGGACGGGCTGCTCGGGCCGAAGGTTCGGCGCGAGTTCGTGCACCACGACATCGCGCTGGAGACCACGTTCGACGGGGCCCTGGTGGACTCGATGATCGCGGCGCTGAAGGAGGAGGACCCGGCGGCGCGGGCGATCCCGTACTGCATGTCGGGCGGCACCGACAACAAGACCTTCTTCGCCGACCTGGGCGTGCGCGGGTTCGGTTTCGTGCCGCTGCGCCTGCCCGCCGACATGGACTTCGCCGCGATGTTCCACGGCGTGGACGAGCGGGTGCCGGTGGACGCGCTGCAGTTCGGGGTGCGAGTGCTGGACAGGCTGCTCCTAAACTACTGAACCGTGACCGACAACGCATACACCCTGGCCCGTGAGGCCGCCGCGGCGCTGCGCGAAGCCGCCGGCCTCGACACCTTCGACGTGGCTCTCGTCATGGGGTCGGGGTGGGTGCCCGCCGCCGACACGCTCGGCGAGACGGTGCGGGAGATCGGGTTCACCGATCTGCCCGGCTTCCGCGCGCCCGCCGTGGCCGGGCACGGCGGCAAGATCCGCGTCGTGCGCACGGCCGCGGGCCGGCACGTGCTGATCTTCCTCGGGCGTACGCACCTGTACGAGGGCCTCGGCGTGGACGCGGTCGTGCACGGCGTTCGCACGGCCGCGGCGGCGGGCGTGGGCACGATCGTGCTCACCAACGCGGCCGGCGGCCTGCGGCCCGAGACCCAGGACGTCGGCGACCCGGTCCTGATCAGCGACCACATCAACCTGACCGGCGCCAACCCGATCACCGGCACCACGTTCATCGACCTCACCGAGGTGTACTCGCGCCGCCTGCGCGACCTGGTCCGCGAGGTGGACCCGGCGCTGGCCGAGGGCGTCTACGTGGCCTTCAGGGGCCCGACCTACGAGACGCCCGCCGAGATCAGGATGTTGCGCACGCTGGGCGGTGACATGGTGGGCATGTCCACGGTGCTGGAGGCCATCGCCGCCCGCGAGGCGGATCTGGAGGTGCTCGGCATCTCCCTGGTCACCAACCCGGGGGCGGGCCTGTCCGGTGAGCCGCTCAACCATGAGGAGGTCCTGGAGGTGGGCAGGTCCACCGCCGCGCGGATGGGCGAGCTGCTGGCCAAGATCGTGGACCGGCTGTGAGCCTCGTTGAGGAGGCCCGGCGCTGGCTGGCGCAGGATCCCGACCCTGACACGCGTACCGAGTTGTCCGCGCTGATCGAGGCGGAGGATCTGGCCGCGCTGGAGGACCGCTTCGGCGCCAAGCTGGAGTTCGGTACGGCGGGCCTGCGCGGCGAGCTGGGCGCGGGGCCGAACCGGATGAACCGGGTCACCGTCATGCGTGCCGCCGCCGGCCTGGCCGCGGTGCTCGGGCCCGGCAAGCACGTGGTCATCGGCTACGACGCCAGGCACAAGTCCGACGTGTTCGCCCGCGACACGGCGGCCGTGCTGACCGGCGCGGGCCTGCACGCCTCGCTCCTGCCGGCCCCGCTGCCCACGCCGGTGCTGGCCTTCGCCGTACGCCACCTGGACGCCGACGCCGGGGTGACGGTCACCGCCAGCCACAACCCGCCGCGCGACAACGGCTACAAGGTCTACTGGAGCGACGGGTCGCAGATCGTGCCGCCGCTCGACAGCGAGATCTCGGCCGCCATCGACGCGGTGGGCCGCGTGGACGAACTGCCGCTGAACGCCCCGGGCACCCTGACCGAGTTGGGCGAGGGCATCGTCGACGACTACATCGACGCGGTGCTCTCCCTGCCCCTGGGCGACGCCCGCGACCTGCGCGTGGCCTACACCCCGCTCCATGGGGTGGGCGCGGCCACGCTCACCGGCGCCTTCCTGGCCGCCGGCTTCGAGAGCCCGATGGCGGTCGAGGAGCAGCGCAACCCCGACCCCGATTTCCCCACGGTGGCCTTCCCGAACCCGGAGGAGCCGGGGGCGATGGATCTGGCCGCCGCCCTGGCCGCCAAGCTGGGGTCGGACCTGGTGCTGGCCAACGACCCCGACGCCGACAGGTGCGCGGTGGGGGTGCCGCTGCCGGGCGGCGGCGTACGCATGCTGACCGGCGACGAGCTCGGCGGCCTGCTGGCCGAGCACGTGATCACGCACACCACCGGCGACCGCATGGTCGCCACCTCGATCGTCTCCGCCACCCTGCTCGGCAAGATCGCCCGGGCGCACGGCGTCCGGTACGGCGAGACGCTGACCGGCTTCAAGTGGATCATGAAGGCGGGCGAGGGGCTGGTGTTCGGCTACGAGGAGGCCATCGGCTACAGCGTCGGCTCGGACGCGGGCCTGCCCGTCAAGGACAAGGACGGGATCGGCGCGGCGCTGACGGTGGCCGGCATCGCCGCCGCGGCCAAGCGCGACGGCCGTACGCTGCTGGACCTGCTGGACGACCAGGCCCGCCGCTACGGCCTGCACGCGACGTCGCAACTCGCCTTCCGGGTGGCCGACCTGTCCCTCATCGACGCCGCCATGACCCGCCTGCGCGCCACCCCGCCGCAGGAGCTCGGGGGCCTGGCCGTGGAGCGGCTGGACGACCTGGCGCGCGGCGACGGCGGCCTGCCGCCCACCGACGGCCTGCGGTACGTCCTGGAGCGGGACGCCCGCGTGGTGGTCCGCCCGTCCGGCACCGAGCCCAAGCTGAAGTGCTACCTGGAGGTCGTCGTCCCGGTGACGGGCACCCCCGCCGAGGCCAGGGCTCACGCCGAGGACCGGCTGGCCGCCATCAAGGCGGACCTGACCGCCCGGCTGGAGCTCTGACGGAGACCTTCGAGGACTTCCTGCCCCGGGTCCAGGCCGACCCGAACGTGCTCGGGGTGGTGCTCAGTGGCTCCCAGGCCCGCGAGGGCGCCGCCACCGCCCACTCCGACCACGACGTCTACCTGATCGTCGCCGACGGCGCCCTGGCCGCGCCGCGCCGGGACGCGGACGGACGGCAACGACCTGGGTGCGCTGCTGGACGGTTCCGAGGCGGTTCCGTACTACCTGACGTATGTGTTCGCGCTGCATGGGCGGGTGCGGCCGTACAACAAGTACCTGGCGTGGGAGTTGCGGCGGCACCCCTTGAGCCACCCGCTGTGGGCCCACGACCACCTGCTGCCCCTTCTCACCTCCGCCGTCTCCCCCGAGGCCCCAGCGTCTGTCCGGAGGCTGCTGAACGACCTGGAGCCACACGCTCGTGCTGCTGGGCATGGGGATGAGCTGGATGGGTGGGGGGAGGATCTGGCGTTCATGCGAGGCTCGGCCACATCGTGAGACGCCCAGAGTTGGGCTGCCCACGGTTGGTCGCGTGGCCTCTGAAGGTCTCACCCGTGAGACTAATCCACAACTGAGATCGCTAATTTCGTCCCACGATACCATCAGCACAGGTTAGTCTCATTGCTGAGACCAACTTGGAGGCGTGATGGAACCGTTCATCGGCAGGCGGCGAGAGCTGGCGATTCTCGGGCGCGTGCTGGAGAAGACGAGTCGCCGCCGGTTCGACCGTCCGGGGCGTGCACTCCTCATAAGGGGACGTCGTCGGGTAGGGAAATCCCGGCTGGCGGAGGAGTTCATCCGGCAGACGCAAGCACCGCACGTGTTTTACGCGGCCACGGGTCTGACGCTCAGCACTGAGCTGCGCATATTCACAGAGGAAGCGCGTTCTTCGAACCTTCCCGGCGCATCCGTCTTTGACGACAAGCAGCCGGAGTCGTGGCACGAGGCACTTTCCCTGCTGGCACGGGCCCTCCCCGAAAACTCCCCCAGCATCGTGGTCATCGACGAACTGCCCTACCTGGTCAAGGCGGATCCCACGCTGGAGGCGGTGCTGCAGAAGCTGTTCGACAAGGAGTTCTCCAGACGGCCGGTCCTGCTCCTGCTCATTGGCTCGGATCTGTCCATGATGGAAGCGATCAACACCTACGGCCGCCCCTTCTACCAGCGAGCCGCCGACTTCGTGGTCAATCCCCTCACGCCGTACGACCTGGCCCAAGCGCTCGATCTGGCCCCGGCGGAGGCGTTCGACGCGCACCTGGTCTCGGGCGGATTGCCGATGATCTGCGAGGAGTGGCCCAAGGGAGCCTCCCTCCCGGCCTATCTGAAGCAGGCCATCCGTGACCCGTTGTCCGCTCTGATCGTCAGCGGCGAGCGTGCGATCAACGCCGAGTTTCCGCCGGAAGCCCACGCCCATCAGGTGCTCAACGCCATCGGGTCGGGACAGCGCACACACTCCAATATCGCGGGCGCGACCCAGGGGATCCCACGTGCGACGATGAATCGTGCGCTTCAACTCCTCCTCGAGAAACGCCTGATCGCCTTGGACCGCCCCTTGTCGACGCGTCCTTCGCGAGAATCGCGCTATCGGGTGATCGACTCGCATCTACGGTTCTGGATTTCGTTCATCGGGTCCCGCCTGACCGAGATCGAGCGCGACCGCGGGGACAAGGTGCTGGAGCGGATCCGCAACTCGTGGACCTCATGGCGAGGAACAGCCGTCGAACCCCTGGTTCACGAGTCGCTTCGCCGAATGGACGGCCTGCCAGAGGAGACCGGGGCGATCGGCGGCTATTGGACGAGGACGAACAACCCCGAGATCGACCTGATCGGAGCCGATCGGGAACCCGTCGCGAAGAAGATCACGTTCGTCGGATCTGTGAAGTGGCTGGAGAATCGGCCGTTCGACGACCATGATCTACGTGAGCTGATCGTCCACCAGTCACAAATGCCGGGAGCGGACACCTCCACGCCGCTCTATGCGGTGTCCCGCAGTGGTTGCAAGGTGGGAGGCGTCACGCACGTCACTCCTGAGCAGTTGATCGACGTCTGGCGCTGAGCCAGAGGGCCGGCCCCCTGGCTCAGGATGGTGTCAGGCCAGGCGGAACTGCAGGTCGGTGTCCCAGTTGTTCATGTCGGGTTCGGCGCGCGGGTCCGTCATGAAGAGCTCAAGGCGGCAGCCCCAGTGCTCGGTCCCGTCCTTGTCGGTTCTGTCGAAGGTCAGGCCCTGCTCCTCGCCCCACTTCAGCAGTTGCGTGATGACCTCGAACAGGCCGTCGGGGTGGCCGTGGTGGGTGGTGGCGGCGTAGCGGCCGGCGGGCAACGTGTCGGCGAAGAGGTCGCCCTCGGCCGCCATCGGTTCGGCCACCGGCACCCCCGCCTGCACCACCAGCCGGTCGTTGGCCATGTCAATGGTCTCGTAGCGCAGGAACGGCGCTCCTGCCGGGGCCTGGCCGCGTTCGGCCAGCCAGCCGATGATCTCTCCGATGCGGTCCGCGACCAGCCCGAAGGTGGTCATGGTGATGGTACGGCGCACCCCGACGTACGGACGCTCGGGGAACTCGACGATCTGTGGCATGTTCTGTTTCCTCCTTCACCCCGTGGTACGGATCTCGGCCTCGAAACTCATCGGCAATCCGAAGATCGGGAACAGTCCGGGGTCGAGATAGGTGGTCTCCCCCACGATCACGCCTCCGGAGACCTCCAGCACGACCAGGGCGAACGGCTCGCCGTCGCTGGAGTACTGGCCGAACGCCGGACAGCCGTTGGCCCGGGTCGGGACCAGGCGGGCGCCGCTGCACGCCGCGTCGGGGGCGGCGCCGAGCAGCACCGCGCGGATGTCGGCGCGGCCACGCAGCCACCACGTGAACGGCGGCATGGAGGACGTCGCGTCCTCGTGCAGCAGCGACACCAGCGTGTCCACGTCGTAGCTCTCGAACGCGGTGACATAGCGGGCCAGCAGCTTCTCGTCCACCTCCGCGTCCAGGGGTGCGGTGGCGGGCAGCCGGGATCTGGCGCGTTGCAGGATGCTGTTGACCGAGGTGACCGTGGTGGCCAGGAGGGCGGCGGTCTCGGCGGCGCTCCACTTCAGCACGTCGCGCAGGATGAGCACGGCCCGCTGCCGGGGCGGCAGGTGTTGCAGGGCGGCCACGAACGCCAGCCGTACCGTCTCCCTCGTCACCGCCAGGTCGGCGGGGTCCAGTACGCGGGCGTCAGGGACGGGCTGGACCCAGTGGCTCTCCGGGAGCGGCGCTCCCAGCGCGGCCCCGGGGACGACGGCGGGGCTCAGGTCCATGGCGCGGGCGCGGCGCTGCGGGCCCCTGAGCATGTCCACGCAGATGTTGGTGGCCAGGTGGAACAACCACGGCCGCAGCGGCCCCCTGGCCGGGTCGTAGGTCCGCCACGCCCGTACGAACGTCTCCTGCACCGCGTCCTCGGCCTCGAAGCCGGAGCCCAGCATGCGGTAGCAGTAGCCGGTCAGCTCGATCCTGTGCCGTTCCAGGTCCGCCTCGGAGCCCAGGGCGGGCCCATCGGTTTCCGCGTTCAGCACGGGACCACCTCGATCTGCAACTCGGTCACCCATTCGTCGTGGTTCACCGGCACGTGCAGGGAGATCTCCCTGGCCAGGGTGCTGGAGCGGTAGCCGTTCTCCTCGATCCAGTGGGCCAGCGCCTGGAACGTGGAGCCGACCGCCATCATCGGGCCGCGGTGGATGATCGTGGCGGCGGTCTCGATGGCGGGCAGGTCCACCACGTCGAAGCCGCCATCGAAGCCGCCATCGAGGCCGCCATCGAGGCCGTGACCGCCGGGCGGCACGTTCACCGGCAGGCAGGCGTGCACGATGACCGCGCCGTCGTCGTCCGGCAGGTAGTGGGCCAGGCCCGGTCCGGTGATCCGTACGGAGGCGGCCTCCACCCGCCGGCAGATCTCGTCGAACAGGGGCACGATGACCGGCTCGATGTCCCGGCTCTCGTAGCTGGCCGCCCTGGCGGAGAGCTGGGCGACCCTGACCGGATCCACCTTCTTCAGCACGACCTCGGCCGTGCGCATCCGCCCCTCCGTCTCGATCGTCCGCAGCCGGGCCTCGACGCTGCGCAGCCTGGCCAGGTCGGCGTTGATCTGAGCTTCGAGCTGGGCGCGGCGCAGGCGTACCATGCCGTGCAGCTCCTGCGTGCCGACCTGCTCGTCGAGGATGGCCCCGACCTGCTCCAGCGTGAATCCGAGGTCCTTGATGGCGACGATCCGGTTCAGCCTGGAGAGCTGTTCCGCCTGGTAGGAGCGGTAGCCGGTGACCGGGTCCACGTGGGCGGGCCGCAGCAGGCCGATGGCGTCGTAGTGGCGGAGCATGCGTACCGACACCAGCCCCAGCCTGGCGAAGTCTCCGATGCCGAACATGGGCCTCTAGGCGATGACGAGCGCCGCGATCACCAGCGCCACCGCGACCGCCAGCACCGCGATCGAGTCGTAGGACCAGCTCACCCGGGCCGGCGTCGCCTCCTCGTCACGGCGCCTGGCCGACTCCGCGCGGTCGCGGATCTGCTCGCCCACATAGTCGGCGTGCGTCTTGCCCGCGAACGCCTCCAGCGCCGCCTGCTCGCCCCGCGTCACCGTCGGCTCGGTCCGGAAGCGGCCCCGCTCCTGCCTGGGCGTGCCGCGCCGCTGCGCCTTGGCCCGCTCCCGCGCGCTGCTCATCGGCGTCCACAACCGCAGCACCTGCTCCTCGCCGTAGTGCACGTTGATGGCGTGCGACACCGTGACGTCCTCGATCGAGGCCCACGGCAACAACGTGGTACGGAACGGGTTGCGGCCCAGCAACCCCGCCTCGGTGAACACGGTGGCGGGGCGCAGGGCGACCGCGTACACGATCGCCGTCAGCGCCCCGAGCACGGCCAGCGCCACCAGCGAGGGCCTGCCGTTGAAGCGGGCGATCAGGTCCCAGACGTTGAACGCGACGAACACCAGCCACACCCACGCCATCACGTACGCGAATCGGGAGCGGTAGACCTGCTTCACTGCTGCCACTTGATCTGGGCGAAGCCCGGCTTGATCACGCCGTTGATCAGCGCCAGCCGCTCGTCGAACGGGATGAACGCCGACTTCATCGCGTTGACCGTGAACCACTGCAGGTCGTCCCAGTCGTAGCCGAACGCCTCGACCAGCTTGTGGAACTCCAGCGACTGGCTGGTCGAGCTCATCAGCCGGTTGTCGGTGTTGACCGTGACCCGGAAGTGCAGCCGCCGCAGCAGCCCGATCGGGTGCTCGGCGATCGAGGCGGCGGCGCCGGTCTGCAGGTTGGAGGTGGGGCACATCTCCAGCGGGATGCGCTTGTCGCGAACGTACGCCGCCAGCCGCCCCAGCTTGGCCGTCCCGTCGCCGGCCACGGAGATGTCGTCGATGATGCGCACCCCGTGCCCGAGCCGGTCGGCGCCGCACCACTGGATGGCCTGCCAGATCGACGGCAGCCCGAACGCCTCTCCGGCGTGGATGGTGAAGTGGGCGTTCTCCCGCTGCAGGTATTCGAAGGCGTCCAGGTGCCTGGTGGGCGGGTAGCCGGCCTCGGCCCCCGCGATGTCGAACCCCACCACGCCGCCGTCGCGGTAGCGCACCGCCAGCTCGGCGATCTCCCTGGAGCGGGCCTGGTGCCGCATGGCCGTCAGCAGCGTGCCGACCCGGACCGCGCGTCCCCGCGAGCCCTGCTCGAAACCTTCCAGCACCGCCTCGACCACCTGGTCGAGGCTCAGCCCTGTGGTGGTGTGCTGCTCGGGCGCGAAGCGTACCTCGGCGTAGACGACGCCGTCGTCGGCGAGGTCCTCGGCGCATTCCGCGGCCACGCGCACGAGCGACTCACGGGTCTGCATGACGCCGACCGTGTGGTCGAACGTCTCCAGGTAGCGTTCGAGCGAGCCCGAATCGGACGCCTCCTCGAACCACTGGCGCAGGTTGTCCGGGTCGTCGGTGGGCAGCCGGCCGTAGCCTGTCTCCCTGGCCAGCTCGACGATCGTCTCGGCGCGGAGCCCGCCGTCGAGGTGATCGTGCAGCAGCACCTTGGGAGCCCGCCGGATCTGGTCATGCGTGGGGCTCATCTGGCCATGATATGAGCACCGCCCATACTTCCCGCTATGGCTTAATCACCTCCGCCCGGCCGGGGCCCGATCGTGACCGCCCGACTGCGATTCGGTCGCGGCCGCCACACCGCGGGCTAAGTCGCGGCCGCCGCCGCGTCGCGGGCTCAGGCGCGTCGCGGGCTCAGGCGCGTCGCGGGCTCAGGCGCGGCGCGGGCTCAGGCGCGGCGCGCCGTCTCGGGTGAGAAGGCGGGCAGGCATACGGCGATGTACTCGGCGCCCTCGGGCCCGACGCGGTAGCGCACCTTCTCCCCCGGTGAGGTCACCACCGACTGCCCGGCCGCGACCTCCATCGTGCCCTCGGCGTGCTCCACCAGCAGCGCGCCGCGCAGGACCACGGTGTACTCGGTGAAGGACGGCGTCTGCGCCGGCTCCTCCCAGCCGGGCGGCGCGGTCATGTGCGCGATGGAGACGGCCTCGTCGCCGCTGTTGACGCGGCCCACGTGCTCGTCGATGAGCTTGCCGCCGGGTACGGGGATGCGGGCCGGGGCCTCGATCTTCTTCACCACGACGTCAGTGTGCCACGTCCACGACCAGCCGGTTCGGCGAGTCCAGCTCGGTGAGCCGGAAGGCGGCCCGCTTGGCCAGCACCAGCCCGATGCCGACGCGGCCCTCGAAGTCGCCGGTCCTGACGACGTTGGTGAGGTTGTCCAGGTTCGCCGGGTAGATGGGGCCGCCGGTCCACGAGGGCACGCCCTCGTCGTCGTGGGCGTTGGCGGGGACGAGCGTGAGCTGCAGGTACGCGCCGCCGTTCACGTCGATGGGGCGACCGGACCCATCCTGTACGAACTCATCCACCCATTTCGCGCTATATCCGGGAATCCCGCCTTTTAGCTCCACGACGAGCCGGTCGTACGTCTCGTGGGCCGCGTACCGGACGGAGGTCACCATCGCGGGCTCCATCCCCGACCGGTCGACCTCCACCTCGGCGGTGCTGGTCGGAGTGCCGGGGCCCGACTCCGAGGAGGGCTCCGGAGCGGACTCAGTGGCGGACGGGCTCTGCGGCAGGGTGGTGGCCTGCTGGGTGGTGCCGCACGCGGTCAGCACCGCGGCGAGGCAGGCGAGCGGGACTGCCACGCGGGCGCGCGACCGCGGCCGGCCGCGGGGCGGGGATGACGAGCGCATGCCCGGTAGATGCCCAGCGTACGGGCCTGCAAGCGGCGTGACGGCCGATCAATACGGCCATTCCCCGGTCCCGTCGGCGGCCATTCATCCGATCAACCGACAACAAGTCATATACGCGCGAAAACCAGTCGATTAGCGATATATCTGGCTATATCGAGCCCTCGCTTGCCCCCACCGCGAACCCGCCCTCCGGCGCGCCCGCAGCGCGCGAGCCAGCGGCAACAAGCCGGAGATGGCGCCCAAAATACATTTGCACACATTAAATGCAGAGGAATTAGATGTCATTGCATGAGATTTCGCCAAGTGGTAACCTCCGCGACATGGACGAGCAGTTCGTGGTCGAGACCTGGCATTATGTTCTGGCCAAACACGCCAAGGCCATGTGCGCGCTGGAGCGCGAGCTGGGCGACCGGCACGGCCTGGGACCCAGCGAGTTCGAGGTCCTGGACCGGATCGTCCATCACGACAGGAAGTTGCGCATCCAGGAGTTGTGCGAAGAGGTCCACCTGAGCCAGAGCGCGTTGTCCCGGGTGGTGGCCCGGCTGGAGAGGTCGGCGCTGGTCTCGCGCGGGGTGTGCGACGCCGACCGGCGCGGCGTGTACGTGTCCATCACTGACGAGGGCCGGGCCCGTCACACCGAGGCCCTGCCCACTCAGCGGGCGGTCCTGGCCGAGGTGTTCGCCGACGCCCCGGCCCTGATCCGCTGAGCCCCGCAGAACCCCCCAAAAGCCCCGCTGAGCCCCACAGAGCCCGCAGAGCCCGCTGACTCCGCCGGCCCTTGGCAGGCCGGTTACCCGGCGGTGATGCGGTCGATGACGAGCGGCAGGTGCTCCTCGGCCGCCGGCCCCACCGCGTACCCCCCGTCCAACGCCTCCAGGGCCCGCTCGAAGCGCCACGTCTCGTCCGCGTGCAGCGTCATCAGCGGCTGCCCGCCCCTGACCAGGTCCCCCGGCTTGGCGTGCAGCACGATTCCGGCCCCGGCCGAGACCGGATCCTCCTTACGTGCGCGCCCGGCCCCGAGTCGCCACGCGGCCAGCCCCACGGCGTAGGCGTCCAGCCGAGTCAGCACCCCGGCCGACGGCACCTCCACCGTCAGCGTCTCGGCCGCCCCGGGCAGCAGCGCGTCGGGGTCCCCGCCCTGGGCGGAGATCATGCGCCGCCAGGCGTCCATGGCCGACCCGTCCTTCAGCGCCTTCTCCGGATCCTTCCCCCCGGAGATCCCGGCCGCCGCCAGCATCTCCCGCGCCAGCCGCACGGTCAGCTCCACCACGTCCGCGGGCCCGCCCCCGGCCAGCACCTCGACGGACTCGGCCACCTCCAGCGCGTTGCCCACGGCCCGGCCCAGCGGCCGGTCCATGGCCGTCATCAGCGCGACGGTGCGCACGCCCGCGTCCGTGCCGAGCGCGACCATGGTCTCGGCCAGCTCGCGCGCCGACGGCACGTCCTTCATGAACGCCCCGGAGCCCACCTTCACGTCCAGGACGAGCGAGCCGGTGCCCTCCGCGATCTTCTTGGACATGATCGAGGAGGCGATCAGCGGGATCGACTCGACGGTGCCGGTGACGTCACGCAGGGCGTACAACTTCTTGTCGGCGGGGGCCAGCCCGGACCCGGCGGCGCACACGACGGCGCCCGCCGCGCGCAACACGTCCAGCATCTCCGCGTTGGAGAGCGAGGCCCGCCAGCCGGGGATCGACTCCAGCTTGTCCAGGGTGCCGCCGGTGTGGCCGAGGCCACGGCCGGACAACTGCGGCACGTACGCGCCGCACGCCGCCACCAGCGGCGCCAGCGGCAGCGTGATCTTGTCGCCGACCCCACCGGTGGAGTGCTTGTCGGCGGTGGGCCGGTCGAGGACGGACCAGTCCATGCGCTCGCCGGAGCGGATCATGGCCTGGGTCCAGTCGGCGATCTCGCGCCGGTCCATGCCGTTCAGCAGGATCGCCATGGCCAGCGCGGACATCTGCTCGTCGGCCACGTCACCGCGCGTGTACGCGTCGATCACCCAGTCGATCTGCGCCGTGCTCAGCTCGGCCCGGTCGCGCTTGGCCCTGATGACCTCGATGGCGTCCATCACGTGCTCCGGCTGAGGTCCTGGGGCCCGAAGGCGTACGGCAGGATGTCGGCCATCCGCTTGGGCCCGTCCTCGGTCTCGACCAGCAGATCGACGCCGCCGAACTCGTACAGGAGCTGCCGGCAGCGCCCGCACGGCATCAGCAGCTCGCCGTGGCCGTCCACGCAGGTGAAGGCCACCAGCCTGCCGCCGCCCGAGCGCTGCAGCGCCGAGACCAGCCCGCACTCGGCGCACAGGCCCAGGCCGTAGGAGGCGTTCTCGACGTTGCAGCCGGTGACGACGCGGCCGTCGTCCACCAGCGCCGCCGCTCCGACGGGGAATTTCGAGTACGGCGCGTAGGCGTGCCGCATGGCCTCGGTCGCCTCGTTCCGCAGGCCGTCCCAGTCGATGCTCAATGTTGTTCCCCTCGGCGGTAGATGACGCCGTCGGCCTTGGGCATCCGCAGGCGCTGCGAGGCGACCAGGAGCACGAGCAGCGTGAGCACGTGTGGTGTGATGAAGATGAACTGGGTCGGCAACTGCTCCACGGTCAGCCAGAGCCAGAACAGGACGACCGCGCCCAGGGCGGCAGTGGCCATCGTGGTGTACTGCTTGACATCTCTCGCCGCCAGCTCGGCCGACATCAGGCGGCGGACCCGCATGCCCAGGTAGATCAGCAGCAGCACTGCCCCGAACAGGAAGAACGAGGTGACCGCGGCCTGCTCGCGCAGCCGCAGGGCGTCGGTGTAGCCGAACAGGGAGGCACCGGCCGCGAGGCCGCCCGGCCGCCAGTTGCCGAAGATCATGGTGGCCAGGCCGATGAAGCCGCGTCCTTGCGTCTGGCCCTCGACGTACTTGTCGGAGATGAAGGCCAGGAACACGCCGCCGAGCCCGGCGAACGCGCCGGAGATGACGACGGCGACGTACTTGATCAGGTAGACGTTCACGCCCAGCGACTCGGCCGCCCACGGGTTCTCGCCCGCCGACCGCAGCCGCAGGCCGAAGGCCGTGTGCCAGAGCACGAAGAAGGTCAGCGGCAACAGCAGGACGGCCAGGATCACCAGCACGTTGACGTCGTGCGTGAGCCCGCGCAGGATGCCCGCCAGGTCGGCGATCAGGAACCAGTGGGTGTTCTCCAGCTTGCCGAGCAGGTCGGGGCCGTCGGAGAGGATCGGCAGGCTCGGAGTCCACACGTTCCCGGTGATGGCGGGTGAGGTGGTGATGCCCGCGCCGGCGTCGGCCGCCGCGGTGCCCTCCCGGTACAGGACCTCCGACAGGAAGCGGGTGATGCCGGGACCGAGCAGGTTGATGGCGACGCCGCTGATGATGTGGTCCACGCCGAACGTGATGGTCGCGACGGCGTGCAGCAGCCCGCCGAGCGCGCCGCCGAGCAGCCCGGCGGCCAGCGCGGCCACGGGGCCCCACTGGTATCCGGCCCAGCCGGCGAACCAGGTGCCCATCACCATCATGCCTTCGAGGCCGATGTTGACCACGCCGGCCCGCTCGGCCCACAGGCCGCCGAGTCCGGCCAGGCCGATCGGCACCGCCAGCCCGAGTGCGGCCGCGAACTGGCCCGAGGAGGTGAGGTCGTCGTAGCCGGTGACGATCCGCACCAGCGACAGCAGCAGGATGAACGCGGCGGCGCCGATCAGCGCGAGGTGATACTTGCCGACTCTTGTCATGCCTTCACCTCAACGGGGGTGTTCCTGCCGAGTTGCTGGGCGGCTCGCCGTTCTTCGAGTCTGAGCGCGAACCGGTTGGTCACCTCGTTCGCCACGACGATCAGCAGGACGATCATGCCCTGGATGATGGTGATGACGGACGGGGGGATCTCGGCGATCTGCAGCGCGCCCTGTCCCCGGTCCAGGAACGCGAACAGCAGCGCGGCGATCGCGATGCCGCCGGGCTTGTTCCTGCCGAGCAGGGCCACCGCGATGCCGAGGAAGCCCAGGCCCGAGGTGAAGTTGGAGTTGAAGGCGCCCCTGTCGCCGAGGATCTCGGGCAGGCCGATGAGCCCGGCGATCGCGCCGGACATCACCATGGCCGCGATCACCATGCTCTTGGGGTTGACGCCGGAGGCGAGCGCGGCGGGGCTGTTGAGGCCGCTGGCCTTGATGTCGAAGCCGAAACGGGTGCGTTCCAGCACCACCCAGACGACCACGCCGAGCAGGATGGCCACGATGAGGAAGCCCCACAGGCCGCCGCCGCGGGTGGGCGCGAGCATTCCGAACCCGTCGAAGATGAAGTTCAGGTCGGGGAACATGGCCGACTCGGGCAGCTTCGGCGTGGTCGTGACCAGGTCGCCCGCCGCCCGCTCGCCCGCCAGGGGGCCCTGGACGAGATAGGACGTCACGCTGATCGCGATGTAGTTCAACATGATCGTGGCGATGACCTCGTTCACGCCCCTGGTCACCTTCATGACGGCGGGGATGAGCGCGTACAGGCCGCCGGCCAGCGCGCCGACCACGATGATCACCGGGATCTGGATCCAGCCCGGCGCGGTGAACATGGAGCCCACGTACGCGGCGCAGATGGCCGCGACGCGGTACTGGCCCTCGACGCCGATGTTGAAGAGGTTCATGCGGAAGCCGACGGCCACCGCCAGGCCGGCGATGAACAGCGGCACCGCCCGGTTGAGCCAGGCGGCGACGGCGTTCGACTGCGCCCGCTCGGTCGCGCCGAAGTCGAAGAAGGCGCCCAGTGCGTCCAGCGGGCTGCCGCCCGCGATGACGATCGCCACACTGCAGACCGCGATCGCCAGGATGATGGCGATGACGGCTCCGACGACGGTGAGCAGCGCCCGGTTGAGCCCGGCGGGCATCACGACTCCTCAGTACCGGCGATGGCGCCGGTCATATAGCCGCCCAGCCGTTCGGGCGTGATGTCGGAAGGGTCGAGCGCGGCCACGAGCCGCCCCCGATAGATGACCTGGAGCGAGTCGGACAGGCCGATCAGCTCGTCGAGGTCGGCCGAGATGAGCAGCACCGCCAGCCCGGCCGCGCGGGCGGCGCGCAGGTGGTCCCAGATCGCGGCCTGGGCGCCGACGTCCACGCCCCGGGTGGGGTGGGCGGCGATGAGGAAGGCGGGCTCGCCGCTCATCTCGCGGCCCACGATCAGCTTCTGCTGGTTGCCGCCTGACAGGGCCAGCGCCAGCGTCTCCACGCTGGGAGTGCGTACGTCGTAGTCCTTGACGATGCGCCCGGTGTCGGCCTTGGACGCGCGCCGGTTGATCCAGATGCCCTTGCGCGCGGGCTTCCTGGTCTGGTGGCCGAGCACCCGGTTCTCCCACAGCGACGCCTCCAGGAGCAGGCCCTGGCGGTGGCGGTCCTCGGGGATGTAGCCGATGCCGGCCTCCCTGCGCTTCAGCGTGGACCAGGTGGTGATGTCCCGGCCGGCCAGCTCGACGCGGCCGTGCGCGGGCCGGATGCCCATGATGGCCTCGATCAGCTCGGACTGGCCGTTGCCCTCGACTCCGGCGATGCCGAGGATCTCACCCTTGTGGATCTCGAACGACACGTCGTCGAGAAGAAGGCGTCTGCCCTCCTCGCGAAGCTTGGCCACGAAGGAGGCGGTCTGGGTGCCCTTGGGCGCCGGGGTGTGGCCGTCGGCCTCCACGGTGAGGTCGGAGACCTTCAGCGCCACGACGTCGGTCACCGTCGATTCGCGGGTTTCGGGTGTCGGCAGTTCGCTGCCCACCATCAGCTCGGCGAGTTGCCGCGCGGTGACCTCGCCCGGGTCCACGCTGGCGACCGTGGTGCCGCGTCTGATCACGGTGATCGCGTTGGCGATGTCCAGGACCTCGTCGAGCTTGTGCGAGATGAAGATGACCGTCAGGCCCTCGGCCTTGAGCTCGCGCAGGTTCTGGAAGAGCTCCTCGACCTCCTGGGGCACCAGCACGGCCGTCGGCTCGTCGAGGATGAGGATGCGGGCGCCCCGGTAGAGCACCTTGAGGATCTCCACGCGCTGGCGGTCACCGACGCCGAGGTCTTCGACGAGCCTGTCAGGATCGACCCGCAGGCCGTGGGTCTCGGCCAGCTCGGTGATGCGCCTGCGGGCGGCGGTCACGTCGAGTGAGCCGAGCTTCGTCGGTTCGGCCCCGAGGACGATGTTCTCCAGGACCGTGAAGTTGTCGGCGAGCATGAAGTGCTGGTGCACCATGCCGATCCCGACTCTGATGGCGTCGCTCGGCGTGCGGAAGCTGACCTCCGTGCCGTTGACCCTGATGGTGCCCTCGTCCGGCTGCTGCATGCCGTACAGGATCTTCATCAGGGTCGATTTGCCCGCGCCGTTCTCCCCCACGATGGCGTGCACCGTTCCGGTCTGGACGGTGATGCGGATGTCGTGGTTCGCGACGACGCCGGGGAAACGCTTGGTGATGCCCTCCAGCTCTACGGCGGGTTTCACCGTGGCCAGGGTGTCAGCACTCATTTCGCCTCTCCTACGGGGGCGGGATAGACAGAAGGCCCGAAGTCTGGGACTCCGAGCCCTCAGTCGTCTCTCCTACCCTTATTCCGGCTTGGCAGGAACCGTGATTTTGCCGTCGACGATGTCCTTCTTGGCCGCGTCGAGCTTGTCCTTGAGGTCGTCGATCTCGCCGCCCGTGGTGGACAGGCCCACGCCGTCGACCTTCAGGTCGTAGGTGGTGTTCGTGCCGCCCTTGGCGCCGCCCTGGAAGGCCTTGATGAACTCGAACACGCCGACGTCGACGCGCTTGAGCATGGAGGTCATGATCACCGACTGCAGGTCGGTCTCCTTGACCGTCTGGCGCTGGTCGGAGTCGACGCCGATGGCCTTCTTCTTGGCCGCCACGGCGGCCTGGAAGACGCCGAGGCCGGAGTCGCCGGAGGCGTGGTAGATGACGTCCGCGCCGCTCTGGTACATCTTCTCGGCCGCGACCTTGCCCTTGTCGGGGGCCTTGAAGCCGGAGAAGTCACCGTCGGGGGTGAGGTACGTGATGTCGATCTTGGCGTCCGCCTTGACCGACTTCACGCCGGCCACGAAGCCCGCCTCGAACTTCTTGATCAGGTCGTTCTCGACGCCGCCGACGAAGCCGACGTGGTCGCTCTCCGCCTTGTTCGCCGCGGCCACGCCCGCCAGGTAGGAGCCCTGCTCCTCGGCGAACAGCAGGCCGGTGACGTTGGGGGCGTTGGAGGCCGAGTCGACGACCGCGAACTGGATGTCGGGGTACTCCTCGGCAGCCTTCTTGATGTCCTCGCCGTAGGCGAAACCGACGCCGATGATCGGGTTGTAGCCCGCGTCCGCGAGCTGGCGCAGCAGGTCGCCGCGGTTGGAGCCGTCCGCGGAGGGGCTCAGCTCCTTGATGTCCGCGCCGAGCTCCGTCTTGGCCTTCTCCAGGCCGGTGTAGGCGGAGTCGTTGAAGGACTTGTCCCCGCGCCCGCCGATGTCGAAGGCGAGTCCGACCTTGAGCGCGCCCTTCGTCTCGCTGGCCGCGCCGGTCGGTTCCTCGCTGGCTGTGGTGCCCCCACCGCCGCCACCGCAGGCGGCCGCTGCCATGAGCATGACCCCGGCGACCGAGCCGAGCGTCACCCTGTTGAATCGCTTGCCGAGCAAGGCGACTCCTTCCATTTCCCCGCCGCCGAATCTCATCGCAGGCGCGAAGAAACGTACGGCACCTGCACGGAAGATAGTTGCTTGACCAGGGACAACCAAACCCGGACACAGGGTCGCAACCGCTCCGTTATCGACATCACTCGCGTCCGTGACCTGAATTGCGAGTCAGACGCTTGACACGCCCCGTGAAGAGTTCCCCCTGATTTTGGCTCTTGCAGGCTCTTGCCTGGAAGCCGATCGTGACGGAGATTCCGACCGACGGTGGAAATCTTCACATCGGAGCCCCGCATGCACCCAGGCAAGGCCATTCGACGGCTGACAGTACCGCTGGCCGCGTTACTCGTCGCCACCATGACCGGCATCCCCGCCGCCTCGGCCGGCACCCCGGCCGTCAAGGTCGAGGGCGGCGCCACCCAGCCGATCTTCTCCCGGGCGGACGCCATCAAGCAGACGGTGTTCGTCGAGGTCGCAGGGACCGACAGCGACAACGACGGCGCACCCGACCGGGTCGCCGTGGACATCCTGCGGCCCAAGGAGACCGACCAGGGCCTCAAGGTCCCCGTGATCATGGAGGCCAGCCCCTACTACGCCCCCGGCAACGACGTCGCCAACCACCCCGTGGACGTGGACGAGAACGGCGTCCCGCTGCCCGCCCGCGCCGCCCTGTCCGCCAGGAACGCCCCCGAGCCGTTCGACGGCTACTACGACAACTACTTCGTGCCCCGCGGCTACGCCGTCGCGCTGGTGGAGAACCTGGGCAGCGCCCGCGCCACCGGCTGCCCGACCTCGGGCGACCGCAACGAGACGGCCGGCCCCAAGGCCGCCATCGACTGGCTGAACGGCCGCGCCAAGGGCTTCGACACCGCGGGCAACCCCGTCGAGGCCACCTGGACGACGGGCAAGGTCGGCATGATCGGCGTCTCCTACAACGGCACGCTGCCGAACGCCGTCGCCGCGACCGGCGTGCGTGGGCTGGAGACGATCGTGCCGATCGCCGCCATCTCCAGCTGGTACGACTACTACCGGGCCAACGGCGGCGTCCTGGCCCCGGGCGGCTTCCAGGGCGAGGACCTGGACGTGCTCGCGAAGTACGTACTGACCAGGCAGAACGGCCAGGAGGCGTGCGGCGCGGTGATCGACGACATCACCGCCACCCAGGACCGGATCACCGGCGACTACAGCCGGATGTGGGACGACCGCAACTACCTCAA
The DNA here is from genome assembly GCF_040655495.1 of Nonomuraea sp. NPDC050404. Classification (NCBI taxonomy): domain Bacteria; kingdom Bacillati; phylum Actinomycetota; class Actinomycetes; order Streptosporangiales; family Streptosporangiaceae; genus Nonomuraea; species Nonomuraea sp. NPDC050404. The sequence continues at coordinate 295,351 of NZ_JBFAKB010000010.1, forward strand.
CGACGTGCGCAAGGTCAGGGCCAGCGTCTTCCTCGTGCACGGGCTCAACGACTGGAACGTCAAGACCAAGCAGTTCGCCCAGTGGTGGTACGCCCTGTCCGAGCGGCACGTGCCGCGCAAGATCTGGCTGCACCAGGGCACCCACATGAGCCCCTTCAACCTGCGCACGGTCGAGTGGCTGCGCCAGTTGCACGGCTGGTTCGACCACTGGCTGCACGGCATCGACTCGGGCATCATGCGTGAGCCGCAGGCCGACGTGGAGATCGCGGCCGGTCAGTGGGCCCGGCACCGCTCGTGGCCGCTGCCGGGATCGGCCACCGTGCCGCTCTACCCGGGGTCCGGCTCGACGCTCGGGCTGTTCCCGCGTCCGCGCACGGCTCCGGAGTCGTTCGTGGACCAGAAGGTCAGGACGGCCGAGCAGCTCGTGGAGGCGACGGGGGCGGATCCGAACCGGCTGGCGTACACGACCGGCGAGCTGCCCGCCGACGTGCGGATCTCGGGCACGCCGACCGTGTCGGTGCGGGCCTCGTTCAAGGACGGGGCGTCGCCGTACCTGACGGCGCTGCTGGTGGACTACGGCACCGACGTGCGCCCGAACGGCACCCTGGTCTCGACCGGCCAGAACTACTGTTACGGACAGGGCGTCCCCGGTGACACCGGCTGCACGACGCTGCGCACGCTCGGCACCGCCAGCACCCCCTACAAGATCGTCACCCGGGGCTGGCTGGACGTCCGCAACCGCGACCGCATCGACCGGTCGCAACCGGTGCGCGCCGGTAAGGACTACACCTTCACCTGGGACTTCCAGCCCACGGACTACCTGTTCAAGAAGGGCCACCGGCTGGGCCTGGTGATCCTCTCGACCGACTACGACTACACCCTGCGCTATCCGCCGGGAACGAAGATCACGGTCTCGCCGGGCAAGTCGGCCCTGCGCCTGCCCGTGGTGTTCGGCAAACTCCTGTAAGTACTCAGCCCGCCGTGCGGTGCGCGGCGGGCTGACGACTCTCACTCAGACGGCCGGCAGGACGCACGTAGCGGCGCTCTGGCCGTGAACCGGAGGAGCGTTCCCCTGGACAGGGCCCGGCCATGTGCGGAGGGAGGGTCCTCCCGCCGCGAGCGTAAAGTATTCAGACTATTGCGCTTGTGATCGGGTCGAGCGGGCCGACCTCCCACAGCGCCGTCAACGCGGTGGCGGCCATGACTCGCACACCCATGGAGATACAAGCCTCGTCCACGTCGAAGGTGCCCTGGTGGATGTCGTACGTGAGGCCGTCCGGCGAGCGCGTGCCCAGGCGGGCGAACGCGCCGGGGATCGACTCCAGGTACCACGCGAAGTCCTCGCCGCCCAGCGACTGCTGCGTCGGGACGACCGCACCCGCGCCCAGCGCCCGCTCGGTCGCCTCGGCCAGCATCTCGACGCTGACCTCGTCGTTGACCACCGGCGGCACGCCGCGCGTGTAGTCCAGCGTGGCCTCCACGCCGTAGGCGCCCGCCACCGACTCCAGCAGCGACTTGATCAGATCGGGGGCGGCGTGCCAGGCGTTCTCGTCGAGGCAGCGGACCGTGCCCTCGGCCACCCCGTCGTCGGGGATCGCGTTGGCGGCCGAGCCGGCCTCGACCTTGCCCCAGACCAGGCTGAGCGAGGAGCGCGGATCGACGCGCCGCGACAGGGCCGCGGGCAGCTCGGTGAGGATCTTGGCCAGCGCGAAGACCAGGTCGGCGGTCAGGTGGGGGCGGGCGGTGTGACCGCCGGGCCCCGAGACCCGCACGACGATCTTGTCGCAGGCGGAGGTGATCGGGCCGGACCTGAGCCCGACCTGCCCCACGTCCACCCGCGGGTCGCAGTGCAGGCCGAAGATGCGGTCCACGCCGCTGATGCCGCCCTGCGCCATGACCTCCAGCGCACCGCCGGGCAACTCCTCGGCGGGCTGGAAGATCAGGCGTACGCGGCCCGGCAGCAGCCCCGCGGCGGCCTGCTGGGCCAGGAAGAGCGAGGTGCCGAGCAGGACCGAGGTGTGCACGTCGTGCCCGCAGGCGTGACAGGACCCGGCCGTGGTCGAGTGGTAGGGCACATCCTTCTCGTCCTGCAGCGGCAGCGCGTCGATGTCGGCGCGCAACGCGACGGTCGGCCCGTCGCCACTGCCCACGTCGCATATGACCCCGGTGCCCCTGGGGAGCACCGACGGCCGCAGACCGGCGGCGGCGAGCCGCTCGGCGATCTTCTGTGTCGTGCGATATTCGGCGAAGGCCAGCTCAGGGTGCATGTGCAGATCGCGGCGAAATGCCACGAGCTCCTGCTCGGTCTCCGCCAGGAACGCGTCGAGTTCTCCCCGCAGCTCACGTCCCCGCATATGTCACCGTCCTGTCCCGTGCCGCGCGCCCCACACGTGCCTGGCCACCGCGGCTTCAGCGCTTAGAAACTTCCCATCCCGTGTGGCCGCCCGGTTGCGCGGCCGCTCGGCGAATCAAAAGACACACCCACTTGTTTCGGTGCGCGAGATCGTCAGCACGGGTTTCGCAGTCATCAGTCGCGAGTGCCGCTGCAGCCGGGAGCACAGCGGTCGGCCGTGAGCCCGATGGCGATGCTTCGACTTTATCGCTCCAACGCGGCTTCGCGACGGCAGATACGCCAAATGTTGACCGACCACCGGCCCGTAACCGCTGGTAAGGCGCGATCCGTAGACATACGGCTGATCCGGAAATAGTCACAAGGGATCAGTAGATCGTGACCCGATGCTGTCACTTCAAACGTGGTCAGCGATTCCGAATCCTGTCACCTTCTGTCATGGTCATCACACTCTAGCGATGGCTGCATTTGAGAAGAATGCGTGTTTCACTCGCTGTATGATCACTAATATCCCGTTCGGGGAGAAGTATGCTGGGTTGAGCATCTTCGAGCCGACTGAGGGGACCCTGGTGGTCGTACCCTCGCTCTCCCTCCCGCAGGACGAGCTCCGCCGGATCACGGCGGCGAGGTCGTACGAGGAGCGCTTATTGTTCCTGCTGCTCACGCTGCGGGAACCCCGGGTCAAAGTGATCTACGTGTCCTCCGCGCCGATCGATCCCGACATCATCGACTACTACTTCGCCTTCCTGCCCGATCCGGATGACGCCGCCAAGCGCCTGACCCTGATCAGCCTCGACAACCCCTGGTCCCAGCCGCTGACCAGAAATCTGCTCGACCGCCCCGACATCCTGGAGCAGTTACGCTCGGCGATCGACGGCGACGCTCTGCTGGTGCCGTTCGTGCTGAGCGAGCGCGAGGAGGAGCTGGCGTCGCTACTCGGTGTTCCGCTCTACGGGCCCGCCACGTCCCTTTCCTATTACGGCTCCAAGAGCGGGGCCAGAGAAGTGGGACACGAGGCCGGGGTTCCGATGGCGCGGGGCTTCGCCGACGTGCGCTCGGCGCTGCAGATCGAGGAGGCGCTGGAGGCACTGCCCGGCGAGCGCGTGATCGTCAAGCTGAACGACGGGTACTCCGGGCTCGGCAACGCGATCGTCACCAAGGCGGACAGGTCGCTGACCAGCTTCTCGGCCGAAGGCGAGGACTGGGAGAGCTTCACCACGAAGATCAGCGAGCGCGGGGCCGTGGTCGAGGAGTTCATCGAACACCGCCCGCTGTACTACCCCAGCGCGCTGGCCCAGATCACGCCCGGCGGTGACACGCAGGTGCTGGCCACCCACGACCAGGTGCTCGGCGGCCCCAACGGCCACGTCTACCAGGGCTGCACCTTCCCGGCCGCGCCCGAGTACCGCGCGGAGGTGGGCGATTCGGCCGCCCGCATCGCGCGGGTGCTGGCGGAGCGGGGCGTGACCGGGCTGTTCGGGATGGACTTCTTCGCTCTGAAGGCCGACGCCGGGTACGCGGCGCTGCTGTGCGAGATCAACCTGCGGATCGGCGGCACCACGCATCCGTTCGGCGCCGCCGTGCTGACGACCGGGGCCTCCTACGATCCGGCCACCGGCCTGCTCATGTCCGGAAATCAGGCGAAGTTCTACACCGCGACCGACAACTGCGCCTCCGGCTGCCTGCGCGGGCGTACCCCGGGTGAGGTGATGCGCACCGCCGAGCGGCTCGGGGTCGGCTTCGACCCCGAGCGGCGCACCGGGAACGTGTTCCACCTGCTCGGGGCCATCCCCGAGTACGGCAAGCTGGGCTTCACCTCGATCGGCGACTCCCGCGAGGAGGCCGACGAGTTGCACTCCCTCACCCGGCGTCTTCTCTGCGGCCCTTGACCCCGGAAGGCCCGCCGCCGTTGGAAGGCCCGCCGACCCCGGAAGACCCGCCGCCTCCGGAAGACCCGCTGATCCCGGAAGACCCGCCGGCGGATCCGCGCCAGCCACGCCAGCCGATGACCGCCAGCACGATGGCCAGGATGATGTTCACCCCGATCAGGATCCCGTGGATCACGTAGAAGCTGGTCTGATGGCCGTCGGCCAAGTTAAACCCCAGGTTGACCCACTCGAAAATCATGAACGCGCCGAGGATGATGAGGAATCCGGCGATCTTTCGTGACATGCCCATCTCTCTGGTATCGAAGGCGGATCTTCGGGGGATGTGTCGCCACATGTGTACCAACACGGAGCTACGCTGAGATCGCCATGTGGACGAAAATCGTGCCGGTCACGGCACTCATCGCCGCGGTCTCGCTCACCGGTGGGACCGCGTCCGCCGCACCGACCACGCCGGTCGGCGGCGAGGCGCTGGGCAGCCGCGACCTGGTCGCGCCCGCGGGCGTCAAGCAGCCGCCCAAGAGCAAGGCTACTTCGTACGTCATCGCGGACGCCGACACGGGTCAGGTGCTGGCGGCCAAGGACGCCCACGGACGCTACCTGCCGGCCAGCACGCTCAAGACGCTGACCGCGCTCACACTGATCTCCAAGCTCGACAAGAACCGCAAGATCCGGCCCAGCAGGAATGCCTGCAACCAGGAGGGCAGCGCGGTCGGCCTGTCGGTGAAGGCCACGTACAAGATCGATGATCTGTTCAAGGCGCTCATGATGTCGTCGGGCAACGACGCGGCCATGGCGCTGGCCGAGGCGAACGGCAGCCTGGCCCAGACCATGAACGACATGAACGCCGAGGCCAAGCGGCTGCAGGCGAACGACACGGTGGCCAAGACGCCCAGCGGGCTGGACAAGCCGGGGCAGAGCAGTTCGGCGTACGACCTGGCGCTGATCGCCCGCGCCGGGCTGGCGAATGCTGACTTCCGCCGATATATCAGTACGAAGACCGCCAAGTTCCCCGCGCCCAAGGGCTACTACGAGATCAGCAACCACAACAAGCTGCTCTGGCGCTACCCGGGGATGATTGGGGTCAAGAACGGCTGGACGACGAAGGCCCAGGCCAGCTTCGTCGGCGCGGCCACCCGTGGCGGGCACACGATCCTGGTGAGCATCATGCGGCACGAGGGCTTCTTCTGGGAGGAGGTGTCCAAACTGCTGGACTGGGGCTTCTCCGTACGCGGGAAGGCCGCCCCCGTCGGGCAGCTCGTGGACCCGCTGCCGGACACGGCGCTGGCCGCTCCGCAACAGCAGCCGCAACAGCCGGCTGCCACGCCCGGCACCTCCGTCACGCCGGCCGCGCAGCCGCCGCTGCTGGACACGGCCGCCGCCAAGCAGACCGACTCGACGAAGACGGTCGGCTCGCTGGTGATCGGCGGGGGCCTGCTGTTCGGGCTGGTCTGGCTCGGCTACGGAATCCGCCGCAAGCGCACCCGCTCACGCTCCTGACCTTTCACGGGTCCGGTCGCGGGACCGGGCCCTGTCCGGCGGGGCTGTTCACTTCCGTGGCGGGGATCGGGGACGGGGCCGGCGGTGGGCAGAGCCCCGCGGTGGCCGTCCAGGCGGCGACGAGGAGCACGAGCCTGGCCGAGAAGTTCATCCAGACCAGCAGGCCGACGATGACGGCGAACGCACCGTAGACCGGGTTGCCCATGGAGCCGGCCAGCAGCAGCGTCGCGATCTGCTTGAGTATCCCGAAGCCGATCGCGCCCAGCAGCGCCCCCTTGGCGATCACCCGGAACGGCTGGGTCGGCCGCGCCACCCAGCCGAGCAGGATCACGAACAGCAGCCAGTCGGCCCCCACGCTCGCCGCCACCCCTGCCGCCCTGAGCCCGAGACCTGCCAGCGCGGACTCGCTGCCGAGCAGGAAGTGCATGACCCTGTCGGTGGCCGTGGTGGCGAAGCCCGCGACGAACACCGACGTGATCGCCGTGACGCCGAGCAGGAGCAACGAGGCCAGGTCGCGCAGCTTGCCGAGGAAGAAGTTGAGCGGCGGCGTGGTCGTCATCGACATTTCCCGCAGCGCCCCGCGCAGCGCGTCGAGCGCGCCGAGCCCGGCGTACAGCAGACCGAGCAGTCCGATGATCCCCGCCGCCGTCTTGACCTCGCTGATCGCCTTCAGGTCGAGTTGGTCGGCGATGCCCGGCAGCCGTTCGGTGATCGCCCGGAGCATGGCCTCCCTGGTGGCGGCGCTGGTGGCGAGCACGAACCCAAGCACCGAGTATCCGAGCACCAGCAGCGGGAAGAAGGACAGGAACGCGAAGTACGTCACCGCGCCCGCCAGCCGGTCACCGGACTGGACCTGGTAACGCTGCACCGCCCTGATGAGGTGGTCGAAGGACAACCTGCGGACCCGCCATGAGGCCACCTTGCCGCGTCCCCAGGCCCGCACCGACTCCACGCGCTCCGACAGACCGCCCATCACCTGCCCCTACCCCGCCGTCACACGGCAACCACCGCGCCCGCGCTCTCCGCCAGGTTCTCCATGACCGTCGCCAGGTCATGGTGGAGCAACTGCCCGCCATGCTTGACCACACGCCCCGCGACCATGACCGTGTCGACGCAGGCGGTGTCGGCGTTCAGCACGACCGCGCCGATCGGGTCGTGCGCGGCGGCCATGCCGAGCAGGTCCGTACGCAGCAGGAGCAGGTCGGCCTGCTTGCCCGGCCGCAGGGACCCGATCACGTCGGCCATGCCGAGCACCTTGGCGCCCTCGATCGTGGCCATGAGCAGCGCGTCGCGGGTGGTGAAGCCGAGCCCCGCGCCGTCGGGACGGCCGCGTTCGAGCAGGTGGACGGTCCGCATCAGGGAGAACATGTCGCCGGGCGAGCAGACCACGGTGTCGGCGCCGAGCCCGGCCGGGATGCCGGCCGCCCTGGCCCGCCCGGTGGGCGGGTAGCCCATGGCCAGGTTCATCTCGTCCACGGGCGCGAGCGAGATGCCGCCGCCCGCCGCCGCGATGCGCTTGAACTGCTCGTCGGTGTAGTGCAGCGCGTGTACGAAGGTCGTGGGCGTGGCCAGCAGCCCGTTGGACTCCAGGAACTCCAGCCCGGCGGTGGCGCCCTCCGGGCTGTGCCCGAGGTGCGCGGTGACCGGCAGGCCGAGCTCCCCGGCCAGCCGCCACTCCGCCAGCGCGCGCTCCTCGCCGGCGATCTCCGGCCCCAGGGCGGCCAGCGCCATCGTGACCAGGCCGGAGGAGTCCGGCAGCTGCTCGCGTACCCGCCGGGCCTGGCCGGCCATCCCGGACGGCTCGCCGCCGTGGCAGTAGCCGAACACGGCCCTGATCCCGGACTCGCGCAGCGCCAGCAGGGCGGCGTCCGTGTGGTCGGGGGTGAGCTGGATGTGCGACCAGTCGAGCAGCGTGGTCACGCCCGCGTCCAGGGCCTCCAGCGCGCCCGCGAGGTTGCCCGCGTGCACGTCCTGGGGGCGGTGCCGGGCGGCGAGTTCGCCGACGATCCGCCGCAGGTAGCCGGGCAGGTCGGTGTCGGGCATGACGGCCCTGACGCCCGCCTGCCAGGTGTGCCGGTGGGTGTCGACGAAGCCGGGGAGCACGATCCGGCCGGTCGCGTCGATCACCTCCGCTTCCGGGGGAACGGGCAGGTCCGGCCCCACCTCGGCGATCGCGTCGCCCTCGACGCGCACGTCGGCGGGGCCCAGGACGACGGCCTCCGGCTCGGTGTCGATCACGATCCCGTTTTTGATCAACGTCGTAGTTGCCATGCCAAAAAGCTTAGTAAGAAGCTTTTAAGAAAGCAATCTTCCGCTGGGTATCCTTCATGTCGTGAAACCCGATGAGATCGACGCGCTGGTGCCCCGCTGGGAAGAGACGGGCATGCCGTCGCCGCTCATCGCCACCCTGGAGCTCGGCAAGCGGATCGCCCGCCTGCACCTGCTGTTCGAGCAGGCGCTCAAGGCGGAGCTGTCGGAGCTGGGGCTGACCTACGCCGAGTTCGACGTGCTGATGTCGCTCAACCGCGCGGCGCCGCCGTACCGGATGAAGCCGAGTGAGTTGTCGAAGTCGCTGCTGCTCACCTCGGGCGGCATCAGCAACGTGTTGCAGCGGCTGACCGCGGCCGGATACGTGGAGCGCGAGGCCAACGCCGGCGACGCGCGCAGCCGCTGGGTCCAGCTCACCGACGAGGGGCGGCGCCGGGCCGCGACGGCCATGGAGGTCTCCGCCCGCGCCTACGAGTCGGTCACGGCCGGTACCCCTGAGGAAACCGTGCGTCAGGCCGCCGACGTGCTGCGCGAGGTCCTGTCGTACGTGGGAAAGCGCCGCCACCGCTGAGCCGGTACGTAGGAGCGGCACGCCTGAGCAGGCCGGAAACCAGTGCGGCAGGACATCGGGAGCCCTAGCCTGTGCTGTGTTGGGACCGATCCAGGAGGCGTCACGCCCATGGCCGAAATCAGCACCGGGCAAATGATCAGGCTCCAGCGCGAGCGCAGAGGTCTGAGCACCACAGCGCTGGCCACACAGTCCGGTTGCACCCCCAGACACATCGAACTGATCGAGCACGGCAAACGAACCCCCTCGCTGCCGCTCCTGCGGGAGATCGCCAAAGTGCTCGGCGTACGTACCGCGATCCTTTTAGGAGAGGCCCCGCGCGACTCCCACGAACCGAGCAGACCGCAGATCAGCGACATCGAGCGGGCCCTGTTCGCCGCCCGCTCGCTGGAGCCCGACATCGAGCCGCCCGACGCCGAGCAGCTCGCCGAACGCGTGACGACGGCCCGCAACGCCTGGTTCACCTCCACGCGCCGCTACTCGATCCTCATGGCGGCGCTGCCGTCCCTGGTCACCGATGCCGAGAGCCTCGCCCTGGAGCGCACGCAGCGGTCCTACAGCGTGGCGACGGACGCGTACATGCTGGCCAGGGGGGTGCTGAAGCACCTGCGGCGGGTGGACCTGGCGCATCTGGCGGCCGACCGGGCCATGCGCTTCGCCGAGGAGTCGGGCGATCCGCTGATGGTCGCGTGGGCGTACTGGAACCTGGGGCAGTCGATGTTGTCCGACGACATGCACCAGATCGCGTACGACGTCGCGCGGCGCGGCATCGAGCAGTTCGAGCCGCACGTCGCCGACGGCGACCAGCGCCACATCAAGGCGCTCGGCGCGCTGCACCTGCTCGCCGCCATCGGCGAGGCCAGGATGGGCGAGGACGACGTGGCCAGGGAACGGGTACGCGGCCCGGCGGCGCGGCTGGCCGAACACGTCGAGGACTCCTCCGCCATCTACGACCTGGCCTTCTTCGGGCCCACGAACGTCGCCATCCACATGGCCAGCATCGAGAACGACACGGGGCGTCCCGAGGCGGTGCTGCACCTGGCCGACGACATCGACCTGCGCCGCACGCCGTCCATCGAGCGGCGCACCACCCATCTCGGCCACGTCGCCCGCGCCTGCGAGGACACCGGCGACGACGCCGCCAGCCTGCTCCACCTGCTGAGAATCGAGCGTGAGTGTCCGGAAGAGCTCGACCACAAGCTGCTGCTGAGGGAGATGGTGCGGTCGCTCGCGCGGCGGGCGCGGCCGTCCTGGGCGCCGGAGGTGCGCTACCTCGCCGAACGCCACGGCATCACCATCTGAGGTACGAACTCAGTGTTCGGTCGTCGCGAACAGGGAGATCTTGCGCCCGAGTTCGTCACGGTCAGGCACGGGGATGCGACTCTGCGTGCATGACCCGAGCGCCGAGTGCCGAGTTCGTCATGGAACGCCTCCAGCAGGAGGCGACACGGGAGTTTCCCGGTTGGTCCTTCCGGCGAGATCATTCCGGGTGGACCGCCAGCCGCGACGAGACCCGGCTCACCCGGTCCAGCTTGGCCGCCCTGCGCGCCCTTCTGCGTGTGCACCGGGCGGCGCGGAGGAGATGACCGGTATATCGGGCGATGGCCGGACCCCCTTTCCCGCCGAGGGCGACGGCCACCTGACGAGCCGGCAGTTGGACGCGTTGCGTTCGACCTACCCGGCGTGGGAGATCCACTTCCGCGTCGACGAGCCGGGCACGACCAGGTGGACGGCCGTCCTGCGGCGGCCGGTCACCGCCAAGCTCTGGTCGGACGGGGTGAGAGAGCGGATCGGCAGCCCTGACGCCGTCACTCTCGCCTCCGTCCTGTCCCGCCAGTCCTCCCTCCTCCACAACGGCCGAGCCGACACCCAGCCGCCGACCTGACGACCTGACCACCGACCGGACGACCTGACCACCGACCGGACGACCTGACCACCGACCGGACGACCTGACCACCGACCGGACGACCTGACCACCGACCGGACGGCTTGGCCGCCGCGCCGGCACCCGGCCGACCCTCCACCGCCCCGGCCTCTCCCCCGAGGCCGGGCCCTACCTGAGGACACCGCGACCTGAGGCCCGCAGCCTGAGGCGCCGCGACCTGGGGTCCAGGACGGGGAGCACGGTGAGCACGCTCTCCCAGCAGACCACATCATCGACCGCCGGGACGATCTCCGGGCAGTACCCGGGTCCCTGCGCCGGGAGTGCTCAGGGCCCCACCTTGGGGGTGGCGCGCATGCCGACGTAGACGCAGCGCGTGCCGTCGGCCAGGGTGGAGAAGACCACGGGCATGTGGTCCTCGCTGAAGGACGGGCCCGCGCCCGATGCGGCGAACACGGTGTCCGTGACGGGCAGCAGCTCCATGTCCAGGGGCGGGGAGAGGTCCTTCATGCCGTCCACGAACTCGTAGCGCATACGGCCCTCGGTCACGGTGATGACCACGCCCTCGCGCCGGTAGGTGCCGAGCAGCGGGGTGTAGTCCACGGCGGGCGGCACGGCGGCCGGGGCGAAGGGGGCCGGCAGCCGGATCCCGGTCAGTTCGGCGAGCAGTTCCCCGAACAGGTCGGCGTAGAGCCGCCGGGCGCCGCCGCCGTTGGTGAGCAGGACCAGGGCCACGCCTGCCTCGGGGACGACGCGCAGGTAGCCGTACTGGCCGATGGCGGCGCCGTCGTGACCGAAGCCGGGCGCGCCGTCCCAGTCGTAGAGCGTCCAGCCCAGGCCCCAGCCGTCCGCGCTGACCGTCCACTTGTCGGGCACGTCCGTCTCCCTGCGCCGCATGGCCGCGACCGCCTCGGCGGACAGGACCCGGGTGCCGTCGGGAGCCGTACCTCCGGCCAGGTGCATCTGGGCCAAGCGCGCCATGTCGCCGGCGGAGGTGATGATCCGTCCGTACGGCCCCGCGGAGCGCGGCATCATGTCCCAGACCGGCGCGGGATCCGGGTCGGCGCCCGGCTCGCCCAGGTGGCTCATGGCCACGCGGAAGCTCAGCGCCTCCTCCGGCAGCGTCATCGAGTGGCCCAGGCCGAGCGGGGCGAAGACGCGCTCGTTCAGCGCCTGGTCCCAGGTCTTTCCGGTGAGCACCTCGACGAGCCGGCCCAGCACGACGTAGCCGAGGCCGCCGTAGGAGACGGCGGTGCCGGGCGGGCAGTCCAGCGGGACGTCACGGGCGGCCTCGACGTACTTGGCCAGGCAGTCGTCACCGCGCCCGCTGTCGTGGTTGAAGTCGTTGGTCACGCCGCCGGTGTGGGACAGCAGTTGCCGCACGGTGATGACCGCGGTGGCGGCCGGGTCGGGCGTGGCGAACTCGGGCAGCACGTCCACGACCCGCGTGTCCAGGTCCAGCAGACCCTCATCGACCAGGCTCAGCACGAGCGTGGCGGTGTAGACCTTGGCGATCGAGCCGCTGAGGAACACCGAGTCGGTCGTGACCGGCGCCCCCGTGCCGCGGTGCAGCACCCCGCTGGCCAGCTCGTGGACGGTGCCGCCGGCCAGGATCGCCACGGACGCGCCGGGCACGTGGTGGGTGGCGCGCAGCTCGTCCAGCCGGGCCTGCCAGTGGGCCAGATCCAGCCTGCCGCCCTCGGAGTCGGCCGCTCCCCAGCCGCCTTCCGCGCGCCAGCCGCCCTGCCTGTCGTAGCTCACGTTCGTCATCATGCCGCCCTTCCGGTACTGCGTTCTCTTGATGCGAACACTGTACGCATTAGAGTCCGGCGTTCGCAACTCGGGCATGAAAAAAGGCCGGGCACACCGTGCCCGGCCCCTCAGGAAGGCTATGAGGTGGGCAGGAAGCCCACCCGCTCGCGTACCGCGGCCATGGTCTCCCTGGCCACCGCCGACGCGCGCTGCGCGCCGATGGCCAGCAGGCGGTCGAGCTCCGCCTCATCGGACAGCAGCTTCTCCGTACGCTCCCTGATCGGCGCGAACGTCTCCAGCACCGCCTCCGCGACGTCCTTCTTGAACGTCCCGTAGCCCTGACCCTCGTAGCGGGCGACCAGTTCGGGGATGGGCGTGCCGGTCAGCGCGGACTGGATGCGCAGCAGGTTGGAGATGCCCGGCTTGTTCACCTCGTCGAACAGCACCTCCGAACCCGTGTCCGTCACCGCGCGCATGACCTTCTTGCGCAACGGCCCCGGCTGCTCCAGGACGTCGAGGATGCCCTGCGGGCTGGAGGAGGACTTGGACATCTTCGCCGTCGGGTCCTGGAGGTCGGTGATCTTCTCGACCTCCTTCGGGGTGAACGGCTGGGGCAGCGTGAAGGTGTCGCCGAAGCGGTGGTTGAAGCGCTGGGCCAGGTCGCGCGTCAGCTCCAGGTGCTGCTTCTGGTCCGCTCCGACGGGCACCTGCTCGGCGTGGTAGAGCAGGATGTCGGCGGCCTGCAGGATCGGGTAGGTGAACAGGCCGACGCTGGCCGCGCCCTCACCGTACTTCGCGGACTTGTCCTTGAACTGGGTCATCCTGCTCGCCTCGCCCATGCCGGTCAGGCAGTTGAGCACCCAGGCCAGCTCGGTGTGCTCGCGCACGTGCGACTGCACGAAGACGGTGGAGCGCTCGGGGTCGAGGCCGGCGGCGAAGAGCTGCGCGGCGGCCACCCGGCTGCGGGCGCGCAGCTGCGCGGGCTCGGGGCCCACGGTCAGGGCGTGCAGATCCACCACACAGTAGAACGCGTCGTGGGTCTCCTGCATGATGACCCACTGGCGCAGCGCACCCAGGTAGTTGCCCAGGTGGAAGGAGTCCGCGGTGGGCTGGATGCCGGAGAGTACACGAGGTCTGGCCATAGCAGGCAATTGTGTCAGGAATCCTGCTCGGGCGGCGACTCGACGACCGGTCGGCGTTTCACTCTCACCCGTGCGATACGGCGGCCGTCCAGCTCGGTGACGGCCAGCTCGAAGCCGGAGAACTCCACCCGCTCCCCGGCCAGCGGCACGTGGCCGAGCATGGCCATGACGAAGCCGGCCAGCGTCTCGTACGGGCCGTCCGGCAGCCGGATGCCGGTCTCGGTGGCGAAGTCGTTGAGATTCGTCAGGCCGTCGATCTCGATCTCGCCCGCGGGCAGGACCACGACGTCCTCCTCGACGTCGTACTCGTCCCTGATGTCGCCGATCAGCTCCTCGACCAGGTCCTCCATGGTGACGATGCCGGCCGTGCCGCCGTACTCGTCCACCACGATGGCCAGGTGCTGGCCCTCGTCGCGCATCTCGTTCAGGGTCGAGAGCAGCCGTTTGGAGGCGGGCACGAACTTGGCCGTCCTGATCGGCACGACCGCGCTGACCGGCTCGGTGCGTCCGGCCAGCTCGGGGTCCAGCAGGTCGCGCACGTGCACAAAGCCGATGACGTCGTCGTAGGACTCGCGGTAGACCGGGAAGCGCGAGTGCGGCAGCGTGGCGGCCAGCCTGGCGGCCTCGTCCAGCGGGGTGTCGGCCATCATGAACTCCACCTCCGTACGCGGCAGCATCACCTCCCGCAACTGCCGTTTGCCCGCGGCGAACACCTCGGCGATGAGCTTGCGCTCGTCCGCGGTCAGGTCGGTGTGCCCCACCACCATGTCGCGCAGCTCCTCGGTGGTGACCTCCTCCCTGTCGGCCTCCGGGTTGCCGCCGAGCAGCCTGACCACGCCGTCGGTTGACTTCGACAACATCCAGATGATCGGGCGCGACAGGGAGGCGATGCGGTCCAGGAACGGCGCCACGAACAACGACAGCCCCTCGGCCCGCTGCAACGCCAGCCGCTTGGGCGCCAGCTCGCCGAGCACCAGGGAGACGTACGAGATGGCCAGCGTCACCAGCACCAGCGCCAGCACGGGCGCCACGGCCGCCGGCACCCGCCAGCCCACCAGCACGGGCGAGAGGTGCTGGCCCAGCCGGTCGGCGCCGAACGCGGCCGACAACATGGTGGCCACGGTCACGCCGATCTGCACGGCCGACAGGAATCTGTTGGGGTCCTTGGCCAGCTTGGCCACGCGCTCACCACGGCGGCCGCGCTGCGAGAGCTTGCGGACCTGGCTTTCACGCAGGGAGACCATCGCCATTTCGGCGGCGGCGAAGAAGCCGCCGATCAGGATGAACAGCAGGACCAGGGCGATGTTGGCCGCGACGGTGTCAAACATTGTGCTTGGCAGCGTACTCGTCGGCTTTCCCGCGTATGCTGAACGGCAAGCCTTACAAAATCAAACATATTTGCACAGGAGTGAACATGAGGCTGTTGGTCACCGGAGGAGCCGGGTACGTCGGCAGCGTCGTCGCCGCGCAGCTCATCGAGGCGGGGCACGAGGTGACCGTACTCGACGACCTGTCAACCGGGCATGAGGACGCCGTGCCGGAGGGCGCCCGCTTCGTGCGCGCGGACGTCACCGAGGCGGGTCAGGTCCTGGACGGTGTGGAGGCGGTGCTGCACTTCGCGGCCAAGTCGCTGGTGGGCGAGTCGGTGCGGGACCCGGGCCTCTACTGGGCCAACAACCTCGGCGGGACGCTGGGGCTGCTGGACGCCATGCGGGACAAGGGCGTGGGCCGGATCGTGTTCTCCTCGACGGCGGCCACGTACGGGGAGCCGGAGCGCTCACCGATCGAGGAGAGCGACCCGACCCGCCCGACCAACCCCTACGGCGCCTCCAAGCTGGCCGTGGACGCCACGCTGAGCGCCTACGCGGGGCAGCGCGGGCTGGGCGCGGTGAGTTTGCGCTACTTCAACGTGGCCGGCGCCTACGGCCGCTACAGCGAGCGGCACACGGTCGAGACCCACCTCATCCCGAACGTGCTGAAGGTGGCAACCGGCGAGCGCGAGTCGGTGAGCGTGTTCGGCGCCGACTACCCCACGCCCGACGGCACCTGCGTGCGCGACTACATCCACGTCTCCGACCTGGCCAGGGCGCACCTGCTGGCGCTGGAGGCGGCCACGCCCGGCGAGCACCGGATCTACAACCTGGGCAGCGGCACCGGCTTCTCCGTGCAGGAGGTGATCTCGGTCTGCCGCGAGGTCACCGGCCACGAGATCCCCGCCGTCGTCGAGGAGCGGCGGGCGGGCGATCCGTCCGTGCTGGTCGCCTCGTCCGCCAAGATCCAGCGGGAGCTGGAGTGGAAGGCCGAGCGGGCGTCGCTGCGCGACATCGTCTCCGACGCCTGGCAAGCACTTTGTGGGAAATGAGTCATGCGAAGCGTCAATATGTGCTGTAGTACCCAAATGTGAGGAGCTTTTCACCAAGGGTCACGAAGCTGCTCTTCGGCGCCCTCGTCGTGGTGGGCAGCCTGCTGGCGGCGGCCGGCGTGCTCTTCGCGACCCCTTCGCCCGCGCCCGCCACGCAGCCGGCCTCGTGCCCGCAGACGCCCGACCGGTGACAGGCCCGCCGGAACACCGGAACGCGCGCCCCCCGAGGGGAGACGCGCGTCGTGACGGTGGCAGTGCGGGATCGGGCCAGATATCGGGCAGATATCGGGTCAGATGAGGCCCAGGTCCTTGACCGCCTGGCGCTCCTCCGCCAGCTCGCGCACGCTGGCGTCGATGCGCTCGCGGGAGAAGTCGTCGATCTCCAGGCCCTGGATGATCTCGAACCTGCCGCCCGCCGCCTTCACCGGGAAGGACGAGATGAGGCCCTCGGGCACGCCGTAGGAACCGTCGGAGACCACCGCCGCCGAGGTCCAGTCGGTGCCGTTGACCCAGTCGTGGACGTGGTCGATCGCGGCGTTGGCGGCCGAGGCGGCCGAGGAGGCGCCGCGGGCGTCGATGATGGCCGCGCCGCGCTTGGCCACCGTCGGGATGAACGTGCCGCTCAGCCACTCGGACTCGACCTGCTCGGCCGCGACCTTGCCGCCCACCTCGGCGTGGAACAGGTCGGGGTACTGGGTGGCGGAGTGGTTGCCCCAGATCGTCATCTTCTTGATCTCGGTGACCGGGACCTGGAGCTTGGCGGCCAGCTGGGACAGCGCGCGGTTGTGGTCGAGCCTGGTCATCGCGGTGAAGCGGTCGGCCGGCACATCGGGCGCGTGCTGCTGGGCGATGAGCGCGTTGGTGTTGGCCGGGTTGCCGACGACCAGGATCTTGATGTCGTCGGCGGCGTGGTCGTTGATCGCCTTGCCCTGCGGGCCGAAGATGCCGCCGTTGGCCCCGAGCAGGTCACCGCGCTCCATGCCGGCCTTGCGCGGCATGGCGCCGACCAGCAGGCCCACGTTGGCGCCCGCGAAGGCGACGTTGGGGTCGTCGGTGATCTCGATCCCGGACAGCAGCGGGAACGCGCAGTCGTCCAGCTCCATCGCGGTGCCCTCGGCCGCCTTCACCGCCTGCGGGACCTCCAGCAGGCTCAGCTTGACCGGCACGTCGGCGCCGAGCAGCTGCCCCGACGCGATGCGGAACAGCAGTGCGTAGCCGATCTGGCCGGCGGCTCCGGTGACGGTCACCTTGACGGGCACAGTGGCTGACGACGCCATGGCCTTCCCCTAACTCGCAGCGTGAATCGTTGACGTTGGGGATGTTACCCGCTCGTCATCAGCAGGTTTCCATCGCGGGCACTTTCAGCTCCGGCTTGAAGTCCACTCGCCCGAAGTGGCTGGTCAGAAGCTGCTCGACGTAGCCCGTGGCGTAGAGGTCGGCGATCACCGCCTTCACCGCCTTGCACGTGCTCACGTCCCCGTCCTTGATGCCGACGCCGTACCGCTCGTTGGTGAGCTTGGCGCCCAAGACCTTGTAACGCATGTTCTCGCGGGCCGCGAACCCGGCCACGATCAGGTCGTCGCCGGGCACCGCGTCCACTTTCCCGCTCCTGAGCAGGTCCATGCAGGCCGCGTAGTGGGTGGCCATGACCGGCTCCACCGAGACCCGGTCCTGGACCGCGCCGACCGACGGGCTGTTGAGCGCGCAGATCTTCTTGCCCTTGAGCTGGCTGATCTTGTCGATGCCGCTCCCCTGGCGCACCAGGATGTCCTGGTGCGCCAGATAGTACGGCCCGGCGAACTGGACCTCGCTCTGGTCGATCGAGTACGTCGCCACGACCAGGTCCACCCTGCCCTCCGCCAGGGCGTCGTCCCGGTCGTCCCTGCTGACCTGGACCAGCTTCGTGTCCTTGGCACCCAGCTCCGTCGCGATCCGCCTGGCCATGTCGACGTCGAAACCGGAGAAGTCGCCGTCGTTGGCCAGCCCGACGCCCGGCAGGTCACCCTTGACGCCGATCACGATCTTCCCGGTCCGCGCGACCTTGTCCACCACCGTGGAGAAGCCGCCGGGCAGGGTCGTCTCCCCGGTGTCGTCCGGCCGTACATCGAGGCCCAGGCGGGCCAGGCCGTCGTTCATTAACAGCGCGATCGCGGCGGCGGCGACCAGCACGAGCGAGACGGCCACCGCCAGCCACACCTTCGCCCGTCCGCGACGGGCCGGCGCGGCGGGCTCGGGCATCTGGTACGGCGCCTCGCCCCCTCCCGGCGGTGCCGTCACCGCGTGCGACGCCGTGGGCGCGGGCGGCTGCGTCAGGGCGGCGGCCTGGCCCGTACCCGAACCTCCCTGCTGAACCGCGCCGTGCGGCCCTGTACCGCCGCTGTGCGGCCCCGTGCCGGCGGTGGGCTGTCCCGCGCCCGTGCCGTACTGCGGAGGCGAGACAGGCGAGCCGGTGGACGTCTCGCCTCCCTGCTGACCTTGCCCGGTGGTCCGCTGGTGCTGCTCCCGCTGGTGATGTTCCTTTTGGAGGTGCTCCTTTTGGAGATGCTCCTTTTGGAGGTGCTCCCGCGCCGCCGTGCCCGTGGTGCCCGTCCTGATGCCGGGCTGGTCGGTGATCGACCTGACCGGCACCCTGAGGAACGGCGTGGTGTCGTCGGTGGCCACCTGGACGCCCTTGTTCAGCACCGCCGTGGAGGCGCCCACCCCGGTAGCCTGGCCCAGCAGCCGCAGCAGGATCTGGTCGGCGGACGGCCGCTCGGCCGGCGACTTCGACAGCGCCGAGCGCACCACGCTGCGCAGCGGCTCCTGCATCATGTCGACGTCGACCTCGTGGTTGAGGATGCGGTTGAGCACCACCGCGATCGACTTGCCCTCGAACGCCACCTGCCCGGTCGCCGCGAAGGCGATCGTCGCCCCCCACGAGAACACGTCCGTGAAGGGCCCGATGTCGTCGCCGGCGATCTGCTCGGGCGCCATGTAGGCGGGAGTGCCGATCGCGCGGCTGGTGATCGTGCCGGTGGAGTCGATGATCCGGGCGATGCCGAAGTCCACCACGCGCGGCCCGTCGGCGGCGATCAGCACGTTGTCGGGCTTGAAGTCCCTGTGCACGATCGAGGCGTGGTGGATGGCCGTGAGCGCGGTGGCGGTGCCGATGGCCAGCCGGTCGAGCACCGTGCCGGTGAGCGGCCCGTCGGTCTCGACGACCTCGCGCAGCGGCAGGCCGTCGATGTACTCGCTGGCGATGTACGGCGTGTCGCCGTCGAGATCGGCCTCCATCACCCGGGCGGTGCAGAACGACGCCACCCGCTGCGCCGCCTTCAGCTCCCTGGCGAACCGCGACCTCGCGATGGTGTCACCGCTGAACTTGACGTGCAGCAGCTTGATCGCCGCCTGCTCGCCCTTGTCGCTGACTCCCAGGTAGACGATGCCCTGACCGCCTTCCCCGATCCGTCCGGACAGCCGGAATGACCCCAGCTCGGTGGGATCGCCGGCGACCAGCGGCGAGATTTGCGGCATTCGTCTTCCCCACGTGTACTGAACCCCATCGACGCAAACTTTACGACGCCCAGCAACTTCACAGGGATTCGTTATGGCTTAGGTACGTCACGGCTTCGCCTCTTTCCGCTTTCCGCGGAGGTGGCACACCTTGCGTCAGGGTCTCATCCCGGGCAGCCTCAGGATCATGGATCGCCCATTTGACATCGTGCTCTTCGGCGCCAGCGGGTTCACCGGTGCGCTGACGGCGGCCTATCTCGCGCGGGCGGCGGGCCCGGACGCCCGCTGGGCGCTGGCCGGGCGCGACCGGGCCAAGCTGGAACGCCTCGGGCTCGATGTGCCGATCCTGGTCGCCGACGCCACCGACGCGGCCTCGCTGAGGGAACTGGTCCGCCGGACGCGGGTCCTGGCGACCACCGTGGGACCGTACGCGCGCCACGGCGAGCCGCTCGTGGCCGCCTGCGCCGACGCCGGCACCCACTACCTCGACCTCACCGGCGAGTCGGAGTTCGTGGACCTGACCTACGTCCGTTACCACCACCGCGCCGTCAGGAGCGGGGCCAGGCTGGTGCACGCCTGCGGCTTCGACTCCATCCCGTACGACCTCGGCGTGCTCCACACCGTCACCCTGCTCCCCGAGGGCGTCCCGCTCAAGGTCAGCGGCTTCCTGCGGTCGAGCATGCGCCCGTCGGGCGGCACGCTGGCCAGCGCGCTGTCGGTGATGGGCCGCGCCCGCCAGACGGTGGAGCAGGCCGCCCGGCGCCGCTCCGCCGAGATCCCGCCCAAGGGCCGCACGGTGAGCTCGCTGCCCGGCGGCCTGCGTTACGTGGGCGGCTGGGCGCTGCCCATGCCCAGCCTCGACTCGCGGATCGTCGGCTACTCCGCCCGCCTGCTCGACCGCTATGGCCCCGACTTCACCTACCGCCAGCACTACGCCGTCAGGACACTCCCCCGGGCGCTGGCCACCGTGGCGGGCGCGGGCGCGTTCGCGGCGCTCGCCCAGGTCCCGCCGGTACGCCGGCTGCTGCGGGAGCGCCTGCGCCCCGGCGAAGGCCCCTCACCCGAGCGCCGGGCCAGGAGCTGGTTCAAGGTCACGCTCCTGGGCGAGGGCGGCGGCGAGCGCGTGGTCACCGAGGTGTCCGGAGGTGACCCCGGCTACGACGAGACCGCCAAGATGCTCGCGGAGTCGGCCCTCTGCCTGGCCTTCGACGACGTCCCCGACCGCGCGGGCCAGCTCACCACGGCCTCGGCCATGGGGCGGCCCCTCATCGACCGCCTGCACGCGGCCGGGATCACCTTCACCACCAGGGGCCGCTAGTAGGGCAGGCTCCAGGTGTTGAAGGACTTGCGCAGATACGGGTTCTTGTACTTCGGGTAAGCCACCGTGCGCACGTCACCGTCCGAGGTGTAGCGCATGTCCGGGTTCTTCTTGAGCCAGTCGAGCCAGGCGTGCGAGCAGAACTGGGCGCAGTCGCCCTTCTTCTCCATTGCCTTGATCCGCGGGATGCCCGCCGCGTCGAACGACTTGCTGAACGGCGCGGGCGCGGGCGTGTAACCGGCCAGGAACGCGCCCTGGTGGTTGTAGAGCTTGCCGCGCATCGCCCAGTCCTTCTTGTTCGGCTGGTTGCCGTACGGCAGGGCGATCGTGGTGGGCTTGATCTGGGACAGGGAGTCGATCTGCTTGGCGATCGTGCCGATCTGCTCCTCGACCTCCTTGTGCGAACGGCCCCGCAGGTTGAGGTGGTCGCGGGTGTGGTTGCCGATCTCGAAGCCGTTGTCCTTGAGCCAGAGCAGCGCCTGGATCTGCTCCTCGCGCACGGTCTTGCCGAACATGTCGCGCGTCACGTAGAACGTGGCCTTCGGCTTCCAGCCCGGATTCTCGGCCCCCACCTGCTGCAGGATCGCGATCGCGGTGTCCTTCTGCGGCACGCCCATCTCGTTCAGCGTGAGCTGCGAGGGAGAGGAGTCGTCGAAGGTCAGGACCACCGGGTGCTTGCCGGCCGGGATGTCGATCTTGCCGGCCACCATCTCGGCGGCCGTGATCGGCACGTAGCCCTCACGTACCAGCCGCTCCAGGTCGGCCTTGAACTGCTGCGGCGACCTGTCGTCCGTGGTCTGCGGCTTGGGCACGATCCGGTGGAACATCAGCACCGGGATCTGTCCGAGCTCGTTCGCCTTGACCGCGGCGGCGTTCTTGAGCCTGGCGGCCTTGTCCGCCTTCTTCTTGGCGGCCGCGGCGGCCTTGGTGTCGGTCAGTTTGACGGTCTCGGGCTGAGAGTCGCAGCCCGTCAGGATGGCGGCGGCGGTGAGTGCCGCCAGCCCACTCAGAATTCGCAGTCGCATCCGAACCCCCCGAAACGCGCACGACTGTTCTTGAGCTGGCTCTTACCCACGTGATCAACTGCACCACGCCGCATTTGGGGTCAAGACCTGGAAAAGGGCCCGCTCGGGGGGGTGTGCGACCTGGAAAGGCCGCCCGGGGGGCGACCTGGAAAGGCCGCCCGGGGGTGGGCGACCTGGAAAAGGGCCGCCCGGGGGTGGGCGGCCCTTCACAGGGGAGAACGATCAGGCCATCTTCTTCTTGAGGTTCTCGTCCAGCGCCGCCAGGAAGTCCTGGGTGGTCAGCCACTTGGCGTCGCCGCCGACCAGGAGCGCGAGGTCCTTGGTCATCTGGCCGCTCTCGACGGTCTCGACGCAGACCTGCTCCAGCTTGTGCGCGAACTCGGTCACCGCGGGGGTGTTGTCGAGCTTGCCGCGGTGGGCCAGGCCACGCGTCCACGCGAAGATCGAGGCGATCGGGTTGGTGGAGGTGGGGTTGCCCTGCTGGTGCTGGCGGTAGTGACGGGTCACGGTGCCGTGCGCGGCCTCGGCCTCGACGGTCTGGCCGTCGGGGGTCATCAGGACCGAGGTCATCAGGCCGAGCGAGCCGAAGCCCTGGGCGACCGTGTCGGACTGGACGTCGCCGTCGTAGTTCTTCGCGGCCCAGACGTAGCCGCCCTCCCACTTGAGCGCCGCGGCGACCATGTCGTCGATGAGGCGGTGCTCGTAGGTCAGGCCGGCCTTGTCGAACTCGTCCTTGAACTCGGTCTCGAAGACCTCGGCGAAGATGTCCTTGAAGCGGCCGTCGTACGCCTTGAGGATCGTGTTCTTCGTGGACAGGTAGACCGGGTAGCCGCGGTTGAGGCCGTAGCGCATCGACGCGCGGGCGAAGTCGCGGATCGACTCGTCCAGGTTGTACATCGCCATCGCGATGCCGCTGCCGGGGAAGTCGTACACGTCGAGCTCGATCGGCTCGGAGCCGTCCTTCGGCGTGTACGTCAGGGTCAGCGTGCCCTCGCCGGGGATCTTCAGGTCGGTGGCGCGGTACTGGTCGCCGAAGGCGTGACGGCCGACGACGATCGGCTTGGTCCAGCCGGGGACGAGCCGCGGCACGTTCGACATGATGATCGGCTCGCGGAAGATGACGCCGCCGAGGATGTTGCGGATGGTCCCGTTGGGGGACTTCCACATCTTCTTGAGTCCGAACTCCTCGACGCGCGCCTCGTCCGGGGTGATGGTGGCGCACTTCACACCGACGCCGTACTTCTTGATGGCGTTGGCGGAGTCGATGGTGACCTGGTCGTCCGTGGCGTCCCGGTGCTCGATGCCGAGGTCGTAGTACTTCAGGTCGACGTCGAGGTAGGGAAGGATCAACTGGTCCTTGATGAACTGCCAGATGATCCGGGTCATCTCGTCGCCGTCAAGCTCGACGACGGGCCCCTCCACCTTGATCTTGGGCATGCGAATGGTTCCCCTTCACTGAATTGATGCGTTGAGGCTATCGGACCGTCCGGTCACGGAGCGAAAAGGGACAGGATGAGCGCTTTGAGCTCGTTGTTGTAGAGCACGAGCGAGGTCATCGACAGGACGAATCCGAACCCGCCCAGCGTGATGACGTCGGTCTTCTTGCTCCTCAGCGCGAGCTGCCCGCCGTACCCGGCGAAACGCAGCGCGGCGGCGATCATGATGACCCCGCCGAGCACGAACCCGCCCCAGCGCGGGTTCAAGATGAAGATCACGAGCACGCCGACGGCCGCACCCGCCAGAATCAGCGGGTACGGCCCCCAGGTCTCGTGTTCAGCCCCTTGGCTCAACACACCTCTCTCCGGCCCCGAGCTCATCGCTCGTCTATGGGCTTCCACTTCTGGTCGGTCTCACCGATGTACTCACTGTCGGGACGGATCAGCCGGTTGTCGGCGTGCTGCTCGATCACGTGAGCGGTCCAGCCGGACATGCGGCTGATGGAGAAGACCGGTGTGAACAGATCGGTCGGGATGCCCAGGTAGTGGTAGACCGAGGCGGCGAAGAAGTCGACGTTCGGGTAGAGACCCTTGGTCTCCAGGACGACTTCCTCCATTTCCTTGGACATCCGGTAGTACGTGTCGTCACCGCTGGATTCGCCCAGTTCGGCCGACATTCTACGCAGGTGGGTAGCGCGCGGGTCCTCGGTCTTGTAGACGCGGTGACCGAAGCCCATGATCTTCTCGCCGGCGGCGAGCTTGTCACGTACGGCCTGGGCCACCCCACCGGGCGTCAGCGACTCCAGCGTCTTCATGACCTGCTCGTTCGCCCCGCCGTGCAGCGGGCCCTTGAGGGTGCCGATCGCGGCGACGATGGCGGAGTGCATGTCCGACAGGGTCGCGGCGCAGACGCGGGCGGCGAAGGTGGAGGCGTTCATGGTGTGGTCGGCGTGCAACACCAGGCACTCGTCGAAGATCTCGACCTCGCGCGGGTCGGGAGCGCGGCCGGTGACCTGGAGCAGGAAGTTCCCGGCGATGCTCAGCGACGGGTCCGCCTCCGGAGCCTGCGCGCCGGTGCGGGCGGCGTGGTAGCGGGCCACGAGCAGCGGCTGCTGTGCGAGCAGCCGGGCGGCCTTGCGCAGGTTGGCGTCGGGCCCGATGGAGTCCTTGTCCGCGTCGTCGGCGCCCGACAACGAGACGAGCGAGCGCAGCGCCTCCATGGGTTTCTGTTTCTCGGCGATTTCGGCGATGTTCGCGGACACCAGGGCGCCCAGCTCGCGGCCCTGCGACAACTCGGCGCCGTACGCGTCGAGTTCGGAGCGGGTGGGCAGCTTGCCTCGCTGGAGCAGGTGTGCGGTCTCCTCGAACGTGGCGCGGCCGGCCAGATCATGGATGTCGTATCCACGGTAGAAGAGGCGACCGGCCTTTCCGTCGATGTCGCTCAGCGCTGTGGACGCCGCGACGACATCGGCCAGACCTTTCGTGGGCTTGTCCGCCATGAGTGTTTCCTCCGCTTATCTTCGTCCGAAGTCTACCCGTGAGCAGGCAAAACCGACCGTAAAGGTCCAGACCAATTTCACGTTGGATTCTCCTTTCGGCAAAGGAGATTCCGCATCCCCTCGGTTGGGTAAGCCGGAGCTGTAGTAATAGTTACGGCGGGCTACCTGGGGAGGAACTGCCGTGGAGGGGCCGTTCATACGCATCGAGGACACTGGCGAGGTGGTCCCGTTGCGCCCCGAGATCACGACGGTCGGAAGGGGCCGGGGTGTTGACATCCGGCTCACCGATCCGAGCGTGTCTCGACTCCATGCCGAGTTCGTCAGACGAGGACCCTACCTGTATGTCGTGGACCTGGGCTTGTCCAGGAACGGCACACGGGTGAACGGCAGGCCGATCGCCCGGAGGGTTCTTGACGACGGCGACGTCGTCTCCTTCGGCGCGGCGCGGGGTCGAATCGGTGGAGTCCCCCGAGAGGACTTCACCCCCGAGGTCGAGTTGCGCAGGGCGGCGGCACCCGAGCTGACCAGGCGCGAGGTCGATGTGCTGACCTCGCTCTGCAGGCCGGCGCTGTCAGATGAGGCGTTCGTCGCTCCGGCGACGGCACGCGAGATCGCCGACGACCTGGTCGTGACCGAGGCCGCGGTCAAGCAGCATCTGCTGCGGCTCTACCAGAAGTTCCGGATTCCCGAGGGCACCAACCGGCGTACACGGCTGGCCAATGAGGTCGTCGCGCTCGGTCTGGTCCGTCCGACCCCTGTGGTTCCGCCACAGCGGTCGTCGGGGACCACCACTGCCGAGCAACCATCGGCGGCTGGGCGCAGGGCTTCTTAGGGACTGGATCGCGACCGGGGCTTCGGCGAGGGGTTCCGGCAGCGTCGGAACCTGAGCGTCCGCCGTGCCCCGCGAGGGGCACGGGATCGAGCAGCGGCGCACATCCGTGTCCCGCCAGGGGCGCGGATTCGAGCAGCGGCGCACGTCCGAGGGCGAGCGCCGGGCTCGTCGCCGGTCAGGAATTGGCCGGCGACGCGCGCAGGCGCAGCACGCTCTCAGGTGATCTGGGTGGGCGGCACCCTCACCAGATCACCTGACCTGCGATCTGGCTTCCGTTCGGATCGCTCAAAAGCCGATAAAAGCCGATGAAGGCCGATGAAGCCGGTCAGATCACTCGGAAGCCGTTGCTCGGCTTGCTCGTGCGGTTGGCCCGGTCCACTGCCACGGCGTAGTAGTGGTGGCCGCGTCTGCCGTCGGGGTCGGTCCAGCGGATCTGCCGGTCGCCGGGCACCACCGCGACGAGGTTGCGCGCGTCGGCGAACGCGCCCGAGCCCGCGTGCCGGTCGAAGCGGAAGATCGCGAACTGGAACGGCTCGTCCCTGCCCGTCGCCACCGCCCGTACCTCGACGCCCCCGTGGCGGCGCAGCGCGTACGCCACGACCGGCCGCGCGGGCGCGCGTCCGCCGGCCAGCCTGGGCAGCACGGGAGCGAGCGCCGGCCGCTGGTAGTGGTCGTTGACCGCGGTCGAGATGGAGCCGATCCTGTCCACCTTGACGTCGTTGGCGTTGTACCAGATGTCGCCGCCGATCTCGGGGTGTTCGCGGTTGAGCGTCAGGTGCCTGGACAACTCGCCGGGAACCTGCCACTCGGCCGCCTGCGCGGGATCGCCCGCCTTGTACGCGGCCTGCCCGATCCACAACAACGTGCCGGTGCCCTTGGCCACGTCCGACCACCACGGCACGAGCTTGGAGTAGTCGGCCGGCGGCTGCCCGATGTACCAGTAGAGCTGCGGCGCGATGTAGTCCAGCCAGCCCTTCTTGACCCAGCCGCGGGTGTCGGCGTGCAGGTTGTCGTAGGACTGGCCGCCGCTGGTCTCGGAGCCGAGCGGGTCACTGGCCCGATTGCGCCAGATGCCGGACGGGCTGATGCCCCAGGCGATCTCCGGCTTGGCGGCGAGCACCCGCTGCTGCATCTCCTGCACCATCAGGTCCACGTTGTTGCGCCGCCAGGCGGCCAGGTCGGGGAAGCCGGCGCCGTATTTGGCGAACTCCTCGGCGTCGTCGAAGGCCGTGGTGTTGGTCGGGTAGAAGTAGTCGTCGAAGTGCAGGCCGTCGATGTCGTAGCGGGTGATCGCGTCCATCATCGCGTCCTGGCAGAACTTGCGTACCTCGGGCATGCCCGGGTTGTAGTAGAGCTTGCCGCCGAACGGCAGGATCCAGTCGGGGTGCTTGCGGCCGGGGTGCTCGGGGTGCAGCTTGGCCGGATCGTCCTGCATCGAGACGCGGTACGGGTTGAACCACGCGTGGAAGGCCAGCCCGCGCTTGTGCGTCTCCGCCACCGCGAAGCCCAGCGGGTCGTAGCCGGGATCCTGGCCCTGCGTACCGGTCAGATACTGCGACCACGGCTCGTACGGCGACGGCCAGAACGCGTCGGCGGTCGGCCTGATCTGCACGAACACCGAGTTGAGCTTGCGCTGCACGGCCACGTCCAGCCAGGCGAGATACTCGGCCTTCTGCTCGTCGGCGCTCAGCCCCGGCTTGGACGGCCAGTTGATGTTGACGACGGACGCGATCCACATGCCGCGCATCTGCCGTAAAGGCTGTACATAGCCGCTTTGTGCGAAGGCCGGTAGCGGGACGGCGGAGGCGGCGGCTGCGAGGGCGAGACCCTTCAGGAGAGTCCTTCTGTCGGGCATGGGGGGTGGCCTCCCGGAAGTGGTTGTGTCGAGGCCGACGATGACAGAAAATTACTTTCAGATCAACAACTGTGAAGGAAAATGCCGATGAGCCGTGACCTGTGCAGACTGGCGATGACGGTGCTGCATCCGGGGTTCGAGGGGACCTCCGCCCCCGACTGGTTGCGCCGGGCGCTGGGCGAGGGTCTCGGCGGCGTGGTGCTGTTCGCCCGCAACGCCCCCGGCGGGCGGCTGGTGGCGGAGATCCGCGCCGAGAGCCCCGGTACGGTCGTCGCCGTCGACGAGGAGGGCGGGGTGGTGACCCGGCTGGAGGTGATGGCCGGCAGCTCCTTCCCCGGCAACCGGGCCCTCGGCGTGGTGGACGACGTGGAACTCACCGAGCAGGTGGGCCGCCAGATCGGCAGGATGCTCGCGGAGGCGGACATCACGCTCGACTACGCGCCCTCCGCCGACGTGAACGCCAACCCGGCCAACCCGGTGATCGGCGTGCGCTCCTTCGGCCCTGCTCCCGACCTGGTGTCCCGCCACACCACCGCCTACGTCTCAGGGGTGCAGGGGGCGGGCGTGGCCGCCTGCGCCAAACACTTCCCCGGCCACGGGGACACCGTCACCGACTCCCACCTGTCGCTGCCGACCGTGCACGCCTCGCGTGAGCTGCTCGCCGAGCGCGACCTGCCGCCGTTCCGCGCCGCGATCGACGCAGGGGTGCGTTCGATCATGTCCGGCCACCTGCTCGTGCCCGCTCTCGATCCGTCGATGCCCGCGACGCTCAGCCGTACCGTCATGACCGAACTCCTGAGGGGCGAGCTCGGTTTCGACGGGATGCTGGTCACCGACGCGATCGAGATGCGGGCCGTGGCCGCCATGTTCACCCCCGGAGAGATCGCGGTACGCGCGCTCGCCGCGGGCGTGGACGCCATCTGCCTCGGGCTGACCGATGAGGACGGCCTGCGCGAGATCATCGAGACGGTCGTGGCCGCCGTGCGCGAGGGCAGGCTGCCCGAGGAGCGGCTGGCCGAGGCGGCGGCGCGGGTGCACGCGCTGTCCACCTGGTACGCCGCCCAATCCGTCCTTCGCGAGCAGGTCCGCCACGACGTGGACGAGAGCGCGGGCCTGCGGGCCGCCCGCGCCGCGCTGACCACCACCGGCACCGCCGCGCTGGACCGCGGCCCGCTGGTCGTCGAGGTCAACACCCGGCTCAACCAGGCCGTGGACCCCTCGGTGCCGACCGGTCTGGCCGCCGCGCTGACCGCCCTGCTGCCGAACACGGCCAGGGTGCGGATGGAGCAGGAGGGCGAGCTGCCGGAGTTCGGGGACCGGCCGGTCGTGCTCGTGGTGCACGACGCCGCCAGGCACGCCTGGGTACGCGACACCGTGGCCAAGGCCATCGCGGTGCGGCCCGACGTGATCGTGGTGGACACCGGCATCCCCGCGGCGCCCGAGGGCGCGACGCACGTCGCCACGCACGGCATCTCCAGGGTGTCGGCGCAGGCGGCGGCGGAATGGCTGGTGGCATGAGCGCGGAGCCCGCGAACCCGGTCGCGGCCGTACGCGCCGTGCTGCCCTCCCTGACCCCGGCGGCGCAGTCCATCGCCCGCCTGATCCTGGACGACCCCGGGCTGGTGGTGCGCAGCACGATCACCGAGTTCAGCGCGGTGTCGGGGACGAGCGAGGCGACGATCGTCCGCACGTCGCGGGCGCTCGGCTTCTCCGGCTACTCGCAACTGCGCTTCGCGCTGGCCGCGGCCGTGGCCAAGGAGCCCGAGCGGCTGGTGCCCGGCGACATCGCGCCCGACGACCCGCTGACCGACGTGATCGCCAAGGTGGCGCGGGCCCAGACCGAGGCGCTGTCCGACACCGGCGCGCAACTCGACCCCGACCGGCTCGGCGCGGTCGTGGCGGCGATCTCGGATGCGCGGCGGGTGGACGTGTACGGGGTGGCGGCCTCCGGGCTGGTGGCGGCCGACATGTCGCAGAAACTGCTGCGGATCGGGCTGTCCTGCCATCCGTTCAGCGACGCCCACATGGCGCTGACCAGCGCTGCGCTGCTGGGCGAAGGCGACGTGGTGGTGGCGATCAGCTGCAGCGGGGAGACGCCCGACGTGCTGGTGCCCGCCCGTACGGCGGCCGAGGCGGGGGCGCTGATCGTGGCGATCACCAACAACCCGCGCTCGTCGCTGGCCGGGCTGGCGCACCACACGCTGGTCTCGGCGGGCCGCGAGACGGCGTTCCGGCCTGGGGCGCTGGCCAGCCGGATCAGCCAGTTGCTGATCGTGGACTGCATCTTCGTGGGGCTGGCGCAGCGCCGCTACGACTCGGCGGACGCCGCCATCCGCGCGACGAGGGAGGCCACCGACCGTTACCGCAACCGGTGACCACCCGCGCGGCCCGGGCCGCCGCCGCAACCGGTGACCACCCACGAGGCCACCGGCCGCCGCCGCAACAGGAGCCGGCTAGAACGGGTAGGCGGCGATGTCGCCCTGCATCGTGACCCACTGGGTCTCGGTGAAGGCGTCCACGTTGGCGCCGGTGCCGCCGAAGCGCGTGCCGGTCCCCGAGGCTCCCATGCCGCCGAACGGGGCCACGGCCTCGTCGTCCACCGTCTGGTCGTTGATGTGCACGATGCCCGTCGGCACCAGGTCCGCCAGGGCGAGGCCCTTCATCACGTCCCTGGTCAGGATGCCCAGCGACAGGCCGTACTCCGAGTCGGCGGCCAGCGCCGCCGCCTCCTCCAGCGTGCCGAACGTCGTCACGGGCGCGACGGGCCCGAACACCTCCTCCGCGTACGCCGGCGCGCCCACCGGCACCTGCGCCAGCACCGTCGGCCGGTAGAACAGCTCCTCGTACGTCCCGCCGGCCGCCAGCCGCGCCCCCGCCGACACGCTGCCGGTGACCAGCCGGTGCACCCGGTCGCGCTGCCCGGCGTCGATGAGCGGGCCGAGCGCGACCTGCCCGGTGGCCGGGTCGCCGACCGGCAGTCCCGTGGCCTTGGCGGCCAGGCGCTCGACGTACTCCTCCGCCACGGCCTCGTGCACCAGGTGCCGGCCCGTGGTCATGCAGATCTGCCCCTGGTGGAAGAACGACGCCCACGCGCCCGCCGACGCCGCCGCGTCGAGGTCGGCGTCGTCGAAGACCACGAGCGCCGAGTTGCCGCCCAGCTCCAGGTGCACCCGCTTGAGCGAACGAGCCGCCGCCTCGCCGACCCTGCGGCCCGCCGCCGTGGAGCCGGTGAAGGAGATGACCGGGATGTTGGGATCGGCGACCAGGGCCTGACCAGCCTCCGGGCCGCCGGGCAACACGTGCAGCAGGCCGCCGGGCAGGCCCGCCTCCTCGAAGACACGCGCGATGGCGTACCCGCCGCAGACGGCGGTGCGCTGGTCCGGCTTGAACACCACGGCGTTGCCCAGCGCCAGGGCCGGGGCGACGGACCTGATGCCGAGAATGAGGGGGAAGTTGAACGGCGCGATCACGCCCACGACGCCGACCGGCAGCCGCCGCGCGAAGCTGAGCCTCTTGCGCGCGGTGGGCAGCACCTCGCCGAGCGGCTGCGAGGCCAGCGCCGCCGCCTCGTAACACTCCTGCGCCGCCACGTGCGTCTCGAAGCCCGCCTTGCCCGGCACGCCGCCCGACTCACGCACGATCCAGTCCTGGATCTCCTGGGCGTGCTCCTCGAACAGCCGGCCGGCCCGCCGCAGCAGGGCGGCCCGCTCCTCGTACGGGGTCGCGGCCCAGGCCCGCTGCTCCTGCCGGGCCCGTACGGCGGCCGCCGCCACGTCCTCGGGGCCCGCGACGCCCGCGCGGCCCAGTTCGGCGCCCGTCGCGGGTTCGACGACGGGGGCGTCGCCGGCTCGCGAGGCCGTCCAGCCGCCGTCGAAGATCGATCCGGTCCAGATCTTGGGGTCAAGGAACGTCATGATGAAGCCTCCTCAGGGCTGGAACTCCGAATCCACGCTCACCGTCACGTCGAGCAGCAGGGGGCCCTCGCGGGTGGCGAGCAGGGGCATGACCTCGTCGAGCGTCGTCGTCAGGGCGTCATGGGACTCGATCCGCACGGCGGGGCAGCCGAGCGACCTGGCCAGGGCGCCCATGTCCACCTCCGTGAACGGCGGCCAGGGCGCCTTTCCGCCGCCGTGCCGGTCGGCCAGCCGGTCCATGACCGCGTACCGGCCGTTGGCGAGCACCACGAACAGCGCGCCCACCCGGTAGTGGGTGGCGCTCCACAGGGCGTGCAGGCCGTACAGCGCCGATCCGTCGCCCACCACGGCGACGACGGGACGGCCGGGCAGCGCCATCCGCAGGCCCACGGCGGCGGGGACGGCGAACCCGAGCCCGCCCATGGCCGCCGAGATGAAGCCCAGCGAGGTTCTGGCGGGTACGAGCCGGTGCAGGTCGGGGCGGGAGGAGGGGGTCTCCTCGATGAGGGCGGCGTCGCGCGGAAGCCTGCGGGCCAGCTCACCCAGCACATCCACGGGCCGCAGCGGCCCACCCGCGTAGGGCTCGTAGCCCGTCACGCGACTCCACACGCCGTCGTTTGCCCGGGTGGGGAGGAGGGCGGTCAGGCGGGTGCAGACGGCTTGCGGGGAGGCGAGGTAGGCCAGGTCGGCCGGGCTGCGGTGTGCCTGCGAAGGGTCGTCGGTGACCAGCGCGACGACGGTGCCGGGCGGCACCAGCGGGCCCGGCGCGTACGGGTACTGCCGGAAGACCGGCGCACCCACCACCAGCACCACGTCGGCGTCCCGCAGCCGATCCCGCAGCCTCGCCCGGTCGGCGGGCAGCACCCCGCCGTACTGCGGATGGTCCTGCGGGAATCCGGCACGCGCGCCGAACGACTCCTGGAACACCGGGCACGCCAGCCGCTCGGCCAGCGCCACGAGCGCGTCCCACCCGTCGCCCACGCCCGCGCCCGCCACGATCGCCGGCCTGCGCGCCCGCCCCAGCAGCTCGACCAGCGGCGCCAGGTCGTCGTCGGTCACGGTGGAGGGCCGCACGAGCCGGGTGGGCGCGGCGAGCGTCTCCTCTTCCCAGGGCGCGTCCCAGTCGTCCATCGGCACCACGACCAGCGCGGGCCCCCGGTGCGTGCCCGCCTCGTGAAAGGCCCTGGCCACCGCGCCCGGCACGTCCTGCGCACGTACCGGCTGGTCCACCCGCACCGGATAGTCCCCCGCCAGCCCGTCCAGCCGCCCGGCCAGGAACGGCTCCAGTGCCAGGTGCCGCCGGTCCTGCTGGCCCACGAGGACGACCAGCGGCACCCGGTTCTCCCTGGCGGTGGCCAGGGCGCCGACGGCGTTGCCCAGCCCGGCGGTGGTGTGCAGGACGGCCAGCGCCGGGGCCTCGCGCCCGATCGCCCACCCGGTGGCCATGCCGACCACGGAGCCCTCGTGCAGGGCCAGCACGAAGCGCAGGTCGTCCGGCAGGCCGGTGAGCAGCGACACCTCGGTGGAGCCCGGGTTGCCGAAGATCGTGGTCAGCCCGTAACGGCGCAGCACGCCGAAAACGGCGTCCTTGACGGTGCTCACCGTGTCCCCCTCGTGCGCCGGATCTGGCGGTGCTTGACGGTGCTCACCGTGCTCCCCTCGCGCGCTGGATCTGGCGGTAGACGTGGCCGCGCAGCTCGCCGAAGCGGGGCAGCGAGCGCGTCGTGAGCTGGTCGCGGTCGGGCGGCAGGTCGATCTTCAGGTCCTCCATGACCGTGGTGGGCGAGGAGGACAACACGACGACGCGCTGTCCGAGGTAGACGGCCTCGTCGATGTCGTGGGTGACGAACAGCGTGGTCACGCCCAGGTCCCGCCACAACCGCAGGATCAGGTCCTCCAGGTCCGCCCTGGTCTGGGCGTCCACGGCGGCGAACGGCTCGTCCATCAGCAACACCTGCGGCTCGTACGCGACCGCCCTGGCGATCGCCACCCGCTGCTGCATGCCGCCGGACAACTGCCACGGATGCGCGTCCGCGGCATCGCTGAGCCCGACCGCGTGCAGGGACTCGCCCACCAGCGCGCGCCGCCGCTCGGCCGGGACCCGCTTCTCCTTCAGCGGCAGCTCGACGTTCTGGCGCACGGTCATCCACGGGAACAGGCTGCGGCCGTACTCCTGGAAGACCACGGCCATGCGCGGCGGCGGCCCGGTCACCGGCACGCCGGCCACCCGCACCTCGCCCCCGGTGGCCGGCAGCAGCCCCGCCACGCAGCGCAGCAGCGTGGTCTTGCCGCACCCGGACGGGCCGACGACGCAGACCAGCTCGCCCGCGCCGACCTCGAACGTGATCGAGCCGATCGCCTCGACCCGGCGTCCCGGGCTCACATAGACCTTGTGCAACGCGGAGATCTCAAGCACGGGCGGCTCCACTGCCGTAGTACCAGGACAACACCCGCCGTTCCAGGCGGC
This sequence comes from Nonomuraea sp. NPDC050404, assembly GCF_040655495.1. Lineage (NCBI taxonomy): Bacteria > Bacillati > Actinomycetota > Actinomycetes > Streptosporangiales > Streptosporangiaceae > Nonomuraea > Nonomuraea sp. NPDC050404. The sequence continues at coordinate 328,899 of NZ_JBFAKB010000010.1, forward strand.
GGAAGAGCAGCGACAGGCCCAGGCCCAGCAGGCCGAGCAGGAGGATGCCGCTCCACATCTCGGCGATCTGGAACTGCCGCTGGAACAGCACGATCGTGAAGCCCAGGCCGCTGGAGCTGGCGAACATCTCGCTGATGACCATGAGGATGATCCCGATGGACAACGCCTGCCGCAGCCCGGTCATGATCTGCGGGCTCGCGCCGCGCAGCACGAACCGCCGCATCCTGGACGCGCCGCGCACGCCGTACATGCGGCAGGTGTCGGCGAGGACCTCGTCCAGCGCGCGTACGCCCTCGACGGTGTTGAGCAGGATCGGCCAGACGCAGCCCGAGACGATGACCAGCACCTTCATCGGGGTGTCGATGCCGGCCAGCAACATGATCAGCGGCACCAGCACGGGCGGCGGGATCGCCCTGAAGAACTCCAGGACCGGCTCCAGCGTGGCGCGCAACCGCCGCGACAGCCCGATCGGCACGCCCAGGCCCACGCCCAGCACCCCGGCCAGGGCGTAGCCCGCCAGCAGGCGGCCGACGCTGGGCAGCACGTCGTCCACCAACCGCGCGGAGAACCAGGTCTCGGCGAAGGCCCGCCCGACGGCGGCCGGTCCGGGCAGGTAGAAGACGCTGCCGCTGACCACCCACCAGAGCAGGACGAGCAGGGCGGGCAGGGCCAGCAGCCTGACGGCCCTCATGTGGCCACCTCCGAGCGCACGGCCGGGTGCCAGGCCAGGACGCGGCGTTCGAGCAGCCGCACGGCCGCGTTCACCGCGATGCCGACCAGCCCCGCCAGCACGATCAGCGCGTACACCGACGGCACCGCGCCGCTGCTCTGCGCCACCTGGATCTCGGCGCCCAGCCCGGGACTGCCGATGACCAGTTCGGCCGTCACCGCCAGGATGAACGCCACCGCCGCCGCCAGCCGCAGCCCGGTCATGACGTACGGCAGCGCGGTCGGCCACACCAGATGCCTGACCCGCGACCAGGCCGACAAGCCGTAGGACCTGGCGGTGTCGAAGGCCACCGAGTCCACGGCCGCCACGCCGTACAGGACCTGGATGAGCACCTGCCAGAACGACGCGTAGACCACCAGCATCAGCGTGGAGCCGAGCGACGGCCCGAACAGCAGCGTGGCCAGCGGCACCAGCGCGACCGACGGGATGGGACGCAGGAACTCGACGGTCGAGTTCGTCAGCGTGCGCAGCCCCGGCACGATGCCGATGATCACGCCGGTCACGACCGCCGCGCAGAACGCCAGCGCCAGGCCGAGCGCCCAGCCGCGCATGGTCTCGGCCAGCGCGATCCACAACTCCGGGGTGCGCAGTTGCCCGGCCAGCGTGGTGAGGATCTCGGAGGCGGGCGGCAGGAAACGCTCGTCCACCAGGCCGAGCCGGGGCACGGCCTCGGTCAGGAGCAGCAGGCCGCCGAGCCCGGCGGCGCCGTACCCCAGTCGGGCGAGAGTGCCGTCGCCCCGGGTCACGGCACCAGCGCCGACACGTCGATCTTCTGCTTGAGTATCCCGTCGGACAGCGCCAGGTCGGCGACGGTCTGCACGGACGCCTTGTTCACCTCGACCGGCCATTTCGGCAGGTAGATCTTGGCGATCACCTCAGGCGCGATCTTGGTGTACGTCTTCAGCACCTCGCGCACCTCGTCGGGATGCGTGTCGGCGTACTCCAGCGACTTGCGCATCGCCGCCGTGAACCGCCCGGTCAGGTCGGCGTCGGCCTTGCCGGTGGTGAAGTACATGGCCACGGTCAGGTCGGGGGCGGCGTCGGCGAAGTTCCAGGCCACGGGGCGGGCGCCCTGGCTGATGGCCTGGCTGACGAACGGCTCGACCACCCAGATGGCGTCCACCTGGCCGCCCTGCAGGGCGGCGGGGGCGTCGGGGAAGGGCAGTTCGACGAACTCGATGCCGGTCGGGTCGCCGCCGCCGTTGCGTACGGAGGCCCGTACGGTCGTGTCGCCGATGTTCTTGAGCTGGTTGACCGAGATCTTCTTGCCCGCCAGGTCCTTGGCCGACTTGATCGGGCTGTCCGGCTTGACCAGCACCGCGCTGAAGTCCTTGCCCTGCTCGCCGGTGGAGGAGACGCCGTTGGCGACCACCTTCACGTCCAGCCCCTGCTGTTTGGCGGTCAGCAGCGAGGTGGTGTTGGCGAAGGCGAACTGGAACTGCCCGCTCACCGCGCCGGAGATGGCCGCCGCGCCGCCCGCGACGGGGGTGATGGTGAGATCGATCTTCTGCTCGGTGAAGAAGCCCTTGGCCTTGCCGAGATGGATCGGAGCGGTGTCGACGATGGCGATCACTCCGGCGTTGACCTTGGACATGTCCGAGCCCTGGCTGGGCGCCGCGCTCTGCGTGCCGCCGCAGGCGGTCACGAGACAGGCGGCGAGGATCAGGGGAGCGCGACGCACGGCTGGCCTCTTTCTGTTCGCTATGCGCACAGGTATTCTCTGACCGAACAACCCCGTATCGCGGAAGCTACGCTTTTGTCGGCATCTGTCAAGGGGATCACCATGGTCGATCATGTGCAGTCGCTCGCCCGGGGGCTCGCGGTGATCCGGGCGTTCAGCGCCGCGGAGCCCGAGCTGACGCTCAGCCAGGTGGCCCGCGCGACCGGGCTCAGCAGGGCGGCGGCCAGGCGGTTCCTGCTCACGCTCGCCGACCTCGGCTACGTGCGCAGCGACGGCCGGCTGTTCTCGCTCACGCCCCGGGTGCTGGAGCTGGGTTACGCCTACCTGTCCGGCCTCTCCCTGCCGGAGGTGGCCGATCCGCACCTGGAACGGCTGGCCGCCGAGGTGCGCGAGTCGGCCTCGGTGGCGGTGCTCGACGGCGAGGACGTGGTGTACGTGGCGCGGGTGGCCACGGCCAGGATCATGCGGGTCTCGATCAGCATCGGCACCCGGTTCCCTGCCTACTGCACCTCAATGGGGCGGGTGCTGCTGGCCGCGCTGCCGGGCGAGGCTCTGGAGACGTACCTGGAGCGGGCCGCGCTGCGGCGGCTCACCTCGCGCACGATCGTGTTGCCCGCGGCGCTGCGGGCGGAGCTCGCGGAGGTGCGCGGGCGCGGGTGGGCGATGGTGGACCAGGAGTTGGAGGAGGGGTTGCGGTCGATCGCCGCGCCGATCAGGGACCGCACGGGGCGGACGGTGGCGGCGGTGAACGTCTCGACGCACGCGACCCGTACGAGCCTGCAGGCCGTCAGGCGCGACCTGCTGCCGCCGCTGCTGGCCACGGCCGGCAAGATCGAGGCGGACCTGGCCTCGCTGAACACCGCCCGCGCCTGACCGTTTCCGCACAGAGGCGGACCTGGCCTCACTGAACACCGCCCGCGCCTGACCGCTTCCGCACAGTTTCCGCACAGTGGCACTGTCCGCTGTGTGCCCGGTATCGTCACAAAATGGGGAAACGTCTGGAAGCCGAGCCCGCGTTTCGTGCCAGGCTCACGGTGGAGGCCGGTCGGCGCGTGCTCACCGGCGCCGGCGAGTTCTTCGCGAGCAACCGCGCGCTCGTCGGCCACGCCAAGCGGGCCGCCGGTGGGACGACCCTGCGTTACTACTGGCGGGGCGCCGACCGCGACCTCTACCGGGTGACCATCGAGAGTCACGACACCGAGCGCGGGCCGGTGACCGGGCTGGAGGCGCAGCGGTGCGCGGCGCCCTGGGGGCTGACCCAGCGCGAGCACGAGGTGCTGACGTGCGTGGCGGTCGGCATGACGAATCCGGAGACGGCCGCCCGGGTGGGCTGCGGGACCCGAACCGTGGCCACGCACGTCGAGAACGTGCTGGCCAAGCTGGAGGCGCCGACCCGGGCCGCGGCGGCGGCGCTGGCCGTGGCCGAGCAGGCGCTGCTGGCGCCGTTCGCCGAGCCCGGCGGAGAGCCACTCGCCGCGTCCGGCGGGCAGCCGCTCGCCGAGCCCGACGGACAGGCGGGCAGGCGGCGGGCCGTGTGGAAGGGCTTTTCGCGGGGTGAGGCGCGGCGGCGGCCCATCCGGCTGGGGGCGATCTACCCGCTCGAAGGGTCGCGCAGGTTCGACGCCCAGGCCATGCGGCGCGGGGCGGCCATCGCCGTGGACGAGCTGAACGCCAGGGGCGGCGTGGCCGGGCGGCGCGTCGACCACCTGGCCATCGAGATCTCCGGCGACACCGACGACGACCTGCTGCGGGCGGTGGACTACCTGCGCTCGCACGACGTGGACGCCATCACGCTGGGCAACGTCAGCCCGCGTTACCACCTCGGGGCGATCACCAGGGCCGCCGAGTACCGGGCGCCGCTCCTGCACTCCATGGTCGCTCCCTCCATCGCGGAGCTCGTCCACGACAATCCCGGCGTCCTGGGGCAGACGTTCCAGGTGTGCGCGACAGAGACCGCCTACTTGTCCGGATTTATCAGGACTTTGGATCTGCTGACGCAGTCCGGGCAGTGGCGGCCGGGCAACCGGCGGGTGGTGGCGGTGGTGCGCGAGGACGGGTTCGGCGCGGAGCAGGCCCAAGGGCTGGACGCACTGGCCGCGGCCCACGGCTGGCGGCTCGCGGCCATGGTGCCGGTACCCGACACGGGCGTCGCCTGGCCCGCCGTCGTAGCGGCGCTGCGGGCCGAGGACCCCGCCGCCGTGCTGGTGTGCACCTACATCGAGGACGAACTGCGCGCCTTCCTGCGCGAGTTGCGCGGCAGCGGCCTGCGCTCGCAGGTCTACACGGTGTGGACGCCCACCATCCCCCGCTTCGGGGAGCGGATGGAGGGGCTGGCGGAAGGGCTGCTGTGGTCCACCGTGATCGGCACGTACGGGGATCCGCTGAGCGCCAGGTTCATCGAGCGCTACCGGCGCGCGTACGGGGACGAGCCGGGCAGCGGCAGCGCGGCCATCCACTACGACATGATCCACATGCTGGCCGGGGCCTGGGCCACCGTGGGCCGGCCGTGGGACTTCGGCGCGGTGGTGCGGTCGTTGCGCGAGAGCGTGCACCGGGGAGCGGCGGGGCCGTACTACTTCGGCGGGCGCGGCCAGCGGGCCCTGGCCTACCCCGACGACACCTCCGACGCCTCCCTCGCGCACGCCCACCTCGTTTACCAGGTGCAGGACGGCAGAAGCCGGGTCATCGCGCCCGTCGAGCTGTCCCACCACCGGTTCCGGCCGCTACGAGTCCAGCCAGGAGGGCATGCCGGGTGAGCCGAGGCCCGCGCCGCCGTCCGCCGCCAGGACGTGCCCGTTGACCCAGGCCGACTCCGGCGAGCACAACCAGAGCAGGCTGGGCACGATGTCGTCCGGCGTGCCCGGCCGACCGGCAGGACTGGCCGCCCGGACGGCTTCGACGTACTCGCCGGGTATGGGGTTCAGCGTGGACCCGACGTCCACGAAGCCCGGCGCGACCGCGTTGACGCGCACCCCCAGCGGGCCGAGCTCCAGCGCCAATCCCCTGGTCACGGCCTCCAGTGCCGCCTTCGATGCCGCGTAGACGACGGTGCCGGGGCGGGGGCGGAGCGCTCCTCCCGTGCTGGTGAACACGACGGAGGCCGGGCGGGCGTGCCGTACGCACAACTCGGCCAGCGCCGTCGCGGCCATCAGCGCCGAGCGCGTGTTGACCGCCATCACCGTGTCGAACAGCTCTTCCGTGCTCTCCAGCGCGCGCCGCGCCGGGAACAGCCCGGCCACGTGCAGCAGCGCGTCCAGCGGCCCGTACGACTCCCACGCCCGCAGCACCATCGCCCGCGCCGCGCCCGGCTCGGCGAGGTCCGTCCTGAGGTCCATGTTTCCCGTGGAACAAGGCGAATCCGCCGTCACCACCTCGTGGCCCGCCGCCGTCAGCGCCGCCGCCGTGGCCGAGCCGATCCCGCCGCCCGCGCCGATGACCAGCGCGCGCATCAGGCGGCCGGCCCGCGGAAGTCGCGGGCGACGTCCAGGCAGGTACGGAAGGCCAGCGGACGCTCCAGGCAGGCGTCGAGGAACCGTTCGAGCCCCAGCAAACGATGCCCGCGCCCGATGACCTGCGGATGGAACGTCAGCACGCACACCCCGCCCGGCTCGTCGCGCACCATGTAGTCCACGTCGTCGAGGAAGTTGCGGAACACGGCGGCGGGCTCGCGCAACCCCGGCAGGACGGCGGTGTCCAGCCGCAGGTACTCGAACTGCGGGTAGTCGTCCAGCGTCCACGACACGGGCAGTTCGACCAGCGAGGTGGGCTCGCCGAACCGGTACGGGCCGTCCAGGGCGGCCACGTCGCCGCGCCTGGCGTAGTAGGGGGTGTAGTCGGTGGCCATCAGGCTGGAGTCGTACTCGATGCCCAGCTCCAGCAGCACGTCCACGGTCGAGATGGTGAAGTCCCAGCTCGGCGTGCGGTTGCCGCGGGGCTCGTAGCCGGTGACCCTGACGATGGAGTCGCGGGCCCGTACGGCCGCCGCCGTCTCACCGGCCCGGTCCAGCTTGGAGACCGGCTCGTGGACGTACCCGTGCAGCGCGATCTCGTGGCCCGCCTCCGCGATGGCGGCGCACTCGGCGGGATAGGTGTCCACGGTGTGCCCGGGGACGAAGAACGTCGCGGTGATGTCCCGCTCGCGCAACATGCGCAGGATGCGCGGCACCGCGTGCGCCCCGAACTCGCCCCGCGAGACCGGCCCCGGCGAGGTCATCCCGCGCGCCAGCCAGAGCGAGATCGCGTCGAAGTCGAACGTCAGGCAGATCGTCGAGCGGTCAGGCATGATCCTCCTCGATGGGGAAGCAGATCTCCGGTTCCGCGCCGGGCGTGAACAGCTCGGCCAGGCGCCAGCGCTCGTACGGGCGCTCGCAGGGCGGATGGGCGGCGATGGACAACTCGCGCGCGTCCAGGTCCATCACCACGGAGTAGACGGACGAGACTTGCTCGTCCTTGCCCACGTCGGGGTCCACGTGGCGGCAGATGCCGTCGGGGTGGGAGTAGTGGTCGCGCAGGGTCCTGACGATGTCGGCCGGCTCCAGCGTCCCGGCCGCGGCGGCGTCCTCCAGCAGGTGCCTGGCGCGGGTGGGCCGCAGCAGGGTCAGCGCCGAGGTGGCGGCCTTCCTGTCCACCAGCGGCAGCGGGCACTGGAAGTGGTTGGAGTGGGTGATCAGCCCGTCCTGCGGCAGCAGCGTGCCGAACACCTCCGGCGCCACCTCCAGGTCGATCGCCTCGCCCCCGGCGTCGGCGATGAGCAAGTTGCCGGAGGAGATCCGCGGCACGTCCAGCACCCTGCGGTGCGCCTTGCTCATCGTGCGCGACTGCAGCACCCCGCGCAGCAGATAGTGGTACGGCACTCCGGCGCCGCCCTTGTCGCGGTCGGAGACCAGCAGGTTCGCGCACACGCCCAGGCCCGCCGAGTTCAGCCCCGACTTGGCCAGCATGCCGGCCTCGGCCAGCGTGAGCACCGCGAAACCCTCGGTGTCCCTGGTGGCCAGCAGGAACGTCACCGGGCCCTGCTCGGGGTGCCAGTCCCAGTTCTGGGCCAGCAGCGTGTGGCCCGACCTGGTGTGTTTGGGGAGCACGGCGACCGAGGTGCAGCCCTCGTCGCGGTAGCCGGTGCCGTACAACATCTCGGTGCGGGCGTTCAGCGCGGTGATGTGCTCGACGGGCCGGCCCGCGCCGGCCGCGAGCCCCTCCAGCATGGCGGCGATGTCCGCGTCGTACCCTCGGGCCACGTCGAGGTAGGTCGCGCCCCAGCGCAGCACGTCCGCGTCCGACAGCCCGGCCTGGTCGCGGAAGCGCCGCAGGTAGGTCTCCAGGCTGCGCGCGACCAGCTCGCTCGTGCGGCGGCCCAGCTCGGCGCCCATCTCCTCGTACGTGCCCTCGACCGCGATCAGCGGCGGATTCATGACATACCTCCGTTCACCGCAGACTCCTATGGGCGCTCTCCCTCATGCCGATCACCACGGAGAGCGTGACCGCCGCGGACACGATCGGCAGCAGGGCCGTCGCCATCCCCGAGCCGGTGAGCTGCACCAGGCCCGTGGCGATGAACGGCGCCGTGCCGCCGAAGGCCATGACCGCGAAGTTGTATCCGATGGACATCGTCGAATAGCGCAGCTTGGTCGGGAAGAGCTCCGACAGCGCGGCAGGACCGGGACCCGAGAACATCGCCAGGATCACCCCGATCACGATCTGCCCCACGTACACGCCCGCCACGCCGCCGTTCTGGATGAGCGCCATGACCGGCCAGCTCAGCACCAGGAAGCCGACCGCGGCGGTGATCAGCAGCGGCTTGCGGCCGACCCGGTCGGACAGCGCGCCGAACGCGGCGATGCACACGGTCAGCGTCACCAGGCCGACCAGGTTCGAGACGCGCGCCACGCCCTCCTCCACGCCCGCCACGTCGGTCAGCCAGGTCGGCAGATAGGTGAGGAAGAAGAAGTAGGCGACCGTCCACAACATGGTGAAGCCGAAGCCGCGGGCGATGCCGGGGAACTGGGTGCGCAGGCCCTCCCTCAGCGGGCTCTTCGCGGTCGTGCCCTTGGCCTGCTCCTCGGTGAACGCGGGGGTCTCCGCCAGGCCGTACCGCAGCCAGAGCGCCGCCACGGCGGTGAGCGCCGACAGCAGGAACGGCACCCGCCAGGCCCACTCCATGACCTGCTGATCGGTGAAGATCGTGTTGTTCAGCGCCACGACGCCGGACGCCAGCAGGAACCCGGCCGCCGTCGAGACCTGGTTGAAGCTGCCGAAGAAGCCGCGCCTGCTCGCGGGGGCGTACTCGACCAGGAACGCCGCAGAACCCGCCCACTCGCCCGCCACCGAGAAGCCCTGCACCATGCGCAGGATCACCAGCAGCAGCGGGGCCAGGACGCCGATGCTCTCGTACGTCGGCAGCAGGCCGATCAGGGTCGTGGCCGCGCCCATCATGAGCACGCTGACGACCAGCGCGATCCGGCGGCCGAACTTGTCGCCGACGTGGCCGAACGTGATCGCGCCCAGCGGGCGCATCAGGAAGCCGACGGCGAACACGCCGAAGGTGTACAGGGTGCCGATGAGGCCGTCCGACTCGGGGAAGAACAGTTTGCCCAGCGTGGCCGCCGTGTAGGCGTACACCAGGTTGTCGTAGTTCTCCATGACGTTGCCGAAGCTGCCCGCGACCACGGCGCGGAGCTTCGATCCCGCCGCCGTGGCCTTCTCTGTCGTGGCGCTCATCGCGACCTCTCACTCTTGGGGGGCTGGTTCATGACGCCGTGTATCCGCCGTCCACCGGCAGCAGCACGCCCGTCACGAACGACGCCGCGGGTGCGGCGAGGTAACAGACGGCCGCCGCCACGTCGGCCGGGTCGCCCGGACGGCCCATCGGGGCGCGCTCCACGCGCGGGCGCAGTTGCTCGTCGGACAGCGTCTGGAGCAGCGGGGTGACGAACACGCCCGGCAGGACGCTGTTGACGCGGATGCCTCTGGGAGCCAGTTCCACCGCGGCGGTCCTGGTCAGCATGTGCAGGCCGGCCTTGCTGACCTGGTAGGCGACCGAGGAGGGGGCCGCGGGCGGGGGCGGCGGCGGGATCTGGCCGTAGATGGAGCCGATGTTGACGACGGCTGCGTTCCGGCTGGCGGTCAGGTCCGCGATGAACGTGCGGATGCCGGTCCACGGGGCCCACAGGTTGGTCCGCAGGATGCGGTCCCAGTCGTCGTCCGTGGTGTCCAGCAGGTCCTTGCGGGTGCTGACGCCGGCGTTGTTGACCAGGATGTCCAGGCGGCCGTGCGTGGCGCGGACCTTGGCGGCCAGGTCGTCCCAGGAGTCGCGGTCCCGGACGTCGAGCGGGTGGTAGAGCGTGTTGGCGGGGTTGTGCTCGCGGTCGCGCAGGTCACCGTAGACGACGTGCGCGCCGGCGGCGGCCAGGCCGTCCACGATAGCGGCGCCGAGACCTGAGGCGCCGCCGGTGACGACGGCCACCAGTCCGTCCAACTGCATAGAGACCTCCTCGGGGCCTGCCCGATGCGCATATGCGCTGGCAGAGCCCTCGAGGACCATCCTGGGACGGCGGCAGGGAGTAGACCTCCGTCAAATGACGGAGGCGCGTCCCACATAAAACGCCCGGCGGCTGATTTTGCAGGCGCTCGGGGGTTTCGGCTCGGGTTTGAGAAGGTGTCCGGCGGCTACTTTTCCTGGCGTTCGGCGGCTACGTGCGCAGACGTTCGGCGGTTACTTTTCCTGGCGTTCGGCGGCTTCCACGACGTTGGACAGGAGCAGGGCGCGGGTCATCGGGCCGACGCCGCCCGGGTTGGGCGTGAGGTGTCCGGCGACCTCCTCGACGTCCAGCGCCACGTCTCCGGCGATCTTGCCGTTGACGCGGGAGACGCCCACGTCGAGCACGGCCGCGCCGGGCTTGACCATGTCACGCGTGATGAGCTCGGGCACCCCGGCCGCCGCCACCACGATGTCGGCGCGGCGCACGTGGGAGGCCAGGTCCTGGGTGCCGGTGTGGCAGAGGGTCACGGTCGCGTTCTCGCTGCGGCGGGTCAGCAGCAGGCCCAGCGAGCGGCCCACCGTGATACCCCGGCCCACCACCACGACCTCCGCGCCCTTGATCGGCACGCCGTACTCCTGAAGGAGCAGCACGATGCCGTGCGGGGTGCAGGGCAGCGGGGCGTCCATCATGTGCACCAGGCGGCCGAGGTTGATCGGGTGCAGGCCGTCGGCGTCCTTGGCCGGGTCGATGCGTTCGAGCAGGGCCATCGTGTCGAGCTGCCTGGGCAGCGGGAGCTGCACGATGTAGCCGGTGCACGCCGGTGAGGCGTTGAGCTCGTCGATGGCCGCCTCGACGTCGGCCTGGCCGGCGGTCGCGGGCAGGTCGACGCGGATGGAGGCGATGCCCACCTCCGCGCAGTCACGATGTTTGCCGGCGACGTAGATCTGGCTGCCGGGGTCGTCGCCCACGAGCACGGTGCCCAGGCCCGGCGTTATGCCGCGTTCCTTGAGCGCGGCCACCCGCTTCGTGAGGTCTGCCTTCATCTTCGCGGCGGTCGCCTTGCCATCGAGTTTCACTGCGCTCATGCGGCAATCCTTGCATGCCCGCCCCGATTCTCCGTACCGGGCCACGGCCGCCCGGAGGTCTCCGGATCACCGAGACCGGATCGTCACCACCTTCGCCCGGTTATCCACAGAGCGCAGGCAGCTGCCTTGAGTTATCCACAGCCTGCCGCTGACATCGTTGTCATAGGCGGCCGTTCAGCGGGTCAGTACGCCCGGTCACGCTCGGCGGCGGCCTGGGCCTCGCGGCGCTCGATGATGCGGCGGGTGTAGGGGATGACCTCTACGGCGCGAATGCCGAGGTAGGCACCGATGAAGGCGAGGACCAGGAGCACGAAGGGGCTGGTGGCCAGGCCGTTCATGGTGACGAAAGCGTGCAGGATCGCGTCGAGCGCCATAGGGGAACTCCGGGGGAAGGGGAAGCGGGATGGAGTCAGGGTAGCCCGGTTCCGGGAGTGCTCGCGGCGAAATGGGATAAAGGGCGACACAGATGACCATGTCGCCCCTTATTTCCTGATTTAGTGGAAGAAGTGGCGGGTGCCGGTGAAGTAGAGGCTGATGCCGGCCTTCTGGGCGGCCTCGATCACCAGCTCGTCCTTGACCGAGCCGCCGGGCTCCACGATCGCGCGCACGCCGGCCTCCGCCAGCACCTCCAGCCCGTCGGGGAAGGGGAAGAAGGCGTCCGAGGCCGCCACGGCGCCGGCCACCCGCTCCCCCGCCCTGGTGATCGCCAGGCGGCACGAGTCGACCCGGTTGACCTGCCCCATGCCCACGCCCACGGTCGCACCGCCGCTGGCCAGCAGGATGGCGTTGGACTTCACCGAGCGGCAGGCGCGCCAGGCGAACTCCAGGTCCGCCAGCACCTCGGGTGAGACGGCCGCGCCGGTCTTGAGCTCCCACCGCTCCGCCGAGTCGCCGGGCGCGTCGGCGCGGTCCACGGTCTGCACCAGCAGGCCGCCCGAGACCTTGCGGAACTCGGTGGGCTCCGACGGGCCCCGGGAGCACAGCAGCAGGCGCAGGCTCTTCTTGCCGCGCAGCACCTCAAGCGCCGCCTCGTCGTAGGCGGGCGCGATGACGACCTCGGTGAACACGTCGAAGATCTGCCTGGCCAGCTCCTCCGTGACCGTGCGGTTGACCGCGATCACGCCGCCGTACGCAGAGACCGGGTCGCAGGCGTGCGCCTTGCGGTGGGCGTCGGCCACGTCGGCGCCGATGGCGATGCCGCACGGGTTCTGGTGCTTGATGATGGCCGCGCAGGGCTCGGCGAAGTCCCAGGCGGCCCGCCAGGCGGCGTCGGCGTCCAGGTAGTTGTTGTAGGACATCTCCTTGCCGTGCAACTGCTCGGCGCTCGCCAGCCCGTCCGTGCCGCCCGTGTAGATCGCCGCGCTCTGGTGCGGGTTCTCGCCGTAGCGCAGCGTGGCCTTGCGCTGGTACGTCGCCCCCGTGAACTCGGGGAACTCACCCTCGCCCGTGTCCGAGCCGGCGAACCAGTTCGCCACGGCCACGTCGTAGGAGGCCGTGTGCGCGTACGCGATGCCCGCCAGCCGCCTGCGCTCGGCCAGCGTGAAGCCGCCCGCGGCCAGCGCGTCGCGCACGTCGCCGTAGGCGCTCGGGTCCACCACGACCGCGCAGGTGTTGTGGTTCTTGGCGGCGCTCCTGATCATGGCGGGGCCGCCGATGTCGATCTGCTCGACGCACTCCTCGGCGGAGGCGCCGGAGGCCACCGTCTGCTGGAACGGATACAGGTTCACCACCACGAGCTGGAACGGGTCGATCTCCAGCTCGTCGAGCTGGGCCACGTGGTGCGGCTTGGTGACGTCGGCCAGCAGCCCGGCGTGCACCCGCGGGTGCAGTGTCTTGACCCGCCCGTCCAGGCACTCGGGGAAGCCGGTGAGCTGCTCCACCTTCATCACCGGGATGCCGAAGGAGGAGATCGCGGCGGCCGTGCCACCGGTCGAGACGATCTCCACGCCGGCGCCGTCGAGGGCTCTGGCCAGCTCTTCGAGCCCGGACTTGTCGTAAACAGCGATCAGCGCGCGCCGGATGGCGAAGCGAGTCACGTGGATTCCCCTCCTGTGTGGTTACCGATTCGGACAAAGCGCCCGCTGGTCGTCCAGCCCTCGCGGACCATCCGGCCGACGGTCTCGACGAGCAGGCGCCGCTCGGCCACCTTGATGCGCTCGTGCAGGACCGCCTCGTCGTCGTCAGGCAGCACGGGCACCGCCTCCTGCGCCACGATGGGCCCCGAGTCGACGCCCTCGTCGGCCAGCATGACCGTGCAGCCGGTCACCTTGACCCCGTGGGCCAGCGCGTCCCGCACGCCGTGCGCGCCGGGGAACGACGGCAGCAGCGCGGGGTGGGTGTTCAGCAGGGGGAACGCGTTGAGCGTCGGCGTACCCAAAATTTTCATGAAGCCCGCGGACACGACCAGGTCGGGCTCGTACGACGCGATCTTGGCCGCGATGGCGGCGTCCCACTCCGCTCGTGTCGGGTAATCGCGCAGTTTTTCCACAAAAATCGGGATATCTGCCTTGGTCGCCCTGACCAGCCCTTCTATCCCATCCCTGTCCGCGCCCACCGCGATCACGCGAGCCCCGTACGAGGGGTCGGCAGAAGCGTCCAGCAGGGCCTGTAGGTTGGTTCCAGAGCCGGAGACGAGGACGACGAGCCGCCCAGCCTTAGACACACACACTCCAATGAGGAAACAGGGTGGGGGTCACAGGGTATCTGTTCATCGTCCGGCGACGCAGAGGAGGTCAGGTGTCCACACCGGTGAAGGCACCGGCAGGCCAGCAGCCCGCGGAGTCCGCGGGGCGCCGAGCGATCTGGTTGTCCATCGCAGCGCTGGCCATGACGTTCATGTTGCCGCTGGCCGGCCTGGTCATGGCGCTGTTCGCGCTGATGGCCGGGATCCGGGCGCTGCCGCTGCTGAAGGGTGCGAGCAAGCCCACGGGCGTGGCGGTGGGCGGGATCGCCGTCTCCTCGATCGCCCTGGCCCTGTCCGCCGCGGCCACGGCGATGCAGCTCTACCTCATGGACGAATACTCGGCCTACACCGAGTGCATGAAGGGCGCCGGCACGGTGTCCTCGCAGGGCGAGTGCTTCACCCAGTTCAGGGACATGGCCGAACGCAAGCTCCCGGCCGACGTGCTGGAGATGCTCGGCGCCATGCAGCCCTGATCCAAGGGCTTCACGGCGGGCGTCGTGCCCTCAAGTACGCTTGAAGGCACGATGCCCGATCAGTTGCTGACCATCGGAGAGCTGGCGCACCGCGCCGGCGTCGCCGCCTCCGCGCTGCGTTACTGGGAGAGTCTCGGCCTGCTTCCCGCCCCCATGCGGGTCTCGGGTCAGCGCCGTTACCCCGAGTCGGCGCTCGCCCAGGTGGGGGTCGTCCTGCTGCTGCACGACGCCGGGTTCTCGCTGGCCGAGCAGAAGGAGCTCATGGCGGCGTTCACCTGCGCGCCGGAGGAGTGGCGCGAGCTGGCCCGGCGCAAGCTGGCCGAGCTCGACGAGCAGATCGCCAAGGCCCAGGCGGCGCGCGAGGCCGTCAGCCACGCCGTGCGCTGCCCGCACGACAAGATCCTGGACTGCCCCAACCTGGGCAGCCTCGTCACCGCCCGCCTGGAGGGCCGCCCCCTCCGCGAAGCCCACCAACACCCGACGACGTCGTAGCTGGGTTTTGCGTCTTTAGCGGTGTGATGTCCTAGTCGCGGTCCCAGGCGTACGGGTCGACGTAGATGACGTGGCCGCCGCGGTCGTCGGACTCGTCCACGATGTCGGTGCGCCGTGGCCGGTCCGCCGGCGGCTGCTCCGGCTCCTTCTGGCGCGGGCGGGCCTGGGCCTGCGTCTCCGCCTCCGCCGACGCGTGCTCGTCCTGCCAGTCGTCCCTGATGACCGGGATCTCCTGGGTGTCGGCGTCCGTGGCGTCCAGCCAGTGGCCGGGCAGCGGGCGCGATTCGGACTCGGCCAGGCCCACCTTGCTCGCCGCCTTGGCCAGCGCGGCGCCCGCCTTGCGAACGGGCGCGGCGGCCTTGTCCAGCGGCACCCGGGCGCGCTTGTTGAGCAGCAGCAGGTTGGTCACGCCCGCCGAGATGCCCGCGGCCACGCCGACCTCCAGCGCCACCGACAGCGCCACCTCCCAGGCCGAGGGCCCGACCGTGGCCAGCCGCCCACCGCCCATGGGCCCGCCGGACAACGCCGCCAGCAACCCCGCCACGAGCCCCGTCGAGACGCCGGTGAGGAAACCCCACAGCGGCGCCGCCTCGTACGAGGGAGAGGGTGAGATCCTGGCCACCATCACGCCCGCCACGGCCCCGGCCGCGAACGGCAGCGCGACCACCGCCATCATCCACGCCGGCACCGTCCCGCTGTCCGGCAGCGCGCCGAGCAGCGGCAGGCTGGGCACGGTGCCGAGTTGCACGCCGGTGGGCGCGACCAGGGTGTCCGCGCCGATGGCGAACCCGGGCCCGGCGATGTAGGAGAAGGCCCAGACGACGGCGTTCAGCAGGTAGAGGGCCTGGATCAGGACCAGCAGCACCCCGCCGACGAACCCGGGCGAGAGCACCTCGGAGAGCTGTCCGACCTGCTCGAAGTTGATCGCGATGGCGACCAGCACCAGCGCCAGCCCGGCCACGAGCAGCACCGCCGTGGCGACCGCGGTGCCGACCGTCAGCGCGCGCACGCGCTCGGGCAGCAGCCGCAGCATCACCCGCCACGGCCCGATCATGCGCGCGACGGCCAGCGAGCCCGCCAGGAACGCCAGCACGAAGTGGCTCAGCAGCGCCTCACCGATGAAGGGCTGGGTGATCTCGTTGCTGGTCACGAGCGCGATCAGGCCCGCGAGCAGCGCGTACGGGGCCGCCAGCGACACCCCGGCCTGCGTGATGACGACGAGCTGGGCGCGGCGGCGCGCGCCGGCCTGCTCCTTCGGGCTGTTCTTGGGCAGCCGGGCGGGCAGGCGCAGCCGCAGGTCGGCGTCGCGGGCCATCCATCGGCCCGCGCGGTAGAGCAGGATGGCGGGCAGGATCATCAGCCCGAGCGGCAGCAGGCCGACGCGTCCGCCGGGGATGGCGAAGCCGGCGTGGTGCGCGGCCAGCCAGAGCTGCGCCGCCGTACGGAACACTCCGGGCAGGCCGGCGCCCAGCGTGCCACGGGGGGCGGCGATCCAGCCGACCAGGGTTAGTGTCGTCAGCGTAGCGAGTCCGACACCGAGCGTGAAGACGGCGGCCAGCATCCCCGACACCGGCAGCGGTCGCCGCGTCTCGTCGTCGTCGGTCGAGATCCCGGGGAGCTTGCCAAGCACCGACCTGGGGGCAGTACGCAACTGGTCGAGAATCGCCGTCACAGTGCGATTTTCTCAATCTTTCCCGACCAAAGCTTGGTTGACGCGCCGATGTTCATAGCTTCATCTATTACGGCTTCGCGGAGTTGCCCCCACCCGCCGTCGCCGGCTCGCCCCTGTCCAGGGAGACGCTCCTGATTCGGTCAGTGGCTCGCCGCCGTTACGGCGCCCTGTGGGCCCGGTTCCGTGGCGACGTGCAGACGGTCATCCGCCGTGGCAGCTTGTGAGCCCCGCTCCGTGGCGACATGCAGACCGTCATCCGCCGTGGCGGCTTGTGGGCCCTCGCCCACCTGGCGACCTGTGCCCCTCGGCCCGGACGGCGACCCGTTGCCCTCGTTCCGCCTGGCGACCTGTGGGGCTTTTGGCCGCCTTTGGGTGATTTGTTGGTCGTTTGAGTTGTCGCTGGATGTGCGAAACCCCGCGCGAAGGGGGTCGCGCGGGGTTTGTCGCTTTTGGGGAGCGGCTCTGGGGTCAGCGAGCCTGCATGATCTCGCGCATCAGGCGGGCCGTCTCGGAGGGGGTCTTGCCGACGCGGACGCCGACCTTCTCCAGGGCCTCCTTCTTGGCCTGGGCGGTACCGGCCGAGCCGGACACGATGGCCCCCGCGTGGCCCATCGTCTTGCCCTCGGGCGCGGTGAAGCCCGCCACGTAGGCCACGACCGGCTTGGAGACGTGCTGCTCGATGTAGGCGGCGGCCCGCTCCTCGGCGTCGCCGCCGATCTCACCGATCATCACGATCGCGTCGGTGCCCGGGTCCTCCTGGAAGGCCTGCAGGGCGTCGATGTGCGTGGTGCCGATCACCGGGTCGCCGCCGATGCCCACGGCGGTCGAGAAGCCGAAGTCGCGCAGCTCGTACATGAGCTGGTAGGTGAGCGTGCCGGACTTCGAGACCAGGCCGATGCGGCCGGCGGTGGTGATGTCGGCGGGGATGATGCCGGCGTTGGAGGAGCCGGGAGAGGCGATGCCGGGGCAGTTGGGCCCGATGATGCGGGTCTTGTTGCCCTTGGCCACCGCGTAGGCCCAGAACTCCGTCGAGTCGTGCACCGGCACGCCCTCGGTGATCACCACACAGAGCGGGATCTCGGCGTCGATGGCCTCCTTGACCGCGTCCTTGGTGAACTTCGGCGGCACGAACACCACCGACACGTCGGCGCGGGTCTGCTCCATCGCCTCGCGCACCGTCCCGAACACGGGCAGGCCCTCGTGCGTGGTGCCGGCCTTGCGGGCGTTGACGCCGCCCACGACCTTGGCGCCGGAGGCGAGCATGCGGCGGGTGTGCTTGGTGCCCTCACCGCCGGTCATGCCCTGAACGATGATCTTGCTGTTCTCAGTCAACCAGATGGCCATGGGTCACGCACCTACCGCAGCGAGCTCGGCGGCACGCTTGGCCGCGTCGTCCATCGTGTCTACCAGCTCGACGCGCGGGAGCGCGGCGTCGGCCAGGATCTGGCGCCCGAGCTGGGCGTTGTTGCCGTCGAGGCGGACCACCAGCGGGTGGGTGACGCTCTCGCCGCGGCTGTCGAGGAGCTTGAACGCCGAGACGATGCCGTTGGCGACGGCGTCGCAGGCGGTGATGCCGCCGAAGACGTTCACGAAGATCGACTTGACGCTCGGGTCGGAGAGGATGATCTCCAGGCCCGCGGCCATGACCTCGGCCGAGGCGCCGCCGCCGATGTCGAGGAAGTTGGCGGGCGACGGCTTGCCGGGGAACGCCTCGCCGGCGTAGGCGACCACGTCCAGGGTGGACATGACCAGGCCGGCGCCGTTGCCGATGATGCCGACGTTGCCGTCGAGCTTGACGTAGTTGAGGTCCTTCTCCTTGGCCTTGGCCTCGAGCGGGTCCTCGGCCGCCTTGTCGGCCAGCGCCTCGTGGTCGGCCTGGCGGAAGGCGGCGTTCTCGTCCAGCGTCACCTTGCCGTCGAGGGCCTTGACCTGGCCGTCGGCCGACAGGATCATCGGGTTGACCTCGACGAGCGTGGCGTCCTCGTCGACGAAGCAGCACCAGAGCTTCTCGATGAGCTCGGCGGCGCCGTCGAGCGCCTTCTCCGGCAGGCCGCCGGCCACCGCGATCTCGCGGGCCTTGGCGCGGTCGATCCCCGTCAGCGCCGAGACCGGCACCTTGGCGACCTTGTCCGGCGAGGTGTGGGCGACCTCTTCGATGTCCATGCCGCCCGCGGCGGAGCAGATGGCGAGGAACGTACGGTTCGCGCGGTCGAGCAGGAAGGAGAAGTAGTACTCCTCCGCGATCGCGCTGGCCTCTTCGATGAGCACCTTGTGGACCGTGTGGCCCTTGATGTCCATGCCGAGGATGACCTCGGCCTTGGCGACGGCGTCAGCGGCGTCGTCGGCCACCTTCACACCGCCGGCTTTGCCGCGGCCGCCGGTCTTGACCTGGGCCTTGACGACGACGCGGCCGGTCAGCTCCGTGGCGGCCGACCGCACCTCCTCCACAGTGTGGGCGACGATGCCGCGCGGCACCGGGATGCCGTAGTCAGCGAAGAGCTCCTTCGCCTGATGTTCGAACAGGTCCACGAGGGTCCGTCCTTGCTTATCCGACTGATGTTCGACGGCCCGGGCAACTGCGCTGACGGTCGCGTCCGCTTCGCCGTTCGTTGGCTTGTATCGCTACCACTCACGGCGAGCTCCTACGCTCTGGGTGCGTGCCGGGCGTTTCCGCCAGTGAAGCCTAGCCCGAAGCTTGACCTGCCCAGGTCATCGGGTCACGGTTCTGCCGCTATGTGACGGTGATCTCACCTCCGCCTGGACCAGGCTCTGCACCAAAATTGCACCGATTAGACGCCATTTGACGTGCCACTCGAGATATAGCCGTGATCTTCCAATGGAAGGCTTACCCCCCGCTCTCGTAACGCCGAAGGAAACCCGATGACGCGCATTCTCGCAGGCCCGGCGCAGGCATCCGCGCCGCTGGCCGGCGCGCGATCCCGGGCCTCGGCACGGCCTCCGACCTGCGCCTCCGAGCGCGGAGCGGATCCGGCCGCTCGCTGAGCGGGCAAGCAATCCCCCAGCTCCACGCACTTCGCAGGGCCCACCCCGGCCCCGCTGAACAGCAATGCCCCTCAACATCAAAGGAAAATCCGCATGAAGCGAATCCTGACGGGCGTGGCGTTAGCCACCACCGCCGCACTGGTGACCGCCACCCCCGCGCTGGCCGCGGCCCCCAAGGACCCGGTGGTCGCCGTCAAGAAGCAGCTCGTCGACGGCAAGGGCGTGAAGTTCGCCGAGCGCACGACCATCATCGAGGGCAAGTCCCGCCAGATCTTCGTCCGGCGCACGGGCACCCTGCAGTTCAAGAAGTCCGGGATCGCGGCCTCCGACATCACCGGCAAGTTCAACATCTCGCTGAGCGAGCTGGGCGAACTGCCCGAGGGCGACGCCGGCGAGGCCCTCAAGGCGCTGGCCGCCGAGGAGCGCACGATCAAGGTCGGTAACACGGCCTACCTGTCGGGCGGCATGTGGACGCGGTTCCTGCCCGAGGGCGAGACCTGGTTCAAGATGCCCGGCGGCCCGACCGGCGGCATCACCGGCATGCTCGGCCAGCCGGTGAACCTGGCCGAGCCCGCCACGCTCAAGACCCTGTTCAAGGGCGCCAAGCCCACGAGCAACGGGTACGCGGGCAAGGCCAAGGTGAGCGACCTGTGGAAGGCCTCGCCGTGGCTGCGCTCGACCTGGCTGAGCAAGCCGGCCGCCAAGGCGCTGAAGACGTCGATCTCCTGGAAGATCGAGGTCGACTCCAAGGGCCTGCCGACGCGGCTCGTCTCGACGTTCCCCGGGTCCGTCGTCGGCGGTTCGGGCACCGTGAGCGTGAGCACGACGTACTCCGGCTGGGGCAGCTCCGTGTCGATCAAGGCTCCGACCGAGGGCGTCACTTCGCAGTTCGCCGAGGGCGAGGACGAGGTCCCGTCCGCACTGATGGACATGAAGCTGAACGACATCATCGGCGGCTAAACCGCCCACCCTGCCCTCCTCAGCCGACCCTCGGCCGAGGAGGGCTTTTCCTTGCCAGAACTTCAACGGAAGGTCGCCAGAACTTCGGCGGAAGGCTGCCAGAACTTCGGCAGAAGGTCGGCAAGACTCCAGCGGGCCGCGCGGCGGCGCCGGACAGGATTTGCGCCTGGGCCGATGCCTTCGGAACCCAACTCAAACCAGACGGCCCCGCGCACGCCCAACCCTGAACCTCACCCAGGCAAGCTGGGCCCACCCTCAGCCCAGCACCTCACCCAGGGAAGCCGGGCGCATCCCCGGCTCAGCACCCCGCGCTCAGGTGGGCCGGACTCACCCCCGACCCAGGACGACCCCACGCTCAGGCCAGCACCCCACCCAAGCGAACCGGGCCCATCCTCCGCCCAGCACCCCACTCAGACGAGCCGGGCGCACGCCAGCCCCAGCCCCCCACACTCAGGTGGGCCGGGGGTGCCTTCGGCTCAGGTGGAGCTCAGTCTGAGGCCAGGCGGGAGTCTCGTAGGGTTGCCCATTCGAGTGAGTGGCTGATGCCCTCCTCGATCGAGTACTGGGCCTGCCAGTTCAGCAGTTGGCGGGCCCGGTCGCTGCGGGTGTAGGCGCCGGCCACGTCGCCGGGGCGGGCGGGAGCCTCGACGAGCTCGATCGGGCGGTCGACGACGCGGTTGAACGCCTCGGCCAGCTCGCGCACCGTGGTCCCCGCGCCGGTGCCCAGGTTGATCACGTCGGCCCCGAGTTCGTCGAAGCGCCGCAGGGCGGCCACGTGGGCGGTGGCCAGGTCCCAGACGTGGATGTAGTCGCGGATGCCGGTGCCGTCGCTCGTGGGGTAGTCGGTGCCGGTGACCTGGAACGGGACGCGTTCCTCGTACGCCTCGATCATCTTGCCCAGGGCGTGGCTGGGACGGCGGAGTTGCAGGCCCGTGCGCATCTTGGGGTCGGCGCCGATCGGGTTGAAGTAGCGCAGGGACAGGATCCTGATCGGCTTGCCCGCGGCGACGTCGGCGAACATGCCCTCGCAGACCGCCTTCGTGCGCGCGTACGGGCTCTGGGGGTCGAGCGGGGACTCCTCGGTCACCGTGAAGTCGTCGCCGGTGCGGTAGATCGACGCCGAGGAGCTGAAGATCATCCGGGTGCGGCCGTTGCGCAGCAGGTGGTCGACGAACTCCAGGCTCTTGGCGACGTTCGCGCGGTAGTAGCCGATGGGGTCGGCCACGGAGTCGGGGACCACGATGAGCGCCGCGCAGTGGATGACTGCCTCGATATCCGGATTTTCCGCAAATATCTTGTCAATCAGTGGGCCGTCGCTGATGTCGCCCTCGTAGAACGTCCGGCCCTCGGCGAACTCCCGCCGCCCCGTCACAAGGCTGTCCAGAATCACCGGGTCGATACCGGCGTCCAGGCACGCCGATGCGACCGTGCTCCCGATATAACCCGCCCCACCAGTAATCAAAACGCGCATGGCTGAACCCTAGCCAGCCGCGGTGGGCGGCGTTGACGCGGCTGACCGGCCTGTGGACAACGGGGACGCGGCTGGCGAAGCCTGTGGACAACGACGAGGCGACTGAAGCGCATGTGGACGACGACGCTGACGCCGCTGAAGCGTATGTGGATGACATTGACGCGGCTGAAGGGCATGTGGGCGATGCTGGCACGGGTGAAGGGCAGGTGGGCGGCGTTGACGCGGGCGAAGGGCATGTGGGCGACTTCGGCCCCCGGCTCTGGTCTAGTCGGCTTCGTCGTGCAACATTTTCTGATATGGGCAGAGACGTGCCGGTCGTCGTGTTCAGCAGGGAAGACCGCCGGAATTATCGGGAAAAAGTACACCGATGCCTCGACGTCTTCGCCCAGATGCTGCGTGAGTCGCGGTTCGAGTTCGAGCATCCGCTCGCGGGGCTGGAGATCGAGCTCAACATCGTGGACGCGACGGGCGAGGCGGCCATGCGCAACGCCCAGGTGCTCGCCGCGATCGCGCAGCCGGACTGGGCGACGGAGCTGGGCCAGTTCAACATCGAGATCAACGTCGAACCCCAGGACCTGGCCGGTGACGGGGCGCTCCGCCTGGAGGCCGACGTCAGGTCCCGCCTCAACCACGCCGAGGAGCGCGCCCGCTCGCAGGACGCCCACCTGCTCATGATCGGCATCCTGCCCACCCTGCGCGAGCAGGACATCGGCGAGGGCACGCTCTCCGCCAACCCGCGCTACCGCCTGCTCAACGAGCAGATCTTCGCGGCTCGCGGCGAGGATCTGCACCTGGCCATCGAGGGCGCGGAACACCTCGACACGCATGCCGACAGCCTCGCCCCCGAGGCCGCCTGCACCAGCGTGCAACTGCACCTCCAGGTCAGCCCCGAGACGTTCGCGGCCCACTGGAACGCGGCCCAGGCCATCGCCGGAGCCCAGGTCGCGGTGGCGGCCAACGCGCCGTACCTGTTCGGCAGGGAACTGCACAAGGAGACCAGGATCGCGCTGTTCGAGCAGGCCACGGACACGCGGCCGGCGGAGCTGAAGACGCAGGGCGTACGACCTCGGGTGTGGTTCGGGGAGCGGTGGATCACCAGCGTGTTCGACCTGTTCGAGGAGAATGTCAGCTACTTCCCCGCCCTGCTGCCCCTCTGCGAGGAGGAGGACCCGCGCACCGAACTCGAACAGGGCCGCATCCCCCACCTGCACGAGCTGACCCTGCACAACGGCACGATCTACCGGTGGAACCGCCCGGTGTACGCGGTCGTGAACGGGGTGCCGCACCTGCGCGTGGAGAACCGCGTCCTGCCTGCCGGGCCCTCGGTGTCCGATGTCGCGGCCAACGCCGCGTTCTACTACGGGTTGATGCGCATGCTCCCGTACGACGAGCGGCCGATCTGGAGCCAGATGTCGTTCAGGGCCGCCGAGGACAACCTCACCGCCGCGGCGCGGTACGGGCTGGACGCGCGACTGTACTGGCCGGGGCTCGGGGAGGTGCCGGCCGCCGAGCTGATCCTGCGGCGACTGCTCCCCATGGCCCACGAGGGCCTGGCCAAGTGGGGCGTGCACGGGTCCGTCGCCGACCGGCTGCTGTCCATCGTCGAGGGCCGCTGCCTGACCGGTCGTACGGGGGCCGACTGGCAGGTGAGGCGGGTACGGGCGCAGGAACGCACCACCGGCGACCGGCACGAGGCGCTGCGCGCCATGACGCTGGAGTACATCGAACGCATGCACACCAACGAGCCCGTACATCTTTGGGATGCTTGACCCCTCTCCGTCCCGCCGCAGTACGGGGAATCCGGTCCTCGCGGGCTGGGGTTCCTGTCCCGCCGCCGACCGTACCCGGGAGGACCCGGAATGTCTGACATCACCTCCGCGGGCAACCACGGTAAGACCTGCCGCCATGGCGTTCTCGGCGGCGCTGGCGTCCCTGCCCCGCAGGACGTTGGCGTCCCTGTCGCGCAGGGCGTTGGCGTCCCTGTCGTGCGGGGCGCCGCAGCCGGGACACGTCCAGCGGTGTGTCCCGAGGGAGAGCTCGGCGGACAGCCGCCCGTTCGAGCCGGGCTGTTCGCGGGCCGTCCGCCGCTGATGGCGGGCAAGGTTGCGTTCCCGCCTGGCCAGGGTGCGCGAGTGACCGTGGGCCGTGGCCTGGTCGCCGCCGTCCTGGCCTTGGGCCTGGTCATGGTCGCCGCGGCCTGCGGGGTTGCGAGGGCGCCGTCCATGGACACGGAGGGTGCCGACACCTTCGAGGAGGACGTACGGACGGCTCGCACGCTGACGGAGGCGTTCTGGGAGCAGCAGTTCCGGCAGCTCGGCCGGACCTACCGGCCCATCGCCGACTTCATCCCCTACTCGGGTACGGCGGGACCGGCCTGCGGTGGTGAGCCCGCCGTGCCGAACAACGCCTTCTACTGCCCGGACGGTCACTTCATCGCCTACGACCAGGGGTGGATGGAAGGGCTGCGGACCGAGATGGGGGACGGGTCCGTCTATGTCATCATTCCGCATGAGTTCGGACATGCCGTCCAGGCGCAGCTCCAGACCCAGTTCCAGCTCAACGTCCAGGTAGAGCTACAGGCCGACTGCTACGCGGGCGGCACCCTGTCCTCGCTGGTCGGCTCGGGCGCGCTGACGGCTGAGGAAGGGGACGAGAACGAACTGATCATGAGCCTGGCGGCGGCAGGCGACCCGACGGACGACTGGCTCAACCCGGCGGCTCACGGTACGGCCGAGCAGCGGCAGGCGTCTTTCGCGACGGGCTACAGGGGTGGCGTGGGGGCCTGTTGACGGGACGGGACGAACGGGATGGGACGAACTGACGGGCTGATGAGCTGATGAGCTGATGAGCACGTGGCGGGCTTGGCATGGGTGCTTGGCGAGCTCAGATACGCGCGGGGCGCGGGGCTCGTGCACGTGGCGGGCTTGGCATGGGTGCCTGGCGGGCTCACGTAAGCGCGGAGCGCATGACGGGGACGCGGAGCGCATGGCGGGGGTGTGGGGCGCATGGCGGGGGCGTGGGTGGCTGCTGGTGGTAGGGGCGTGGGCGTAGGTGTGGGCGTCCTGCCTAGGGCGTATGTGGCGGTTCCGGGCAATCCGCGGGGCGTATTCGCGGGTAAACCCACAGGATGATGTTACTGATCATGTCCTCGCTCTACCTTTGACCCATGCCATTGGAGGAGATCGGCTGGCTGCGCAGGGGCGCATGCAGATCCAGCGACCCTGAGCT
The DNA here is from genome assembly GCF_040655495.1 of Nonomuraea sp. NPDC050404. Lineage (NCBI taxonomy): Bacteria > Bacillati > Actinomycetota > Actinomycetes > Streptosporangiales > Streptosporangiaceae > Nonomuraea > Nonomuraea sp. NPDC050404. Next base: position 353,852 of record NZ_JBFAKB010000010.1, read on the forward strand.
CTTCTTTCCCCTCGCCCCCACGCCCGTTCAGGAGGCGCGCGCCAAGGCGGTCTGCGGAAGTTGCCAGGTGATGGAGGAGTGCCGCGCCTACGCCTTACGGGCTGGGGAGGCCGATGGCATCTGGGGCGGCCTGACCCCAGAGGAACGCCGCCGTACCCGCTTCCCCGAAGGCTGGCGCCGCCCAGCCGCCTCCTGACTGCCCAGGCCCCACCCACCGATGTCGGTCGCCGGTGACCTGGCGCACTGGCGTCGGCGGGCCGTGCGGCTCACCCGCCGATGCCGGCGGTGGGTGGACTCACGCACCGGCGTCGGTCGCTGGTGGGGCTTACGCACCGGCGTCGGTCGCTGGTGGGCTTACGCACCGATGTTGGTCGCTGGTGGGCTTGCGCGCGGGGGCGTTGGGTGGCACGTAGCCTGCAAGGGTGTTGCTCCGCTCGATTGCCGTCCTGACTGCGGCCAACGTTCTCAACAACAAGATCGCGCCTCGCCTCGGACCGCTGACCTCCACCGTTGCGACAGCCGCTCTGGTCGCGATGGCGCGCAGGTCCGGGGTGTCGTGGCAGGAGCTCGGGTTCGAGCACGGTCGCCGGGGGGCCGTCGCCGGAGGTGTCTTAGCGGCCGCTGTGGCCGTCGGTTACACGGTCGGCATCGCCTCGCCGCGTACCAGGCAGTTCTTTCGCGACGAGCGTGCCCTGTCGCTCTCGCGCGCCCGCGTCTTCGAAGAGGCCCTTCTGCAGGTTCCCCTCGGCACGGTTCTGCTGGAGGAGGTGGGTTTTCGGGGGGCTCTGTACGCCATGGTGCGCAAGAGTCACGGCACTGCCGCCGCCACGGCGATCTCCTCCTCCCTGTTCGGGCTCTGGCACATCCTCCCGGCCATCGACATGGCCCGCGCCAACCCCGCCCTCGGTGCTCTTACGGCGGGCGAGTCAATCGGTCATCTGGACACCGCGCGGGTCGTGGCCGGCAGTGTGGTGTCCACGGCGGCGGCCGGGGTGCTGTTCTGCGAGTTGCGTCGCCGTCGTGGTCTTCTGACGCCTGTCATGTTGCATCTGGCCACCAACTCTCTCGGCTATCTCTTCGCCAGGATCGCGGCCGGGTTGGAGCGTGCGTCCGCCTCTTCTGTGGAGTCTGCCTCTGTGGAGTCCGCGTCCGCCCGGTCTTTGGAACCTGCGCCCGCCTCGTCCACGACGTCCACGCCGTCCGCCTCGCCCTTGTAGCCCGCCTCGCCCGCCTATTCCGCCCTGCCCTCTTCCCCTGCCTCGCGCTGCCTCGTCCGCTTAGATCATTTCTTTGGGCCTTTGCCATGAAGGCGGCGATCATTCCTTGGAGGAGGATTGGGTCTGGTCCGACCCGAGGGAATGTCGTGCGCCCTGCGAAACCGTGGAATCTCGGCCATGTCTTGAGATGAACTGTTCGCCCCGACCGGCCCTCAATTGTGGTCGGCGACTTGAAGGCGCGGGTGGATCAACGGCTCGTGCGGGATGAAGGTTTTCGCCTCGCGGCATTGTTTTCTCCCCCGGCTCCCGGATCCGGTCGTGGCCTGGGCTTGCTCAGGCTTTAACGTCTGCGAGACGCCTTATCTCGGGGCCGCGCCGCTTGCGGGTGCGTACCCGAAAACACGCAATCTCGTTCACGTCCGGAGGTATGGAGGTGGTGTTGCATGCGTACGGTAATCGACATCGACAAGGAGCTCCTGGATGGGGCCCAGGAGAGGCTGGGCACTCAGACCATGAGAGAAACGGTCCACGCCGCGCTGCGAGCGGTCGTCGACAGGGACGCGGAAAGAGCAGGTGCGAGCAGGGCGTTCGAGTTCTGGCGCATGGAGGGGAGCCCGGATCTGCTGGATCCAGAGATCACGAAGCATGCGTGGCTACGACAGGACTGATGTATCTCCTCGACAAGAGCGCCCTGGCCCGTATCCGCGTCAGCGACGTCATCGCCAAGGCCCTGCAGCCGCTCTACGCGGCCCGGGCGGTGGCGACCTGCAGCGTCATCGACCTGGAGGTGCTCTACAGCGCGCGGGACTACGCCCACTATCAGCGCATCCTGCACGCGCAGCGTCAGTGCATCCTGCTTCCGGTGGATCAGGAGGTGCAGGCGCGGGCGGTGGCCGTGCAGCGGCAGCTCGTCGAGATCTCCCAGCACCGGGGGATCGGGCCGAACGAGCTGCTGATCGCCGCCTGTGCCGAGGTGCACGGGGCGACGATCCTGCACTACGGACACGCCTTCGACATCATCTCGGAGGTGACCGGACAGCCCTCGCTCTGGGTGGTGCCACCCGGATCGGTCCCGTGACTGAGGTCCAGCGGCGAGGTCCCATGACCGAGGTCCTGTGGCTGAGGTCCCACAGCCAAGGTCCCACGACCAAGGTTCCGTGGCTGAGGTCCTGTGGCTGAGGTCCTGTGGCCGAGGTTCCGTGGCTGAGGTCCCATGGCCGAGGTTCCGTCGCTGAGGTCCCACGGCCGAAGACACAGGGTCGAAGTCCGTTGAAAGCCCGTGTATGGCTCCCTGAGGGCCCATGAAGGCCCGTGAAGCTCCCGAAGGCCCAGCTGAACAGCCGAACAGCTGAACGAGCCCCACAAGGGCTCAGGCCGTCGAGACCACCTGGAACCCCTCCGCGTAGTGGCCCTCTCCGAAACCGGCCTGCTCCGCCCACGCGGCGAAGCGGCTTCTGACGAAGTCGGCGAAGCCCTCCACGTGGGAAACCTGGCTCACATGTGACTGCAAGGCCGCGAGCTTGCGGTCCATGGCCTCGGTGATGTCCACCCAATGGTTGGGCGTGGAACCACCGTTCAACCACACCTCACGTACGGTCCACGCCTCCAGCCCTTCCTCCTTGACCAGCTCCGGGAACGCGTACGGATTGCGCGCGTCCGGATAGACCGCGTCCAGGGCCGCGCCACCCACCGCGCGGTGATCGGGATGACTGGGGGCGATGAACTGGTAGTTGCGGTCGGGGTGGTGGGTGATGACCAGGTCCGGCCTGACCTGGCGGATCACCCGGGCGATGTCGCGCCGCAGCTCCAGCGAGGGCACCACCCGACCGTCGGAGTAGCCGAGGAAACGCACGTCCGTCACGCCAACCGCCTTGGCGGCGGTGCGCTGCTCGGTCCTGCGCAGTTCCGCCATGCCGGTGTTGTCGAGCTCGCGCTCGTTGCCACCCGCGTCACCGTCCGTGACCAGCAGGTAGGTGACCTCCACTCCCCTGTCCACGAACAGCGCCACGCTTCCGGCGGCGCCGAAATCGGCGTCGTCCGGGTGGGCGGTCACGACGAGCACGCGGTTGATCTCGTTCTCCGGCAGCATGTTTCCCCCTTCTGGGCCCTTATCGGTGCACAACCCACACCCCGTCGATGGCATTCCATGCGCCGTTTGTCAGTGGAGCGTCTTAACCTAGGTGGGTGCCGACCCAAGTCTCTGTTGATCACGCCCTGCTCGACGGCCTCAACCCGCAACAGCGCGAGGCCGTGATCCATCACGGCAGCCCCCTGCTCATCGTGGCCGGGGCGGGGTCGGGCAAGACACGGGTGCTCACGCATCGCATCGCGTACCTGCTGGCCGAGCGCGAGGTGCATCCGGGCGAGATCCTGGCGATCACCTTCACCAACAAGGCCGCCAGGGAGATGAAGGAGCGCATCGACAAGCTCGTCGGGCCGCGTTCCAAGGCGATGTGGGTGATGACCTTCCACAGCGCCTGCATGCGCATCCTGCGGCGCGAGGCCAAGCGGCTGGGCTTCCCCTCCAGCTTCTCGATCTACGACCAGGCCGACTCGCAGCGGCTCATGGCCATGGTCTGCAGGGAGATGGAGCTCGACCCGAAGCGCTACCCGCCGCGCTCGTTCTCGGCGCAGGTCAGCAACTTCAAGAACGAGCTGGTCGACTACGAGACGGCGATCGACCGGGCCGGCTCGCACCTGGAGAAGACGCTCGCGCAGGCGTACAAGGCCTACCAGCTCAAGCTGACCGAGGCCGGCGCGATGGACTTCGACGACATCATCATGAACACGGTGACGTTGTTCCAGCTCTTCCCCGACGTGGCCGAGCACTACCGGATGCGGTTCAGGCACGTCCTGGTGGACGAGTACCAGGACACCAACCACGCCCAGTACATCCTGATCAGGGAGCTGGTCGGGCATCCCGAGCTGCGCACGGACGACGGCGACCTGGTGCGTTCTGGCACCGACATGTCCCAGTTGTGCGTGGTGGGCGACGCCGACCAGTCCATCTACGCCTTCCGCGGCGCGACGATCCGCAACATCCTGGAGTTCGAGCGCGACTACCCCGACGCCCGGACGATCCTGCTGGAGCAGAACTACCGCTCCACCCAGAACATCCTGGCCGCCGCCAACGCCGTGATCTCGCGCAACGAGTCGCGCAAGCCCAAGAACCTCTGGTCCGACCAGGGCGACGGGGCCAAGATCGTGGGCTACGTGGCCGACAACGAGCATGACGAGGCCATGTTCGTGGCCCAGGAGGTCGATCGGCTCAGCGACGAGGACGACGTCAAGCCGGGCGAGGTCGCGGTCTTCTACCGCACCAACGCGGCCTCCCGCGTGTTCGAGGAGATCTTCATCCGCACCGGCCTGCCGTACAAGGTGGTCGGGGGTGTGCGCTTCTACGAGCGCAAGGAGGTCAAGGACCTGCTGGCCTACCTGCGGGTGCTGGCCAACCCGGCCGACGTGGTGTCGCTGCGACGCATTCTCAACGTGCCCAAGCGCGGCATCGGCGACCGGGCCGAGGCCACGATCGAGGCGCTGTCCTCGCGCGAGCGCATCTCCTACTGGGACGCGCTGCGCCGCTCCGACGAGGCGTACGGGATGGCCACGCGCTCGCTCAACGCCGTGAAGGAGTTCGTCGCCCTCATCGAGGAGCTGATCGCCAAGGGGCAGGGCATGCCGCCTTCGGCGCTGGCCGAGGAGGTGCTGGTGGCCACCGGCTACCGCGCCGAGCTGGAGGCTTCCGAAGACCCGCAGGACGAGTCCCGCCTGGAGAACCTCAACGAGCTCATCTCCGTGGCCTCCGAGTTCGAGGAGGCCAACCCGGAGGGCACGCTGGTGGAGTTCCTGGAGCAGGTGTCGCTGGTGGCCGACGCCGACCAGATCCCCGAGGCGGACGGCGGGCAGGGCGTGGTGACCCTGATGACGCTGCACACGGCCAAGGGGCTGGAGTTCCCGGTGGTGTTCCTGACGGCCATGGAGGACGGCGTGTTCCCGCACGTGCGGTCGCTGGGCGAGCCGAAGGAGCTGGAGGAGGAGCGGCGGCTGGCCTACGTCGGGATCACCCGGGCGCAGCAGCGGCTCTACATCACGCGGGCGGCCGTACGCAGCTCCTGGGGGGCGCCGTCGTTCAATCCCGCCTCGCGGTTCGTCAACGAGGTGCCGGGGCAGCTCCTCGACTGGCGTACCGACCCGGAGAAGTCCGCCTGGAGTGCCGCCACCCGCCGTGAGCCTGCCGCGCGTCCGGCCTCGCCCGCGGCCAAGAGCGGCGGGCGTAAGGTGCCCTCGCTGACGCCCGGGGATCGGGTCTCGCACGACGCGTTCGGGCTGGGCACGGTGGTGTCCGTGGACGGGGTCGCGGAGAAGACCAAGGTCAAGATCGACTTCGGAAGTGGCGGGGAGAAGACGCTGCTGCTGGCGTACGCACCGCTGGAGAAGCTCTGAGCTGCGAACACCCGGGGACGCCACCGCAGGAGAAGCTCTGAGGTGTGGCTCGGAGATGCCTCTGAGCCGTGACCCGGGGACGCCGCTGGTGGGCGGCGTCCCCGAGGGCGAAAAGGGGCGGGTCAGCTCTTCAGGGCGCTGCCCTTCTTCCACTGGGTCCAGTTGAGCTGCCAGTAGCTCCAGCCGTTGTTCCACTGGAGCTTGCGCTTGGTGCCGGTGATCTTCACGACGTCCCCGCGCTGGGCGATCTTGTAGAACCACTTGGCCCCGGCCGGGGTGGCGCGCACGCAGCCGTGGCTCTGGTTGGAACGGCCCAGGAACTGGTAGTCGCCGTAGCTCTGGTGCACGTACTCACCGCTGTCGGAGATGCGCACCGCCCACGGGATCTTCTCCTTGTAGTAGCGCGGGTCCTTGGGATCCGTCACGCCCATCCAGGAGGAGGTCATGGTCTCCAGGGCCTTCTTGCCCATCGTCAGGTGCACGCCGCTGGTGGTGAGGTAGACGTCCACGCCGTTCTTGACCATGCCGCCCCTGCCGGCGCTGATCGCGATCTTCTTGGCCAGCTTGCCGTTGCGGTAGACCTTCATCTGGTGCTGCCGGGTGTTGACCACGGAGATGTTCTTCGCGCCGACGGCGAACCGGCGGGAGACGTTCTTGGCGCCCTCGTTCCCGGGCAGTTCGGACAGCCGCGCGGTGAAGAGCACCTTCTGGTACGGCTTCCAGTACGTCTTCGTCCGGTAGATGACCTTGCGCTCGGACACCCAGCGCCAGGCGCCGTCCACCACCTTCTCCGCCTTGACGTCCAGCAGCGCCTCGACGGCCGCCTTGTCCTTCACGTCGCGGTCGAAGGTGACGATGATCGGGAACCCGACACCCACCTTTTCGGTCTTCTCCCCCATGGGGGTGATGTCGGCGATGCCGAGCTTGGGCTTCTTACCAGAGGTCGGAGTCGGCGACCCCGTGGGGGCCACCGCCGCCGCGGGAACGACGGCCGCCTGGTAAGCGGCCTGAGCTCGCTGGCCGGGCACACTCTCCGCCGCGCAGGCGGTCGCGGCGACCAGGGTGACGACCAGTGCCGGAAGCATCCGGGTGACGCGCTTCAAGGGGTTACTCCTGGAATCAGTACTTTTCCACTACCTCCTTGTGTGACAACGGAGACCACTGATTCGTGGGCGGATGACCAATAACTATCCTGTAACGGTCCAAAACCCCCGGGCGACAGGGCTCACGAGGACGTCACCCACGCCGGCACGACCTGCCCCAGCAGGCCCGGGTCGGTCAGCATGCGGATCGCCGTGACGACGCCGTCGGCGACCGTGAAGGCCATGACCGTGACCGGCCGCCCGCCGACGGTGATGAGGACCCCGGGAAGGCCGTCCACGAGCACCAGATGTTGCCGCGCGTCCGGATTCCGGTACATCGCCGCCTGAGCGGCGACCTTGCCCGCGCCACGCACGGTGCCCAACCCCGCCGCGCCCTGGGCCCGCAGTTCGACATCGGGCGCGAGCACGCTCACCAGCCCGGCGACGTCACCCCTGCCGGCCGCCTCGAAGAACGCCTCCACGACCTTCCTGCCCGCCGTGTCGGCGGCGGGCGCGCCCAGCCGCAGCCGTCCCCTGGCCCGGCTGGCGAGCATCTTCGCGGCCGCGGTGCTCCGGCCGAGCATGGACGCGATCGCGTCGAACGGGACCTCGAACACGTCATGGAGCACGAACGCCACCCGCTCCGCCGGGCTGAGCACGTCCATGACCACGTGCAACGCCAGCCCTACGGACTCGGCGAGCAGGACCTCCCCCTCGGGGTCGATCCGGGAGCCCCAGACCTCCTCGCGCGGAAGCATGCCGATCTCAAGTTCGAGCAGCGGCTGCTCCCCCCGGACCCCACGCCTGCGCAGCCCGTCCAGGCAGATCCGCACCGTGACCGTCGTGAGCCAGCCCCGCAACTCCTCGATGCCGTCCCCACCGGTCCGCGCGAGCCGCAGCCACGCCTCCTGTACGGCGTCGTCCGCGTCCGCATGCGAGCCGAGCAGGCGAAACGCCATCGCGTGCAGATAAGAGCGCTGGATCTCAAACTCGGCGGCGAGCTGGTCTTCGTCGGTCACGGTCCCCCCGGAGGTCTCGGTGTCCCCCTTCGACGTCCGGCGACCCCGAAAGGTAACACCAGCCCGATTCCGGGCAACTTGGGCTCGCGTGACGGCGGGCCACCGGTGAAGGGTTCAGCGGCCGTTTCCTGGAAGGCCATCAGCCGAAGTGCGGCGGGTGGGAAGCCACGGCACCGCGTAAGAGATGGAGCTTCTGACAGGGTGCGGCGGGTGGGAAGCCACGGCACCGCGTAAAAGATGGAACTTCTTACACGAGACGACGAGCAGTCGCCCAGCGGGACAGCTCGTGCCGGTTGGAGAGCTGCAGCTTGCGCAGGACCGACGACACGTGCGTCTCGACGGTCTTCACCGAGATGAACAGCTCCTTGGCGATCTCCTTGTACGCGTACCCCCGCGCGATCAGCCGCAGCACCTCCCGCTCCCGCTGCGTCAGCGAGTCGAGCTCGGGATCGATCGACGGCGCCTCAGACGAGGCGAACGCGTCCAGCACGAACCCCGCCAGCCGCGGCGAGAACACCGCGTCCCCCTCCGCCACCCGGCGGATGGCGTCGGTCAGCTCCTTGCCGCTGATGTTCTTGGTCACGTAGCCGCGGGCCCCGCCCCTGATCACGCCGATGACGTCCTCGGCGGCGTCGGAGACCGACAGGGCCAGGAACCGCACCTGCGAGCCGGCGCCCAGCACCCGGCGCAGCACCTCCTGCCCGCCGCCGCCGGGCATGTGCACGTCGAGCAGGACCACGTCGGGCTGGTGCTCGGCGATCGCCAGCACCGCGCTCTCGACGTCCTCGGCCTCGCCCACGACCTCGATCGAGTCGCCCAGCTCGGCGCGCACGCCCGACCGGAACAGCCGATGGTCATCGACGATCAGTACGCGCGTCATGCCTTCTCCACCTTCATCGTCAACATCACTTCCGTGCCCTCACCCGGCTCGGTACGAACCCGGGCCGCGCCGCCGTGACGTTCCATTCTCCCGATGATGGACTCCCTGATCCCCATCCTGTCCAGCGGCACTGCCTCAAGGTCGAACCCCTTGCCCCGATCCTTCACGAAAATCGTGACTTCTTCACCCTCAACCTCCGCGTAGACCGAGATCGACGGGCTCTCGGAGTACTTGGCCGCGTTCACCATCGCCTGCCGGGACGCCTTGAGCGTGGCGGCGAGCTTGCCGGCCTGGTCCAGGGCGATGTCGCCGACGCAGACGACCTCGATCGGCACGCCGTGCGCATCCTCCTCCTCGGCCGCGATCCTGCGTACGGCGGCCGCCAGCGTGGCGTCGGCGTCCTGGGCCGGCTGGTAGAGCCAGTTGCGCAGGTCGCGCTCCTGCGAGCGGGCCAGGCGGGAGACCTCGCGCGGGTCGTGGGCCACCCGCTGGATCAGCGTGAGCGTGTGCAGCACCGAGTCGTGCACCATGGCGGCCACCTCGGCCCGCTCCTCCTGCCTGATGCGCTCGCGCCGCTCCAGTTGCAGCTCTTTCCACAGGCCCGCCAGCCAGGGCGCGGCGATGACCGCCAGGCCGCCGACCACGACCACGGTGAACAGCAGGCTGTCCCTGATCTGCGGCAGTTCGCCCTCGGCGGCCAGGAATCCGGTCGCGCCGACCACGACCAGGCCGATGCCGAGCAGCGTACGGACCCGGTTCTTCCTGATGCTGAGTGACGCGCCGCTCACCCAGTTCCTGCGGCGTTCCGGGTCGGCCTGCTGCCAGAGGATCAGCGCGCCGATTCCGCCCACCGCGAACGGCAGCATGCCGACGCCGCCCTGGTTGGCGTTCGTCAGCCAGCCGAACACGAACAGCGCCGCCCCGATCGCGCTGAACGCGGCGAGCTGGCTCCAGTCCCGCTGTGGCGGCGGCCCCTGGTAGGGCGCGCGCGGCGTCACCATCCAGAGCACCGCGTACGCCACCGCGCCGGCCCCCTCGACGACCGTGAGCAGCACGAACATCAGCCTGATCACCACCGGATCAAGCTTGAGCTGCGTCGCGAGCCCTTGCGCGACACCGCCGAGCAGGCGACCCTCTTGTGGGCGCAACATCCGGCGGTAGGGCGTGTCGCCGCTCTGCTCGGCGATTGTCTTCTGCTCAGCCATAACATGGCCATAGTCACATGTCGGGGGGCATGCGAGCATCAGGGAACAACCCCCGGGTCGGGTCAGGGGTCTCCCGGATGCGAGCACACCGCGCGTAGGTCCACGATGTAGGCATGACAGAAGCTCCACCCAGGCGCCCCGCCTCCCCTCACCGAGAGCTGCGACGCAGCAGCGAGGGGCGCCTGCTCATGGGCGTCAGCGCGGGCATCGGGCGGCACACCGGGATCGACCCGGTGGTGTTCCGTGTGGGCTTCGCGCTGCTGCTGCTCGGCGCCGGGATCGGGCTGTTCGTCTACATCGCGGCCTTCCTGCTGATGAAGGAGCCGAACGGCAGGCCCGGGATCATCGAGCAGTGGACGCGCCGCGACTTCGACGCCGACACCGTGATGGCGCTGCTGACGACGGTGCTGGCGTGCGGGCTCGCGATCAACCTGGCGACGGTGTGGCTGGACGTGGGCACGCTCCTGGTGGCGGTGTTCCTGGTCGTGTCGTTGCTGGCCGCGCACGCCAACGGGGTGGACCTGCGCGGGCTGGCGCGCTCGATGCCCGAGCGGCTGAGCAGGCGGCGGACCGAGTGGCCTGCGCCGCCGTACGAGCCCGCGCCACCGGCTCCCGGACCGGCGGCCGCCCGGCCCGTGGCGGACCCGGGACCGGCCAGGCCGGACGAGGCCGTACCACCGGCCGGCGAGGCGGCCACACCCACCATCCAGCACAAAGCCGCCGCACCGCAGGAGCACGCGGAACCGCGAGAGGCCGTGCGGGACGGGGAAGACGCCGACACCCAAGCGTCCGAAGAGCAGGAGCACCGGCCATACCGGGAGCAGCAGGGCCAGGAGGACGTGTCGCCGGAGGCGGTGACGGCGGAACATCGTGTGCCGCCGTACCAGCAGCCGCCCCCGCCCCCACCCCAGCGCCCCGCCCACCGCCCGAACCCCCCGACCGCGGTCGACTACGCCAGCCACGGCGAGCCGTTCGCCCCGAACGGCCCCTACCAGCCGCTCAACCCGGCCAGAAGGCCGGGCGGCCAACCCCCGTTCAGCCCGTACGACCCCGTCCTGTACGGCCGCCCCATCCCGAGGCGGGAGCCCAAGCGGCGGCCGAAGTCGTTCATCGGCCTCATCACCATCCTGCTGGCATTGATCATTGGAGGGATCGTCGTGGTCGCTCAGGCCAGGTCGGTCGGCGGAGTGAGCCCGACCATCGTCGGCGGCGCCATGCTCATCACGATCGGCGCCGGCCTGCTCATCGCGGCCTGGTGGGGTCGTGGCGCCGGTCTGGTGGCGGCGGGCACCACGCTCACGCTGATCGTCAGCATGGGGATGATGCTGGGCGGCGTGCCCAGGAACGTCGGCCCGTCGGAGTGGGCCCCGACCAGCATCGCCGAGTCGGGCCGGCTCTACGACGTGGGGGTCGGCGACGGCACGCTGGACCTGTCGGAGCTGGCGATGCCGCCGGGCACGAGCGTGACGTTCAACGCCTCGGTCACGGTGGGCGAACTGGTGGTGGTGGTGCCACCCACGGCCAGGATCGAGGTGCACGCCACCAACCAGGTCGGCGACATCCTGCTGGACCAGTCGTTGCGGGGCGGCGTGGACGTGCGCGTGGATGAGGTGCTGCAGCCGGAGATCGAGCCCGAGGGCAAGCTCTCCACGATCGTGCTGAACCTGAAGGGCGGACTGGGCGACATGGAGGTGCGGCGTGCCGCGTGAGGTTGAGCGGCAGAAACGCCTGCACAGGACCGACTGGATGGCCCTGCTGAGCGGCGTGCTTTTCGTCGTTCTGGGGATTTTGGTAGTGACACGCGCGATCAGGGAACCAGTGGTCCTGATCGGGGTGATGGTGCTGGGATTGGCCTTCGCAGGGCTGGTGGCGATCGTCGCGCGGGTGGTCAGGGGCAAGTGACGCGGACGGCTCTCGGCACTTACCGCGAGCCATCTCAGTAAGTAACCCTTGACCGGGAAAAACACCGGCGTAGGTTCGGAGTGTCCGCCTTTCCCCCTGCTCCTGAGGGAGGACGTATGCCCCGAATCACCGTCACCGTCGACGGGATCAAGTACGAGGAGGACGTCGAGCCGCGACTCCTGCTCGTCCATCTGCTACGAGAACGGCTGGGCAAGACCGGCACCCCCGTCGGCTGCGACACCAGCAACTGCGGCGCCTGCACGATCATGCTCGATGGCAAGAGCGCGAAGAGCTGCTCGGTGCTGGCCGTCCAGGCCGACGGCAGCGACATCGTCACCATCGAGGGCCTGGGCACGAACGGCTCCATGCACCCGATGCAGCGGGCCTTCCACGAAGAGCACGCGCTGCAGTGCGGCTACTGCACACCTGGCATGGTCATGGCCGCGGTTGACCTGCTCAGGGACGATCCGGAGCCGTCCGAGGAGACGATCAGACACGGCCTGGAGGGCAACCTCTGCCGCTGCACCGGATACTGCAACATCGTGCGCGCCGTACGCAGGGGCGCGCAGGAGATGGGCCAGGCGGTGAGTACCCCATGACCATGCAAGAAGTGGGGCAGCCGCGCAGGCGCAAGGAGGACCCCAGGCTGCTGACGGGGCGCACGCAGTGGACGGACAACCTCGCGCGCCCGGGACTGCTGCACGTGATGTTCCTGCGCAGCCCGATGGCGCACGCCAGGATCTCCAGGATCGACGTGTCGGGGGCGCGCGGTCTGCCGGGGGTCGTGGCGGCGTTCAGCGGCCGGGACTTCGAGGCCGAGCAGGGCAGCCTGCCGTGCGCGTGGCCGCGCAGCCCGGACACGATCGTGCCTGACCATCCGCCGATGGCGGTCTCCGAGGTCCGGTACGTCGGCGAGGCGGTGGCCTGCGTGGTGGCCACGGACCGCTACCGCGCGGCCGACGCGCTGGAGGCGATCGAGGTCGACTACGAGCCGCTGCCGGCCGTGCTCGACATGCGGCAGGCTCTGAGCGACGGCAGCCCCAGCGTGCACGAGAGCGGCAATCGGGCGTTCACCTTCAGGTCCACCCACGGCGACATCGAGGCCGCCTTCAGGGACGCCCCCGTGGTCATCGACCGCACGTATGTGCAGCAGCGGCTGATCCCGAGCGCGATGGAGCCGCGGGCGGTGATGTGCGAGACGGACGGCGAGTCGTTCACGCTGTATTCGTCCACGCAGATCCCGCACATCCTGAAGGTGATGCTCGCGCTGGTGACCGGCGTCCCGGAGCACACGATCCGGGTGGTCGCCCCCGACGTGGGCGGCGGGTTCGGCTCGAAGCTGCAGGTCACCGCCGAGGAGGTGCTCTGCCTGCTGCTGGCCAGGAAGCTGGGCCGGGCGGTGAAGTGGACGGAGTCGCGTTCGGAGGGCAACCTCACGGTCCACCACGGCCGCGACCAGCTCCAGCACATCAGGCTCGCCGCCGACTCCGACGGCCGTATCCGCGGGCTCCAGGTGGAGCTGCTCGCCGACATGGGCGCCTACCTGGTGCTGCTGACGCCGGCGGTGCCGCTGCTCGGGGCGCAGATGTTCAACGCCATCTACAAGATGGACGCCTACGAGTTCGCCTGCACGGGTGTGTTCACCACGAAGATGCCCACGGACGCCTACCGGGGCGCGGGACGGCCCGAGGCCACGTACGGCATCGAGCGGATCATGGACGAGCTGGCCGCCGAGCTGCGGCAGGACCCGCTGGAGGTGCGGCGGCGCAACTGGATCAAACAGGAGGAGTTCCCCTTCACCACCATCTCGGGCCTGACCTACGACTCGGGCAACTACGAGGCGGCGACGGACCGGGCGACGGCCATGTTCGGCTATGACAAGCTGCGCGCCGAACAGGCCGACCGGCGGGACAGGGGCGACCCGGTGCAGCTCGGGATCGGCGTCAGCACCTACACCGAGATGTGCGGGCTGGGCCCGTCCAGGTGGTTCGGCCAGAACAACGCCGGCGCGGGCGGCTGGGAGCACGCCTCGGTGCGGGTGCTGGCCACCGGCAAGGTGGAGGTCATCACCGGTTCCACGCCGCACGGCCAGGGTCATGTGACGGCCTGGAGCCAGATCGTGGCCGACGCGCTCGGCGTGCCGTTCGACGACATCACGGTGTTGTACGGCGACACCGCGATCTCGCCCAAGGGCCTGGACACCTACGGCTCGCGCTCGCTGACCATCGGCGGCATCGCGGTGCTGAAGGCGTGCGACAAGGTCAGGGACAAGGCCAGGAAACTGGCGGCCCACCTGCTCGAATGTTCCCCCGATGACCTGGAGTGGGAGGCGGGCGCGTTCAAGGTGCGCGGCACCGAGTCGCAGCAGACCATCCAGGAGCTGGCGCTGGCCGCGTTCACCGGGCACGCGCTGCCCGACGGGGCCGAGCCGCGGCTCGACTCCGACGCCACGTTCGACCCGGAGAACTTCTCCTTCCCGCACGGCACCCACCTGTGCGCGGTTGAGGTGGACACCGAGACGGGCTGGGTGAAGATCCGCTCGTACGTGGCGGTGGACGACATCGGCAAGGTCGTCAACCCGCTGATCGTGGACGGCCAGCTGCACGGCGGCATCGCCCAGGGCGTCGCGCAGGCGCTGTTCGAGGAGGCCGTGTACGACTCCGAGGGCAACCTGCTGACCACCACGATGGCCGACTACCTGCTGCCGTCGGCCGCGGACCTGCCGAACTTCACCCTGGACAGGACCGAGTCCCCGGCGACCAGCAACCCGCTGGGCGTCAAGGGCGTCGGCGAGGCGGGCACGATCGCCTCGACCCCGGCCGTGGTGAACGCGGTCGTGGACGCGCTGCGCCCGCGCGGCATCAACGACATCCAGATGCCGTGCACGCCGGAACGGGTGTGGCGGGCCCTGGAAGGAGGACGGGCATGATCCCCGCGCAGTTCGACTACGTGCGCCCGGACTCGCTGGCCGAGGCGTGCCAGGCGCTGGCCGCCGACGAGGAGGCCAAGGTCCTGGCCGGCGGCCAGTCGCTGATGCCGCTGTTGCGGCTGCGGCTGTCCTACCCGTCGAAGCTGGTCGACGTCGGCCGGCTGGCCGAGCTGAAGGGCGTGCACGACCGGGGCGACCACGTGCGCATCGGCGCGATGACCACGCATGACGAGGTCCTGCGCTCTCCCGTGCTGGCGGCGGAGTGCCCGCTGCTGGCGCTGGCCGCCACCCATGTGGCGGATCCGGCGATCCGGCACCGGGGCACGTTCGGCGGCTCGCTGGCGCACGCGGACCCGGCCGGTGACCTGCCGGCCGTGGTGCTGGCGCTGGACGGCGTGCTCGTGGCGGCCTCCGCGCAGGGTGAGCGGGAGATCCCGGCCGCCGAGTTCTTCGTCGACTACCTGGAGACGTCGTTGCGGCAGGGCGAGATCCTGTCCGGCGTGCGGATCCCGAAGCTGGGCCGCGGGTGGGGCTTCCACTACGAGAAGTTCCGCAGGACCGCGCAGGCGTGGGCGATCGTCGGCGTGGCGGTGGCGGTCAGGCGATCCAACGGCTCGATCGCCGAGGCCAGGATCGGGCTGACGAACATGGCGGCGACGCCGCTGCGCGCCCGCGCGGCCGAGGCCGCGCTGCAGGGCGTGGAGCTGGGCGATCAGGTGCGCCAGGCGTGCGAGGAGGCGGCGGCCGACACCTCGCCGCCCGCCGACCTGCACGCCCAGCCGGACTACCGGCGGCACCTGGCCAGGGTCCTGACCCACCGCGCGGTACGCACGGCGGCCGGATCACCCTGACCCGCGGCGGGGGCGCCCGTCTCCTGGGCGCCCCCGTCCCGTCGGATCTGTGTCGGGGCAGCCTCTTCCGGCGCGTCCCCGCCCCGTCGTAAGGTCACAGGCATCTGGAGAAGGAGCGGATCGATGGCGATGCGGTTCGAGCACGAGTTCACGGTTCCGGTTCCGATCGAGCAGGCCTGGGCCGTGTTGCTCGATGTCGAGCGGGTCGCGCCCTGCCTGCCGGGGGCGACTCTGGACATCTTCGAAGGCGACGAGTTCACCGGCAGGATGAAGGTCAAGGTCGGCCCGATCACCGTCACCTATCGGGGCTCGGCCAAGTTCGAGGACGTGGACAAGGACTCCTACTCGCTCACCATCCAGGCGTCGGGCAAGGAGGCGCGCGGCTCCGGCACGGCCGCCGCCACGGTCAAGGCCCGCCTGCAACCGCGCGAGGGGGCCACGCTGGTGACCGTGGAGACGTCGTTCAACGTCACCGGCCGGCCCGCGCAGTTCGGGCGGGGCGTGATGGCCGAGGTGGGCGGCAAGCTCATCGAGAAGTTCGCCGAGAACCTGGCGGCGCTGCTCACCGAGCCCACGGTCGAACCGGTCGTCGAACAGCAGGCCACCGACGAGGAGCGGCACCTCAGCGCGGTGTCCGCCTCGGAGCAGGACGCGCACCCCACGGGCTCGCTGCGCACGTCGCGCTCGCCCGACGAGGAGGCGCTGGATCTGCTGGAGATCGCCGGGCAACCGCTGCTGAAGCGGCTGGCGCCAATCGCGGGCGCGCTGGTGGTGCTGCTGGTCATCGCCTGGGTGATTCGTCGCCTTATGCGCTGATTTTAGGCAAATACTCCATCAAGTCCGGAAACCTCCCTTCACCTGGGGGAAGTCCCATTCCCGCCAGGTGTCTACGGGGAGGACTCAGGGGATGCCGGACTGCACCGTCGTCGTCATCACCTACAACGACGCGCCGCGCCTGCCCAGGGCCGTACGTTCCGTGCTGCGGCAGTCGCTGCGCGACCTGGAGGTGATCATCTCCGACGACGCCAGCACGGACGGCACCCCCGAGGTGGCGCGGCGGCTGGCGCTGGCCGATCCACGCGTGCGGTACCTGCGCAGGCCGGTCAACAGCGGTGGATGCGGGGCGCCGCGCAACGACGGGATCGACGCCGCGACCGCGCCGTACGTGATGTTCCTCGACAGCGACGACGAACTGCCCAGGCACGCGTGCAAGAGCCTGCTGGCCGAGATCGAGCGTACGGGGGCCTGCTTCGTGTCGGGGCAGATCTCACGGCTGTACGAGTCGAACGGGCGGCTGCGGCCGTACTATCCGTCGTTGTTCGCCAGAAGGCGGGTGGTGGAGGGCATCAGGCAGGAGCCGGAGCTGTTCCTGGACAGCTTCAGCACCAACAAGCTGTATGACACGGGCTGGCTGCGCGACCGGGCGCTGCGCTTCCCCGAGGACATCCACTACGAGGACCATGTCTTCGCCGCCGAGTTGTACGCGGTGGCGCGCAGGTTCGCGATCGTGCCGTGGGTGGTCTACCACTGGCACCGGGCGCCCACGAACGAGTCCATCTCGCTGAGCATCGAGGACCTGGAGAACGTGCGCCAGCGGGTGATCGCGGCCAGGCTCAGCGACGACCTCCTGCGCGAGCACGGGGCCGAGGACCTGGTGCCGCACCGCCAGTACCGGTTCCTGCGGCAGGACCTGCGGGTCTACCTGAATCCGCTGCCGCAGCGGGACCGGGTGTGGGCCAAGGAGTTCGCCGCGGTGGTGCGGCCGTACCTGGCGGAGATGCCGGATGAGGTGTTCGAGCGGATCGACCCGCTCGACCGGGTCTGCTGCCAGCTCATCCTGGACGACCGCATCGACGACCTGCGGATCGCGGCCGGCTCGCTGACCGGGCCGAGGGCCGCGCCGCGGGCGGCGGTGCTGCTCGACGGGCGGACGTACTGGGGCACGTCGGTCTCCCCGCGCCTGGACATCACCCGGCTGCGGCTGGCGGAGCTGCCCTTCAGCGCCTCCCGGCTGCGGCACGAGGTGGCGAGCCTGTCCTCGGACGGCGAGCGGCTGCGGATGACCGTGCGCACCTTCGACCCGTTCGGCGTGCTGCCGGCGGAGTGGACGGCGTTCCTGCAGCTCGGCGGGGAACGTGTGCCGATCGAGCCGGTGCCGTCGGGCGAGGGCGGGTACGTCAGCGAGGTCACCTTCACCCCCACCCGCAAGTGCGACCCGCGCATCGGCTTCACCAGGACCGCCGACGGGCACACCACGACCGACCGGCTCATCGCCGACCCGCACACCGAGCCGATCGAGCTGCCGGGACGCACGGTCAAGGTCGAGGGCTACGCGGGTTACCTGTGCGTGCGGCCCGACGCCATCCACCGGTCGTTGTTGCGGCGGATCAAGAGGCGCCTGATGAAACGGCTCAGCACGCCGAAGAACAAGCTGCGGGCCTACCAGGTCATGATCAGGGTGCTGCCGCGCCGGAGGAACCTCGCCCTGTTCGAGTCCGACGTCGGCAAGGGCTACAGCGGCAGCCCGCGCGCCATCTACGAGGAGGTACGCCGGCGCGGCCTGCCCATCGAGGCCGTCTGGTCGGTGGCCAAGGGGCGCGCGAACTTCCCCGCCGACGTACGGCTCGTGCGCCGGGGAAGCTGGCGCTACGTCTACACCATGGCCAGGGCCGGGATCTGGGTGGACAGCCACGGCTTCCCGCTGGACTACCCCAAGCCGCCCGGCACCCGCTACCTGCAGACCTGGCACGGGCAGGGGATCAAGTCGATCGGCTTCGACGCGCCCGACCTGCGCGGTGACTTCGACCGGCCGCGGGCGTTGTGGCGGGCGGCGGTGGCGCGGTGGGACGCGCTGGTGTCGCCGAGCGCGGAGTTCTCGCGGGTGTTCCTGCCGTCGAACGGCTACGCGGGCAAGGTCTACCGGTGCGGGACGCCCCGGTGTGACGCGCTCGTGCGTGCACGGCCGGCGGACGACGTGCGGAGGCTGCTGGAGGTGCCACCCGGGCGACAAGTCCTGCTTTATGCGCCTACTTACCGGGATCGGGCGAAGAACAGCGGCCAATCCGTACGGGTGGATCTGGAGCTGCTGGCCGAGGAACTGGCCGGGGACTGGGTGGTGCTCCTGCGTACGCATCCGGTCGAGCGCTACGACCCGCCCGAGCACCTGCGCCACTTCGTCCGCCCGGCCTCCGCCTATCCCGACATCAACGACCTGATGCTGGCCTCGGACGCGCTGCTGACCGACTACTCCTCCGTGATGTGCGACTACGCGCTGACCGGCAAGCCCATGGTGTTCTTCATCGACGACTGGGACGACTACCGGCTCTCCGAGCGCGGCGTCTACCACGACCTGCCCGCCATCGCCCCAGGACCGTGCCTGACGACGACGGAGGACCTGGTGGCGGCGCTGCGCGAGTTGCCCGCCGTGCACGCGGCCCACGCCGGCAAGTACGCCGCCTTCCGCGACCTGTGGTGCGCCGACGAGCACGGCGACGCGGCGGCCAGGATCGTGGCCGACTTCTTCGAGGAGGCGGCACGATGACGGTCGTCTTCATCTGCCTGGACGCCGACACCCTGGGCGGCACCCAGCAGGTCACCCACACCCTGGCACAGGGGCTGGCGGAACGCGGGCACGAGGTGCACGTCATCGGGCTGCACCGGGCCGCCGAGCCGTTCCGGTACGTGGACCACCCGCTCTACCACCGGCACGTGATCAGCCGCCGCCCGGCCGGGGGCGCCCTGGCCCGCAGAAGTGCCGACCGGCGGCTCGGGAGGCTGCTGCGCGCGGTCGGCCCCGGATACGCGGTCATGACCTCGCCGTCGGTGGTGGCCAGGACGGCCGGGCTGCTGCCGCGTTCGCTGCGGCCGATCGGGCAGTACCACGGCTCCTACGACCACGCCCGCGGCTGCTGGCACCTGGCCTCGATCAGGCGCCACTACCCGGCGCTCGACCAGGCGGTCTTCCTCAGCGAGGACGACGCCCTGCTGTTCTCGGAGCACGCGCTGCTGCCCAACGCGGGCACGCTGCCCAACCCGCTGGCGGACTGGCCACGGGAGATGTCGGTGCTGGAGTCGCCGCGCGTGCTGGGCGTGGGCCGGCTGGAGGGGGTCAAGCGGTTCGACCGGCTGATCAGCGCGTTCGCCCGGTCGGGCGCGCCCGCGCCGTGGGAGCTGCACCTCATCGGGGACGGCGCGGAGCTGGCCCGGCTGCGCGCGCACGCGGAACGGGAGGGTGTCGGCGACCGGGTGGTCTTCAGGGGACTGGTGCCCGCCGCGCGCATGTCCGCCGAGTACCTGGCCGCCTCGGTCCTGGGCCTGACCAGCGAGCACGAGGGCCTGCCCGTGGTGCTGCTGGAGTCGGGCGCGCACGGGGTGCCGTCGGTGGCCTTCGACGTGTCGGGCGGCGTGCGGGCCGCCGGGCCCGTGCCGGTGCCGCCCGGTGACGTGGACGCGTTCGCGGTGGAGCTGGCCCGGCTGATCGACGACGAGGAGGAGCGGCGGCGGCTGGGGGCCGACGCCCGCGCACGGGCCGAGGCCTACCGCCTCGACCACGTGCTGGACCGCTGGGAACTGCTGTTCGCGCACATCGAGCGCTGACAGGTCCCTAGACGGGCTCGGTGAGTTCCTTGCGCTGCTGCGGGATGCCGGCCATCGAACGCTGGCGCGCGGTGAGCAGGGCGGCCACGGGGCTGGGCTCGCGCAGCCGGTTGAAGCGGTCCCGCACGCCCTTGCGCATGCGGCTGGCCTTACGCTTCTGCATCGTCTTCTGGGCGGCCACGACGTGCTCCTTGGCCGGCCTGGGCGCGCCGCTCAGCTCGTACCCCATGGATTCCAGGCGGTCGCCGAGCATGTGCTCGCACAGAGCGATCTCCCAGTCGTCCAGCCGGTCCGCCCAGCTTCCGACGCGGCTGCGGGTGACCTCGCGGTGCGTGTTGCTGTGCCAGACCTTGTGCGTCGGCACCGCCACGCTGGCCGCCTCGCGCGGCGAGATCATCGACGGCGAGAAGTCCTCCTCCAGGAAGTGGCAGAGCTTCTTCAGCTCGGTCATCGGGTCGTCGGTGAGGTCCTCGTAGCGCAGTTCGTAGTAGGTGTCCTCGGGCAGCGTGCGCTTCAGCCTGCCGCCCGCGTCGATGGCCTCGGCCCAGGTGGAGACGGCGTGGAAGGAGTCCAGCGTGTACCAGGGCATCTCCTTCAGCGAGGCCACGCAGTCGCGGCCGTCCCTGATGAGGTGCACGAACTGGGCGTCGGGGAAGAGCCGCAGCAGCAGGTCCACCTGCTTGACGTAACTGGGCCGCTTGTCGCCCCAGCGGGCCTTGTCGAACCGGTCGGCGTACATGCGGAAGGCAGTGCCGATCACCGAGCCGAGCGAGCCGGGGGCCTCCACGGCCTGCTTGACGAACTCGCCCTTGTCGATCTTGAGCTCGCGGAACTTCGTGCTGCGGTCGGTCGCGATCCACTCCGCCAGGGCGCGGCGGCGCGCGTCGATGCGCAGGTCGCCCCACGTGCGGCGGCGGTAGTAGGCGGGAACGAGGAAACGCGTCTCCGGCGGCACCGCCATGCGCGGGTGCGAGTGGAGCATGAGCTGGAGCATCGTGGTGCCGGACCGCGGACATCCGATGACGAAGACTGGCCGGTCGGACATGTCGTACAAACCCCCGAGTACTTAGACGAGAACGTGCTCTCGGCTCTCCTGAGACGAGCTCACGCCGTGCCTGCGCGTGAAGAGCCACAACCGGTAGATGAGGAACACCTCGTTGGCCAGCAGCAGGAGCCCCGACAACACGGCGAGCGGGATCAGCGCCCATGCCCCCGCAAGGGGCGCGATCACGAACACCGCCGCGTGGAACTCGATGCCGCTCACCAGGTGCGAGCGGACGCGGTGGCGGGCCAGGAACCTGTTGAGCCGCCTGAAGAGGCGGAAGAAGCCGCGCGGCCGGGGCCCCCGCCCCGGCGGCTCCGGGTCGAGCAGGTCCACCGTCATGGGGTCCGGGTCGGGCTCCGGCTCCCTGGGCTCCTCCCTGATGAGGTCGCGCACGCGCTTCATCTGCGGCGCGTTGACATACCTGAAGAGGTCCAGCACCGCCACGGCGGCGCCGAGCACGACCCAGCTCACGTCGCCGGTCAGCGTGTACTGCCCGTACGCCAGCCCGCCGGCGCACAGGACCACCCTGACGCGATCCCCCACGTAGTCGAGCCAGAGCCCGAAGGGCGTGCCCGTGCCCTTGAGCCGGGCTATTTTGCCGTCCACGCAGTCGATCATGAAGCTCAGATAGAAGAAGCAGGCGCCCGCTATGAGCTGGTTCGCCATGAAACAGGCGGCCGACACCGTGCCGAGGACCAGGGAGAACACCGTGAGCTCATTCGGCGTCATCCGGGTGCGGTTGGCGACGGGGAGTGCGACCCGGCAGGCGACCGGGTCCACGAAATACACGGTCCACCAGGAATCTCTCCGCTTGCGTGTCTCGTGGACGTCATCGAGCGAATAGGTCCTCATGGATCCCAGCATGACCACGGGCCGCGCCGGAACGATTACTGTCTGGAACTACTGGGGCATGTCCATGCCGCTTCTTGACCAACCCGGCACGGAAAACCGCCACGCGCTGTTGGCGTCGCCGTCCCGGCACCACCCCTTGAGCACCAGACCGCGCATTTCCGCCCGTACCTGCAGCCGCCAGGGGCCTCCGTCCTCCAGGCGGCGGGGGTCGATGACGGTCGTGACTCCGTGCCGGCCCCGGCGGCGGGTCTCCAGGGGGACGCGGCGGTGCCCGTCGCTGAGCCACATGTCCACCTTGGCGACCTTGCGATCGACGCGGTGCACGCCCACGGAGCCGCGCACGCGGTACTCGGCGCCGGTCCACTCGCACTCCTCCACCCTGGCGATCAGCTTGAGCTCGTCGCGGGCGTCGAACACCTCGTCGGGGATGCGCAGGCGGCGGTCGCGGAAGAAGGGGTAGTCGCCGTACCAGTTGGTCGTACGCAGGCCGCGCGGCACCACGCGGGCGATGTCCTCGCGACCCCGGCGGAACTCGCGTACCGTGCACAACTCCGTGATCAGGCCGCGCCGCAGCAGGTGCAGCTCCAGGCGGCGCAGCGACGGCGCGGAGGCCAGCACGTGCGGGCCCAGCGCGGCCAGCCACGCGCGGCCCAGCTCCAGCACCGGCCCCGGGTCGCCCTCGCAGCGCTCCAGCGCCTGGAACAGGAACACGGTGTCCTTCTCCAGCACGAGCGCGTCGAAACCGTCGAGCAGTTCCGGCGCGCGCTCGTCGAGGAAGGCCCGCACCGCCCGGATGGCCGCCAGCCGCTCGGCCAGGTTGGGCAGTTCGGAGCGGCGCTGGGTGATCGAGTCCGCCCCCTCCTCGCGCCTGCGCCAGTGGTAGACCACCTCGCCCACCATGTCCACGCTGGTCGCCAGTACGTGGGCCTGCATGGCGACCGGGACGTCCTCGTAGATGCCCGCGGGGAAGGCCAGGCCCGCGCGTTCCCAGAAGTCGCGCCGGTAGACCTTGTTCCACACGGTGCGGTCGCGTACCAGCACCTGCTTGTCGGTGACGTGGGTGCACAGCTCGGGCCGCCTGAACACCTTCTCGTGCAGGATCGACTCCTCCAGCTCGCCGTCCACCAGCCGCCGCACCGCGCCGCACGCCAGGTCGGAGCCGGTCTCGGCGAGGCTGCCCGCGAGCAGTTCGTACGCCCCCGGCGGCACCACGTCGTCCCCGTCGGCGAAGGCCAGGAACGCGCCGCGCGCCTGCCTGATCCCCTGGTTGCGGGCCGGCCCCGGGCCCAGGTTGCGCTGCCCGAGCAGCACGAACCGCTCGTCCATCGCGGCGAAGTCCGCGGCGATGCGCCGGCTGCCGTCCACGGAGCCGTCGTCCACCAGGACCACCTCCATGTCGTCGAGCGTCTGGGCGGCCAGCGATTTGAGGCACTCGGTGAGGTACGGCTCCACGTTGTAGATCGGGACGACGACGCTGAGCAGGGGGATCATGCGAAATTCGCTCCTTGGCTCGCTGTGCGGTCGAGGGCAGCATGCCTCGGCCGGACGCCGGATTCCCTGCCCGATGGCTGTCCCTGATGAGCTCTTTACCGGACACGTAATCCGCTACGTTGTGCAAGAGATCAAGCACGAATAGTAAGGGGGATCAGTGCTGAGGGACGTCCAGGATGACGATCTGCCCGCAATGCGACGCTGGCGCAACCATCCGCGCGTGCGGGCCGCCAGCTTCACCACGCACGAGATCGCGGCGGAGGAGCACGCCGGCTGGTGGACGGCCGTACGCGCCGACGCGGACCGGCACGTGCTGATCTACGACCACGAGGGGACTGCCGCCGGCGTGGTGAACTACGCCGACGTGACGGGCGACAGCGCCTGCTGGGGCTACTACCTGGACCTGGAAGGGCTGGAGCGGGCGGGGACACTGCTGCGGGCCTGGGCCGGGCTGGAGCAGGCGGCCATCGAGCACGCCTTCGGACCCCTCGGCCTGACGACGCTGCACGGGGAGGTGCTGGCCGACAACGAGCCGGTCAGGCGGCTGCACAGGCGGTTCGGGTTCGTCGAGATGGGGGCGTACCTGAGAGATGTGGACGGGGTGCCGCGCGAGGTCGTGGCCATCGAGCTCAGGAGGGAAAAGTAATGATCACCATCGGGGGGCGGACGATCGGGCCCGGGAGACCGCCGTTCGTCGTCGCGGAGTTGTCGGGCAACCACAACGGGAGCCTGGAGCGGGCGCTGGCCATCGTGGACGCGGTGGCCGACGCGGGGGCGCACGCGCTGAAGCTGCAGACCTACCGGCCCGACACGCTGACCATCGACTGCGACGCGCCCGCCTTCCGGCTGGGTGACGATCATGAGCTGTGGGGCGGGGAGAACCTCTACCGGCTCTTCGAGCGGGCCCACACGCCGTGGGAGTGGCATGAGCCGATCTTCGAGCGGGCGCGGGAGCGGGGGCTGGTCGCCTTCTCGGCGCCGTTCGATCCCACGGCGGTGGAGTTGCTGGAGAAGCTGGGGGCGCCGGCGTACAAGATCGCTTCTTCGGAGATCGTGGACCTGCCGCTGATCCGGCTCGCCGCGGCGACCGGCAAACCGATGATCATCTCCACCGGGATGGCCTCCATCGCCGAGATCGAGGCCGCCGTCGGGGCCGCCCGCGCGGCCGGGTGCGCGCAGCTCGCCATGTTGTCGTGCACGGCCGCCTATCCCGCCGCGCCCTCGGAGAGCAACCTGCGCGCGCTGCCGCTGCTGGCGGCGCTCACGGGCGAGGTCGTGGGCCTGTCCGACCACACGCCGGGGCTCGGGGCCGCGCTGGCGGCGGTGGCTCTGGGCGCCTGCCTGATCGAGAAGCACGTCACGTTGTCGCGGGCCGAGGGCGGGGTGGACGCGGCCTTCTCGCTGGAGCCGGCCGAGCTGGCGGCGCTGGTGGTGGAGAGCGAGCGGGCCTGGCAGTCGCTGGGCGAGGTCGCGATCGGCCCCCGGCCGTCCGAACGCGAGGGGCTGCGGTTCCGCCGTTCGTTGTACGTGGTGCGGGACGTGCGCGCGGGCGAGCCGGTGACGCCGGAGAACGTACGCTCGATCCGGCCCGCGGGCGGCCTGTCCCCCGACGCCGCCGGACAGGTGATGGGCCGGCGCTTCGTCCGCGACGTCCCGCTCGGCACGCCGCTCACCTGGGACCTGATCTAACACAGGCGCATGAGGGCGTCGGCGACGCGTTCCCGGCCCTTTCCGTCCACCAGGCCGCTGCCCCGCCGCCCGTGCTCCTCGCGGGCGGCGGGGTCGGCGAGCAGGCGGGCCAGCACGCCCACGGACTCCGCGCCTGCCGCGCGCCCGAGCCCCGCCGCCACCCCCCTGCCGACCAGCTCCTCGTAGCCGCCGCGCTGGTTGGCCGCCACCCAGGTCAGCGCCGTCGGGACGCCGAGGTGGAGCAGCTCCCAGACGGCCGAGCCGGCCGCCGTGACCACGAGGTCGGCGGCGGCCATCAGCTCGGGCAGCCGGTCCGTCGGCGGGATCACCGCGATCGGCCAGCCCGCCTCGAACGGCACCGGGCTGATCACCGTCGCGTGAAAGGGCCGCCCGGTCGCCCGCAGCGCCCGCGCCCACTCAGGGGCGACACCCGCGCTGTCGGTGCCGCCGAAGAAGCACAACACGCGCGGCACCTCGCCCCCGCCACCCGCGCGGGTACGCCCTCGCACGCTGTCACGAAGCAGCACGTACCGCGCCCCGGCGAGGCGGTGCCCGGACCGAGTGAAGGGCCGCCGCTCCGCGCCCAGGTTCTGGTCCAGGTACAGGTCGGCCTCCTGGCCCAGCGGGTCGCCGTCCACGATGGCCAGCACGGGCAGGCCGGCCGCCCTGAGCGCCGCCCCGGTCTCCTCCGGCAGCAGGTAGGAGTCCAGTACCACGGCGTCCAGGTGCAACCGGCGAGCCAGCGCGGCCAGCTCGCCGGGCTCGCGCGGCGCTGGGACCAGCCCGTATCCGCGCTCGCGCAGTTGCGCCCGCGCCCACGCCGATCCGCACACCTCGCCGAGGAAGACCACCTCGACGCCCCGGCCGCACAACTCCTCCGCGAGCGCGACGCACCGTACGAGATGGCCGACCCCGCTCTTCACCCCGGCGTCGCAGCGGAACCCGACCCGGCGTTCCGCGCCCGTCACGCGTCCTGCAGGGCCTTCTGCCGCACATGGGCGTTGAGCCCGCACACCTCAGGGCGTTCGCGCAGCCACTCCACCAGTGTCCTGACCGGCACACACCGGTCGCCCAGCTCGTCCACCACGGCGGAGATCAGCCGCCAGTCGTCCTCGGTGTCGAGCGTGACCCGCAGGTCGTCGGCGACGGGCCGGTAGGCCAGCCCGAGCAGCCGTGTGTCCCCCGGGTGCTCGTACACGTAGGACGTGACGTGGGTGCGGTGGAAGCCGGTGGCCTCCGCGTCGGCCCGCGCCATCGCGGCCCGGCCCGCGATCTCCACGTCGAGCCCGCGCGGCAGCGTACGCGCCAGGCTCGTGCTCAGATAGTCGAGTCCGGGCACGGCGCGGAAGACCAGTGCCGCCTCCCTGATCACGACCGGGTCCAGCAGCGGGCAGTCCGCGGTGAAGCGCATGACGGCGTCCCACCGCCGCCCGTCCAGCACCTGCGTGAACCGGGTCAGCACGTCGTCCACGGGCCCCCGGTGCCAGGCCACGTCGAGCCTGCGGCACTCGGCGGCGACCGCGTCGTCGTCCGGTTCTGTCGTGGTGGCCACGACGAGGTCGTCCAGCGCGCCCGCCTCGCGTGCGGCGCGAACCACCCATCCCAGGACGGAACGCCCGCCCAACTCTCGCAACACCTTTCCTGGCAAACGCGTTGAGCCCATACGAGCCTGAATAATCCCGACAATACGCACCGAATGCCCCATTCCCCCGTGTGACAGCGCGTGATTAGCCGATCGCGCTATGCTACAGCCTGCCACGACGACGACAGCGCGTAAGCGCGATTTCAGGGGGCCACGTGAGCATTCTCAGTGGATCGTCGATTCTGATCACCGGAGGAACGGGGTCCTTCGGCAAGGCGTTCATCGGTCACGCGCTCAACTCACTCGCGGTCCGGCGCCTGGTGGTCTTCTCCCGCGACGAGCTGAAGCAGTACGAGACCAGGCAGTTCTTCGGCGACGACGAGCGGCTGCGCTGGTTCCTCGGCGACGTACGCGACCGCGACCGGCTGACCCGCGCCATGCACGGCATCGACTACGTCGTGCACGCCGCGGCGCTCAAGCAGGTGGACACCGCCGAGTACAACCCGTTCGAATACGTCCGCACCAACGTGGCGGGCTCCCAGAACGTGGTGGAGGCCGCCATCGACTGCGGCGTGCGCAAGGTCGTCGCGCTCTCCACCGACAAGGCGTCCAGCCCGATCAACCTGTACGGCGCCACCAAGCTGGTCGCCGACAAGCTGTTCGTCTCGGCCAACCACTACGCCGCCGCGCACGAGACCCGCTTCTCCGTGGTCCGCTACGGCAACGTCGTGGGCAGCAGGGGCTCGGTCATCCCGCTGTTCCAGCGGCTGGCCGAGCAGGGCAGCAGCCTGCCGATCACCGACAAGCGCATGACCAGGTTCTGGATCACGCTGGAGCAGGCGGTCAGGTTCGTGGTCGACTCCTTCGACCTGATGCAGGGCGGCGAGCTGTACGTGCCGCGCATCCCCAGCATGCGCATCACCGACCTGGCCGAGGCGCTGGCCCCGAACAGCTCGATCTACGAGATCGGCGTACGGCCGGGCGAGAAGCTGCACGAGGAGATGATCGGCCCGGACGACGGCCGCAGGACGTTGCGCCTGGCCGACCGCTACGTGGTCCAGCCGACGATCGCGACCTGGGGCTACGTGCCGCCGGGCAGCGGCGAGCTGCTGCCCGAGGGCTTCTCCTACCGCTCCGACACCAACGAGCAGTGGTTGTCGGTGGACGACCTGCGCGGCATGGTGACCGGCTGATGCTGCCCTACGGACGCCAGTCGATCGAGGAGTCCGACGTCGAGGCCGTCGCCGCCGTGCTGCGCGGCGACTGGCTGACCACCGGGCCCGCGGTCGGCCGGTTCGAGGCGGAGCTGGCCACATGGACGGGCGGCGTGCCCTGCGTGGCGGTCACATCGGGCACCGCCGCGCTGCACGTCGCCTACGTGGCGGCCGGGCTGCGCAAGGGCGACGAGCTGGTCACCTCGCCGCTCACGTTCGTGGCCACGGCCGCCACGGCCGCGCTGCTGGGCGTGCGCGTGGTCTTCGCCGACGTACAGGACGACACCGGCAACCTCGACCCGGACGCCGCCGCCGCGGCGCTCACCTGCAGGACCCGGGCGATCACGGCGGTGGACTACGCGGGCCATCCGGCCGACTACGACGAGCTGCGGGAGGTCGCGGAGCGGGCCGGCGCGGTGCTCGTCGCCGACGCGGCGCACTCGATCGGTTCGGAGTACAAGGACCGGCCGGTGGGCGCGCTGGCGGACCTGACCACGTTCTCGTTCTTCCCGACCAAGACCGTGACCACGGCGGAGGGCGGGGCCGTGGCGGCCACCGACCCCGAACGGCTGCGGCGGGCCGCCCGCTTCAGGAACCACGGCCTGGTACGCGACCCCGCCGAGCAGCGCGATCCCGGCGAGGGCGGCTGGCACCAGGAGGTGCACGAGTTCGGGCTGAACTACCGGCTGCCCGACGTGTTGTGCGCGCTCGGCATCAGCCAGCTCGGACGGCTCGCGGCCTTCCGTGAGCGGCGCGGCGAACTGGTCACGCGGTACAACCGCCTGCTGCGCGACGTGCCGGGGCTCGGGCTGCCGGTCCAGCGCGCGTACGTGCGGCCCAGCCGGCACCTCTACCCCGTCAGGGTGCGCGACGGGCGGCGGCGCGAGGTCTACGAACGCATGCGGGCCGCCGGGATCGGGGTGCAGGTCAACTACCTGCCCGCGTACTGGCATCCGGTGTTCGAGGACCTCGGCTATCGGCGTGGCCTGTGTCCGCGGGCCGAGGCGTACTACGGCGAGGAGTTGTCGCTGCCGCTGTACCCGGGCCTGACCGACGCGCAGCAGGACCGGGTGGCGCAGACCTTGAGCGACATCCTGCGGTAGGTCAGCGTTCGGCCAGCAGCAGGCAGCCGTCCTCGCCCCGGTCGATGAGGAAGCGCCGTTCGGCCACGGTCGCGATCGACCGCTGCCGGGTACGCACCAGCGGCCGGATGGGCGTGCCCTGGTCGATGACCACCTCCCACCACGACTCGTGGCCCACGCGCTCGTCGATGTCGGCCAGCGGCACCCGCGCCTGGAAGTCCTGCCCGGTCAGCGCCACCGGGAAGTACATCTCCTCGCCGTCGCTCCTGCGCTGCAACCGCAGCACCGGCTCGCCGTCGCCGACGTCGGACATCTCCCCGGAGACCACCAGGTCGCCGTCGTCCACGCGGTACTCGCCGATGACCGCCTCCGCCGTACGCAGCCGCAGGCCCCAAGCACCCTTGGCGTTGCGTGCGGGCACCAGCCACAACCCCGCCCTGCGCCTGGGGGCGGGGATCAGCGGCGGCAACCAGCGCGGCCCCGCCACCCTGCCCTCCAGCCGCAGCCCGGCCCCGCGAAGCCCCACGCACAGGTCCCAGTGGCCATGCCTGGCCAGCTGCGCCCGCGACAGCGTGCCGGGGTCGAAGGCGAACCTGAACGGGAACGCGTGCTCCGGCAGCGGCCCTCCGTCCTCCTGCTCGGCGTTCTCCCAGACGGGCAGGCTCTCCTCGTCGGAGAGCCGCACGATCTCGCCGGTGCCGCGCTCCTGCATCCAGATGCGCACCCGCACCCGCCGCAGCTCGCCCACGTCGAACGTGCCCACGGCCACCCGCCCGGAGCCGTGCAGCCGGCCCTCGCGCCAGTCCAGGCTCACCAGCCTGGTCAGCAGGGCCAGCTCGCCGGAGACCTCCGACAGGTGTCCCGGCATCGAGGAGTGCCGGCCGTACCAGCGCTTGCGCAGCAGCCCCGCCGAGCCGACCTTGGGCCGCAGCCGCCCGTCCCTGGCCTGGGCGAAGACGCCGGACAGGTCCTCCAGGCGGCGCTCGTGCAGCAGGTGGACCAGGAGTCGCTGCTCGAACGGGATGCTCTGCCACGCCTTGGCGGACACGCCGTCGAGGTAGCGGACGGCCAGGTCCACCAGGCTCAGGTCCACCGCCGGCCCCATGGCCGCCACGGCCTCCACCGCGACGGCCATGTCGATGTCCAGCGTGTCGCGGTCGAAGTCGGGCTTGAGCTTGGGCGCGCCGTGGACCAGCAGGTCGGCGGTCTGCAGCACCGACAGCAGGCGGTCGCGCAGGTTGCCCGGCTCCAGGCGGCGCTGGGTTATCGAGGCGTCGGGCTCGTCGCGGTGACGCCAGTGGTAGACCACCTTGGCCAGCACGTCCACGGACTCGGCGCCGATGTGGGCGGCCATGGCGACGGGCTGGTCCTCGTACATGCGCTCGGGGAAGCACAGGCCCAGGGCGTTCCAGAAGGAGCGGCGGTAGACCTTGTTCCACAACATGCGGTCGCGCAGCAGCAGCGGGTGGCGGGTGATGTGGGTGCGCCTGACCGGCTTGGCGAACGCCAGCCGGTGCGCCCAGGACGGGATGAGCAGGTTGCGGTAGAGGCGCATGACGTTGCCGCAGGCCAGGTCCGAGCCGGTCTCCTCCAGGGAGGTCACCAGGCGCTTGAACGCGTCGGGCGGCACGACGTCGTCGCCGTCCACGAAGGCCAGGTAGTCGCCGCTTGCCTGGCGTACGCCGACGTTGCGGGCGTGTCCGACGCCGTGGTTGTCCTGCCTGATGAGGGCGATCCGCGGGTCCCGGGCCATCCTCGCCTCGACTTCGGCCGAGCCCTCGTCGGCGCTGCCGTCGTCCACGCAGATCACCTCCAGCTCCTCCAGCGTCTGGGCGGAGATGGAGTCGAGGCAGGGCCCGATGTACTTCTCGACGTTATGGAAAGGGACGATCACCGAAAGAACCGGCACATGCACTCCTCATCGTATGGACAGCCATCGTGTGGTCAGCCGGACAACAGGCGTATGACGCGGCGGGCGACCTTGCGGGGGCGGGCCAGTCGGCGGGAGAGGCGGTATCCGAGCGTCCTGCGGTAGGCGGTGGCCTTGCGCTGGGTCCTGCGCAGCTTGGCCTTGGCCCGTACCAGCTCGCGCTCGCGGTAGGAGAGCTTGGTCTCCAGGCGGGAGATCCTGGCCAGGGCCGCGGTCAGCTGGTCGGCCAGGCGGTCGCGGGCGCCCAGCAGGTCGCGGTAGGCCGGGGCGCGCTCGGCCAGCTCGGCTGGGCGGCCCAGCTCGGCGTCGAGCTTGCGGGCCAGGTCCAGGTCGCCGGATTCGCAGGGGCTGCCGGCCATGCCGCACAGGGTGAGCGTGAGCTGGTCGGCCTGCAGCGGCCAGGGCCAGGGGTGGTGGTGCCCCGCCGCCAGCAGCCTGACCGCGAAGCGCCACAGGATCCGGCAGAGCACGACGCGCGGCTCAAGATCGGCGCCCGTGCCCCCGTGTGGATTGACCGAGGTGAAGCGTTCGCCGTCGTAGACCAGGCTGTCGGTCGCGGCCGTGGGGTCGCCGCCCGACTCCAGCCAGGCGGCCAGCTCGGCGAGGAGTTCGCGTACGGTCCTGACGTCCTCGCGGGCGCACGCCTCGATGAGGATCTCCTCGACCACCCGGCCCGCGGGGATCGGCCGTTCCTGGCCGCCCGGCAGGCGTCTGGTGCCCGTGGCGGTGAGCTCGTACAGGGCCGGGCCCTCCTCGATGAGGCCCAGCGGCAGCCGTACCGGCCTGGCCTCGTCCGCGGCGTGCGGGAGCCGGGTCGCCACGGCCAGCCACAGCGGGGCCAGCTCCTCCCCCAGACGGTGCCGGAACACCAGCCGGGTCAGCCGCAGCGGGTCGGCCACCAGCATCCGGTCGCCCTCCCTGGCGCTCAGCGGGAACGTCAGCGCCTCCGGCAGGTCGACCCCCAGCGCCTCCCTGGACAACAACGAGCGCGGCGCCTGCCGGTCCGGGTAGGCCGCGTAGCACCGTTCGACGCTCAGCCCTGACGCCTCCAGCCCCTGGTCGAGCGCCTCGGGGCCGCCCGGGTAGCTCGGGTCGAAGCCGTGCGGCGCCCACTGGTCGTCGGCGCCCTCCCTGTCGGCGGGCCTGGCCTCGATGAAGCGGTCCACGCCCAGGTCGTTGCGTACGCCGAGGATCAACCGCCCGCCGGGCGCGACCAGGTCGGCCAGCGCTTCGAGCGACTCGTTCCAGGCCGCGGCCGGGGCCTCGGCCGAGTGCGTGCGCAGCAGTCCGTCCATGGCCAGCACCAGGTCGTACGGCTCGTCGGCGTCGAGCACCTCCAGCCGTCCGCAGAACACCGTGAGGTCCTGGTGCCGTACGCCCAGCGCGCAGGCGTCAGGGTAGGAGCGCAGCAGCACGGCGGCGGAGCCGGCCCGCGCGACCACGTCGTCCACCAGCGCCTGGGGATGCGGCCCGACCAGCAGCACCCGGCCGCCCTCCGGGACCAGCCGCCTGATCAACTCCAGCGCCGCACCCCGCCAGTCCGTGACCCCGCCCATGCCGGCCGCGTCGGACCACAACAGCATCTCCCCGCCGATCAACCGGACGTTCCCCGGTACCTCTTTCGTGGTCGTACTCATGGGCACGCCCGCTTCCAGTTCGTGGTCGTGGCTCATGCGCGCGCCCGCTTCCAACCGAACATTCGCCGTAGCTCCTCCGGTGTCGCCTGATACTCGAATCCCAGCTCGCGCCGCGCCACCTCGGTCGCGAGTTCGGGATCGACGTGCGTGCCGTGCAGTTCCGGCCAGAGCCGCATGCGGCGGGCGGTGCCGCCGTACTCGGGACGTTCGTCCTCGAACTGCATCGGATCTCCGTAGACGGCCACCTCGCAGCCCACCGAGGCGCCGTAGAACAGCGCGCTGCCGAGCCTGTTGGAGGCCACCCTGCGGTGCCGCCGCAACTCGACCAGCTGCTTGCGCAGGAAGTCGCGGCCTTTTCCCTCCCACCGGGAACCGCGCTCGCCATGACAGATGACCCGGAATCCCCTGGTTTCATAAGAACGCCGAATGTCCGGATTTGCGTATTCCAGCCAATAAAGGCAGACAGTGACCGGATCAGTCTCGACATTTCGGATTTCGTCGGCAAGCCGGGCGTGGTCGCCGCTAACGGAATGCTTTTCCCAGCCATGAAAGGGATACCAGATCGTACCGTTCCGTTCGCGCCGCACGCCGAGCTCGGGCTCAAGGTAAAGAAGATAAATCCAAGGCGCGCCGACGAGGTAGTGTCCCCTGCGCCCCATCGACCAGCCCCTGGTACGCAGCACCTCCGACCAGACAAAACGGGGATAACCGGGGCTGCACCAGTGGTCGTTGGGCGGAAATCCGTGAAGATAGTTCCATCCATGCTGGAGGAAACCTTGAATCCGCTTCGGCGCCTCGTCCGGCAGGCCGCAGTATCGGCCGATTATGCGGGAGTGCCCGTACCAGTGATTGGATTCGTCCATCATTCCCCCCGTACGGTTGCCGTGTCCCATCCGACATTCCCAGCCTCGTCCGTGGGCCACGCCTCGTTATACGGTTCCATTACTGAGGACGGGGCCTTGGTTTCTCTCCCCGCCCCATTGCCGCTACACTTCGTTGTGGCTTGAGGACAGAGAGTGAGTGATCATGAGTCATCTCGATCGCCTGCGGGACGTCTTCCGCTTGGCGCTCAACCTTCCGGCCGACGCCGACGTCGACGGCCTCGAATACCGCTCCATCCCGCAGTGGGACTCCCTCGCGCACATGGCGCTGATCGCGGCGATGGAGGACCAGTTCTCCATCATGATCGACACGGACGAGATGATCGACATGAGCTCGTTCGAAGAGGCAACCAGACTGCTGGAAAAGCATGGCGTCGGCACAGCCACCGTCTAACCGACGCCCCCCAACCGAGGGTCAACCCACCACCGAGGGTCGACCCACCACCGAGCCACGAGCCCCCGCCAGAGGGCAGGCCCCCGTTAGGGGACGGCTCGCCGCTGAGGCGCAGGCCCCCACCCATGGCCAGGCCACCCCTGAGAGGCGTACCGCCACCCATGGGCAGGCCACCGCTGGGGAGCGGGCCACCGTTGAGAGACAGGCCACCGCCGAGGGGCGGGCCACCACTGAGGCGCAGGCCCCGGCCCATGGGGAAGCCACCGCTGGGGGGCAGGCTGCCACCTATGGGCAGGCCACCCCTGAGAGGCGTACCGCCACCCATGAGCAGGCCACCGCTGGGGAGCGGGCCACCGTTGAGAGACAGGCCACCGCCGAGGGGCGGGCCGCCACTCTTGAGCAAACCGCCGCTGAGGCGCAGACCGCCGCTCAGGGGCAAGCCACCGCTGGGGGGCGGGCCACCGGTGGGGTGCAGGCCGCTGCTCGGGGGCGGGTCCCCGTGGCGGAGGCCAGGGTCGTGCTGGTCACGGGCTCGACGAGGGGCATCGGCCGGGCCGTGGCGACCATGCTGGCCGCCGCCGGGCACACGGTCGTGATGCACGGACGCGACGAGGAGCAAGCCGCGAAGGCAGCGGCCGAAGTGGCGGCTGAGGCGGCGGCTTCAGTGATGGCCTCAGTGCCGACGGGCGAGATGGTGGCGGGCTACGACACGACCCACCGCTCCGGCGCCTCCGACCGCACGGTGGGCTCCGGCGATTTGAGCAGCCCCGGCGACCCAGGCAACTCCGGCGATTTGAGCGGCCCCCGCAACACAGGCAACTCCGGCACGCGCGGCGTCGCCGGCGGCTTTGGCCGCTCCAGCGACGGCCCCGATGACTTCGGCGGCCCCGGCGACTGCGGCGGCCCCGATGGCTTGGGCCGCTCCGGCGACGGCTTCGGTGACACGGGCCGCTCCGGCGGCTGCGGCGGCTCCGATGGCTTCGGCGGCTCCGACGACTGCGGCGGCTCCGGTGCTTTGGGCGGGACCGTGGACTCGGTTGCTGGGGATGTGGCCGATGTTGCGCAGGTTTCCGCGATGATGCGGCTGATCTTTCAGCGGCACGGGTGGCTTGACGGGCTTGTGATCAACGCGGGCGTGCATGCGGGCGGTCTGCTCGGCATGACGGGTCACGACACCATCGAGCGTCTCTTCGCGGTCAACGCCGTCGGTGCCACGCACACCCTGCAGGCCGCGCTCAGGCTGCTGCGCCGGGGCGCCGATCCAGCGGTGGTGCTGGTCTCCTCGGTCATGGGCCGGGCGGGCGGTCCGGGGCAGGCGGTCTACTCCGCGAGCAAGGCGGCGCTGCTCGGACTCACGATGGCCGCCGCCAAGGAACTTGGGCCGTCCGGGGTCAGGGTCAACGCCGTGGCCCCCGGCTACATCCGTACCGACATGCTGGAGACGCTCGACGACACCGGCCGCGCCCAAGTGGTGACCGCGACCCCGCTCGGCCGCCTCGGCGAGCCCGGCGACGTCGCCGCAGCCGTGACTTTCCTGTTGTCGCCGCAGGCGGGGTTCATCACCGGCCAGGTGCTGGGCGTGGATGGCGGGCTGATCCCATGATGCTCCCGCTGCCGCCACAGGCGAGGCCAATCACCGGCCAGGGTCCCGGCGCGGATGGCGGGCTGATCCCATGATGATCCCGCTATCACCGCAGGCGAGGCTGATCGCCGGTCAGGGTCCCGGGCCGGGTCTGGGCGTGGATGGTGGGCTGGTCTCATGATGTTTCCGCATCCGCAGGCCAGGCTCATTCCTTCGGGGTCTGAGGAGGGTATTGGCGGTGACAGGCTGGCTTGCCATATCGAAGCCTCGGCGAGGGATCTCGACGGTCTGCGGCCGGGGCCGTTGTTCTGTGGGATGCGCAATGACCTGGTTTCCGTGTACTCCTACCTCGGTGCCTTGCATGCGGGGCGGCCGATTGCGTTGCTCGATCCTGACCTGCCCGCCGCC
This sequence comes from Nonomuraea sp. NPDC050404, assembly GCF_040655495.1. Taxonomy (NCBI): domain Bacteria; kingdom Bacillati; phylum Actinomycetota; class Actinomycetes; order Streptosporangiales; family Streptosporangiaceae; genus Nonomuraea; species Nonomuraea sp. NPDC050404. Next base: position 389,763 of record NZ_JBFAKB010000010.1, read on the forward strand.
ACGTTGACCGAGTTGTCGGAGCGGTACAGGCCGGCCGGGCTGCTTGGGTTCACGCACGAGCTCGACGGGCCGCCGCCCCCACGCACCGGCGTACCCGACACCCATCCCGACCTTGCTCTTCTTCTGGCCACCTCGGGCTCGACCGGAAATCCCAAGCTTGTCCGGCTGTCGCGCCGGGCCGTACTCGCCAATGCCCGGTCCATCGCCACGGCCCTGTCGATCGGCCCTGGAGAGACCACGATCACGAGTCTGCCGCTGCATTACAGCTACGGCCTGTCGGTGCTCAACAGCCACCTGGTGGCGGGGGGCACCGTGGTGCTGACGGATGCGGGGCTGCTGCAGCGCTCGTTCTGGGCGGATCTGTACGCCTACGACTGCACCTCACTGGCGGCCGTGCCGTATCAGTACACGATGCTGCGCCGGATGCGCTTCGACCGCTCCGACTATCCGGCGCTCACCACGCTCACGCAGGCGGGCGGGCGGATGGCTCCTGAGCTGGTCGATGAGTTCGCCGCGAAGATGGAGCGGTTCTACGTGATGTACGGCCAGACCGAGGCCACCGCCCGCATCGCCGTACTGCCGCCCGACCGGCTGGCAGGCAAGCCGGGCTCGGTCGGGGTCGCCGTACCCGGCGGGCGGCTGGAGATCGACGACGGCGAGGTCGTCTACCACGGGCCCAACGTCATGATGGGGTACGCGGACACCGCCGAGGACCTGGCCAGGGGCGACGACCTGGGCGGGGTGCTGCGTACCGGCGATCTCGGGCGGCTCGACCCCGAGGGGTTCCTGCACATCACCGGGCGGCTCAAGCGCATCGCGAAGGTCTTCGGGACCCGGGTCAACCTGGACGACATCGAGCGCCTGCTGCACGACTGCGGGCCGGTGGCGGTCACCGCCGGGGACGACCGGGTGATCATCTGGACCGAGACCCTCGACCCGTCCGCCATGGTACGGCTGGGCCGGCGGGTGGCGACCGAGCTACGGCTGCACTGGAGCGGGTTCGACGTGCGGCATCTCGATCACCTGCCGATCCTCGCGACGGGCAAGGTGGACTACCGGACGCTGGAGTCCCTCGCATGAGCATGAAGGACCGCTGGATGCTGGGGTCGGTCCCACGCATGGGCAGGAAGAACCGCCGGACGCAGGGGTCGGTCCCACGCATAGGCAGGAAGAACCGCCGGACGCTGGAGTCGGTCCCACGCATAGGCAGGAAGAACCGCCGGACGCTGGAGTCGGTCCCACGCATAGGCAGGAAGAACCGCCGAACGCTGGGGTCGGTCCCACGCATGAGGAAGCACGCATGAGGAAGAAGGACCGCCGGACGTTGGAGTCTCTCGTATGAGCGTGGACGTGTTCAGCCTGCGGGGGGCCGAGCGTGAGGCTGTGCTGTTGCCGGAGTTGGTGAAGCTGACCGAGCGGCACCGGGCGGCGTGCCAGCCGTATCGCAGGATTCTCGATGCCGTCGGTGCGGGGCCGCCGTACGAGCGCGTGGCCGACCTGCCGTGGCTGCCGGTGCGGCTGTTCAAGACGCACGAGTTGCGCAGCGTGCCGGAGGAGCGCGTGTTCAGGGTGCTGACCTCCAGCGGCACCACCGGGCAGCGGCCGAGCCGGGTCTACCTCGACCGGGAGGCCGCGGCGGCGCAGACCCGCATGCTGGCCGCCACGATGGGCGCGGTGCTGGGCGGGCGGCGGCTGCCGATGCTGGTCGTGGACAGCCACGCGGTCGTACGCGACCCCACGCTGAGCGCGCGCGGCGCCGGTGTGCTGGGCATGATGAACTTCGGCAGGGACCACACGTTCGTGCTGGACGAGCAGGGCCGGGTGGACGCGGAGGCGGTCAAGACCTTCCTGGCGCGGCACGGGAACGAGCGGTTCCTGATCTTCGGGTTCACGTTCATGGTCTGGCTGTACCTGCGCGGCCTCGGCGTGGACCTGTCGCAGGCGGTGCTGATCCACTCGGGCGGCTGGAAGCGGCTGGCCGAGCAGGCGGTGGACAACGCCGAGTTCCGGCGGCGGCTGGCCGCCGAATGCGGGCTGAGCAGAGTGCACAACTTCTACGGCATGGTCGAGCAGATCGGGACCGTGTTCCTGGAGGGCGCCGACGGCGACGGGCTCTACTGCCCGGACTTCGCCGACGTGGTGATCCGCGACCCGGAGACCTGGCGCGAGGCGCCGACCGGGGTGCCGGGACTGATCGAGGTGGTGAGCACGCTACCCACCTCCTACCCGGGCCACGTGCTGCTGACCGAGGACCTGGGCGTGGTGCGGGGCGTGGATGACGGGAGCTGGCCGGGCAAGCGGTTCGAGGTACTCGGCAGGCTGCCGCGGGCCGAGGCGCGCGGCTGCAGTGACACCTTTGGGCAGGGCTGATGCTGGACGACCGCACCATACTGGACGCCTGCGCCGTGGACGTTCGTTTCCCCGTACGCGGGTCCGTACCGGTGGACACGCTGCTCAGCGGCCTCTGCGAAGGCGGCCCCTGCGAAGGCGGCCTCTGCGAAGGCGGCGGGACGTTGCGGGTGGGGGACGTGCGGGTGCGGGAGTTCCTGGCGGCGTTCGGGCGGCGGCTGTTGCGGCCCGCGCTGGCCAGGCGCCATCCCGAGCTGGGCTCGCTCGGCTTCTTCCTGCGTCCCAGCGAGCTGACCCGCACCGTCGAAGGGCTCGGCCGTGACCATGTACGCGTCCCGCGCGGCCTGGTCTTCCACATCCCGCCCGCGAACGTGGACACCGTCTTCGTCTACTCCTGGGCCCTGTCCGCGCTGATGGGCAACCGCAACGTCGTACGCCTGTCGCCCCGCTCGGGCCCGGTCGCCGAGACCATCGTGGAGACCCTGCACGAGACGCTGGCCGACGCCGACCCCGCCATCGCCGCCACCCAGCGCGTCATCTCCTACGACCGCTCCGACGCCGTGACGGCCGCGTTGTCGGCGGCCTGCGACCTGCGGGTGGTGTGGGGCGGTGACCGTACCGTGCGGGAGATCAGGCGGCACGCGCTCGCCCCGCACGCCCGCGACCTGACCTTCCCCGACCGTTCCTCCTTCGCCGTGGTACGTGCGGCGGCCTGGTTGTGCGCGCCCCGGGCGGCGCGGGTGACGGTCGCCGAGGGGTTCGTCAACGACACCTACTGGTTCGACCAGGCCGCCTGCTCCTCCCCCAGGACCGTGTTCTGGGTGGGTGACGAGGGCGACTGCGACACGGCGCGGGCCGACTTCATCGACCACGTCTCGCGGGTGGTGACCGTGCGCGGGTGGGGGGTCGATGCGGCGATGGCCGTGGAGAAGCGGGTCTCGACCTATGGGCTGGCCGCGGACGGGCTGGCGGAGAGCGTGGACTTCCGCGGGAACGCGCTGGCCAACGTGCGTTTGTCGGCCGCCGCCGCGGCACCGAGGCGGTGGCTGGGGGCGGGGACGTTCGCGCATGCCGGCCTCGCGGCGCTGCGGGAGCTGGCGGGGCTGGTCGAGCGGCGGGATCAGACGATGACGCACTTCGGGTTCGGCCAGGCCGAGCTGGAGGAGCTGGCGCTGGAGCTGGCCGGGCGCGGGGTCGATCGTATGGTGCCGATGGGCAGCGCGCTGAGCTTCCATCGGGTGTGGGACGGGGTGGATCTGCCGGCCGAGTTCACGCGCCTGGTGACCGTCATCGGATGACACCGTTCGGCTCCGGCAGGGCTTGGGGGCGGTGGGTCGGCTCCAGGTGGACGCCGGCCGTTTTTGTGCTGGCCGGGGCCGTGGCCGTGTTCGGGTGGTGCGGGGTGTCCTGGCGGGATCTGGCCGTTTTCGCCGCTTATCTCGGGGTGGGGGTGGCGCTGCCGGGGTTGTTGTTGTGGCGGGCGCTGGCCGGGGGTGGCCGGTCCGTGGCGGAGGATCTGGCGGCGGGGCTGGCGCTCGGGTACGCGGTCGAGGTGCTGGCCTACATTCCGGCCAGGGCCGTGGGGTTGCCGCTGCTCGTGCTGGTTCCGCCCGTCGTGGTGGTGGGCACGTTCGCATGCGTGCCACGGCTGCGCCGCCATTGGCGGGGGCCCGCGGCGCGGGAACGGGTGCCGGTGTGGTGTGCCTGGATGCTGGCGGGGATCGTGGCCTTCCTGATCGCCTGGAGCGCGATCTTCCTGTACGGGGTGCCGATCAGGGCCGGGTACGTGGACCTGCCGTACCACCTGGCCATGGTCGGCGAGGCCAAGCACCATTTCCCGCCCACGCTGCCGTCGGTCCTGGGTGAGCGGCTGTCCTACCACTGGTTCGTCTACGCCGAGATGGCCGCGACGAGCTGGGTCACCGGGATCGAGCCCGCGACCCTGGTCTACCGGCTGTCCACGCTGCCGATGGCGGCGGCCATGGTGGTGCTGGTGGCGGCGCTCGGGCGGCGGCTCGGTGGGGGGTGGGGGGCCGGGGTGGCGGCGGCGGGGGTGACGTACGCGCTGTTCAGCCCGGTGCTGGTGGAGGACGTGGTGTTCAGCTCGCGCTCGATGTTCACCATGTCGACCAGTCCGACGCAGACGTTCGGGGCGTTGCTGTTCGCTCCTGTGGTGGTGCTGCTGCTCGGCGGGCCCCGGTCGCGGTGGGTGGCGTTCGTGGTGCTGCTGGCGGCGCTCACCGGCGCCAAGGCCACCTATCTGCCGTTGCTGCTGGCCGGGCTGCTGGTAGTGGTGATCGTGCGCGGGACGGTGGCCGGACGTGCGGCGGTGGCCCAGTGCGTGGCGGTGGCCGGGCGGGCGGCGGTGGGCGGGCGGGCGGCGGTGGGCGGGCGTGCGGTGGGCGGGCGTGCGGTGGGCGAACGCTGGCTGGGGTGGTTGGGGGCGGCGGGGGTCACGCTGGGGTTTCTGGTGTTCGCCCAGTTCGTCGTGTTCGGGCAGGGTGGTCAGGGGTTGGCCGTTTCGCCGCTGGCGACCATGCGCACGTTGTGGGGTGCGGTGGCGGGGATCGGCATGCCGGGGGTCGCCTCGGTGTCCCTGACGCCGCTGGTGGTGCTGACGGGGGTGCATCTGTTCTGCCTGGCCTGCGTGTGGGGCGGGGTGGCGGGGCTGGGGCGGCGGGTGCTGGAGCCGCCGATCCTGCTGTTGCTGGGGATCGGGGCGGCGGGGATCGGCGCGACCGTGGTGTTCGGGCATCCGGCCGAGTCGCAGCTGTACTTCCTGGAGGCGGCCCGGCCCTACCTGTCGATCGCCGCCGTGTGCGGGGTGCTGGCCGCGCCGCGCGTGCCGTGGGTCAGGGCGGTCTGCCTGGCCGGGCTGGGGGCGGGGGCCGCGCTGGTGGTCTCGGTGGTGGAGTTCACCGGCGGTGCGCTGTGGCGGGTCGTGACGCCGTACCTGGTGCTGGGGCTGGCGGCGTTGGTGGTGTGGCCGCGCGGGTCGGCGTCCGGAGTGGGCGCGCCGGGGTCGTGGGCGCGCGGGTCGGTGGTGGGGGTGGTGGCGGTCATGGCGGGGTACGCGGTGCCGTCCTCTGTCGTGCATGTGGCCGGGCACGTCATTCCGTCGCAGGAGGGGCGTGAGCGGCTGATTCCCCAGGGGGCGCTGGAGGCGGGGCGGTGGTTGCGGGCGCATTCGTCGCCGGATGACGTGGTGGCCACGGATCTGCACTGCCTGCACGAGCAGTGGCGCGTGTGCGACAGCAGGCACTTCTGGGTGTCGGGGTTCAGCGAGCGGCGGGTGCTGGTCGAGGGATGGGCCTACGCCGAGAGCACGTTGTCGCGGGCCGAGTTGTTCCTGCGGTCCTACCTGGCGATCCCGTACGCGGACCAGGCCCGGCTGGTGGCGAACGACGCGGTGTTCATGGCCCCGACGGCTGAGAACGTGCGGCACCTGGCAGCGAAATATGGCGTCAAATGGCTCTTCACCGGGATAAATCCGAAACTGGCGGAATTTGCGGACCTGCGGTTCAGAAACGCCACGTCCTCGGTCTACCGGCTCCCCCAAAGGTAAAGAGATCTTCTGCCGCCGCAATGGTCGGGAAAAGCCGCCCGCGCCGCGCTGGACCTGAGCAGCACCATTTCCGTGGACCCACGGCCACGAGCGAGATCAGGGGAGCCTATGGACACGTGCGCCACCATGGAGCCGCGCCCCCGCGTACTCGACCGGGCGGTCAGGCAGGCCACTGTAGACATCGTCATCCCGGTGCTCAACGAGGAACGCGCGCTGCCCGGCTGCGTACGCACGCTGGCCCGCTACCTCGCCGACTTCCCGCTCAAGTGGCGCGTCACGATCGTGGACAACGGCAGCACCGACGCCACCTGGCCGGTCGCCACCGCGCTGGCCGGGGAGTTCGAGCAGGTGCACGCCCGCCGGCTGGACATCAGGGGCCGGGGCGCTGCCCTGCGGGCGGCCTGGCAGGACAGCCCGGCCGAGATCGTGGCGTATATGGACGTCGATCTGTCCACCGACCTCGACGCCCTGTTCCCGCTGGTGGCAGCGGTGGCCAGCGGCCACTCCCAGATCGCCGTCGGCTCCCGGCTGGCGCCCGGCGCGCGCACGCGCCGCTCGCTGCGCCGCGAGGTGATCTCGCGCGGCTACAACGCGCTGTTGCGGCACGGCTTCGGGGTGCGCTTCCGCGACGCCCAGTGCGGCTTCAAGGCGGCCAGGACGGACGTGGTCAGGCCGCTGCTGGTCAAGATCAAGGACGACTCCTGGTTCTTCGACACCGAGTTGCTGCTGCTGGCCGAGCACAACGGGCTGCGCGTGCACGAGGTGCCGGTGGACTGGATCGAGGACGCCGACTCGCGCGTACAGGTGCTCAGGACGGCCATCGACGACCTCAAGGGGCTGGCCAGGGTCGCCTGGTCGATGGCCAGGGGACGCGCGCGCGTCGAGGTGGGCAGGCCCGAGCCGACGCCCACGCATCCCGACCCGGTGCTCACCCGCCCCTACCGGCCGGCGCCCCGGCGGCGGCGCGCGACGCATCTCCACGGAGCGCTGCTCTTCATGGTCGTCTGTGCGCTCGCCGCTCCGGCCGTGCTGCCGGTGCCCGTTGACGCCGGACGGATGGCGGGCGCGGCCGCGATCACGTACTGCCTGCTCCGCCTGACCCTCTCCAACCCAAGGACATGATCAATGGAAACCTCTGAGATCCGCCGCCTGATCGCGCTGGAGGACTCCCACTGGTGGTACCGCGAGCGCCGGGCCATCCTGCGCAGGGAGTTGCGCGGGCTGGGCCGTCCGGGGCGGGCGCTGGACGTCGGCGCGGCCGGCGGCGGGAACACCAGGGTGCTGGTGGAGGCGGGCTGGGACGCCACGGCCGCCGACCACTGCCAGACGGCGGTGGAGACGGCCAGGCGGCGCGGCATCAAGGCGGTACGCGCCGACGCGCGGGCGCTGCCGTTCGAGCCGGCCAGCATGGACCTGGTGACCGCGTTCGACGTGCTGGAGCACATCCGCGAGGACCACCTGGTCACCGAGGAGATCGCCAGGGTGCTGGCCCCCGGCGGGCACGCGCTGATCGCGGTGCCGTGCGACATGGCGCTGTGGTCGGCGCACGACGACGCCGTCGGCCACGTACGCCGCTACGGCCGCGACTCGCTCACGGTCGTCGTCGAGAAGGCCGGGCTCACGGTCGAACGGATGTGGAGCTGGAACGTGCTGCTGCGCCCGCTCGTGGTCCGGCACCGACGCCGCTCCAGGGGCAACGACCTGCGCAGGACGCCCCTGCTGGTCAACGTGGGGCTGTCGGCGATCGTCCAGGCCGAGCGCTACCTGCCGGTGAAGTCGCTCAAGGGCGTGACCCTGTTCCTGCGGGCCAAGCTCGCCCGGTGACAGTGCCCTTAACGAGACCTCGGCCGTAGCCTGGGCGGGCGCTGTTGGCTCTAGGCTTGCCGTGTGGTGATTCATGCCCTCCTCGCTGCCTCGTTAGCCTTCACGTCCCTGCCCGCCCAGGCCGCCGCCGTCGACTGCTCCCGGGTCAAATGCCTGGCGCTGACCTTCGACGACGGACCGGGCAAATACACGAACGCGCTGCTCAAGGCGTTGGCCAAGGAACGTGCCAAAGCCACGTTCTTCCTCGTGGGCAAACGGGTGGAGAAGATGCCCGGCATGGCCAAGAAGATCGTCGCGCGCGGGCACGCGATCGGCAACCACACCTACTCCCACGCCTGGCTGCCCTCGCTGAGCGACGACGAGATCCTCGAAGAGCTCAAGGTCACCCAGGAAGTGATCGAGAAGGCGACGGGTCAGCGGCCTGACATGTACCGGCCGCCGTACGGGAAGACCGACGAGCGCGTGCTCGGCGTGGCCACTCAGGTGGACCTGTCGGAGATCCTGTGGACCGGCACGACGCTCGACTGGAGTCTCAAGGACACCAAGAAGATCAAGGCGGCCGTGCTCAAGCTCGCCAAGCGCGACGGCGTGATCCTCATGCACGACGTGGTTCCGGAGACGGTCAAGGTCATGCCGGAGGTCCTCAGGGAGCTCAAGAAGCGCGGCTACCATCTCGTCACGGTGCCCGTACTGCTGCGCGGTAAGGGTCCGAAGCCTGGGGTGACCTACCCCTAGGGCACCGGCTCCCCCCACAACCCGGGAGCGAGTCATGTCAAGCACCGCCAGAATCTTCCTGAGCATTCAGGTGGTGCTGGGCTGCTGGTGGGCGGCGTTCCATCCCGGGCTGTTCAGCCGGGACTCGGTGTTGTATCTCAGCCACACGCTCGCCGGGCCCTGGGTGAGCGATCACTCGGTGCTCTACGACGGGCTGTTGTGGCTGAGCTTCGCCGTGACCGGCGACCTGGGCGCCGTCACGTTCGCGCAGACCACGGCCATGGCGGGGGCGCTGACGTGGCTGGCGCGGTCGCTCGTGGCGCTGGGCGCGCCCCGGCGGGCGACCATCGCCGTGGCCGTGCTGATGCCGCTGACGCCGCCGGTGGGCGCGTTCACGGTGGCGTTGTGGAAGGACGTGCCGTTCACGATCTGCGCGGTGGCGGTCGCGGCGGTGTGCGCGCGGATCGCCGCGCGGCGCGCCGTCACCGGGCGCACGCCGCTCGTGCTCGGGGCGCTGCTGCTGGGGCTCGGGCTCTTCCGCGCGAACGGCTTTCTGGTGGTCGGGGTGACCGTCCTGGCGCTGGTCCTGATCGTGCGGACCATGCGGGTACGGCTGCTGCTGGCCGGCCTCTGCGCCGCCGCCCTGCCCCTCATGCTCACGAACCTGGTGTTCCCGCTGTTCGGGATAGTGCCGCCGGCAAGGACGTACGTGTACCACACCGCTTTCGGCGACATCGCGGTCGCCTACCGGGAGTTGCCCACCCGCTTCACGCCGGGCGACCTCGACCTCATGACCTCGGTGGCGCCGCTGAAACGGTGGTGGGAGGGCGGAACGTGTTACAGCATCAACCCGCTGATCTGGCGGCAGGACTTCGACTGGCGGCAGGCCGACGCGCACGCCTCCGAACTGCTCGCCCTGTGGCGGCGGCTGCTGGCCAGCGAGCCCAGGACCATCGTGGAGGCACGGTTGTGCCGGGGGTCGATCGCGTGGCGGCCCGGCCAGTACGAGGGTGCGACCGGGGGAATGACGTACCGGTTCTCGTTGCGGCCGAACGCCGACACCTACGTGGGGCCGGGCAAGGTGACCGACTTCCCCGGGCGGGGGGTGTACTCGCTGCGACCGCTGTCGATGGCGCTGAACCGGGTGGCCGAGCCCTGGCTGACCGGGGCGCTGGCGCCCGCGTACGACTGGTTGTTGTGGCGGGGCGCCACCTGGTCGTACGTGACGTATCTGGCGGTGGGGCTGGGGGCGTGGGTGCTGCGCAACCGGTACGTGGCAGGGGTCGCGGCGGTGGTGGCCGGGCAGCAGCTCGCCATCCTGGTCAACATCTCGGCCCAGGACTTCCGTTACATGGCCGCGCCCATCTTCGTGGGCATGCTGCTGCTGCCCCTGCTCTTCGACTGCGGAGCTAGAGCTTCTCCTCCACTCCGCCGTCTCGGGTTCGGCCGGGCAGCCGGACCACCGTGACGAAGAACTCGTCGATCTGCCGGATGACGGCCATGAACCGGTCGATGTCGACGGGTTTGCTCACGTACGCGTTAGCGAACAGCTCGTAGCTGCGCAGGATGTCCTCCTCCGCCGAGGACGTCGTCAGGACGACGATGGGGATCGACCTCAGCTCGGGGTCGCTCTTGATCCTGCCCAGCACCTGGCGGCCGTCGTACTTGGGCAGGTTGAGGTCGAGCAGGATGAGGTCGGGGCGGGGCGCGTCGGCGTACGGTTCGCGCCGGTAGACGAAGTCGAGGGCCTCCAGGCCGTCCCTGACGACGTGGAGGTTGTTGCGGATCTTGTTGTCCTCGAACGCCTCGCGGGTGATGAGCTCGTCACCGGGGTCGTCCTCCACGAGCAGGACTTCGATGGGTTGCCCGCTAGTCATGCGCTGCTTCTTTCCTGGTCGGTGCCGGCCGCCGCGAGCTGGGCACGCTGCCCAGGCAGGGTGAAGCGGATGCGGGCGCCGCCGGTGTAGTCGGTGTCCAGCCAGATCCTGCCGCCGTGGGCCTCGACGATCTTCTTGCACATCGCCAGGCCGATGCCGGTGCCGCTGTAGGTCTCGCGGCTGTGCAGGCGCTGGAAGATGACGAAGATCTTGTCGGCGAACTCCGGCTCGACGCCGATGCCGTTGTCCGCCACCGAGAACTCCCACCCGTCCTCCCCGTCCGGCTCGCAGCCGATGCGGATCAGCGGCGCGCGGTCGGGGTCCCTGAACTTGATCGCGTTGCTGATGAGATTCTGCCAGAGCAGGCGCACCATCGTGGGGTCGCCGACGACGGCCGGCAGCTCGGTGGAACGCTCGATGCGGGTGCCGGACTCCTCGATGTGCGTCGAGAGGTCGTCGATCACCTTGTCCAGGCTCTCCTCAAGTTTCACGGGTTCGCGGTCGTCGTACACTCTGCCCACACGAGAGAACCTCAACAGGTCGTTGATGAGAACCTGCATCCGGGTGGCGCCGTCCACCGCGAAGTCGATGTACTGCTTGGCCCGGTCGTCCAGCACTTTTCCATAGCGTTTGTCCAGGAGCTGGCAGAAGGTGGCGACCTTGCGCAGCGGCTCCTGGAGGTCGTGCGAGGCCACGTACGCGAACTGTTCGAGCTCGCCGTTCGAGCGCCGCAGCTCCACCGCCTGCGCGTCCAGGTCGGCGGCCTGCTCGCGCAGCAGCACCTGCTGGCTTTGCGCGTCCGCCAGCGCCCGCACGATCCGCACCCGCATCAGCTCCACGTCCTTGGCCACCTCGCGGATGTCCGCGGCTCCCCTGGCGGGGATGGCGTGGTCGAAGTCGCCGTCCGCGATGCGGCGGGAGGCCGTGCGCAACTCGTCGAGCGGGCGGCCGACGGCGCGGCGCAGCACGACGGTCAGGAAGGCCACGGCCAGCGGGAACACCACGAGCATGGCCAGGAAGGACCAGTTGCGGGTCTGCTCGGCCCGGACCAGTTCGGCCCGGGACTGCGCTCGTGCCTGCTCCAGGCGGGCGTTCTGCCGTTCCAGCAGCGTCCTGATCGCGTCGAACGCCTGCTTGCCGCCCTCCACCGTGGCGCTGGGGACGGGGTTCGCCTCCTTCCGGTCCGCCGTCGTGGGGGCGGCGAAGTCCCTGCGCCAGGCGGCTGACCGCGCGGTGATGGCGTTCAGCTCGCGGACGAGGCCCGGGTGTCCGGCGAGGAGGGCCGCGACCCGCGCGCGGCTGCGCTCCTCGGCGGTCACGCCCTCGGCGTACGGCCGCAGGAACTGCCGGTCGCGGGTCAGCAGGTAGCCCCTGACGCCGGTCTCCTGGTCGATCAGGGCCTTCTGCATCCTGGCCGCCTCGATGGCGGCCGGGGAGATGCGGGTGGTGAGCTCGTCGGAGATCCGGCTCGTACGGTCCAGCATGACCGCGCCGATCACCCCGCAGAGCGCGATCAGGACGGCGATGGCCACGATCACCACCACGAGCCAGCCATGCACCGTCAACCGCCGCCACCGGCCGGACATATCAGTCATGCGTCGTCTTTCACCTCGGACCCAACAGAAGCGCTGCTCATGCGCCGTCTTTCGCCTCAGACCAACCGGAAGCGCTGCTCATGCGCTGTCTTTCCACCTCAGATGAACCACCGCGAGGTCGTCGGCGGGCGCGTCGGGAGCGGTGACCGACTCGACGTCGGCCAGCAGCGCGTCCAGGAACCGCTCGCCGTCGAGGTGCGCGTGCCGCCCGGCCAGCTCCAGCAGCCCCTCCTCGCCCAGCCAGCGCGGCGGGGCGCCGGGCAGGCGGCGCTCGAAGAGGCCGTCGGTGTACAGCGTGATGCCGCCGCCCTTCGGCAGCTCCAGCGTCTCCTGACGCCAGTCCGCCTCCACCGGCAGGCCCAGTGCCAGCGTGTGCCCCGGCCGCTCGGCCAGGCTCACCCGGTCGCCGTCGTGCAGGAACATGTCGGGGTGGCCGGCCCGCCACACCTGGACCGTGCGCTGGTCGGGTTCGAGCACGAGCGTCGTCATCGTCACGAAGATCTCCGAGCTCGGCCGCTCGGCGTCCAGGATGCGTTCGAGCCGGCGCAGCAGGGCCACCCCCGTCACCCCGCTGAGCACCAGCGCCCGCCAGGCGATGCGCAGGCAGACGCCGAGCGCCGCCTCGTCGGGGCCATGGCCGCACACGTCGCCGATCACCGCGTGCACGTACTTGTCGTCGGACTCCACGACGTCGAAGAAGTCACCGCCCAGGGTGGTCGAGCCCCTGTCCACGCCCCTGCTGGCGCGGTAGCGCGAGGCCACCTCGATCGGCATGGTCTGCAGCAGCGGGCTGGGCAGCAGGCCGCGTTCGAGGCGTTCGTTCTCCTTGGCGCGCATCCGTTCGGCGTGCAGCGCGACCGCGGCCTGTTCCGCCTGCTTGCGCTGCATGGCGTAACGCAGCGTCCGGCCCAGCAGGTCGCCCTCCACCCGGCCCTTGACCAGGTAGTCCTGGGCGCCGGCGGTCAGCGCCGCCATCCCGGCCTGCTCGTCGGCCAGGCCCGTGAGCACCACGACGGCCGAGTCGCCCGCCTCCTCGATCACCGCGGACAACGCGGAGAACTCGTGCGCGTCCGGCAGGCCGAGATCCAGCAGCACACATTCCGGACGCAGCCGGGTCAGGGACCGCCTGGCCTCGTCCACGGAACGCGCCCACTCCAGGCGCACCGACAGGCCGCTGTCCTCCAGCAACTCCTCGACGATCAGCGCGTCCTGCGCATCGTCCTCGACCAGCAACACCAGCGGTTGCCCGTCGTACTCTCTCACCTCGGCCATCCAGGCCTTCGCCACCCTTCAGGACCGTATGCCCGAACAACCACCCCAGGTGTCCCACTGCCAATCACGGTCGAGAATTGGCCCAGGGGTTCCCTCCCTTCCCATGATTTACACCTGTATGCACCAACCTTCGAAGATCGCGTATTCGCGCAGGTGGTGGCACGGGCGCGGCACAGGACGTTCCACCTCCGGTCCGCCGCCGGAACGCCTGTGGGATAGGTCGCCGTCGACCGATGACGGCGAACAACCCTCAGGAGGCCATCTTGGCCACGAGCAACACCGGGGTCCGCGCCCGTATCACGCGCGTTCTGGGCGTCGTACTACTGTCCATCGCCGCGATCGCCCTCAGCGGGGCCCAGCCCGCGGCCGCCGCACAGTCGTGCACCGGCCAGCAACAGAGCAACGTGTGCATCACCACCACCGACATCGGCGGCGGGCTCTACCACGTCACACTCGGCATCGACTTCCGCATCGGCCGGGCCGCCGCACAGCAGATCATCGACGCGCCCGGCGAACCGTTCACGGGGGCCGTGTTCGAGGTCGACGCCACCCTCGGGTACCTCTTCAGCATGCCGGTCATCGGCGTGGGCGCCTCGGACGACGCCGGGCTCAGCGCCGACTTCCAGCTCGTCGTCCCCAGGATCTGGCTGGACGAGGACGCGGGCAGCGCCGTGGACACGGTACGCGGCAGGATCAGGCTGCTCGACTCCCGGGTCAACCGGGTCATCACGTTCCACACACCACCGCTGTCGCAGATCTTCTAGTCGGCTCCGGCTTTCTAGCGCGGCAGATAACAGCAGCTCTTCTAGTCGGCTCTGGCCCGGCAGGTAGCAGCAGCTCTTCTAGTCGGCTCTAGCGCGGCAGGTAGCAGCAGCGCGCCCCCGTACGCACGGTGGCGCGCAGCTCCTGTCCGATCACCTCATCGGCCTGCGCGATCCGGGTCACCGCCCGCCAGATGGCCTTGCCCACCGCGATCCTGGCCCGCTCCTCGGTCCCCGCGAACGGCCGCGCCCGTCCCCCGATCCCGGTGGCCGAGGCCAGCTCGGCCATCAGCCACTCCCGCTCCTCACGCAGCGCGGCGGCACGCCCAGGACCGTCGTCCGGCCCCAGTTCCGCCAGCTCCGCCTCCAGCTTCGCCAGCCGCTCCTTGTACGTCCGCCTGGCCACCTCATCCAGCAGCGGCTGCTGCGAGGTGGCCGCGCTCTTGGCCGCGTCCTGCCCGGCGGCCAGGTCGATGGCCGGGATCTCCTGGCCCGGGTTGGCCATCAGCATCGCCAGGTACCTCATGCCCACGCTGTGCCCGACCAGCACGCTGCGCGCGTCCAGCTCGACCAGCCAGTGCAGGCCGTGCCGCCGCGCCCGGCAGGCGCCGCGCACCTCGGGCGCGCGCTCGCCGACCGGCTCGGGCAGCACCATCCCGAGCTCCCTCGCCTCCCGCGCCGCCTCATCCAGCTCTTTCCGGTCCGCCAGCGCCTGTCCCAGGCGGTGGCGGGAGAGCACGGCGGCGGGCCAGTGGCTCAGCGCGAGATTCTGCCGTACGGCGGCGCGCAGATGCCCGACCGCGCGATCCACCTCCCCCAGCGTGAGCGAGGCCAGACCCAGCGGATGATGCGCCGACCCGAGACAGGTCACCCCGTGTCCCGCGATCACCGGCAGCTCGGCGAACGGCGCGAGCGCGGCATAGGCATGCGCGGCGGTCTCGGCGTCCTGCAGCAGGTAGGCGGCCTCGACCATGTAGTACATCGAGGTCAGCCAGGTGCTCGACCGCGGTAGCTCGGCCCCGCGCAACCGCGCCAGCATTCCCTCGGCGGTACGACGATCCCCCGCTCTGGCGGTCGCCGCGGCCAGGCTCGCCAGGTAGGAGTTGTCCAGGGCGCTGAGCGTCGGCGAGTTCACCAGCTCCGACAACGCCGGTACGAGCTCCGCGCCGCGCCCCTGCAGCCAGCGGATGGCGCCGAGCTGCCAGCCGTACCAGCCGGTGGCGTCCACGTCTCCGGTGTCGTCCCCCAGCTCGGCGCAGACCGCCGCCAGCGTCTCGGCCTCCTCGAACCGTCCCGCGCGGATGCTCAGCATCACCTTCATCGCGCTGACCACGAACCCGATCGCCCGATGCCCCTTGGCCGCCAGCATCACCTGCAGCTCCTCCAGGCTGCGCTCGGCCCTGGGCGAGGACTGCAGGAACAGATCCACGGTACGCAGGAGCAGCCCCATCACCAGGTCGCCCCGCCGCCCCGAGAGCACGGCCTGGCCGATCAGGTCCTGCGCCAGCCGGATACGCCGTTCGCCGTGCTCGGGGCCGAGCAGGCAGTGGTGTGCCAGGGTCAGCGTCTCCGCCAGCGCCACCGGGTCACCGGCGCTCCTCGCCTGGGCCAGGACCTGGAGGATCGCGTCGTGCGTACCGTGGCGGTAGTCCTCCTCGGCGGCCTGCCTGGCCCGCAGCCGCAGGGCCAGCGACGAGCCGGGGTCCAGCTGCCGCAGGGCGTGGCGCTGGCGCGTACGCACTCTCTCCCAGTCCGCGCAGGTGCGGTGCTCGTGCACCCACACCCCGCTCAGGCCGAGTACGGCCCGCGCCAGCTTCTGCGCGTCCCCGCACACCTCGGCGTCACGGTAGGCGGCCTCGAACCAGTAGCGGGCGGCACGCAGGTCGCCGTCCACGGACAGGGAGCGCTCGCCGGCCAAGAGCGCGAAGGTGATGTTGCCATGTGGAACCGTGCTCCTGTCCAGCTCTCGTGTCGCACCCACGTTCCGCCGTCTCCTCCACCGTCCACCGAACATCCATCGGTAGTTGAAGAGAGAGACGACCCCGTACTGATACAGCCGAGCCCGTCCTGCCGTTGTGCCGGAGGGCGGCTATCTTGCTTGACCGGTGAGGAGTTTCTTCCAGAGGATCTCCGCTTCGTCCGCCTTGCGCGGGCGACTCTCCCACACCAGCGAGGCGCCTTCGAGCCGATCGGTCTTGCGCACCCACGCCACGCCTGCGGCCGTGCAGAGCTCCAGGATGCGGGCTTTGCAGTCGCAGGTGTGCCGTCTGATCCGCACCCGCTCGAAGCGCGGCTCCGGCTCGCGCCACTCGACCAGCTCGGCGTCCGGGCGATGAGGACCTATGTGAGGGCCGTGAAAATCGGGGAACTCGGTCAAGGCACATCTCCTCAAGGGTCGAATGCCTGGGCTCTACCTCGGTGCGTTCGCACCGTCCACGCGCAGCATAAGCGAGGTGTACTACCCCCGTCTAGCCTCTGGGGTAGCTATGGCTTGTTTACGCTGGTCCCATACCGTGTTCGCGTGATTGACCGAGAGGGACCCATTCCGCCCTACCAGCAGGTGGCGGCGGCTGTCCGAGAGCGCATCGCATCGGGCAAGATCCCGCCGGGCCGGCGCATCCCGAGCCTGGTGGAGCTCGAAGCCGAGTTCGGCGTCGCGCGCGACACCCTCCGTAAAGCCGTCCAGGTCCTCAAGGACGAAGGGCTCGTGGAGACAGTCCGTGGAATGGGCGTCTATGTGAAGTCACCGGATTCCGAGGGCTGACCAGCCTTGCGCTTACATGCGAGCCCGTTCAGGCGGCGGTGCGGTCGCCGACGGGCCGGCGGCGCAGGAGCGGGCTGCGTAGGGCCGGGGGCAGGTGGGCCTGGTCGAGGGTGCCGACGTCGGTGCCGGGCGGGACGATCTGGTCGATCTGGTCGAGGATCTCGTCGCTGAGCGTGACCTCGGCACCGGCCAGCAGGTCATCGAGCTGCTCCATCGTGCGCGGCCCGATGATCGCGCTGGTCACGCCGGGACTCGTCGCGACCAAACGCGGACTCGCGGCGGCCCTCCACTCGGGCGACCCGGCCTTCGATGCCCTGCCCGGCTACCTCCTCCAGCGCCTCGGCCCCGCACTCAGCTCGCTGCTCGAAGCCGCGGCGGCCCCTGGCGAGATCCGCGCCGACATCAGCGCCAAGGACCTGCTGCACGCCGTTGCCCCTGCTGTGCCAGCCCGTCCCCGGCGAGGGAGTCGCCTACAGCCAGCGCATGATCGCCGTCCTCATCGACGGTCTTCGCTACGGCGGCAAATCCTCGCGGCCGTGATCACCAGCTTCCGGGCAGCGCCTCAGCCGGCGTGCTTACAAAGATTCTTGGTTTGACGCTTCATACGACGCCAAACTAAAAATCTCTTGTACTTCGGGTGTCACTCCCACTCGATGGTGCCCGGGGGCTTGCTGGTGACGTCCAGGACCACCCGGTTGACCTCGGGAACCTCATTCGTGACCCGGGTCGAGATCCGGGACAGCACCTCGTACGGCACCTTCGCCCAGTCCGCCGTCATCGCGTCCTCGGACGTCACGGGACGGAGCACGACCGGATGCCCGTACGTGCGCCCATCCCCCTGAACCCCCACGGACCGGACGTCAGCCAGCAGCACCACGGGGCACTGCCAGATCGTACGGTCCAGGCCGGCCCTGGACAGTTCCTCGCGGGCGATCGCGTCGGCCTCGCGCAGGATGGACAGGCGGTCGCGGGTGACCTCGCCGACGATGCGGATGCCGAGGCCGGGGCCGGGGAACGGCTGGCGCCAGACCATGGCGGAGGGCAGGCCGAGCTCCTCGCCCGCCCGGCGGACCTCGTCCTTGAACAGCGCCCGCAGCGGCTCCACCAGCTTGAACTGCAGGTCTTCCGGCAGGCCGCCGACGTTGTGGTGGGACTTGATGTTGGCGGTGCCGGTGCCGCCGCCCGACTCGACCACGTCGGGGTAGAGGGTGCCCTGGACCAGGAAGTCCACCGGGCCGTCGGCCATGATGGCGCGCTGCTCGTCCTCGAAGACGCGGATGAACTCGCGTCCGATGATCTTGCGCTTCTCCTCCGGGTCGGAGACGCCCTCCAGGGCCTTCAGGAAGCGCTCAGAGGCGTCCACGACGCGCAGCTTGACGCCCGTGGCGGCCACGAAGTCGCGCTCGACCTGCTCGGGCTCGCCCTTGCGCAGCAGGCCGTGGTCGACGAAGACGCAGGTCAGGCGGTCGCCGATGGCGCGCTGGACCAGGGCGGCGGCCACCGCGGAGTCCACGCCGCCCGACAGCGCGCAGATCGCCCGCCCGTCGCCGACCTGGTCGCGTACGGCCCGTACGGAGTCCTCGACGATGTTGAGCATGGTCCACGACGGACGGCAGCCGGCCGCGTCGAGGAAGTGCCGCAACACCGTCTGCCCGTGCTCGCTGTGCAGCACCTCCGGATGGAACTGCACGCCGTAGAGCCCGCGCTCGATGTTCTCGAACGCGGCCACCGGCGTCTGGCTCGTGGAGGCGGTCACCGCGAAGCCCTCGGGAGCGGCGGCCACACTGTCGCCGTGGGACATCCAGACGGTCTGGGAGCTGGGCAGCCCGGCGAAGATCACGCCTTCGTCGAGCACCTCGAGCGCGGTGCCGCCGTACTCGGCGACGCCCGTGCGGGCCACCTCGCCGCCCAGCGCCTGCGCCATGGCCTGAAAGCCGTAACAGATGCCGAACGTGGGCACGCCCGTGGCGAACAGCCCGTGCGGCACCGGCGGGGCGCCTTCCGCGTAGACCGAGGAGGGGCCGCCGGACAGAATGATCGCCTTGGGGTTCTTGGCCATCATCTCCTCCACCGGCATCGTCGAAGGGACGATCTCCGAGAAGACATGGCACTCGCGCACGCGCCTGGCGATCAGTTGCGCGTACTGCGCGCCGAAGTCGACCACCAGAACCGTGTCGAATTCAGACACCGTGAGAACCCCCCAAAGGCGAATGCGGTGACCACAGTGTATCGGCCTTGGGTCTTACGCCTGGCCTGGCTCCGGCCAACGTGCTAACACAGAACAATGGATCTTGTCTGGCCGGCGGTGGCGTGGGCCCTCTGGGCCGTCATGCTGGCCGTCGCCTTCAAGGTGTCCAGCCGGGACACGTACCGGCGGCGGCCCTCCGAGGAGCAGGTGGCCCCGCCCGTGGCCGAGCTCTTACGCGGCGTACGGGCTGAGGAGGTGTTCCACGCGACGGTGTCCGACCTGGCCGGGCGCGGCTGGGTGACGGCCGAGGGCGATCGCCTGTCCCTCGGTGCGGAGTCCGCGCAGGAGCCGCTGGTGCCGTACGAGCGATGGGTGCTCGAACGGGTGCGCGCCCGCCTGGCCGGCTCCTCCCAGACCCCGGAGATCGAGCTGATGCCTAGAGAGGCCGAGCTCGACAGCCGACTCGTCCCCCTCGTCCGGCGGCGCGCGATCGAGCTGGGGCTGGCGCGGCGGCGCTGGCCGAGCCTGCTCGTCCCGGTGTCGCTGGCGGCCACCCTCGTCGTCCCCTGGTGGGCCACCATCTCGGCCTCCGGCGTGTCGTGGCCCGGCATCATCGCGACGGCGGTGGTGTTCGTGGCGGGCATCGGGCTGCTCATGGGCGGTCGCGGATTCCTGCTGACGGCGCGCGGCAAGGAGGTCGCGGCGGCCGGCCCGGCCAACCCGAGGCAGGAGTGGATCTTCACCGGGAGCGGCTGGCAGAGCGGCGAGATTGAGCCCGCCGAAGCCCTGCCGCAGGGCTCTGGACGCCAGGAGGTCACCGGGCACATCGTCAAGCGCTGGGCGGACGCCGAGCACTGCTATATCGCCCTGCACGACGGCAGCTCGCCCAAGGCCACGGCGTTCCGGGTCGAGCCGAGCCTGTACCAGGACGTGTTGCCGGGCGACTCGGTACGGCTGCTGATCAGGCCGGGCACCGGCGTCATCGTCCGAATACTGGCCCGCGACCGCCATCACCGGTAGATGCTCCTATAGATGTCAGTCGGGCAGGTCCCCGGTGAGCAGGCTCTCGGTCTGCCGGCGCAGCCGGTCGGCGTACTTGGGGTCGGTCAGCAGCAGGAACCGTTCCTCGTGGATGCCCCGCACCACCAGGTCGGCCACCTCCGACGGGTCGATGCCGCCCTCGGCCGCCCTGCTGATCGACTCCCGCGAGTCCACCTCGTCCGGCGTCGGCGTGGTGACCAGGCTCGCCGGGCGGGACCGGTCGGAGTCGCCGATGCGCGTCCTGACCGCGCCGGGGCACAACGCACTCACCCGCAGCCTGGCGCCGGTGGCCGCCAGGTCCTGGGCCAGCGCCAGGGACGCGGCCAGCGCGGCGTACTTCGTCGCCGCGTACCCGCCCGATCCCGGCTTGACGAACAGCCCCGCCGTGGAGACGGTGTTGACGATGTGGCCCTCGGTGTCCTGTTCGATCATGCGGGGCACGAACTCGTGGATGCCGTGCAGCACGCCCCACACGTTCACGCCGAACAACCAGGCGAAGTCCTCCTCGTCGCGCGTCCACATGTGACCGCCCTGGAAGACGCCGGCGTTGTTGCACAACACATGTACGGCGCCGAACTCCCCGAAACACCGATTGGCCAGGTGCCGTACGGCCGAAGCGTCGGACACGTCGGTGATCTGCGTAAGCACCTTGGCCTGCCGCGCGACAACCTCGGCCTCCCGCGCGGCCAACGCGGCCGTCTGCGCCAGCCCGCCATGATCCACATCGGCCAGCATCAGCGTCATGCCCTCGGCCGCGAACCGGAGGGCCATCGCCCGCCCGATGCCGCTTGCCGCACCCGTCACCACCGCGACCTTGCCGGAGAGCTCGCGCACGAAACAGTCCTCCCTAGCGATTCGACCCGCTATAGGACGTTTCCCCGATCATTCCGAGTGACGCTACAGGATCTACAGGATCGCGTCGATCAGGCCCAGAGGCGGCGAGCCGAGATCGAACAACGACTTGTGGAAGCGCTGCAGAGTAAATCCGGCACCCCACTCCCGGCGCGCCCGCTCGCGCAGGTCCTGAATGAGCAGCTTGCCCCAGGTATAACGCCCGTACGTGGGATCGAACGAGGCCCGCCGCGCCTCCGACAACGCCGCCGGACCCGCCAGATGCGAGTCGGACTCGAAGCGTCGCGCCGCGTCCTCGACCGTCATGGACCCGGTGTGCACGCCGATCGCGCAGGCCAGCCGGGTGACGCGGATCAGCGCCTCCACCCACACCCCGATCTCGAAGCGCGGATCACCGTCCTCGAACCCCTCCTCGACGCACAACTCTTCCGCGTAGTGCGCCCAGCCCTCGATGAACGCCACCGACTGCAGCAGCCTGCGCACCTCGGACGGAGCCCGCCGCAGCGCCCTGGCGTGCGAGAAGTGCCCGGGGGCGACCTCGTGCACGTTGATGGCGGGCAGTGTCGTACGACTGAAGACCTCCAGCCACTCCTCCTGATCCCGCACAGGCCAGGACGAATCGGGCGGCGTGATGTAGTACCACGACGGGCCTTCCGGCTCACCCGGCGAGTTCCACGCCATCATGGCCATGGCCCAGCGCCGCGATTCAGGCGCCAGCCCGACCAGACACTCGCCGTCGTGATACGGCACAAGATCCTTCTCGCGAGTGAACGCGATGGCCTTCTCGGTGCCCGCCCGCGCGGCCTCGATCACGCCGTCGGCGTCGGGATGATCCTTGACCAGCTCGCGTACGACATCGAGCGGCACCCGGTCCTTCTCCCCCAGCTTGGCGCAGGACTCGGCGAGCAGCGCCATCAGCCGATCACGCTCGGCATCGGCCCGCTCAGCCAGCCTGCCCAGGTCCACGGGCAGCCCTTCAGCGGTACCCATCAACCTCGCCAGCGCGTCACCACCAAGCGAGGCATCGGGGTCACCTTCCGCAGCGGCACGCTCGACATGGGCGACAAGCCGGGCATGCGCCTTGAGCGCGGCCTCATCCGTGACCCCCGCCGACAGACCCCGAACGGCACCGAGCAGAGACTTCGCCACGGGGGCGGGCATCTGGTCGAGCGCCGCAACGGCCTGGTCCACGGCCTCGGGCCAGCGCGCGAGATGCGCGGCCTTCGCCGCGGCACGCTCCTCCTCGGGCCCGTAGTCGCGGTCGTAGCAGGCCAGATCAAGATTGGACAGGTGAACGAGCGGGTTCTTGCGATGCAACTCCAGCTCCCCGAACTGGGTGCGCAGACTCTCCTCGAACACCTGCAGATGCCTGGCGTCATACGCGTCCACGGGCGCCGCCCCCTGACCGAGCCGCGCCAGCCCGGCCCGTACACCGCCGGGCGACAAATCCTGGATCCGACCGTCGTACTCGTGCCTGCCACCGGCCTCGCGCGCCTCGGCCACGATCAGATCGGTGACGGCTCGCAGCCTGGCATCAAGTTCTGTCATGGCGCCGACGGTAGCGCCCAATAAATGGCACGCGCCAGACGCCAACCGGAGTGCAGGATAATCGGCATGGCGCTCCAGATCACCACGCTCGCCGAACGCCCGGAATTCGCCGCGTCGTTGTGGGACATGGACCACACCTGGCACCCGTTCATGCTCCACGACCCGATCGCGGACCTGTTCTACGGCCATGCCACCACGCTCTACAGCGAGTACGTGCTCGTGGCCGACGACGACACCGAGCCGGGACGCCTGGTGGCGCGGGCCTGCATGATCCCCTTCATCCGGGGCGGCGCCGACCTGCCCGACGACGGCTGGGACGGCGCAATCCGCTCCGGCACCCTGGCCCGCGAACGCAACCTCCCCACCGACGCCATCTCCGCCCTGGAAATCACCATCCGCCGCGACCTCCTGGGCAAGGGCCTGTCCTCCCTAATGCTGACCGCCATGCGCGCCCAAGCCGCCCACCTCGGCCACCACGAACTCTTCGCCCCCGTACGCCCCACCGCCAAACACCTCGAACCCCACACCCCCATGCACGAGTACGCCTCCCGCACCCGCCCCGACGGCCTACCCCACGACCCCTGGCTGCGCGTGCACGTGCGAGCCGGCGGCAAAATCGTCAAGGTGGCACCCCGCTCGATGGTGGTGGCAGGCACGCTGGCGGAGTGGCGCACCTGGACGGAGCTACCATTCGACCGCACGGGCCCGGTGGAGGTCCCGGGAGCCCTGACCCCAGTCCACTGCGACGTCCCCCACAACCACGCCGTCTACGTCGAACCAAACGTCTGGGTCAGCCATCCGCTGCGCTGACCCGACGCCATCGAAGTAAAGGATTTGCTACACTTCGCGATGTGGAGGAGTGGGAGATCCGCGTCACCAACGAGATCCTGACCTGGATCAACGCCCTGGATGAGCGGTCCAGAGCGCAGGTCGTCGATGCCATTGACCGACTGGCAGCAGCCGGTCCGTCCCTGGGCCGCCCCTTGGTCGACACGTTGAAGGGCTCCCAGGTCCGCAACTTGAAGGAACTTCGTCCCGGCTCAGCGGGTCGATCCGAGATCCGGATCTTGTTCGTGTTCGATCCGTGGCGGTCGGCCATCTTGCTGGTCGGCGGTGACAAGTCCGGCGACTGGTCGGGCTGGTATCGGCGGGCCATTCCGTACGCCGAAGAGCTGTACGCGAAATACCTGATCGAACACGAGGCGGAGGAGAAGGACCGATGACGAGTTTCCCGAAGTGGAACGACGTCCGCGCCGACATCGTGGCCAACTCCGGCGGCGAGGAGGCCGTGGCTGAGGCCCGGCGGCGCAATCAGGCCTACATCGACGGCCATCGGCTGGCCGAACGGCGCAAGAGTTTGGGCCTGTCACAGACCGAGGTCGCCGACCTGATGGGCGTGACCAAGAGCCGCATCTCCCAGATCGAACGCGGCGAGGTCTCCACCGTGGAAGCCATCGCCCGCTACGTGCAGGCTCTCGGCGGCCAACTCCAGATCTCGGCCGTGTTCGGCGACGACCTGTACATCCTGCGCGGCACCGACACCCACGCCGCTTGACTCGAAGCTTGACCGCCTGACCACCCACCTACAGAGGTTGAAATTTCGGGTGTCATGCCGATCTCGGCTTCGCGATCAGGCCGGTGTGTGCCAGGGAAGGCGCCCAGGAGGTCGGGGCGGCGTTCAGCCGGCGGTGCTGCCCACTCGGCCCTTTCGACGCCAGCGCCCCGGCCCCTGCCGTGCGCCAGGCCTTGTGCCAGACATAAGTGGCGCACCTGGACGGAGCTACCATTCGACCGCACGGGCCCGGTGGAGGTCCCAGGAGCCCTGACCCCAGTCCACTGCGACGTCCCCCACAACCACGCCGTCTACGTCGAACCAAACGTCTGGGTAAGCCATCCGCTGCGCTGACCCGGTACCACCGCCGTTCTCCCACCCGCCACCCTCCGGCCAATGACCGTCCAGTGGATTACATACCGGTCGGCCGGAACTCAGGGAACCCCCAAGACATCCATGATCCGAGTGGTCGCGAGATCCAGAACCCGCTCCACACTCTCACGGGACGCCCCTGCCTCGACCACCCTCTCGACCTGCCATTCTATAAAGACCGGCATGAACCAGAGGAGCCTGACGAAGGACGAATTCACAAAGTCATCCTCAACGGGATCGACTCTGCCCAGCATCTCAATGTAAGCGTCAGCAAGCTCTTGAACGAATTGTCCACCGCGCATGCGGCCAAGGAACCCCGCCTCATCGTCCCAGGCCCGATCCAGCATCCTAAGAAGCTCTGGATCATCATGCCTCAACCCCAACACCCCACAATTTCTCCGGAGGGCCCGTGGCCATGCACCAGAACCTCCTGATCGCCAGGTCCAAACGATCAAAAAATTAGCAGCAGACCTCCCGCCTTCATAGTGTGATCTAGATCACAGCCATCATTTAGATAAAATATAGACCGCCATGATCTCCTTAAAGACGGCAGTTTTTTGCGGATGAGCAACACAGGACCGAAATTCCCTCACGCCATCCTTCGCACCACCCCTCCCCGGAGATCCACAGCGCACTCCAGCTGGCGACCCTCCAGGAAACGACCGCTGAACCCATCACCAGCGCGCCACCGTAACGCGAGCCCAAGTTGCCCGGTCCCGTGGCCCAGCGGAACCGGAAAGCCGGAAAGACACTTAGTCGCTGTTGTGGCGCCTGGGCGGCGCAATCAGGTCTACATCGACGGCTACCGATGGCAGTACGACGCAAGAGCCCTGGGCCTGCCACAGACCGAGGTCGCCGACCTGATGGGCGTGACCAAGGGCCGAATTTCTCAGATTGAACGCAGTGAGGTCTCCATCTGGAGGCTATCGCCCGCTACGTGCTAGCTCGGGGCGAGTAACTCCAGATCTCGGCCGTATTCGGCGATGACCTGTACATCTTGCGCGGCACTGACACGCACGCCGCTTGACTCGAACACTATCTTGCGGCCCGATTGATGAACTTATGGCGCATCTCCGATCCCGCCCCGAACGGAATACTCTGCTCCAAGCTTGACCACTTGATCGCCCACCTGCGTACCCTTGACGAGTAGCGCCCGCGAATGAAACGGACTGGTCACCCACCATGGTGCTCATCAACCAGGTCCTACCCGCAGCGCCGCACAGCGACTGGGCCTGGCGATACCCTTGGCCATTTTGTTCGACACAAGCCGGGCTACTACCTACCGCACCACCCGCAGCATCGGCGTAAAACCGCCAAGAAAATCAAACCCGCATGGTAGTATCCGCCAACCTTTAGCCGCCATACCGACGCCAAGCCCCCCGCCGCAATTTTCCATCCATCGGCGGAATTCTCATCAAATCAGCCTGTTGACAGGACCTTTATTTATCCGCAATGAGCTGATGAACGCGCGCAGCCTGACGTCCCCCAGGCTCAATATCGGCAGTCCGGACTCGATACACTTCACACCGCATTTGGATTTCCAGAGAGTCGCCTGAGGTCAGTTCTGCGCCGGGCATTGCCGCATCGAACAGCACCACTTTACCGCGCACCTCGATCGACGGCCCGCCCTCCCACATGGCCGACGAAATTTGCGAATTCACCATTTGGAGCAGCTCGCCTTCTGAGTCCGCATACATCCATTGCACAAAGGCTTGATGCTCTGGCAGATACGCGGTCCGCAGGGGCTCGTCCCACAAGATGAGGGCCGTTCGTCGATGTTCAGGGGCTCCGAAGCCGACAAGCCCTGTGACCCCATCGACTTCGCAAGCCCGTTGGTAGTCGCCGCGATGCCCCGTCCAGAGAGGAACATCATCAAGCGCAACGAGCGCGAATGGCCCACCCGTGGTCTCGATCCACTTCATGCTACTACCATTCGAAAGCATCGTATGTCCTTTTCATCAGCGGGGCTATCTGGCGAACCCATCCTCCCTGTTTGGAACTGCAAGATCTACACTGCGGGTACAGCCGCTGCTTCATCCCATCAGGAATCCATTCGCTAGGCGGCCAATGATCCTTAACCCAAGTCCCTCTTTTGTTTCCTGGATCCAGGGTGCCACAAGTGTGACACCCGAAGTAGTCACCATTCCGGTTGTTCTGATCGATCTCGTCTTGCGTCCAATCCCTACCCTTATTTCGAGCAGGAATCGACTCCTCTGCGTATGGCCCCCTTGAACAAACATCATCAGGGTTCGACCGGCCAGGACTCTCATTATGAACAAGGACTGCCTGACCGCCTGCTACCACATGGTAGGTATGGAAGTCCTCGACCGTCAGGTTGTGGACCCGCTGCGTCGCCGTCCGGTGTTCGATTGCGCTGACCTGCACATAAGTCCCGGCCGCGGTCCGCAGCCACATGCCAGGCTGCAGGTCGCCGGCGTTCACCCAGGCCTGTCGCTTGGGGACCCAGAAGGGGTGTTCGTCGGTCGCGGTGAGGACGTCGCTCTGTTTGCCGTCCACGGTGACCGTGATGTCGACGAGGTTCTTGTGGCCCTCGCTGGTGATCAGGGTGGTGACCGACCTGGCGCCGGTCTGGCCGGTGGACGGGTCTGTGGCCAGGACCTCCTCGCCTGTCTCGATCTGCTCGATCGGCTTGCGGGAGCCGTCCGCCATGAGGACCAAAGTGCCGGGGACGAAGCTGCTGGGGCGTGCGCAGCTTGCCGTCACGTCTGAACCCGGCGCGTCGAGCGGGACTTCGGGGACGACGTTGTCGACGATGTCGCCCACTACCTTGTCGGCGATTTCGTCGGCGATCCCCTCCACCACATCCTTGGTGCAGGAGCGCACGCTGTGGCACATGCTGCCGTCGCCGAAGTCGGTGTCGGGGTCGACCGCGAAGTCAGAGAGGTCCGCGATGTCGGCCTCATCGAAGTCGATGACCTCGGTGTCTTCTTGCGCGGTTTCGTTCTTCTTCTGGGTCGAGTTGGTGTTCGACTTCTTGTTCTTTGACGTCTTTGACCTGGGCGACGTCTTCGGCTTGGTCTTCTTGACCTTGGGACTCTTGGCCTTGGGGGTTCTGGTTGTGGGTCTGGAAATCTTCGGCTTGGCGCCGGCTTTGGGAGCCTTGACCTTGGGGGTTTTGACTCTCAGGTTGATCGGCTTCTTGGGCTTGACCCTGCTGTTCGCCTTCTTGGTTGTCTGCTTCTTCTTGGCGCGCTTGGCCGGCTTGGTTTCCTTCTTTCGTTTGGCGTCCTTCGCCTTCCTGGAGTTCGTCTTGCCTGCCTGCTGCTTGGTCTTCTTGCCGGCCTGCTGGACGGTCTTCTGGGTCGTCTTCTTCGCCACTTGCTTCGGGGCCTGCCGGGCCGTCTGTTTCACGACCTGCTGGGCGACCTTCGGGGCCGCGCGGACCGCAGCCCGTACCGCCACCTGGGCCACCACCCGGACCACCGCGATCACTATCGGGATGCAGAACGGGCAGTTGCCGGACGGGTCGGTGTAGGCCAGCGGGTTGCCGCCGGCGTAGGTGTAGCGGTTGAGGTTGATCGAGGGGTACGGGTCGATGCTGATGTCGTCGCGGGAGGCGAAGCCGCCGGTGCCCGGGATGTACCAGCGGGCGGCCATGTTGACCTTGCCGGTGGCCGGGTCGGTGTATTCGCCCTGGTAGCCGAGCCGTCGCTTGGTGCCGCCGCTGGCGATGACCTCGCCGAACGGGTTGTAGGCGGTGGAGTCCACGATCGCGTCGCCGGAGAAGGTGGCCACCACGTCGTCGTGCTGGTCGTTCAGGATGCCGAGCTTGACGCCGCCCTCGTCCAGGCCGACCAGGTTGCCGTCGGGGTCGCGGCCGAAGCGGGCCTTGACCGTGCCCGCCGGGTCGGTGACCGCGGCCATGTCGTTCTCCAGGCCGGTGTAGACGAAGCGTTCCTCGGTCCCGGCCTGGGTGCGGGAGGCGATCCGGCCCAGGTTGTCGTAGGTGTAGGTGGCGTCCCCGTCGGAGACCAGGTTGTCGAAGGCGTCGAACGTGAGCCGCTTGGTCACCCCGCCCGTGGTCTCGGTGGCCAGCGTGCCGCGCGGGGTGTAGGTGTAGTCGGTGCCGCCGCCGGACAGCAGGCGGTTGCGCTGGTCGAAGGCGAAGCTGGTGGCGCCGGCCTTGACCCGGTTGCCGGCGTCGTCCCACTCGTAGTCGACCTTGGTGCCGTCCGGAGCCGTCCAGGAGGTCATCCGGTCGGAGCGGTCGTAGGTGTAGGCGTTGGTGCCCGCGCCGGCCGTGCCGGCGGTCACCTTGGAGGTCAGGTTGTCGTTCTTGTCCCAGTCGTAGGTGATCTTGGAGAGCTGGCCGCCGGCCGCGTTCCGCAGGGTGTGGCTGGTGATGCGGTCCAGCGG